>CAWDZO010000023.1:0-106622 GCA_963806845.1 uncultured Methanoregulaceae archaeon
TTGATGTACCGCTGGAAATGATCCCCGCAATGATGCTTGTGCGCTGTCACCGGGGTGACCAGGTAACCCTCATGGATTCCCGCTTCCCGGTCCTTGATCAGCGCAATCCCGCCACCAAACATTGTGGAGGTAAAGATTGCCATCATGATGACACCGACGCCGAAGAACTGGATATATTTGATATCCCCGTAAATTTTATTGACTATAACCGGGTTGTCTGCTCCCGAGTGCTGAAAGAACCCGACGTACCGCCGATTCGACAAGAGCAGGAATTACGGGGTTTGAACTGTCAACATACAGCCGGACTGCATGATCATTGGATACTGCTGAGGGGAAAACGACCACTGCCGACAACACTCCTTTTGTAAGATCCGCTTTTGCTGCGGTTTCATCCGTGTATACCGTGACATCCAGCAACTTTTCGGACATCTTTCTGGGGAATATGATTGAGTGCTATACGCTGCACTGGTAAAAAGCGGGGTATCATTATAGGGCGGGTACTTCCTGGACAACCGCCGACCGGAATATGACTGATCGTCCCGCCAAAGGCATTGCCGAAAATGACCAGGTACATGATCGGCATCATAAGGGTCATGATGACGACAAACGGGTTACTCAGGAATTTCTTGAAATCCCGTTTGAAGATCGCGACTGCCCCCGTATCATGACGATCGCCCCCGCGTGCAGGTTTCTGCTCTCATGGTTTCCGCCATCATCCAGTTTTTTCCCGGTGAGGTGGATGAAAACATCTTCCAGCGACGGGGATCGGATCGAGATGGAGGTCATGGGAGTGGAAAATTTTTCAAATGATTGCCACAATTTCCGGCAACAATTTTCTCCCGTTTTTTGCAGAGATAATGAGTTTTTGATCTTTTACTTCAACTGAATTGATATGGCGTATTCTGCCGCAGAACAGGAGCAATCCCTCATTGACCGTGTCAAACCCAATTTCAATCAGGTCCCCTGCGGGAATTAATTGCTTCAGGTTATCCAGATCATCCAGGGCAATAAGCCGTCCTTTATCCACAAAGGCGATGCGGTTACAGAGTTTTTCGGCCTCGTCCATGTAGTGCGTGGTCAGGATGATCGTGGTCTTTTCCTCGTTCAGTTTTGCGATCTGCTGCCAGACTTCGCGACGGGCTTCCGGGTCAAGGCCGATGGTCGGCTCATCAAGGAACAGGATGAGGGGATGATGGATAAAAGCCCGGACAATCTCCAGTTTCCGTCTCATGCCTCCGGAGAATGTCTGGACTTTCATATGGGCACGGTCAGTCAGGTCCGTCATCTCGAGGAGTTCCCATATCCGTCCTGTCCAGGATGCTGTCGTCAACATTTACCAGTTTCCCGTAAAATTCAAGGTTGTCATACGCGGTGAGTTCGACGTCAAGCGTACTGTTCTGCGGACAGACCCCGATAATACTCCGGATCTTTTCAGGGTCGCGGATAATATCATAGTTGTCGACGCATGCAGTACCGCTTGTCGGCCGGAGCAGGGTAGTCAGGACCCGGATAAGCGTACTCTTTCCCGCACCGTTAGGGCCTAGAAGACCAAAGATCTCTCCCCTCCTGACATCGAGGGTGATATCATCGACAGCGGTTACCGTACGATTTTTCTCGCGAAAGATTTTTGAAAGATGGTCAATCCTGATAATACTGGAAGTATCAGGAAGAGCGCTGCAGCTGGTGACTCGGTAATTACTGGATCCTGGATTGCACCCTTTCCGTTCAGTGCAGGTTTACTCATGTTCTTCGAATCTCATGGTTCGTTTCGGCAGCACTTAATTTCTGCTTCGCATCACAAGGTATAAATACCGTTGGTAATAATTATCCGTCTTCAACGACAATGCTGCTCAATAAAAGGATCTATCCAGGAAGGAGAGCACCATGATTACGCTCCGTTTTTACCGGATTTATGATATCGGCAGGGAGATCGATATCGACTGGCTCGAGCGGGCGCTCGCCCAGAATTACTTTACGGCAAGGACCAGTTTTGTCCGGGTCAAACACAAGTCCATCATGATGGAGGACCCGCCGCTCATGATCCAGATGCACCCGATCCGGGTGGAGCGGGAGGGAAGACCATTTGAGTTCTCGGTGGTTGCCCGGGTCTTTGATATCGGTGCAATCAGTTTCTGTTTTGTGTATGAGGACCGGGATGCTGATTATTCCACGCTCGAAGAGATCGCATTCCTGTTTGCCGGGCAGGAAGGACTTGCTGAATTCTATGTCCAGTATCTCAAGACACTCGGCGAGATCATCAAACCGCATATCAAGAATTTCGCCATCGATCCTGATTTCTTTGAGGATTACACGGTCTACGTGACCGATCGCCGCGATGATTCGATCGATCCGGTTCCGCTCCTAATCGGGGAAAAGACCAAGAGTTCGCCCCAGATGCGGGAGGAGATTATCAAAAATTCGCTGAGTTATACCATTGATGATCTCGCCATGCTCTCCTGGGATTCAGCCCTTCTCTGCAACCCGGAGAGCCCGACCGATATCATCGACCTTATCGAGTTTGCCAATGTGCAGGTGCTCGAACTCCGGTACTATGACCGGGAACTGACCCGTGAGATGGAGAAGATGTATGATGATATCGAACATGCCGACCGTTTTTCAGCAGTTCCGGCGGAGCCGCAAGTATCATGCGATCATGGCAAAACAGATGGAGACGTATGCAGAGATCTCCGAGATCATCGAAAAAGTCGACAACCTGATCAAAGTGACCGAGGATGTCTATTATGCCCGCGTGTATGCAACGGCTTTAAAAGTGCTGCGGAGCAGCCAGTGGAGCGAGAGCGTGACCCGGAAGATCGATGTGATCCGGGAAAACTACTCGATGCTTTCCGATGAGGTCCGTATCCAGCACTCAAACTTCCTCGAATGGGTGATCATCATCCTGATTGCGCTCGAATTCGTGCTCGCCATCTGGCAGAGTATCCGGTGATCCGGGGGCTAAAGGACATGGTATTTGAATGCCAGCAGTGTGGTGAGTGCTGCCACCACATGGGGCAGGTTCACACCATAAAGGAAATTCATGGCGAATTTGAGTTTCTGGTCAACAACCAGTATACCGGGGAGAAAACGGCGGTCATTGTCGATCAGGACAAGCACCATCTCTTTGCAGACAAAAGCATTTTTCGGGAAACAGCCGGAGGCATGCCCCTTTTTCAGGTATCAACCAGGAGACAAGAAAGCATATTGTACGGTTCACCTCACACGCCCCGAAATCTGCAGGGATTACGGGTGCTGGCGCCTGCTCATCCTGAATCCACGGGGATCACGGGCCGGGAGAATCATGTACCAGCGTGCGTTTTTTTCTGATGATGCTGACCTGACCCGGCTCTGGAATGTGTGTATCGATCCCTTAAACGAGCCGGATGATGCGATATGGGATGAGAAGATAACCCGGATTCTGATAAACGCAGGTTACACGGTAAGGAAGTAAAAAAAAGGGTACCCGTTTTATTGGGCGGGAGGGATCACTTTTGGAATGGCGCACAACTGGCCGAATTTGTTGATGCCATAGGATGCGAGAATTGTCTCGTCATCCATTTTTTTCTCACCGATGCCGATCCTGCTCAACTTGTCACGAATTATTCTGATATTCTTTTCAGTGGGCTGCATAACGGTAGATACTATTTCTTTTATGACACTATAAAGAGATGTTTTTTAAAAATACGGGTATTTATTACTATTTTCAAAAAAAATCAGGGGTGAATACCCATCATACCCCGGTATATCAGAACAATGAAAACCTGAGGGGGACCTGACAAGCGTGCATTACCTGCACTGCAAATAAAAGATGATTTTGTCAGAGGTACCGGTTCTTTCGTAACCAGTCTGCCTGCGGGGGGAGGTAGCGGTAGATAATATCACACTTCTCATCCTGGAAAGACCATGGTGTTACAATCAGGATATCGCCTTCCCGGATCCAGACCCGCTTTTTGATCTTCCCCTTGATCCTGCCCATGCGGGTGACCCCGTCATAGCAGCGGACGCGGATATGGTTTGCCCCCATCATCAGGTCTGCAAAAGCGAACTGTTCATTGGCCCATTTCTTGGGCAGGCGAACGCGAACAACCGGTGTCCCGTCCGCATTTACTGCGTTTGGATCAGCATCATCTTTATTATTGGGTCTAATTCAGACAACTCCGTTAATCTATATATCTATGACGTTAAGGACAATGAATGTATGTATTGTTCGTGTGAAAAAGACCCGGCCCGGTCAAAGTAAGAAGAGGAATGATAATAAATTCGCCCGGCAACCCTTCTTCACCAGTGGTTAGCATCCGCCAGGAGACCCTTCAATGGCCGGAATAAAAACGCCATTGATGAGAAGATCTTTGGCTGGCACCAGGCTGGCTCATAAAAGAAACCGGAGAGAATTCCCTGTGAACCTGCCAGACACTCCTGTCAAAACGCGATCTCATCTGGGATGCCCTTATCGGTGCATCAGCCTTCATGGCCCTGTTTTTAAACCTCTTGGGACTCCTCAACGGTATTACCGTTGCGCTTCCTCACCTTCTCTATATCCCGGTGGTGCTTGCCGCGTATCGTTACCCGAAGTGGGGCCTTTTCATTGCAGGATGCATCGGCGGGACGTATTTTCTGATGGTTATCCTGGTTGCAGGCGACTCATCCAGCACCATCATCGAGGCCCTTGTCCGAACCATCGTTGTGGTTGTAATTGGGTGGCTTATTGCATGGCTCTCCTTCAGGCTCCGTGAGCGCCAGGACCTGTACCAGGGGCTCTTTTACCATTCAGAGGCAGGAAGCATTCTTTTGAAAGATACTGCAGAAGGGAGGCTCATTGAGGAAGTGAATGACAAAGCCTCCGAACTCCTTCACAGGACGGCCTCTGATCTTATTGGGGTGCCACTTACCTCATTTGGGAGCAGGGACTTTGAACAGGAGCTGTTCTCACAGCTCAGGCAGGAAGGTGCTGTCCATGCGATGGAGACGGTATTCTCGCTACCGGAGGGAAGTTCTGAAACGGTTCTTGTCTCGGCAGCCTTACTTCCGGAAAAGCGGGTAATCATCACGTTTGTAGAAATCACCCGTCGTGTCCATGCCGAGAAAGCACTGAAGGCCGTCAATGATAAACTCAAACTCCTTTCACGCATTTCCCACGATCATCTCCATCGCACCGTAGACCAGATGGTTGAAACGGTAGAAACTGCTGATACGCACTGCGATGATACCGTAGCGCGGGTTTTTTTTAACCAGATACGGGCGCTTGCACTAAATTTATCCCGCCAGCTCTTCCTCACCGAGTCCTATAAAAATCTCGGAATCTCACCTCCGGCCTGGCTGGGTGTCCAGCAGATACTGGAATCAGGCAATGTTGCCCTTTCCTCCGGATCCGTTTCTGTCAGGTTCTGGACGGAAAGACTCGAAATTTATGCTGATCCTCTTTTTAAGGATGTCCTTATTCACCTTGCCGAAAACGCGATCAGTCATGGAATCAAAATAAAAAACCTCGTCGTCACGTATCACGAGACCCATGAAGGGCTCGATCTCATGCTGGAAGATGATGGTGTCGGGATCCCGGCAGATAAAAAACAGCGCATATTCGAATATGACGAAGGGGGGCATGCCGGGATAGGGTTATTCATCTGCCGGGAGATCCTCGGGGTGACGGGTATGACCATCACGGAAACCGGGAGTGAAGGGAATGGTGCACGGTTTGTGATCCATGTCCCTCCTGATGGATACCGGATAGAGGGAAGAGGTGAGGATGCCCCGGTACGCCCTCTTGTAGTAAACCCGGCAATGGCGGGCCTTCGTGGTGTACGAAACCTAACCGGAACAATCGTCAGGGAACTTCCCGCAGCAGAGTTTCCTGTTGCAGAAGCACTCTGGACAGATTATCACGAGACGAAGGGTGACCCGCGGACTGACCGCATATTTGCGGCTTTCTTCCAGGATGATGCTGTCTCTGTTGCGCGGTGCCGGAAGCATACGGACGGGTTTGAGGTAGATGCTGTTTTTACCCCATCCGCTCACCGCGGTCACGGGTATTCACATGCTGTTATGGGGGGACTGGTTGAGGCTTGCGGGCATGACACCCTCTCTATGCATTCAGTAAAAAACCTTACCGGGTTCTACAGCCATTTTGGTTTTGTCACCATTACGGAAAGGGAGCTTCCCCTCAATCCGGGAGCGGTATGCATGGGCAGAGGGTGAGATGGAGGGTGCCAACGTCTCCCCGATGAAACGATCCCCTCATTCCTGAAATGCGGCTTCTCTCACCCCCTTATGACGAGAGACCAGCTCCTTTCATGCGAGGAGTGGGGTCTCTTCCTTGTTTGACGCCGGCCTTTTCACTTTCTCCCTGCGCACCTCACCTCTTAATAAGAGTACTCATCGATTCTTTCATCAGCGATGATCGGCAAGGGGGCATATCTCAAACAGCTGACAGCATCTACCCTGCAGATGAAATCAGTGGCTGTGGGAAAAGAGCTGGAGGGCAGTTCACCGCCATCGGTGTTTATCGGGAGCTGGAATTACCCGGATGTATATGCCGGTCCGATGATTGCACCTCTGCACGGTGACACGGCGATCATGGATATGCCCGAATCATGGATCTCCGGACACAAGACCCAGGAAGAGATCATCGGGTACCGGCTCAACCTGATCCGGGGCAAGCACAGGGTTAACGCAGCTGATCTTGATAACCGGTTTGTCGAAAAACTCCAGGAGATCTCCCTTTCGGCATACCTCTATCGAGAGCGAAGTGTCGTTTCAGAGCGTCCCACCGGAACCTCATTTTCCGAGGAACACACCCCGTTTGGGCCGAGTGCCCCCCTCGAGCGGTTTGAGATCGAGAGCGGAAGATGGGACCGGAACCTTGAGAAAGTGTACTACGATACCGACCTGAAATCTGCTGGATGCGGTTATTGACCTGCACCGGAAGGGCGTGCCCTTCTCCAGCATCCAGAAGGCATTCTCTGTCGGGACCATGGGGCGGGACCGGGCGCGGCACCTTGTTCCCACCCGGTGGTCGATCACTGCCTGCGACACCATGATCGGTGACCGGCTTCTCAGGGATGTGAAAAAATGCCCGGTGATCGATACGTGGCGGGTCCACGAGTTCTCCAGCCTCCACAACAATTACGCGGTCATCCTGATGCCGACCGGCTGGCAGTACGAATGGTCGGAAGCATTCCTCCACGTGCTGGGCAATGAGGAGCTGGTATTCTCCGACCATGAGGGAACCAGAAAGAAAACAGAATATTCTCCGCTTGGCGGGTGCTACTATTCCTGCAAGATGGCGGTGCTCGAAGCGCTTGCACAGGAACAGAAACAGGCAGGAGCAATTATCCTGCGGGAGGCACTCCACGGGTATGTACCGCTGGGGGTGTTCAATGTCCGGGAGAATGTGCGGAGCGCAATGCGGCAGCCGGCACAGGAGTTTGAAGATATCCGTTCAGCCCTTTCCCACATCTCGGAAAAATTCACCCTGCCAATGCAGCGGTTTATTGAGGAGGGAACCTGCTCAGGAGCACCCTCCGCGAGCGGCAGTGCACGTTCCGTGACTTTGCACGGCACCGCACCATGACCATGACAAGGATTTCCGGAATGTAACCAAAGGAGAGGTTGAGTAATGGAGCCGGATATCGTTCAGGGGACATCACAACGGATCATCCTGCACCTGGACATGGACAGTTTCTATGCCTCTGTTGAGATGCGGGCACGGCCCGGAACTCAGAGGAAAACCCGTTGTCATCGGGGCTGACCCGAAACAGGGGAAGGGGCGGGGGGTTGTGGCGACCTGCTCGTATGAGGCACGGGCATTTGGGATACGGTCAGCAATGCCCATCTCACAGGCATTCGTTCTCTGCCCGCATGCAGTATTTCTTCCCCCGGATTTTCCCCGGTATGTCAAAGCTTCTGCTGATGTTATGGCGATCCTGAAAGCCTATGGTTTCCCTCTCCAGCAGGTGAGTATCGATGAGGCGTTCCTGGATGTGAGCCGACTGGGGACATTCCCTGCGGCAACTGATCTTGCAGTGCGGATCAAGGACGACTATCCTCACGCACCTCGGACTGACCTGTTCGATCGGTATTGCACCGACAAAAGTGGTGGCAAAGATCGCTTCTGATGTGCACAAACCCGATGGCCTTACCGTTGTTGAGCCGGAGAACCTGTTCTCATTCCTTGCACCGATGCCGGTGCGGAAGATTCCGGGTATCGGGAAGAAGTCCGAAGCGGTTCTTTTCGAGATGGGCATCAGGACCATCCGGGATCTTGCAGCGTACGACATCCAGGTGCTGATCGCACGGTTCGGGCGTTCTGCGGTTACATTGCAGGATATTGCAGCCGGTATTGACAGGAGTGAAGTCGAAGAACGTGAGGGTGTGAAATCTGTATCCCGTGAAACGACGTTTACTGACGATACCGATGATGTGCAGCTGATTGCTGCAACGATGGATACACTGGCAGAAGAAGTGACCCGGAATCTTTCTGATGAATTCCTGCACTGCAGGACCGTTACGGTGAAGGTGCGGTACCAGGGTTTTGTCACCAGGACGAAAGCCCGGACGTTCCCGCATTACACGGGTGATACGGCCACTGTGCGCACGTGTGCCCATACCCTGCTCCGCGACATTTTTGATGGCCGGCAAGATCCGTCTTCTCGGCATCCGGCTCTCGTCGTTCGATACGTGCGACGCCCGGCAAATGACCCTTGAGGTGTAAATAATCCGGGTATCAGCGGTGATTTACCGGAATAAATGGGGAAAATGGTGGATTTTTTAGAGAATCTGGTTATCCTGAGATCAATCGGGTAACCCTAATTGTTATCCTGGAACCGGAATAATAAGAGAGAAAAAAGGTACTATCGATTATGTGCATATGTCAGGAGGAAACGGCCAGCCGTTCTCGCGTCGGCTGGCTCAGATTGTGTTTCTGGTAAATGCTGTGTATGTGGAAGGAAAGCACCCGTCTTTTTTGTAAAACCTCCTTGTATTTTTTGGTAAATCTTAATTATTTGTAATAATATTTAAACATTATCTTTATTGAATAGTTGACATTTTTATAGTTATACAGATTTTTCATATTAATTCCTTGTCCGATTAAGAAATTTATCCAATTGTGCGGCAGGTGACGGAAAGGAAATGGCACACAATGCCCGGTTCCATCACATGAGGAATAAAAATGATAAAAACTTCGGCTTTTTTAAATTCCTTTTACTCTGATTTGAAAATCAAAGCAATGGTAGGATACTGGCAGGATGCAGGAGGGGACCATGCCTGTCCCCCATGCTGCCCCTGCGCTCAAGTAGTGATGACGACGTAATAACTGTTCGGGGATTATCGCATACGGGGGAGCCAAAGTGGCTGGGGTGTAACCCCTGTGAGCGTTTAGCATATTATTGTGCATTTCCGTTGAAAATCGTAGTATTCGACTACGACGCAGAGATTTTAACCCCCATTTATCTGGTACGATGAATGCCGCCGCCCCCGAAGGGGCACCCCCGCGGCGGATCAATAACTATTCATAAAACCCCTGCCTGCCGTGCCTCGGAGAGGCCCTGAAGCGGGAGTCCTTCGTATAAAGTTAGATTTTCATTGTTCTGATGCGAACCCCTGTTCATGCCCGTTTCTACAGAGCCAAAAATCTGTCCTTTAGCCTCAAACTGGTGCATACCCGCGCTGCTACTTTCAGGCAGCAGAACCGGAAAACACATCAACAGCGGATGTACATGCTCAATAGAACGTTCTATGAACGCCCAACCGAAGGTCAACAATTTTTGGGAACTCGTAAAGACAGCCCGTATCGATCCAGCCGTTGGAATACGTCTCGTGAAGGTGACGGGAGATGACCACATGGGCCTGTATGTGGCCGAACTGGAACCGCACCGTAGTGTTACAGCCCATTACCACCGGGCCGGCCGCGAGATCTACCAGATAGTACACGGAGTAGGAAAAATACATACCGGTGTCCCCACAACAGATGATGTGGTGGCATGGCACACATCTGTCGATGTGAGAAGTGGGGATTGTTTTACCGTGCAGGAGGGAGAAGTCCACCAACTGGAAAATACCGGTTCATTGCCCATGATTGCAATCATTGTCTGCCCGGCTGCCCATATCGGCCATGACCGGTTCATCATAAGGGGAGCAAGTCCGCACTAGCCGGGAGTTGTGGTTTTTATGCAGCGTTACCGATTTAAAAAAATAGATGCGTTTGTCGAGGGACAATCGACCGGGAACCCGGCTGGTTGCGTGTACCTGCCGGATGAGAATGCACTGTCGGTTGAGGGGATGCAGCAGATCGCCCGTGAACTGGCCGGCTTTGTCAGTGAGGTCGTCTATGCCTACCCCGATGAAGGGCACACCGGCCTCCGGTTTTTCTCCTCAGAACGTGAAGTTGCGTTCTGCGGCCACGCTACGATCGCTGTCATGTACGATCTCATAAAAAACGATCCGGAACGTGCACTAAATCCCATTGCCCGTATTCGTGTGCAGGGACGTGACCTTCTTGTACGAAATGAGATTACAACTGCAGATGCTGTGTTCATCAGTGCACCCCTGCCCCAGTTTCTCAGCCTTGACCTGACCCGCGATGATATCGCTGCAGCCCTGAGACTCCCGCCCGGTGAAATAACGGAAAAGAACCGGATTATGCTGGTCAATGCCGGGCTTGCAACCCTGATCGTTCCGCTTGCTTCGCTTGATACCCTCCTGTCACTCCGTCCTGACCAGAAGACACCTGCGGGAGTTCTGCCTTGCAAACGGCATCGAAATTATTCTGGTCTTTTCTGAGGATGTCTCACTGCATGAGAATCATTACCGCTCAAGAGTGTTTGCCCCCATTTACGGGTACCTTGAAGATCCCGCGACGGGTTCGGGCAATGCAGCACTGGGGTATTACCTGCTGAACGCCGGAATATGGGATGGCAGCATGCTCAGAATTGAGCAGGGCAGGAGCAGGGAGCGCCCTAATATCATCCGGCTGGTAAGTGACGCTTCAAAGGTGCAGCGCAGTGTATTTTTCGGGGGGAATGCAAAGGTGAGGATCGAGGGGGAGTATCTGCTCTATCCGTAAACCATGTCTGTAATAGTTTTACCGGCACCGTGCAGTTCCCGGAAGGGCGATAAAAAAGAACCGGAAACAAACCCCGTCACCATAGAATACCTATCTGTTTTTGTGCACGGGAGAGATACTGTAATAATGCATAAGGTACGGGGTCCATGGAAACGACGGGATTAATCCAGCCGACCCGAGCATCATGAAAAAAGAGGCAGGGTGATACGGGATATCGTTGTCCGACTCAAAACAGCCCGGACCAAAGGAGAACTGGGGAACCTCCTGGTCCATGAAATCCAGAGCTACACGATGTTTGATCTCCAGATCATCGGGGGCAGGCTGAACAGCGAGATTGATAAGCTTCCCTCACCTTACCGCGAATCGATCCGCCCCTATTTCCGCGAACAGCTCTTTGGCAAACACCACCAGCTCCTTGCCCTGCACCATACCCGGGCTTTTTTTTCGATGAACGATGTGATTCATGACCGGGAAACCTTCCTCAAATTCTGCGAGATGATCCCGGAGGGTGTTTTTGCGTGGAATGATTCAAGCGAACGCAACCCTTATTTCCGGAATCCGAAGAACCGACTCTTCTATTACCTGATAGCTGCTTTCACCATGTTTGTCCTCGATGAACCGGGACACCCGGTGGGTATGCCGTTTCCCGGTGGTTTTTTCGTTGAGCGGCGGGGCAGGGATTATTATTGTCTTATCCGGGACAAGGAAAAAGAGATTTTCTATTCCATCTGCAATTTCTGCCCGGCTCACCAGACAGAAGAGAACCAATAAACTGTGGATCATTTCTGGCGTTCCCTCATTATAAAAAAACCCGGTTGTCACGATCCAAAGGATCAGTATGGAGCTGAATTACAACAGTATAAAATAATCCAGAAAAAAGGATAGCTGGTGCATCATGTCTTCAAAAAAAGAAAAACCCTCCTCCCGACAGGATGATACAAAGAGAATCCGGGTGAGTAAAAACGGCCCCTACATTGTTTCAGGAGGTATTCCCCTCATAAAAAAGGAGATCCTCAATGATGCAGAGGGATACTGCAGTACCTGGCACCAGGTTGAGACATACCCCCTAAAGGAACAGTATGCCCTGTGCCGGTGCGGGAAGTCGAAAAATAAACCCTTCTGCGATGGTACCCATGCAAAAACCCATTTTGACGGAACCGAAACGGCTGACGATGAGCCGTATCTCAACCGGGCAGACACAATTAACGGGCCCACCCTGTCACTGACTGATGCCGATGGTATGTGTGTCCACGCCCGGTTTTGCATGCGCGCCGGGGGGATCTGGAACCTAACACGGCAATCTGGTAATAGTGAGGCCAGGGAAATTGCGATTGAAGAGGCAGGAAACTGTCCGTCCGGGCGGCTTGTCGTCTGGGATAAAAAGAGCGGAGAGGCACTTGAACCCGAATTTGAAAAATCCATCGTGGTCATAGAGTATCCCCCACGGAGTGAACACGGCCCGCTCTGGGTGCGTGGCGGTATTCCGGTTGAATCGTCTGATGGTCATGTCTATGAAATCCGGAACCGTGTAACCCTGTGCCGCTGCGGAAAATCGTATAATAAACCGTTCTGTGACGGCAGTCATGTCAAGAGATAAGGGTATACAAAAGCCGGTCGTGCTGACGATACACCATTCTTTTTTACCGGGATTTTTCTTTTGCAGCGGTTTCTGTGCGGCAAGGGAGTATCGGGTGTATTTTTTCAATCATTTTGTCCAGAAGATTGAGCGGGTGCTTTTTTAGGAAATAGTCTCATTCTGGCGGCTAACTTTTCTGTACGATGTATCCAGAAACCTCATCAATGACGCTCATGGGGGCTTCGGCCTTTGCCTCCGCCCCCACCGCTGTGGCTCCCCCGATGCGATAACCCCCGGGTGCTACGTCATCATCGCTAAGCGCAGGGGCGGTATGGGGGGACAGGCACTGTTCCCTCCTTCATCGTACCAGCACCTTGAATTTCATATCAATGTAAAAGGAATTCTCCAGAGCCAAAAAATTCAGAATCCTGCCGGGTCCACCGCATCCCAGCGAACCTTTGCCTTCCGTACCAGCAGCCACGTCGGGATCGCGAGGATGACTGCAAAGAGGGCAAAGTACGGGTTTGCAAAGGCAACCGCGGTGAAGATTGTCAGGACAATGCCGACAAGGATGAGGTACACAAAGAGCACTTTGACATCGTACACCAGCACGTTGGGGGAGAGCCCGCAGAGCCAGGCCATGACACCCACCGCGTAAAACGAGACCGAGATCCCGAGCACAACGGCAGGGATGAGATACGCGGCTTCCCCGGAGAGGAGTCGCAACAGCCGCGATGAAGACGGCCGGTATCACCTGGAGGATCGCAAACGTGGTGAGTTTGCTCGCGATCAGCGTGCTGACAGCAACGGGCAGGCAGGCGTACGGCCCGAAGGTGTCGAACATCGTGACCCACGTGTACATCGTTGACGCGATTACACCGGTGGTAATGGCAACTATGAAGAGCAGGCCATGGGGCGGAAAGAACGGGCCCAGCAGGGATAAGAAGAACCAGATCACCGCGAGGGGGAGGAGGAACGAGAAGATCGTCTGGCCGACCAGGCTCCCGCTCCGGTACAGGTCGAGGGTATCTTTGGCGGCGAGCGGGGGGTTTGGCAGGAACGAAAACCGCTGCATCAGGGGCGCAAAGGAGTCCCTGTACATCTTCTCCGATCCCACCGATTCAGGATTGAACAGCACGATCGCGACCCCGAAGAGGAGTGCGAGCACGGCGCAGGAGATCAGGAAGTTCGCCCACGTGAACGCGCTGTTGAGGAGCAGCGGCGGGAAAAAGAGCACCGGGTTCGTGCCAGTCATGGCCGCAAGACCGCCCACTCCAACACCAAGGGCCAGCAGGACGAGCCAGAGTACCAGGTCGTGAGCGGGCATAGACTGCCGAGAGGAAGAAGACACCGCAGAGGCCAAAGAGGAACGAGAGCGTCAGGGTGAGAAGCAGGAGCAGGGCACTTGCAAGGGGGACACCGGTAAACGGCGATGCCAGGATATACCCGAAACCAAAGGGCAGGACCCAGAGGAAGAAGTAATAGACCGTGTCCTTGATGACAAAGTTGAGGAAGATGAACTTCTCGGAGAGCGGGAGGCTCCGGGCAGAGTAGGCAAGCAGGCTTGCCTGGCCGAATCGCCGGTTCATCACCTCGTTGCCCAGCAGCCCGAACCCGCCGACCATGATCCCGAGCATCAGGTAGTTCGCGTGGACGATCAGCGTGAGGTTGCCGGCCGGGAGGGTGGTCCGCATCAGGGGGATGAGGAATGACCCCATAAACGCGATCCCGAAGATCATGACCGGGAAGAGGGCAAAGGAGAGGCTGCCAAACATCGTGGAATGGACCCGCCACTCCTCTTTTACCATGTTGGTGAACAGCTCAAACATGGCGATCCTTCCGGACAAGCGAGAGGAAGAAGGAGGGCAGGTGTTCGCCCCGTGCGGTCAGTTCGGCAACGGGGCCGGTGTGGAGCAGTGTGCCCTTGTGGAGGATCGCAAACCCCGAGCAGATCTCCTCAGCAACCTCGAGGATGTGGGTCGAGATGAAGATCGTCTTACCCTTTTTGACATATCCCGCGAGGTAATCCTTGACAACGTCCTGCATGATCGGGTCGAAGTTGATCAGGGGCTCATCGATCAACGCGAGCGCCGGCTCGTGGATGAAGGCCTGCGTAAACATCAGTTTCTGACGGGTGCCCCGTGAGAGGTCCTTGCAGAGTACATTCTTCTTGTCGGCAAAATCGAGGAAATCGAACCACCAGTCCGCCTTCGTCTCAATGTCCGGGATCTTCCGGACCGCCGCGACGAACTCGAGGTACTCCATCGCGGTGAGGAAACTGGGCGGGGTCTCCTGTTCGGGGATGATCCCCACCTGCCCGCGGACACCGACCGGGTCCTTGATTACGTCGACCCCGAGAACGGTTGCTGAACCGCTGGTTGGCCGGGTCTGCCCGGTCAGCATTTTGATCATCGTGGTCTTCCCGGAACCGTTTGGGCCGAGCAGTCCGAACAGTGCTCCCTTCTCCACGTCAGGCGAGACGTTGTCGACGGCGATCACGTCACCATACTTTTTTGTAAGATTTTTTGCTTCCAGCACGACTGTCCATTGCCCTGCTCCCGTTTGTTATTCTAGAGTGCGAATCTCTTTGGGTAAATATCTCTTGGTTTCATGGTCTTAAAAAAATCAGAGGAGAATCTGGTTCTATCGGGAGTGCTTCTTCCTCTGCTCCAGACGTTCTGTCAGGTCACCCATCACAGAAAGAATTGCAGGCATAATTATGATCGCACCTATCAATGAGAACCCGACAGCTATCAGGGTCGTGATACCGAAATTGCTGATGATAGGGAAACTTGAAAGGCAGAGTGCGGAGAACCCGAAGAAGGTTGCGAGCCCGGATATTGTTATTGCTGTACCTATCTTGTTCACACTTTCCTGGATTGCAGCGATGTGGTCATGCAACCGCTCCTGCTCTTCTGCATATCGCTCCATCACAAGGATCGTATATTCAGCGGCAACACCGATGGTCATGGATCCCAGTGTTGCCGTGAGTGGCGTGTACGCGATTCCCAGCACGTACATCGCCACTGCGTTCCACCCGACAATGAAAATAATCGGTACAAGCGGAGTAACTGCCTGGACATGACGGTATACGAGAGCGAGGAACACAAAGACAAGGATAAAGCCGAGCAAGGTCATCGCCTCTTTTGATGATACAAGTCCGTTGATAAGGGAAGTGAAAAGATAAAAAGAACCTACCGGTGCAAGGGTGATACCTGTCGGCGGCTGCAGGAATTTGATATCTTTTTCCATCTGGACCTTGAGGTCATCCATCGAGCTCATCTCCAGTTTGATGGTGCTGAAGCGGATGACCCCTTCCATCGAACCGCTCAGGTACGGTTTTTTAACCTCGGCCGGGATCTTATCAATCACGGCATTGAGCTGGTTCTGGTCTTCGGGCATCACACCCCCGTTATACGCAAGGATGTAGGTAACGATGCTCGTCGCACGGGTAAGTTCGGTGTGATGGGTGAGCTCATAGTCCTGGAATTTCTTCATCCATAGTACGGTGTCGAGGTCAGTGACACGATTTCCCTGGATAATGAAGTCAGCAGTGCTTGTCGAGCCGAGGATGCCGGTCACTTTATCCATCTGGACTTTTGCCGGGCATATCGCTGGGAACAAAAGCGTTCTCGCTTGTCTCGATGGGGATCTGGGGATCGATCTGGAAACCGACCAGGGCGATCATCCCGGCAATCAGGAGGATGGGTAGAGGATTTTTCGCAATTTTTACGGAAATATCGGTAAGGAACTGGCCGTACGACCACGAACTCTTTTTCTTTACCCTTTTATTAGGAACCCCTTGAGTTTGTGAGGGAATGTAATCGCACGCTTCTTCGCCAACCGCATAACAGACCTCAGGTTTTTGTTGTTTGGGCGTGTAATTGAGGAGGTGTGCAATCGTTGGTATGCCAATAAGCGAAATAATAAAGCAGCTCATGACACCTATCATCGCCACGAGCCCGAATGACCGGATCATGGGCACCGTCGAGATAAACATCGCTATAAATCCCATACAGGTAGCAAGCATCGCGTACATGACGGCAGGACCGGTACGGGTTACCGTTACCTGCACGGCTTTGTCGAGGGATCCCTTCCGGGCTTCTTCATCCAGCCTGGCATGGAACTGGATACCGTAATCGATACCGAGACCAATCATCACCGGAAAAGCGCCGAGCACCGCCATATTGAGCTGGATACCGGCAAGCCCCATAAAACCCAATGCGGTCGTCAGGCCTATACCTACAAAGAGTACGGGGAGGAAACGGTGACTGGCATAGGAAAACAATATGCCCAGGACAATGACCATCAGCACCATTGCGCTGCCAATGAGCACACCCATGGAGGATCCCATCTCTTTTTTCATCTGTTCCTGAAATGCCGCGCTTCCCGAAACAGAGATCTTTACCCCGGGTGGCGGTACTGTTGTTTGCTATGAGGGATTCCACATTTTTCAGGGTAGCACCTTTTGCATCCTCAGATAGTCCCTGTGAGAGGGTGATCTGTACCAGTGTCAGGACATTTGACGGGACTGCCGTTTCTTTCACTTCAGGAGGAATACGGGCGACAATTTGATCGATCTCGCCTTTAGACTGCGGCAGTATGCCCCCGTTGGCACTTTTCAGGAGATCCGCGATACTCACAGATCCGACGACATTTTCCTGTTGGTTTATATCCTGTTCAAGCCCGTCGATATAACTGAGGACCTGCGGGCTGAGAGGATCACTGGTTTCCACGATAAGGATGAGCGCGTTGGATGAGAACGTGTCAGTATAATGTTTATTGAGGATTCCTTCCGGTGAATCCTTATTCAGGTAGGTATCGTTGCCGGTCTCCATGGTGATGAGTGTCATACCGTAGAGGGCGATGATAAAAATAATCCCGATGACAACAGCAACCCTTTTGGGGATGGTGGTTGATGACCTCTGCAAGTCCTCCGAATATCCGGTCAATCATGGGAAATCCTTCCTTACTGGAAACGGGAGCAGAAAATGATTGTCATAAGGGAAGGGATAATACCCTCCCGGTGCAGTAAGTGCAGTCGAGCGGGCACCTGCATAAGGTGTTATGGACATGAACGGACCCGTTACTGTTTGTTTCGTTCTCTGGCGATAAATCAGGTAACCAATCAGAATGACAACTGCAGCAATACCTGCAAGGACAAGAGGATTACCCAACAGGGAGTTTTCCTTTTCGACCACAATCCGGACTTTCATCGGGTCAGAGATCAGCGAATTATCCAGTGCATCACGGTACCGGATCTCAGAGTCAAGGGCATACTCCTTGATCGTTGCAGACTTGTCTACTGCGATCTCAAAGGCCGCTTCGGTGGTGTCGCCAGGTGCAAGCGTTCCGAGAAATGCTGTATCATCATTGCTGGTGAAGGGATCAACAGCACTGATACGTGCCTGTGCGTTATATGCCGTAGCCCCGCCGGTATTGGTATACTGGACGGTGATAATTTTCTTCTGGCCGGGATATACTTTATTTGGAGTGGATGTTACATTGAAATCAATTTTTTTGCCGACCGGGAGGCCAATGGTTTCCACATCTGAGGTGATTTGGTCCCCTTCGCTATTCTCGTAATTCACCATAACATCAAGCGGATAGGTCTGTGCTTCAGCATCGCTGGTGACAGATACCTTGAACCGGCTGCTGACGACCTGACCGACCGCAAAATCCCCGATATACATGCTGCCCGTGGTAGGGAGAATGGGACTCATGTCATTGCGGGCAATCTTGAGGATGGCATTTTTCCCGTTTTCATGACCAATGTTTTTTACCTCAAGGGTGACGTAGCCTTCAGTCCCGGCGTTCAGGTGTTCGGCTGTTTGTGAAAGTACGGAAATCTTTACTTCGGGCCTGATCGTAATCGGGAGATTGACGGTCTCGTTTTTTTCTCTGTAGTAATATTGAATTGTGTCAGTGCCGTATTGTTCTGCTTCGGCCAGGTAGGAGTATTTCAGGATAAGAGGAAGGTTGTAGGTACCAGAACCTGCATCAGATTGTATCTTTGTAGTGAATACAGCGCTTGCGATGCTGCTGCCCTTCGAGATCACCCAGCATCTGGGGATCGGATTTGATGACGACCGGAGCATCACCCGGAGTGATCGATACGGTGAGGAATTTTGCCGTGTTCGGGAGATCATCCCGTTCGATAATTCCTGACTGGATAAACTTGAACTGGTTGACACCTTTGTTTTCGATAATCACTTTCAACTGGACCGTATCCCCCGGGCTTACCTCGTTTGAGCCGGATATATAGGCCGAGAGTTCGGGGTTTCCCGCCATGTATTTGGTACCTGCTGCCTGTGCGGGAGATATCATAATAACAGCACATGCGATTATGACGAGGCTGAAATACCACGCCTTCGCAGGGTGCTGGTTCATTCTGGTGGGATAAGTTGCCATTTTCCCGTCATTACCTGCTGATTTTTGGTGATTTGTGATCATGGATATCCTCTTGATAAGGAATGCTTGGTATAGGTTGAAATCAATTTTATATAAACATATCTTTTATAGATTATACATATCAATGATAAATAGAATCCCGGTTTCAGGTGCAGGGATCAATCACGGTATTATACAGTAAAAATGGAAAATCAGGTACGATTTTAAAATTATGTACAGTGTTCAGCCGATAAACTTCTGGAGTGCTGCAATCCGGTCCCGAAGTGCCTGTTCCCGTTCTGTTGATTCGGTAATGTCAGTCATCGTAATATAGGTGGACAACGTGGTTTCATGCAGGGCTGCAGTGACCCTGCCGAGAATACAGCGGCGGCTGCCACTTTTGCGGTTAATCCAGATGGTAAACTCTCCGGGTTTTTCTGAATCCGGCCGGATAGTTGTCACTATGTCTTCGATCTTTTTGTGATCTTCCGGGGACACCAGATCAGCAGATTTCATCCGGGTAAGTTCTTCTTTTGAATATCCGGTGATGTCTGCAATACGGTGGTTGGCAAATACAAAATTTCCGTTTTCCACAATAATGAGCCCATCCTGGATGTTCTCAGCCATCATCCGGAATCGCTGTTCGCTCTCTTTGAGTGCGGCTTCGTTTGCCTTAAGTTCCGTGATATCTGTCAGGATGATAAACGCGTAACGGGTATCTGCATGTTGCACTGCAGAGATGCGGGCAGACGTAAACCGGCGTTGCCCGTCTTTTCGCAGTATCCACATCCGGAGTTCAGTAAGTCCCTGACCCTTCTTTTGTAGTTTCCGAATCGGGCTGGTTACTGCCAGCTGATCCTCAGGATCGATAATCGAAAGCGGATTCATCTTCCATAATTCTTCAAAGGAATAACCGGTAATCTCTGCTATACGTCTGTTCACAAAGACGATTGTATCGTTTTCCATGATGATCAGGCCATCATGAATATTCTCGGCCATCATCCGGAACCGCTCTTCCCTTTCCCGGATTTCCCGCTCAGCAAGAACCTGCCGGGTGATATCCTCGAGGATAAGGGTGAAGCCTTTTCTGCCATCCTCAAAAACAGTCGGAACAGATTTCTGTTTGAAGATTCGCTCTCCCTGATCTTTTACTTTGAAGGTGATGGTATCTTCTTTTTCTTCAAATCCGGTCGTGAGTGTCTCAAGTAATTCATGGACATCAACATCGGGTGGGCTGAGATACGTGATAGTCTTCCCGAGTGTATCCTTCCGGGAAAGGTTGAGGAGAGGCTAGAGAAATTGTCATTCACATCGATGATGCGGGACTCATTATCCAGGACCATGATCAGTTCTTTTGAGTAACTGAGCATTGCCGAAAGAGGCAGACGCTGGGAGAGCGTGAAGACCTTTGCCTTTCCGTAGGTTCGCATATCCACGTGCCCGGAGACGAGGAGGATATCTAAATATCTCCCGATAGTGTTCTTGTTTTTATTGAGCGCTTTGGAGATATCGGTAACACTCATCCCCTCGGGATTCTTTTTGAGAAGATCTTTAATAAGCGAGAGTTCGTGCTGGTAATCCTGCATCATAGGCAAATCACCGTGTATCCAGGGTATAATCGGGCATATTGAGTGGGGATATTGATAATCTATATGTATAATTAACAAGATAAAACTATTTATAAAAGATTGTCTGGATCATTTTTGCGATGCCTGATACTACCTGCGCAGGTGCTCCCTGGTCAAACACTATATTCATAATACATTCTTTGAATATGTTGTATCATTCTTCACTCCGGTGATCCAGGAATGAGTACCATGAACCTTGAGATATTTGATAGCATGACCGATGACGATAAACACCAGTACCTGGAATTTCTTCTCTGGCATTACCGTGTTGTGGATGCATTCTGGTTTATCTCTATTGCCGAACAGTACGGTCAGCCGGTTGCAGAAAAAGTCAACGAACAGGTATGGGGTCGTGTTTCCGGGATGGCGGCAAAAGATATCGTGAAACGCTTCACCATCACGGAAAAGGGACTATCTGGTTTTGTTAAGGCACTCCGTCATTTTCCGTGGGCAATGATCGTAGGGTATGAAATCGATGAACGGGATGATGAGGTCATCCTTTCCGTACCTTCCTGTCCGACGCAGGAAGCCCGGCTGAAACGGGGCCTGGGAGAATATGTCTGCCGGGAAATGCACTGTGCGGAGTTTACGGGTTTTGCACAGGAGATTGATCCGCGGATATGCGTGGAATGTATCTTTGCCCCTCCCGATCCACACCCAAAAGACATGTACTGCAAATGGCGGTTTTATCTCAGACCGTAACGCAATCCCTCTTTACAATGCGTCTTTTTTATCTGCCCGGTCACGGCCCAATTCCTCGTTGAGGATCTCATAAAATCTGTCTCGTGCAGATCTTTCGAGCCAGGGACGGTGACCGCAGTTTTCCAGAAGAATAAATCTGAAATTTTTTATCACGCGGAACAGGGGAATTTTTACGCCATCAGCGGGATGGGGATCATAGTCCCCGTGAATTGCTACTACAGGACAGTGGATGTGTGTGCCGAGTGCCACAAGTCCCCCGCTTGTCCGCAGTTCCTGTGCCTGTTTCCAGACGTTTTCATAGATATCGTAGCGGTATTCAACCCCCTCATCGGTATGAAGGAGGGGATCCCAGGCGTCGGCTTTATCGATAATCGTTCCAAATTCTGCAAAAATTCTGTTTTTGTCCCTGTTCATTCGGGTCATTCAGTTTTGTTGCCAGAGTTTCCAGAACATCTCTGTCGTCTTGAGAAAGGCGGTTTAATCTGGTGCTCATGATTCCTGCAGCATAGGCATCGTCAAACACTCCACTGCTCACAAGGATGAGTTTTTTAACCAGTGCCGGGTTTTTTGCCGTAACGATAAAACTCAGTATTGCTCCCCACGAGTGTCCTATCAGGGTAACCGGCAGGTCCCCCGGATCAGCAAGGACTTTTTTCAATTCGGTCACTTGTCCGGTTACTGTTCGTTCAGTCTGGAATGGTTCAATAATACCCTGAGTTCGGGAAAGCTCACGAGCAACAGGTGCCATCTCCCCTGCTGCACCCGGTCCCCCGTGGATAACAGCAACGGAGTAGGGCGCGTTGCCCCAGGTTCTGAAATTTTTCATCGCTGCTTTATTTCTGGTCAGATCAGGGAATAAATTTGTCACTTCTCTCTCAACATTTTCCTGCACTACCGCAGAGGTCAGTCCTTGAGGTCATTTTCTGATGATCATTGATATGTGATGAGTGAAAATACCAGTAATGAGAGATGCTATCAACACCTGATTTTGTTTTGTTCTTCATAGTCTACACCCTGATCAACGGGTTGGTATTTTTTTTCTATGCACATGACAAGATCAAAGCGAAAAAAAACACCTGGAGAACTCCGGAAAACCAGGTTACTTTTTTTTGCCCTTGTCGGACCCTTTGGAGCCTATGCTGCGATGCTGGTGTTCCGGCATAAGACCCGGAAAATGAAATTTTATCTGGTGCCGGTGTGTGCAATGCTTCACATTGTCATGCTTATCTGGATTCTCATGTATTTCATGAATTAAAAGGACAATTCTTTCCCTGACAAAATTCTCGTGATACATGATGAAAGTAACCCGTTACACTTCAAACCATGCTTCTTTAATACCGGGCTTTGCCATACACTCTTTGAATGCGAACCAACCGGCATCACTATTTTCTGGATCTGGCAACGCGGTGTGCGCACCAGGGCACCTGCCTGCGGCGTAACTTCGGGGCAATAATCGTTGATGAATACAATACAATCGTGTCCACGGGATACACGGGAGCCCCGCGAAAACAGATGGATTGCACAGAGCTCAATACCTGCTGGCGAAAGGACCATAATATTCCCTCAGGTTCCAACTATGAGCGGTGCCGGAGCGTCCATGCCGAGATGAATGCCCTCCTCCAGGCAGGAAAGAACGCCCGGGGATGCACACTCTACCTCTCAGGATTTGATGTTGAGACCGATGACCTGACCCAGATCTGGCCCTGTTTCCTCTGCTCGAAAATGATTGTGAACAGCGGCATCACCAATGTCATCTTACGGACTACCCGGGACAGCTACAAGGAAATGGACCCGATGGTTTTGTACCAGATGCGGAGCAGGGAAGCGCTTGGGGATGATGCGAAGTAAGGGTACGTGTCTTTCCCAAATTTTATCAACACTCTTAAGATTAGTGCGGAAACGAACTGAGGCGATCTGTACCAGGTAGCTGATTACCCGTGTTTTGCATTATTCTTCCCTGAGCTTATGCAGGATACCCTGCGGTAAAAGGGTGGAATGATACGAATAAGCACATCACAAACCGCACAGGATGTCAGAAGAAGCGAGACTCGGGAGGAAAATAAGAAAAATTGATAAATTTTTGAAATCAGAACCGGGGTTTCCGGTGTTTCGGCAGGCAATCCCTGCAATATACTGGCCTGCCCTCGGTTGGCTTGAATGGCACTTCGCATTCTTTGCCACAGTCTGAACAGGTTACTTTCGTCATTTCTCTTGGACCGGAGTCCCTTGGGCCACCATAGTTTTTGGAGCCGCTAAAATTGTTTGATCCATACATGATATTACTCATACAGTATAAAACTGTGAGATTATATACGCAGGTCGAGCATAAGAACTTCTCTCTAGCAGCAGGTGCTGATGATACGGGTCTTTTTATGAGTGATACCTGGAAAAAAGCCAGATTGCTGGAATAGTTTAAGGACATTACTGATGAATTTCCCCGTTTTCCCGGAGTCTTATATAAATGGCGGTATTGTCTGCTCTAAAAAACGGGTTTTACCAGGGTAACCAGAATTTTTTATCACTATTGACCCGGGGTCTGCCGTTTTCCTGAATCTTTCTACCTTGCGAAGCGACAGGGTATCAAATACACCTTCCGGGACTCGTACCTGAGTAACTGAGGTTTATGCTGCAGAACTGCATGATCTGCAATAATCTCTGCCGCGATCACCATTGCCGGAAAGCGCCTGGGGACAATGCGAAGTAAGGACACGTACCTTTGCCGGATTTTATCAATACCCTAAGAATGGTACCAAAAACGAACCGATTCAATCTGTGCCAGGTCGCTGATTACCCGTGTTTTGCATTATTATTCCATGGGCTTATGCAAGATACCCTGCGGTAAAAGGGTGGAATTGATAACGAATAAGCACATCACAAACCGCACAGGATGCCAGAAGAAGCGGACTCGGAAGGAAAATAAGAAAAATTGATAAATTTTTGAAATCAGAACCGGGGTTTCCGGTGTTTCGGCAGGCAATCCCTGCAATATACTGGCCTGCCCTCGGTTGGCTTGAATGGCACTTCGCATTCTTTGCCACAGTCTGAACAGGTTACTTTCGTCATTTCTCTTGGACCAGAGTTGCTTGGGCCGCCATAGTTTCTGGAGCCGCCATAATTGCTTGAACCATACATAGTATTACTCATACAGTATAAAACTGTGCAAATCTATACGCCGCTTGAGCATAAAAACTTCTCTATTGCGGCCAGTAGAGATACTGCAGGTCACCGTGGGGAATGCTTGCCCAATGACTAAAATGCTATCCTTTTAATCGCTATTTCCATTTATTTCCCTTGTTTTCCGGGCAGTGCAGGGAATCTTGATGCTGGCGCCTTTATAAAAAAAGTGGATTCTTTATGGATTTGTTTTCGATCAGATTCTCTGTGCAGGGATGATTTTTTCGGATTGATGCAAAGGTGTTTACAGAATACACCTGCAAGGACTTACCCGCGCGGGCAGTCACGAGCTGTATGCTGCAGGGCTGCACCTCTGCAATGATCCCTGCCACGATTACCATTGCAGGGATCATCAGGTAACGCCGCCCAATCCGGGTGATATAATCAGTTGGTGCCATTCCCAGCAAACCGACAAGAACGAAAATGTCAAGTGCCCCGTTAACCACAAGCCGGACAAGACCAGTGATTCACGGACCCGGGGGTGTAGTTGATCGTGACTGCTCTAAAAACCAGACTATGAAAATCGTCCTCTGTACGAAGAACCTCTGGTTCAGTGCCTATTCATAGCACGGTGGGCAGGGAGTTTTTTTTTAATTTTTAGTCTCCGATCCGCTACGGGGGCACCCTGTTTTGGGGTGGCGGTCATCATCGTACCTGTGCTTTTTTCCATATCCTGATAAAAAAAATCTCCAAAGTCGTATCTGTCAGATATTAAGGATGAGGAGATAATCCCGGTATCCATTCAATAAAAAACTTTGTCGAAAAAGACATTTACCTTGAAGCAGAAAATAATAAAGAAATTCCAAAAAAAAGGTGAACAGACATGGGAATTTTTGACAAACTTACCGGAAAACCAGCAACGCTCACGTCAAAGTCAGCGCTTGTTGTCTCTGCCATTACTGTAATTGCAGCTGATGGCGCGATCGATGAAGCAGAACTCAATGACCTTGCCAAAATTGTCCGCGGCGACAAGAAATCCATTGATACTGCGATGCAGGTCATGAAAGAAAACCCCTTCCCCGGGGTTATAGATCTGGTGGCAAAAGCCCTTGATGAGAAGCAGAAGCTTGCCACGCTTGCAATCCTGTGCGATATAGCCATGTCCGATGGCGTCCTTGCCGGAGAAGAGAAGAAGATCCTCCAGATGTATATGGACAAGTTTGGCGTATCTGAGACAAAGCTTGCACCCATCATCGATGCTATCTCGATCAAGAACAACTTCTCAATCTTTGCCTAATCTTTTTCTTTTTTTCAGGGAATCTGCTCTGCTGCGTGGTCATCACTCCTGGAGCGGCGGCAGGGGGGGATAGGCACGGCCCCCCTCTTCAGTATACCCGCGGTCTTTTTTCATTGCAAATAAAAAAAGGAATTCTTCAGAGCCGAAATGTGCTCTGGCATTATATCTTTGACTGGTCGTACCCTTTTTGTATCCCTGTCGGGTGTGACTTGACATTGCCTCTGCTGCTGCGGTAATATTTCCGGTTTTTCTCCGCCGGGGTTGTAGTATCCGCATCTGGGGCAGGACACTCGTTTGAATCGGGTTGTATGGCAAGGAAGCAGTCCACCGGATTTTTACCCCCCTCACAGGCTTTGGTTTTATAATCCTCACAATCATTACAGGTTGGCACGTGGGAGATCAGCACCTGGGGGAAGTGCTCTGTCCAGAGCGAAGCATCAATTTTGCCTTCGCTGAGGAATTTTCGTACGTGTCGTGCGGTATATTTCATGAGTAAGAATGAACCATTGTGTATCTTATCAGTATGCAATGGGGAACAGCTGAACGGTGCAGGGTAGTCCGGGATAAAAAAGGACCCCCGACGCTGAAATTATCAGGAGAATATTTTTAG
This sequence comes from uncultured Methanoregulaceae archaeon, assembly GCA_963806845.1. Lineage (GTDB taxonomy): Archaea > Halobacteriota > Methanomicrobia > Methanomicrobiales > Methanospirillaceae > Methanoregula. The sequence goes on from CAWDZO010000023.1 coordinate 26,374, forward strand.
TCTCTCCGGCACACTGCTGATGGCAAACGGAAAATATTTTTTAAAAAGAACTGTGCAGGTTATCTCTTTGCCTTGCCGGTGCATTCAAAGTCGATGAAACCGTTATATGGATCCGTCTTTAACAGACGCACGCGTACCTTCTGGCCAACAGCAAGCCCCCGTTCTCCACGTAAGACCCGGCCTTCAGCCGGTGGTGTAAGGAGCCTGACATAGGTCCCCTTTTCCGAGGCGCCGGTAACGAGTGCATCAAAGGATTCACCAATTCTTCCCTGGAGGAGTACTGCAGCTGCGGCTTTTCTCATGAAGCGTTCCACCTTTTTGGATCCCTTTTCCCGGCTTGTCAGCCAGGCGGACAGGTCTTCGAGTTCTTCCCGGGAGTAGGGGCTGGGCACCTTGTCGAGGACCGACTTTAAGAGCCGTTGGTTGATTAAGTCGACGTAGCGCCTGTTCGGGGCGGTAGCGTGTGTGTAGTCGGTTACTGCGAGGCTGAAGTGGCCGTAGGGTTCATTGCCCGGCTCGAGCATCATGTATTCGCCAGGTCCCAGGAGTTTAATTACGGTCAGGGACAGATCCGGGAAACGCTCAGGGTCAGCCGCTTTTTGCCTGATAAGAAATTTTGCGAGCGCTTTTGCATCCGGCTCAGCAGGCAGCGTTTCACCGTAGATCGCAGCCGTATCGACGATCTCGTCCCAGTATTTTGGTATACGGACAACCCGCTGTATCATGGGGATACCGGCGTTGCCAAGGTAACTCACCATAGTTCCATTGGCTGCGACCATGAGCTCCTCTATCAGGCACCGTGCCATGTTCTGCCTCTGGATGACAAGGTCTCTCACCAGACCGTCCGCCTCCACGACTGCCTGGGCTTCAATGGTGTTTAATTCAAGCGCACCCTGCTCCCTCCGGTTTTTTTTCAGACGCCTGATTGCCTCAGTTTGCAGGAGAAGTTGTTCTTGTAGCCCGGGAACTTCCCCCACTTTCGCGGGTACAGGAGATTTTCCCTCAAGCCAGTCACCGGTTTCTTCATAAACAAGTTTTGCCTTATTGGCCACAACAGCCCGGTAAATATCTCCAGGGCGGAAGTTTCCATCGGGGAGTACGGTGTATTCAATGACGGTTGCCAGATGGTCCGTGCCTGGAAGAAGGGATGTCATGCCTTTGGAGAGCCTGTCCGGCAGCATCGGGAAGGTCTCAACACCGGTATATACCGAGGTTCCGTTATGGGCAGCATGCTGGTCGGTCTTCGAGTGTCTCGGGACGTAGGAATCGACATCCGCAATTGCGATCTTTACCTGTATCTCCCCGTTCTGGCCGGGTTCGCAGTATTCCAGCTGGTCGAGGTCCATGGAGTCGTAGTTGTCGATGGACGACCAGAGGAGCATGCGCAGGTCTTTCGTCTCCTTCTGGTTGATCGGGAGTGTTTTTACCGGTATTTCATTTACTTCCCGGACTACGGAATCCGGGAACCGGGGTTCGAAACCGTATTTTATCATCGCATTCCCTGCGATGATTTTCAGATCAATGGGGTGGTGGGCTTTCATTTTCGTTTTGTAGGGATTCGTTTCAGGACATAAATATCTCTTGGCTATTCTCAAAAGACAGAAGTTTTGGCATTTTAAAAAAAACTTCGGTGGAGATTTTTCCCTTGTTCCCCTCTGAATCCAAAGGCTCCAGCGGAATCCGATACGGTCAGGCAATCCTTTTTAATAAACCTACCGGGGGTTTATATCGATCTCTCGCTGTTCTTTTTTGTCCTCTGGTGCTATGAGAAGGTACCTGATGCTTATCTCCTGTCGTCCGCTGTTTTGCGTTTTTTCTTGTCTTCGTAGCCGGGCTCCCCCAGGTACGCAATATGCTCCCTGGTGGAGACTATACACTGCACTAGAGGATCACAAAATGCCAGAGTATGCCGCAAGAAGATCTGGATCAGGTAAGTCCGGACATTGTAGTCGTGAGAACGGGGCATGAAATAACGAGATAAATTCTGCTGCCGGCACACTGCTTTGGAGATTTTATCCTACAATTTTGGTTATTCAGTCAATCCGGCAATTTGATAATGCTTTTATACCCCTTTTCTTCCACTGGAGCGGACGATATATAAAGCCCCAATCGGTCGAAACGCTCAGTATTCACGATTGTTAAATCCTTTGGTTTTGCAATAACCCAACTACGTGGATCTGGACGGGAAATTACACCATCTCCTTTCCGCAGTGTCAGTTTCGGAACGTGGCTTTATGCGCCCGAAATTAAAATTTATCAATTTCCATGGGTTTTTCCAGTGGAAAATATGGGGTCGTTCGTGGCCGGGTGGGTTCCGCGCTTATAAAAATTTTAAAAAAATCCCAAGAACCGTGTATGGATGATGCAGTAAAACGGTGTTATTTTCGTCCTGATACTTGCCCAAAATGCGTTAATCCGAAAAAAATATGATCCTGGTCATGCTGGTGAACTGGTATCCTCAAACAGGTATTTCCAGACAACCGCTGCAATTACTGCTCCGATGACAGGTGCAACGATAAACAGCCAGAGCTGTGACAGTGCGATACCTCCGGCAACCACCGCAGGTCCAAGGCTCCGTGCGGGATTCACTGAAGTACCCGTGATGGGGATAGTTACCATATGGATCATGGCGAGCGCGAGCCCAATCGCTATCCCCGCAAAACCGGCAGGTGCGTCCCTGCTTGTGGCCCCAAAAATGACCATAAGGAAAATAAAGGTCATAACAACTTCAGCGATAAATGCTGATGCCAGAGAATATCCCCCCAGGTAGTCAGCCCCATAGCCATTTGCTCCCAGGTTACCGGGTGCTACTTCATACCCGGGAAGACCGGTCATGATGGTGAGGAGCAGCGCTGATGCAATGATCGCCCCAGTGCACTGCACAATGATGTAGATGACGGCATCCTTTGCGGGAATTTTCCCATTGAGAAGCATTGCAATTGTTATTGCAGGATTGATATGACATCCTGAAATCTTACCGATAGCATAAACCATAACGAGGACGGATAGACCAAAAGCCAGAGCAATCCCCAGATAACCGATATTTTTTCCTGCAACAACAGCGCTTCCTGTTCCAATGAAGACCAGGACAAAGGTTCCCAGCAGTTCAGCCACATACTTCTTCATATCGCTCATACCAAAACCTCACCTGTTTTCGGTTATACAACCGATGAGAGGATTTTAACGCGGAGGTTTATACAGATATCGCTGGATTGCGTTGGCTTTATGTCCTTGGGACAATGCAGAATCCTCTAATGGCAGGAAGATAACAGTATACAAAAGAAATGTGAAATGAAAAAAAACTTCTTCCCATGACAAAACAATTGAAATTAGTTCCGCTTGCAAGACCCTTCTTAAAATGGGCTGGTGGCAAAACACAATTACTCAAACAGTTCAGTAAACGTCTTCCCCTCGAGATGAAAAACGGGGAGATCACACATTATGTTGAACCGTTCGTTGGTGGCGGAGCGGTGTTTTTTTATCTCGGCCAGAGATTTTCTTTTGACCGCAGCTCTATTTTCGATGCCAATGAAGAACTCATTCTGGCGTATCGCGTGATAAAAAAATCCACAAAAAAACTGATTAGCGAATTGGAATCACTCGAATCAGCCTATATATCGAAAACCAATGAAGACAGGGAACGACTTTTATTATGACGTCCGGGATTCCTTCAATAAGAAAAAGCCCGAGATAAACTTTCATACCTATGATGCTGAATGGGTACCGAGAGCCTGCTCAAAGTATCTTTCTCAACCGCACCTGCTTCAATGGTCTCTTTCGTATGAACAGGAAAGGTGAATTCAATGTCCCGTTCGGCAGGTACAAAAATCCCCAGATTCTGAACAAAGATAATCTCAAGGATGTTGCTGCCCTGTTAAAAACTACAACTATTCTCCTTGGTGATTTCACCCGATGCAAAAAATTTGTTGATAACACGAGCTTTGTATACCTTGATCCACCGTACCGCCCGCTCAATGATACGTCTTCATTCACCTCCTATGCAAAAGATGGTTTCTCTGATAACGATCAGCGCCGACTTGCCGGATTCTTCAAAGAACTCGATAAGAAAGGAGCAAAAATTATGCTCAGCAATTCCGATCCCAGGAATGAGAATCCCGATGATTCATTCTTTGATGAGCTGTATGCGGAATATACGATCGAACGTGTTCCTGCAAAGCGCAGTATCAACTGCAATGGTGCTCTTCGTGGGGAGATCAATGAATTGATTATAACAAACTACCGGTAATAAAAGGAAGAATCCTGAATCTGTTTGCCAATACCGGGTTTTGGTTCTGACAGTATACACAACTTCCCGAAGTAAACGCGAGCGAAAGATTCGTTGATGTGATACAGTACCAATTCTTCCTCTAAAAAAACAAGGAGTGAGTCCTTGTCTGTCACTTCTTTTTTTCGAGGAGGACCGCCTTTACTTCTTCCGCATGCCCTTTCGGGCTGACCTTGCGCCAGACCGCGATTATCTTTCCTTCAGGATCGATCAGGAACGTGTCCCGCTGGGTGCCTAAAAACTCTTTACCGAACATGGTTTTGGGTTTCCATGCATCATATGCTTTGAGTACAGTTTGTTCAGTATCCGACAGGAGCAGGATAGAAAGGTTGTGTTTCTCTGCAAACTTCTGGTGGCTTTCCGGTGAATCCGCACTCACGCCGATTACCTGTGCACCGAGATCTGCAAATTTCTCAAGAGCTGCGTTGAACTGCATTGCTTCAATAGTGCACCCCGGTGTGTTATCCCGCGGGTAAAAATACAGTACCACCCATTTTCCTTTGAAACTATCAAGGCAGATGCTGGTTCCTTCAGCATCCGGAAGACAGAATGCCACCGCATTTTTACCGATGAATGGATCTTCACGTGACTGAGCCATGTATATCAGGAGAAGGATTGGCACGTTAGCTCTTCAAGGAATCTGCATATGCACAAAAGACTGGTACATCTCCTGGTTCGGTAAGCAGGAACCTGAAGCGAGAAAAACCCGGGAATGATGTTTGGTTGAATGCACCAGTTATCAGAGTAAAAAAAGGTGTATCAATTGTATCTTTTTAATACAGGTCTCCTGCACTTTCACGCTTCGTTCGCAATGTCTTGATATTCCCGCGAGGGTCTCTTTTTTGAGTATGCTGTCACAACCCGGAATGATGGGAAAACCGCTGACAAATGAAAGCGGGAAAACCGTTCAGATACGGCAGAAAATTAAAGAAGTATTTGGGTGGGATTGTGCAATGAATGACGATATGCTATTAAAAGCTATACCATAACCAGCGATGGTGAATTAATCGTGATAGTGAAGTAAGCCTCCCCCTAAAAAGAGAAAATTACCCGGACCCTGCCACGGATGCAGAGATGTCAGCCGAATCCGGATGGTGTATATGCCGGATGGGCAGGCCCCCGTTTCGTTGATCATTATTGTGTATGAGGCAGATGATCAAGAGACCAAAATGTTAACAAAAACTCACGGCCTATGTTCATCAGCTGAAAAATGGTAAAAGAACAATACCCCTTCCTGATATCAGTCCCTCACGGCGGTACAGAAGTCCCTGATATCATCCGTCCGCTGTTACTGCTCGACAACGCCGAACTCTGTTATTATTGCGATCCCTGTACCCGGAGGATATTCGGATTTGAAGACCGGGTAGCAGCCTATATTGATACTCCCGTCTCCCGGATGGTTGTCGATCTCAACCGCCCCCCATTGCCGCTTCCTCCCCGGGATCCTGACGGGATTATCAAAGTGAGGACGATTGATGGCAGGAATGTCTACCGGCCCGGGCTTTTACCGGATATGCATCTCATCCATCACCTTCTCAAGACCCATTATTTCCCTTATCACCAGCGAATCGATGAGCTCATCGACCGGAAGCCCGTCAGGATAGCGTTCGACTGTCATTCGATGCTCCCTTACGGCTCTGCCGATCAGAAGGATGCCGGCAAATCACGCCCGTTAATCTGTCTTGGAAACAACGGTGACCGACGGGGCAGGGCCAGAAAAGGAAGTATTGCCACATGTTCAGTGGAGTGGATCACAACCCTTGCGGGTGTTTTTAAAGAGGAGTTCTCATTTGACAGGGAGGTGGCAATCAACAATCCTTTCTCCGGTGGTTTTATAGCAAACGCACATTTCTGGCACAAGGGGATCCCCTGGATCCAGATCGAAATAAATCGTTCTCTGTATGAACCCGATGGATCCTCTCCTCATACCCAAGCAGAGAGAGACGATCGGGTTATCTGGCTCCAGGAAAAGATCTGGAATGTATTAACCTCCTTCTGGAACCGCGTCCAATAACCAGACAGATTCCTGCTTATCGATTAACTAAAAATTCACTCTTGTGGTATTGTGCAAAAAACAACGAACGGGAGTACCGATATATGCTCTGGCGAGTGTCACAGACCTTGGATCCTGGATAAGGAATGTCAATCCGGTTGAACCCCAAAAAAGGCAGATGGGGGTTTACCAGAGTTCAGGAGGTTTTATTTCCGAATCCGGTGCTTCTCGAGAAGACCATCATAATATACCATAACGGTGATCTCATCACCCCGGTTAAACCGCCTCAACTGGTCATCGTATACTTTCTGCACGTGACGGAGCCGGTGACGACTGAAATACTCCTGCATGAATTCGAGAAATTGAATCTCCTGCGTGAGGAATGCATTTTCGTATTCCTTGGTTTCGCGGGCTCGATCGAGACTCTCGTCATCAGAGATTACAGCACCATACTCCCCATGCTGATCAAGCCCGGAGAACTGCCGCCAGTCAATGTTCCTGTGTTCGTCAGGTTCGCGGTGAAGCATATACGGGTAAATGCGGCAGATGGTAAAACGGCGGTCATAAATCCGGCACCTGCCGTTTTTTAGAAACCAGCAGGATCCGTTATCATCATCCTGTGTCCGTAAGGCATACCCGGAAACATAGAAAATTCCGTTCTGGTCGCAAAATTCGGGCGCAGGAGCCGGTTCGAGAGCGGCAGGATCAAGTGCTTTTACTGCGGTTACGTCACGATCGAGCAGGAATACATGGCCGTTAAATGCCCGGGTACAGCACTTCGCGCACGACGTGCAGCGGAACCCTATCTCCTTAATCACTCCAGCGAGACGGTCCACGGGATATTCAAAAAGGCTGTTGCGTTCCTGGGTCAGCGCCGCGATGCGCAAAGGAATAGGAGTTAAGGAAACGGGGATCACCTCACCGATTTACCGGAAACTGTGGCGGCACACCTTATTGCTTTTGTGAGAGTGTCATTGGCGTGCAGTTCATATCAGATCCAGTATCTCTGTTCTGAGTATCTGAACCATTCTTTTTAAAAAAATTCCTCAATCAGCACAGCATTTTTGTCTTTATAGGTGATAGTATGCCTGATGGAACCGGTTACGGGAACTTGTCCGCAGTGTTGAAATTAATGCCGGAAAGGAGCGGTATATTCTCACCCTGAATTCTGAAGATTTTTCTGCGCTCTATCCCGGGATGATCAGGTATACCCTGACCGTCACGGACAGGGGAGCGGATAATTTCAGTTTTCCGCACCAATTCATTTGAGTACTCCCCGCTTGTCCCGCTTGCTGCAGAGACTGTTGCAAAGCAGATCGCGGATGAATGGGAACGTGAAATCCGGAACAATCCCCTGAGTTTTATCCTGAATCACCGGCAGCAGGTACCGAAAACGTCCGGCAGTCACCCCCCTCGGATCTTGTAGTAATCCAGGGAAGCCCGCGGGCTTCAGGGAACTGCAGTATCCTTGCGGGTTGGGCGGTTGATGCTGCGCATGAACTCGGCAGGACTGCCCAGGTAATCTATCCTCATGACATGGATATCCGGTGCTGCATCGGGTGCTACCAGTGTTATAATACCGGCACCTGTGTCTTTGACGACGATATGGGGAGTATCATCGATGCGATAAGGGCGTCATCGCTTCTCGTTGTATGTTCTCCGGTGTACACCAATACGGTTCCCGGGGGGCTCAAGCTGATAATTGACCGATGCCAGGCATACCATGCAGAGCGGGCATTATCTGGCGGGCGGACAGGACAAACGGGGTTTGATCTTTTCTGTTGCGGGAAGAAAAGGGGAGGAGAATTTCACCTGTGTCACCCGTGTTATTTCGGCATTTTTAAGAAATCTCGATATTATCCCTGACGGGGAGATCCTGATTGACCGTATCGATTCGGTTAAGGATATCCGGACTATTGCCGGTTTGGAAGAAACCGTCAGGAAAAAAGTTAAACAGTACCTGGTCATGAATAAAATACCGGAAAAATAGTTTAAAAAAAAGACAAACCTGCTCAGTATAAACGGATATGGACCAATCGACGATGGATCTCCGGTTCAGGCCTCTCCGATGCACAGCGGGCAGGGAGGTTTTTTTAGAGTTTTTTGTTACCGATCCGTCGCTGGGATGTCCCTTCGGGAGCGGTGGCATCCATCGTACTGGAAGAGGAACAATCTGTCCTATCCCGAAATCATTTCACAAAAATATTTGAAAATATGAGCAAGCCAACTCCTTCGGGGGTCGCTCGGCCGCCTCATCGGGGTGTCGCTGGGCAAGAATGTTGTTTAAAATCTTTGATTTACGTGGGGGTCAAAGGGGCGCACCCCTTGGGCTGCCTCCCCCTCTGGAGGAGGGGTTTTTCCAGCAGCAACTGAGTGAAATGAATTCAGGATATCACGGGGAGAGGAACAATCCTCCCGTCATATCTCTACTACAATTTCATAGGAAATATTCAAAAAAAACCTTGAACTCTCAGGACGGTTTCACCCCCACATATTCAGCTACTCCTGAACGTGATAATTCCTGAACAGGTAATACATCATCATCGCTCAAAGTGAAGGGGCTGTAAGGGAACAGGCACTATCTCGTCCTTCATTTCACCTGTGTTTTTTATTTCATACCTGATTAAAGGAATTCTACCAAACCCCACAACCCCTATTCATTTCATGCTTTTTTCCTGGTTCACCGGATTTACACTTGGTGATTTTTTTATCAGACCCGGATTATAGCATACTATTCCTCGATTCAGGCTCCCGGCTGCATGACCAGACAAGTAAAGAGAATCCTGAATCCAAAGGGTTGGGTAAAAAAAGAGAAAAAAATTTAATTGTACGTCCGGAACGGTACATAGTCATCGAAGATCTTAACTTTAGTTCCCTGAGGGTCGGTCGCCCAGACTTCTGCCCGGTCAGCATACCCGGGTGCGGTAGTGCTGGCCAGAGATACGGAATCCCCGACTTTAAGTGGTTTAAGAATATTCCCGTTTTCCACGATACCGTCTGACCTTGTGACTCTGACATCAACCTGCTGGATAAAGTTGAGCCCTTTGCCGCCCCGCACCGTAGTGATTATCTGCGGGTCCGGGGCAAAACCATTGCTTTGGACCTGGACTTCGATGACTCCAGGCTTCGGGAAGGGTCTGGGTTGGTCCGGGAGTCGAAGAAACAGGTTTTGATACCGTGGGTGTCGCTGCACCTGTGGTTACTGCTGGCGTTGGTGTCGGTGTTGCCGGGGGCGTTGCGGGTTGCGTGCACCCGGCTGCCAGAGCAAGCACCGCGCAGAGAACGAGTGCTGATACAATTACCAGTGTCTTATTCATACCGGATAATTACATCGGCGGGTATTTGATGATTGTGTCTTTTTTGTGCGGGAAGCATTTCCCTCGACTGAGGACAGGTACAAATACCGAAGCCGATATGCTTCTCACTCATGCAATGACAACGGCGCTTAAAAAAATTAGAGGATCCTTCTGACTATGCCCGCTTCCCGGATGCCGGCTCGATCCCGGTTGGCTGGTTTCGGATTGTCCGGTCTTTCATGATAGTATAGACTTCGGTTGCGTGCTCCCGGGGTACCTCGACAAAGGAGTAGGAGTCAAGGATCCTTATCGCACCGATGGCTTTTCCCGGTATCCCTGTCTCACCTGCAATCGCCCCGACGATGTCTTTTGGTGCGACGTTATGCATCCTGCCCACTCCCAAAAAGAACCTTACCATTCCGGCTTCTGCACCCGTGTCAGCGAAATCCATCTCTTTAATCTTTTCTGGTGCCAGCCTCGCTGCCCTGCTCCATCTGCATCTTGAGGAGTGCCGCAGCAATATCAATGGTACTGAGGTCACCTTCAGTCTCATGCTCGATGATACGGACATAAGGCTCCACTCCTCCCGCCGTAATAATCTCACGCACTTTTTCGAGCATCGTGCGGGTACGTGTTTCTGCCACGTCGCCCTGCGTTGGAATTGGCATGCGGGGGATCTGGATTTTTGCGTAATGCTGGATCTCACGAAGTTTGGTAAAATCCTTGGGTGCGACAAAAGTCACCGCTTTACCGCTCCTGCCTGCCCTGCCTGTCCTCCCGATACGGTGGACATAATATTCTACATCCTGAGGCACATCGTAGTTGATGATCATATCGACGTCTTCCACATCAAGACCCCGTGCTGCCACGTCAGTTGCGACCAGGATCTCGATCGAACCTTTCCGGAACCCGCCCATCACCCGGTCACGCTGTGACTGCTTCATGTCGCCATGGAGTTCCTCGGCACGGTATCCCCGCGCCTTGATCTTCCCGGCGAGTTCCTCTGCCCTGCGCTTGGTGTTACAGAAGATAATCGACAGGTGCGGGTCGGCGATATCGATCAGCCGGCAGAGTACATCGAGTTTTTCGCGCTCTTTAACCTCAATATACGATTGTTCGATCTGTGGGACGATCAGATCAGCATACTCAACCTTGACAAACTCAGGTTTATTCATGAACCGTTTGGAAATATCGATGATCGGCTGCGGGAGTGTCGCTGAGAAGAGAAGGGTCTGGCGTTTCTGCGGGATTTTTTTCAAGATCAGTTCAATATCGTCACGGAATCCCATGTCAAGCATCTGGTCTGCTTCGTCAAGAACTACCGTTGATACCTCATCGAGTGAGAGTGTTCGGCGTCTGAGATGGTCCATCACCCGTCCCGGTGTACCAATCACGATATTGACGCCGGAATGAAGCGCCCGCAACTGGCGGTCGATCGGCTGCCCGCCGTATACCGGAAGCACCGTGATACGCGGGAGATGCGAAAGGAGTTCAGAGAACTCTTCTGCTATCTGGATCGCGAGTTCACGGGTCGGGCAGAGTACAATTGCCTGGACCGTTTTGTGGGTTGCATCAATCTTCTCAATAATGGGAATGCCGAATGCGGCTGTCTTACCTGTACCTGTTTGTGCCTGGGCGGTCACGTCACGCCCGGCCTGGATGAGGGGGATAGTGAGTGCCTGGATGGGTGTGGGCTCTTCAAAGCCCATATCTTCTATCGCTTTACCGATTTCACGCGAGAGGTGAAAATCGGAAAATTGCATACGAGTATTCATATCGCAACACCATTTGCTGTGAGGGCTCTTAAGATGGTGCTTTCAGACAGGTGCGGCAGTATCTGAGAAAAGGTATCCTGCGGTTTTTTTATCTGTTCATGAGAGAATGGATAAGTAAAAAGGTGAGAGATTTGAAGGTTGTTGCATTCAACGGAAGTGCACGCAAGGATGGGAATACAGCAATTCTTGTCAATGCAGTGTTCGGGGAACTGAAAAAAGAGGGTATAACAACCGAGCTTGTCCAGCTGGCAGGAAAGAAGATCCGGGGCTGTACTGCGTGTGGAAAATGCTTTGAGAAGCAGAACAACCGGTGCGCGGTGAAAGGGGATATCGTCAACGACTGTATCGAAAAGATGCTGGAAGCTGACGGGATCATCCTTGCATCGCCGACATATTTTGCCGATGTCTCATCGGAAATGAAGGCCCTGATAGACCGGTCAGGGTTTGTGGCCAAGGCAAACCAGGATATGTTCAAACGAAAAGCGGGTGCCGCGGTTATCGCGGTGAGAAGAGGTGGTGCAATCCATGCATTTGACACTATCAACCACTTCTTTTTCATAAACCAGATGGTGGTTCCGGGTTCTTCCTACTGGAACATCGGTATCGGGCTTGCACCGGGCGATGTGAATGGTGACGATGAAGGAATTATGACGATGAAGACACTGGGTGCCAACATGGCGTGGCTGATGAAAAAGATCCAGGAATAATTTCTCTTTTCAGATATCAATGGTCAGGTCATCGGTTGCCACAACCAGACCCGGGCATTCTTTCTCAAACCGTTTTTGTACTTCGCGTCGATCGTCAAGAGTCCTGTACACTTCTGCACCAAAATGCATGAGTGCAAGATGCTTTGCATGCGCTTTTTGTGCAATATGGATTGCATTTTCCGGATTGAGATGCGGCCAGCCCGGGCTTTCCTGCCCCGGTTTCAATCCGCATTCCGTGATGAGAAGATCCGCATTACGGGCAAGTGTGACAGCATTGTCGCAGACACCCGTATCGGTACAGTAGGTGATTACCTTGCCGTCAAGGGTCAGCCGGTACCCGTAACAGGGTGCCGGGTGCACGAGCGGGAGACACTCAACCGGGAACGGGATGGTATGCTCTCCCTCTTCGAGTTCCACAATACTGACGGGATACGGAAGTTGTGCGAACGGGACCGTGAAAGGCTCTGCAACAAAGGTATTCAGGATGGCAGCAGTCCCAATCTGCCCGAAGATCTTCAAACCTTTCGGGAATTTGAATTTGACCAGCGTGTGAAGTCCCGTAATATGGTCAATATGAAAATGGCTGATAAACAGGTATGCCGGTTTGTCCTGGGTGATATAGTGATCCGCTTTTGCGATACCATTGCCGGCATCAAGGATGATATCAAACTCTTTTGATTGGATCAGGACCGAGCAGGTATTGCCGGTCAAGGTATCATACCAGCCGTTCGTCCCCAGGAAAGTGACTTTCATGATTATCGGGTTGACGTTTTCAGGGCAAAAAGGTTCAGATACGCCTGATCCCTGTTTCATCCTCATACAGAGAAAGTCGTTATAGTATTTTGAACAGAGAATATACGTTTATGAAACCAACAGCCGCTTTTACCTTAATCAGCAGTCCTGTTCCTCTGCTTCATTTGTGTACCGGTCGGGGCGGTCATGCTGGAAGTGACGGTCAAAGGACCTGTAGCTGACCACCAACCCGACCAAGAATACCCTGACGGTTGACTACCCGCTCCAGTACGGATGTAGTTACCCTGCAACCGGAGTACCGGTCTGTTCCTATGCACCTGTCAACAAGTCAGCGCTCACTGGTACAGTACCGGATGCCGCTGCATTCTCCGTCTTTAAAAACGGCGATCCGGTTGTTGCGACCAGCCTTGGCGATCCCGGTGAAACGTGGATTACGCTTGCAAAGTTGTACGGTTCACGGCCAAACGAGGAGCTGGTAACCGATATAGTTGGCGATATTGGCACGATCCCAACCCCGCTCATCGGCAATTACGCTCTGGACGCAACAACGGTCCCGGACTGTTCGGCATGTTCTGGCACAACGTGCACAGCAATGTCAGCCATCGTCATGGTAAAGAGCGAGGGATACAGGATCCTGGCAAGGACTCTCATGCCGGGGGAATCGTTTACCTATAGTGGAAGGAACGATGGCTCGAGTGTGACCGTCACGTTTGTCAAAGGACAGGCATTATCCACCACCTGTCCGGGTAAGGCCGGTCTGACCGGGCCGCAGGCGATCTCTGTTTATGTAGTTAAGGTGGTGCCACCAATCAGTGCAGCGCAGACAAATATCCGGACGGCAACGACAACCCGGCCTGATGAGGCGCTGACACCGCTGCGATCACTGCCAACAACGTCCTGGACGGGTTCCAAAGTGCCGGCAACAACAAGGGCAGGTATGGTACCGCTTGCGGTGATCGGGGCGATAGGGTTAGCAGGGTTTGTTCTGGTAATGAAAAGGAAATACGATCTGGATTCTGGAGAATTATCACCTGTTCAGAAGTTAGCGCATTGGGGGTAGCCAGGAGGCGGGGGTGAGACCCCTTTGAGCGTTCAGGTTTTTTAAAATTTGTCTGCATAGCCAAATATCTCTTCTCCCTCCTTCCCCTGTCTGTCAGGTTAAGCCATTTATCCCTCGAATTTTATCCCCGACTCACCAGTCTTCGTTGAGACTGCAACCTTCTAAATAGATCCGCTTCAAATCCCAATGCATACAAAACGGTGTGGCTATGGTTTGCGTTGGTGTCCATGTTTCAATCGCAGGTTCGCTGGATCTCGCTGTGGATCGCGCAAAGGAAACCGGGTGCGATGCGTTCCAGATGTTCTCGCGCAACCCCCGTAGTTGGGGATACAGGCCGCTGTCAGATAACGATTGTGATATTTACCGGGAGAAGATCCGTGCTACCGGAATAATTCCCGTTGACCATATGCCCTATCTCCCGAACCTGGCCTCCCCCAAACCGGATATTTACGAAAAGTCGATCGGAGCCCTTACTGCTGAACTCGACCGGTGCGGACGGCTTGGCATCCCGTACCTCATTACCCATCTCGGACATCACCTTGGTGATGGGATTGCCGGAGGAAGGGCCCGGGTCATCAGTGCGATCGATACTGCACTTGGTGAATCAGACACTACGGTTATGCTGCTTCTTGAGAACACTGCAGGAGAGAAGAACAGTGTCGGGAGCAGTTTCGAGCACATAAGGGGAATCCTGGACGGGATTGAAAATCACCGCCGTACCGGTGTCTGTTTTGACACCTGTCACGCGTTTGCTGCCGGATATGAGTTGCGAACGGAAACGGGCATCGCAGACACACTTGCACAGTTCGATGACCAGATCGGCATCAGAAATCTCAAAATCATCCATCTGAATGATACGAAAGGCGACCGGGGAAGCGGGCTTGACCGGCACGAACATATCGGTATGGGATTCATCGGTGAAAACGGGTTCCGTAACCTCCTTCACCACCCCGTCCTTTCAGCACTCCCGCTTATTTGTGAAACACCGGTAGATGAGCGACGGAATGATGTCGGGAATATTGCAAAAGTGCGCGAGCTTGCAGGATAACGTATTCATGATTTGATTATATCTTCGAGAGCGAGCTAACTAGTTCAAATAAAAAATCCCAACATTTCCTGAACGGATTCGGAGTCTGTAGAAACGGACATGAATCTGTCACGTTCACAACGGATCCATAAAAATCGCCAGAATACGATGGACACCCGCCTCAGGGCCTCTCTGAGGCAAAGCGGGGCAAGGAAGTTTTTTTTAGGTATCAATCCGCCATTAAACTTTTTAAACAAGCGCTAAATGCAGGTTTACTTTTTCCCGTGCGCTTATTATCCTCTACACACAATAGATCTGGCAGTGAAGGCAACATTTGATGGCACTGTAGTGCGTGTCGGGAAAGAGGGGCACGTACCTCTATGAACAAAGCGGCTACGGACGCCCGGATAAGGATGGAGTGAAACTCTCAAACCAGGAGGCGCTGTATCTCCTCCACCGGCAGAAGATTGATGTGGCCGGTTATACGTTCAACACCCTGTTTTCTGCAGTTTGCTGACCAGGCTAATTTCCTGCGTAGTTTTCTGGTGTACCGAGACCTGCGTGAGCGGGGATATGTTGTGCAGGCAGGACCGCACGATTTCCGGGTATTCAAACGCGGTGAAAAACCCGGTACGGGAGAGTCGCTCTATCTTGTCCGGGTCCTTTCCGAACGCGATCCGATCCGGTTTGTAAAACTCATCGAAGAGGTTGTTGCTTCAAGAAACATGCGCAAGCAGTATGTTCTCGCTGTTGTCGATGACGAGGAAGAGCTGACCTATTATGAGATTAAACTCCAGAAACTGGCAGAACCCGGTAATTATTCACCAGAGGTATCCGCTCAAGAAGCGGTACTGGTGGGAAAATCCGCGATGGTGCTGGTGCCGGCCCATTCAGATCTCGAACAGTCAGGATTTGGCAAACGGCTTGACGATGAACGCCTAATGCTCGCTCCTGTTGAACTGCTCTACCTTATGGGGAAAGGAAAAATTGTCCTCAAAAAGGAAAATATCCTTATCAGGACTGATGAGTATTTTGCACTTGCCCGTGAGACTGACGGAGAACTTGCCGGGAAGGATAAAGTATATACTGAACTCAGGGGGCACAATTTCACTCCACGGACGGGCTACAAGTTCGGTCACCATTTCCGGGTCTACTGCGGGAAGAATGTACATTCAGACATGCTGGTGCATGCCGTTGAAAAAGAGGCGTCCCTCCCGATGAGCGTTATCTCGCGTTCTGTCCGGATGGCACACAGTGTCAAAAAGAAGATGTTGTTTGGCGCTGTACATACTACCGGAATTCAGTTCGTCGAATTTGCACGAATCAAACTGTGAGCGCTCACCATGCATGAACCGCAGATTAATCCCTGGTCAAGCAACCAGTCCGTCGATGTTGAGAAATTATTCTCTGATTTTGGCATCGAGCCCATCGCCCCTGTAATTCCCGATCTCCCCAATGTCCCGTATTTTATGCGGAGAGGTATCGTTGTCGGGCACCGGGATTACCGCCCGATCGCCAGTGCGATACGAAACTGCACACCCTTTCACATCCTCACCGGGTTCATGCCGAGTGGCCACCCGCATCTCGGCCACCTGATGGTCATGAAGGAGGTGGTCTGGCATGTGCAGCAGGGCGGCAATGGCTACGTGACCATTGCTGACCGTGAAGCACATGCGGTCCGGGGCATGTCATGGGAAAAGTGCAGGGAGTTCGGGAAAGAGTACCTTGCCTGCCTCTATGCTCTCGGGTTTGAGGGACAGACCTATTTCCAGAGTAAAAATGAACGGTTGAAAGACCTCGCATTTGAAGCGGCAACCAAGGTGAATTTCTCTGAACTGACGGCAATTTATGGTTTTTCACCCGAGACGGATCTCGCCCATGCCGACAGTGTGATCACGCAGGTCGCCGATATCCTGTATCCCCAGATCGATCGCGAACCAGCTCCGACGGTTGTACCTGTTGGTATTGACCAGGACCCGCATATACGGCTTACCCGGGGTGTCGCCCACAAACTCCGCATGTTCACTGTTGAAGAACGGCATGGCTACATAAGCGTCCGGTCAAAGAACGCACCGGAGCAGGCACTTGATGCAGTAAAAGCAGCCTTCCCGAATGCAAAGAAGTACGAGGGGCATGTGGATATCAAAGGTGTACCATGCTCTGATGTCAGTGCAAAGGTCCGCCAGTATAGAACGTGCACACGGGGGTTTTGCCTTCTACACCCCTTCGTCCACCTACCATATCTTCATGCCGGGACTTACCGGGGGTAAGATGTCCAGCAGTATCCCGGAAAGCATCATCTCGTTCTATGAGCCGGAAGCAACGGTAAGAAAGAAGGTGATGAGCGGGATTACCGGTGGAAGAATGACGCTGGAGGAACAGAAGCGTCTTGGAG
This sequence comes from uncultured Methanoregulaceae archaeon, assembly GCA_963806845.1. Taxonomy (GTDB): domain Archaea; phylum Halobacteriota; class Methanomicrobia; order Methanomicrobiales; family Methanospirillaceae; genus Methanoregula. The sequence continues at coordinate 43,665 of CAWDZO010000023.1, forward strand.
GGGAACCGGACAGATGCTCCCTGTACCTGCTCAACCTTTTCCATATGGTGACAGATGATGCGGAGAACTTGCAGAGATTCGCAGGAAATGCGTTTCCGGTGAGATGATGTGCGGCCACTGCAAGAAGGAGACTGCGGAACGTGTGGTTGCATTCCTGAAAGACTTCAGGGAGAAAATGGACGCAGCGGCAGATAAGATCGAGGTATAAGATGGCGGAACTGACACAGAACGAGAAACGGTTGCTGGTGATGCTCGAAAAAGAGACAGAAAGCAGATGCCCCGCATCTCGCCACACTGCTGGATACAACACCGGAAGCCGTGGTACAGTGGGCACACCTTGCAGAGGACAAAGGACTTGTCAGCCGTCGAGCGGATTGTCGATAAAGGAGTTCGTTTATACAGAAGAAGGGAAAGAATATCGCAAAGCATGGTCTTCCCGAAACCCAACTCCTGAAATATTATGCCGGAACGATACCCCGCTTGCCGATCTCCAGAAACATGAATCGTTCAGGATTGGGTTTCGGCCAGCTGCGAAAAAAGGGCCTCATAAAGTGTGAGGACAATGGTGCAGTATAAAAATACCGAGGTGACATCGACTGATCGCGGATGAAACTGCACTGAATAACCCGCCGCAGTCTGACGCCAGCGGACAAAAGACCTCATCAAACGTGGAATTCTGCAGGAATCCGAAACGGTCCGATATCGTGATTGCAATCACACCTGAAGGGCTGTCGACTGCCAAAGAAGGTCTCGATCTCCGTGAAGAGAGCGGGACGCTTACCCGCGAGCAGATCCTTTCCGGCGCATGGAAGACCGCAAACCTCCGCAGGTATGACGTGTCCAAGCTCCCGAAGAAGGCGTATCCCGGCAAGATCCATCCGTACCAGCGGATCATCGCCGAGATGCGGGAGATCCTCCTCGAGATGGGATTTGAGGAACTCTACGGGGGCATCGTCCAGCAGTCGTTCTGGAACTTCGACGCACTCTTCCAGCCCCAGGACCACCCGGCCCGCGAGATGCAGGACACCTTCTATCTCAGAGAGACCCTCCCGCTCCCGCCTGGATACGAGAAGGTGAAGGCCATGCACGAGTCCGGCGGCGAGACTTCATCGACCGGCTGGGGCGGGATCTGGAAAGAGGAGAAGGCCGAACAGTGCGTGCTCCGGACCCACACGACGAGCGTCTCGATCCAGCACCTTGCAAAGAACCCGAACCCTCCCGTCAAGGCCTTCTGCATCGGCAGGGTCTACCGGCGCGAGACGATCGACACCACCCATCTTGCCGAGTTTGAGCAGCTCGAGGGTATCGTGATGGACGAGGGTGTCACGTTCGGGAACCTGCTCGGGATCCTCCGCGAGTTCTATCAACCGGATGGGTTTTGAGGGCGTGCGGTTCAAGCCCTCCTACTACCCGTATACCGAGCCGAGTCTCGATGCCGAAGTGTATGTCGAGGGCATCGGCTGGATCGAGATGGGTGGCGCCGGTGTCTTCCGCGAGGAGGTCACCGCCCCGCTCGGGATCAACTACCCTGTCCTTGCATGGGGTCTTGGCGTGAGCCGGATCGCGATGCTCCGGCTCGGTCTGAAAGATCTCCGCTACCTGCACCGGAGCGATGTGGCGTTCCTGCGGGAGACTCCTGCCCTGCGCTCCACGAAGGGAGGTGTCTGATAATGGCAGTCATCACGCTCCCCTACAAGTATCTCGAGCGGCTGACCCGGACCGACAAAAAGACGATCCTCGACAAGGTCGCCCTCATCGGCTCGGACGTGGAACGGATCGAGGAAGATCATGCGGACGTGGAGTTCTTCCCGGACCGCCCCGACCTCTTCTCACCCGAAGGCGTTGCCCGGGCAATGCGGGGATACCTCGGGATCGAGACCGGGCTTCCCGCTTACCCGGTGAAGCCCTCGGGAATCTCGTTCACCGTGGATCCCGCCCTTGCGAATATCCGCCCCGTGCTCGGGTGCAGCGGTCATCCGCGGGGTTGAGTTCGATGACGAATCGATCCAGAGCATCATGTCCCTGCAGGAGTCGCTCCACTGGGCTGTCGGCAGGGGCAGGAGCAAGGTGGCGATCGGCATCCATGATCTCGATACGGTCAAACCCCCGTTCCGTTACATCGCCTCACCGCGGAGCCGGAAGTTCATCCCGCTCGATTATACCGAAGAGATGACGATGGATGAGATCCTCGAGAAGCACCCGAAGGGCAGGGACTACGCCAAAGATCGTCAGGGACTTCCCGCTCTTCCCGCTAATCGTGGACAAGGACGACCACGTCCTCTCGTTCCCCCCTATCATCAACGGCGAACGGACACGGGTGACGATCGACACAAAGAATATCCTCCTCGACACGACCGGCACCGATAAGCGGGCGGTCGGCGTTGCCGTCAACATCATCTGCACGGCGATGGCAGAGGCAGGCGCGAACGATCGAAAGTGTCGGCATTGACGGGGTGCAGACCCCGACCCTTGCTCCCGCAGAACGGACCGTGAGCGTGAAGGAGTGCTCCCGGCTTCTCGGGATCGATCTGACGGCAGCCACGATGGCGGCAGCTGCTTCAGAAGATGCGGTTCGGTGCCGAGCCGGCAGGGGCTGACAAGGTAAAGGTGCAGGTGCCCTGTTACCGGGCTGACATCATGCACGACTGGGACCTCTTCGAGGATGTGGCGATTGCGTACGGGTATGACAGGATCCTGGACCCTGCCGCCGGCTACGTTCACGGTAGGAAAACCCCACCCGGTGCAGGTCTATGCCGCTCTTGCCCGCGAGGCCTTTTGCGGGCTCGGGTATCTCGAGGTGATGCCGTTCACGCTCACGAGCGAGGATATGCTCTACAAAAAGATGCAGCGGCCGGAGCGGGAGCGGAGTCCTCCGTGTGATGCACCCGATCAGTATCGAGAATACGGTGGTCAGGACCGACCTCCTTCCCCTGCTCCTTGAATTCCTGACCCTGAACCGGCACCGCGAACTCCCGCAGCGCCTCTTCACGGTAGGAGATGTGGTGGACTCCTGTCTCACCTACCAGCAGGCAGCCGGCGTCAGCACGCACCCGGATGCGGATTTCTCGGAAGCCTATGCCTCTGCCGATGCCGTTCTTCATGAGCTTTCGATTGACTTATTCCGTGGAGGAATCAGCAGACCCGGCATTCATCGATGGCAGAAGAGGGGATATTATTGCTGGCGGAAAAAAGATTGGGGTATTCGGGGAGATTCATCCTGCAGTGCTGAACGCGTTTGATCTCGAGCATCCTGTTGCTGCATTTGAGTTCGATCTCAGAGCCGTACCGGGATACCCCGTCCTTTAAGATACTCTTTTACATCCTTAACCGTGAACTCTCCATAGTGGAAGACGCTTGCCGCGAGGCAGGCATCTGCTTTTCCTTTTGTAAAACCGTCATAGAAATGTTCCCGTGTGCCCACTCCGCCACTCGCGATGACCGGAATTCCCGCAGCATCGGAAATGGCAGAGGTTATCGCAATATCGAACCCGTTCTTTGTCCCGTCAGTCTCCATGCTCGTGAGCAGGATCTCACCAGCGCCGCGTTCCTCGGCCTCCTGTGCCCATGCAACAGCATCGATACCCGTCGGTTTGCTGCCCCCGTAGATGACCACTTCGTACCAGCACGTCCGCCCATCTTCAAGATAGACGGGGATTGCCTTCTCGTTCGGAGTGAAATTCCGGCGAACGTCCATTGCGACCACGATGCACTGCGTACCGAATGCTTCGGCACCATGGGTGATGAGTGTGGGATCGTGAACGGCACTCGTGTTGACGCTCACCTTGTCTGCACCGGCCCGGAGGATCTGCTGGATATCGTCAAGGGAGCGGAGACCCCCGCCAACGGTCAGCGGCAGGAAGAGCTGGTCCGCCGCCCGTTTGATCAGGTCGATGATGATGCCCCGTTTCTCCTTTGACGCGGTGATATCGAGGAATACCACTTCGTCGGCGCCCTGCTCGTTGTACCGCTCGGCAAGCTCTACCGGGTCCCCGGCATCGCGGAGCCCGAGGAAATTTGTTCCTTTCACCACCCTGCCATCCTTGAGATCGAGGCAGGGGATGATCCGTCGCGTCAGCACCATTGGATACAACCTTGTCGGCGGATACTATCTACATTTCCCATCAGGTTTGGCTTTCACGGAGTTTTTATGTAACTTGCCGTGCCTATTCATAGGGTAGTCAGTTACCGGGCGGCTGGTTATTAAAGCCCTCCCAGATGAGGATGTTCATGAGCTCAGGAAAGCTGAAGATCGAATGGGCTGCGCAGTACATGCCGGTGCTCGCCGCCATAAAAAAACAGTTTGTCAAGGAAAAACCGTTCGCCGGTATGACGATCGGCATGGCACTCCATGTCGAGGCCAAGACCGCAAACCTCGTCTCAACGCTCGCTGCCGGCGGGGCCGAGGTGCATATCACCGGATGCAACCCGCTCTCCACACAGGATGATGTGGCAGAAGCCCTCAATGACGTAAAGAATGTCCACTGCTATGCAAAGCGTGCCTGCTCGGTTGACGAGTACTATGCCGCTATCGACCAGGTGCTGGATGCAAAGCCGGTCATCACCATCGATGACGGGATGGACCTCATCCACTACATCCACACCAAGCGCCGCGACCTCATCAAGAAGGTCATCGGTGGCTGCGAGGAGACCACGACCGGTATCCACCGCCTCCGGGCAATGGCAGCTGAAGGCAAGCTTGAGTTCCCGGTCATTGCTGTGAACGATACCCCCATGAAGCGGTTCTTTGACAATGTCCATGGTACCGGAGAGAGTGCTCTCTCTTCGATCATGATCACGACGAACACCCTCATTGCCGGGAAATATTTCGTTGTCGCCGGTTACGGGTATCTGCGGGCGGGGTCTTGCAAAGAAAGCCCACGGGCTTGGCGCAAAAGTCATCGTCACCGAGATTGATCCACGGCGTGCGCTCGAAGCCCACATGGACGGGTTCATGGTCATGTCCATGGACGAGGCAGCAGCGACTCGGGGACATCTTCGTCACCACAACCGGTAATGTTGCCGTCATTGCTGCCAGGCACTTCAAGAAACTGAAAAACGGTGCCATCCTCTCGAATGCCGGTCACTTCAATGTCGAGATCGACATCGAATGGCTCCACAAGAACGCCGACAAGGTCATCCAGCGCGATGGTATCGAGACGTTCATGCTCAAAGGAAAAGCAGTCCACGTCCTTGCCGAGGGCAGGCTTGTCAACCTTGCCACTCCCAAAGGTATGGGGCACCCGATTGAGGTCATGGACTTAAGTTTCGCCCTGCAGGCGCTCTGCACCCTCTACATCGCAAAGAACGGTAAGAAGACTGAAGGGCGGTGTATACGAAGTCCCGCAGGAGATCGATGAACAGGTTGCAAACCTGAAACTCTCCTCGCTCGGGCTCTCCATTGATGACGATGACAAACGAGCAGAAGAAATATCTCTGCAGCTGGGATATCGGGACATAAGGTCTCTCATTTTTTTAAAAGAAGAGATGATTATGAGGCTTCCGTCACTCCAGACGGGGCGCCCCTGTGACGGCTTTAGTTGGTTGATTTCTCGCTCTACGTTTTTTAGATTAACCTTCACCTGGCGAATAGGGGATGCTTGTCCATCCTGCGAGCCTGTATCATAATTGATAATGCATTAGTAAAAAGTGCCACCACACCGTTTTGAATCCAGACTTGAAAAAAATATTTAGAAAAAATGCTCAATACGGTTTCAGAATTATCCAGAATCTCATCCTTCCCTCGCCGCATACAGGTACTCCTGCGCATACCCACAGTATTCACCAAAATGCTGCCGGGCAAAGCGGCGGATTGCATCATATTCCCGACCTGTCAAATGCGAACCGGTACTCAAATTCGGGAGATAATTCTGCTGCATTATCCGGCGTATCCAGACATCGACCGGGAACGCTTCGTATTTCTGGAAAGCAAAGAGAAGAATGCAGTCAGCTGCCTTGGGTCCTACACCTTTAAGTTTCATCAGTTCACGTCGTGCATCCTCAAGTGGCAGTGCAGTGATGATCTCCTCCCACTGTTTCACATCGGTGATCTCACAGGAAGTATCAAAGACATAGGGAGTGGCGGTAACCCAGTTTGCAGTCCGGGAGGCATCATGCTCCCCGCACGAGATTGAGGAGGGTTCAGGAAACGTATAATACGTCTTCCCCTCGAATTCAATCGCTTTGCCAAACTGTTCTGCAATGGAAGCAATCCTGCGCCGGATAGTCGGGATATTCGAATTCGTCGAGCAGATATAAGAGACAAGGCACTCCCATTTCGGCTGCCGGATCAAGCGCAGACCGGTGCATTGACTGATTGCGGTATGGATGAAGGGATCGCGATCAATGGATGCCAGAATGGGGAGGAGATCCAGATCCAGTGAAAAATAGTGGGTAATAAATGATGCCGGCGCGCCTTCAAACGTAAGCTGCAAACCAACCTGCCGTATCCTGATAACCCGCTCGCCAATGACACCATACCACCATCCATCATCGGTACGATCCCATCGGAATACCTGGCCACAGCCAAGCGTCTGATCGAGCGAAAATTGCTGGTCATGAGATAATGTAATACCTGGCATAGTACCCGCTGTTGATAGAAGATCTGGTGTTCAACCCATATATGGTATATCGGGAATGCACGGTCAGCGGTGCATGAAACGTATTTGGAGTAAGCTTGGAATATATACCCGGGAAATATGCCCGGGAAAAATAATTTACTTTCGCATCGTAACGAATAGCCTTTTAATATATAAATCAATAGTTCTTTTCATGGAATTAACACAAACGCTTAAAGCATTTATTGAAGAGGGACAGGATTGGGAGCGTAAAAACACCTCAGTAAAAGGTGTTTCCATCATCAGACTCCCGGCGACAAAGAACCGGGCAGCCTCTCTTGCCATCGATATTAACCCGATAGGTGAACATGGTCTTCCCATGAAGAAAAAGGGCATCATGATCATGAATGCCGCTAGAACTTGCTGCATTCAGGGATGCTTTCACGAATGAAAAAGTCGATGGTCTTATCAAGGCACTTGAAGAGGTCCTTCCCGAACGTAAAGGCAGCTGCAAAATCCTCAAAGACAGATGTTGTCCAGATATAACAGGGACAATTACCGTTGACTTCCGGGAAAAGAGGAGGGATTTTTATAAAAAAATGGTGGGTGATATGCATAGTCCTGATCATTGCTCTCGTGGTGGTATCAGGCTGTCTTAGTTCGAAACCCCCACCCGTATCGCGCCCCCACGCACCTGCCGTGCTGGTTGATTACTACAGGACCGGAGGACTTGCCGGCTTTGATGACCGGCTGGTCATTTTCGACAACGGTGTTGCTGTGGTTTCGAGCAAGACTGTCAATCAGGAAATTGAGATAAACAAGACAGATATCGACAGGATTGTCTATCTTTTTAATCAGTCACAGTTCTCGACGCTTGAAGGGAATTATTCGGCTCGCCATGGCAGTGCTGATTTAATAAAATATACCATTAGTTACCATAGCAAAACGGTGATCTGCAGAAGACACCGTGATACCCCCCTCACTGCAACCGGTTATTGATGAATTGAACCGGATTCTGACCATGACCGCCAGCATAAAACAACCCTCCATCATAGGTGCAAATATGCCCCGGTAAAAAGGTCCGGGAATTGTTTTCATTTATTTTCGCAGGATTCATTGGCAGTCGCTTTCATTTTTTTCAGGACCAGTAAAACCTGGACCTTACTCTCGATTATTCCCGATCAGGTTTAAAAAATGCGGTATTCACCCTGTCATGAGAATTGCACCATTCCTTGCCCAACTGGCTAGAGAAATATACGTGATCGATTAGGTTAACACCCAAACCAGGAAAATCGCACGCTATACGAAGAACCCCCGCCGCAGGTCCTCTCCGAGGTACGGCGGGCAGGAAGTTTTTTTTGCATTTTAGTTACCGATCCGCCGCACAGGAATCCGTGTCGGGAGCGGTGGTATGCATCGTAACCAATAGACCGAGTGGTAACAATCCCCGCATCATATCTGAATACTACGATTTTTATAGGAACTGTTTACTTCAGGTCCTGAGCAGGAGATGCAGCCTTTCCCCCTCGAAAAAAAGGCTGACAAAACAGGGAATTTCTTGCTTACCCGGTATCTACACGGGGCAGTTTACTCCGCGAGAAGTCAAGTTATACTGGGAGGGTGGGCATTGGGGGTCATGCAATAACGGTGCGGAACGGGACACGTACCTGATAATTAAAAAAAGAATTATTTTTTTTCGTACATACACGATTGAATATCGTGCCCAAATTTTCCGATTGCATCTGCCCGGCACCGCTGGCAGTGGCGCATCTGTTTGACGTATTTCCCACACTCATCCTGCATTTTACGTTTCATCTCGGGTGTTGGCGGTGTAATATCGGCAAACTTGTATTGTGCAATAAGTGGGATGACGTTGAATGTATACACACCCATCTCCCCAACCTTTTTTGCAATCTCCGGGATATGATCTTCGTTGATACCCGGAATATAGACCGTGTTGATTTTCACAATCATATGCCGCTTCACTGCCTCTTCAATGCCTTTTAACTGCTGGGAGAGGAGAATTTTTGCACCTTCGATCCCCGTATAGCGCTTGCCCTGATAATCAATAAACTGGTAGATCTTTGCGCCGATCTCCGGGTCAATGGCGTTAAGCGTCACCGTGACATTGCCTACATCATATTTCTGGAGCAGGTCGATCTTCTCCGGGAGCAATAATCCGTTTGTACTGATGCACTTGATGACATTGGGGTACTGCTCGTGAAGGCGGCGGAGCGTTTCAAAGGTCTCTTCATTTGCAAGTGGTTCACCCGGTCCGGCAATCCCGACGACCTTGATATAATCATATTTGTCCACAACTTTTTTGACCATGTCCATGGATTCATCAGGATTGAGGACCTTTGTTGTGACACCCGGGCGGCTCTCGTTCACGCAGTCAAAGTCACGAATACAGTAGTTGCACTGGATATTGCATCTGGGTGCTACCGGAATATGACATCGCCCGAATGTGTGGCATGCCTTTTCGGAAAAACAGGGATGTTCCTGGATCTTGCGCATCTGCGCCGGGTCCCACTGGACTTTCTTACCAGCGACATCTGCAACTCTCACTTCATCAGACATAATCAACACCACTACGTGCGTTGTGAATGTATAAATAAAGTGCAATCGTGATAGAGCGATCTACTTCTCCCCGTATTCCTCTTGTAATCCCCACAGATGCGATAATTCTGGGACTTACGCACTTGGCACTATGGGTGAAGGCTTGACTGTATCTCAAATAAGCCCGTAAAAATCTCCTTTTGGCAAACGGACGAAGGTGTTTTTTGGCTCAGTAAAAACAGTGTCCACGCTTACAAAAAATACGGATTAAAATGATTATTTTCCTTATTGGGCTGATTTGAAGGGGTTTTGACCCTGCAATTTAGCGGGCTTGCAGCAGCCCCTTTTTTGGCGGGGAGGGTAGCACGGTCAAAGGGAAAAGAACCCCTGTTTTTAAGGATCGATCATTCCGGCCTGGGACTCAGGTGACCTGGACTCCGGGCAACTCACTTCTCCGTCGTAGACCCTCTCTCATTGAAGGGGCCCCTGCCTCAATTCCGGCTCAAATTTACGGAATTCCAGCACAAACATTTCTGAAAACCGCACATCATGCTCCGTTTGGCTAAATTCGGCATAAAATGGGCTCAGAAAAGTACGCTAACAGATGCTTTTGGATGGCCGATCGCTTGCCGGATGGGCTAGAGTAGGGGGAAAACGAAAGGAAGGCCTGTTTTGGGGGCCTGAGGGATGAAATCTCTCGTCGTATGTCGACGTGAAATCTGGCGGGGGATGGCTTATGTGGGGGATCCCCCAGTTTACAGTCGACACTGCCAAGCCGCCACCACCTCATGATCGACTTAAGCACGCTGGATGGAAGGGAGATAGGGTGGACGATCGATCTGCCCGTATGGTGGAAAACACATCCGGCGGGTTTAGAAAACCCGGGAGAAAAAGGGAATGCTTATTAAAAGCAGGAGATCGAACCGGGGAATGCCCCAATGTAATAACGTCGAAAGGTAGTGGTCACTTATGAAATACCGGACGATTTTACTCTCATTCCCAACTTCCATCAGCCCATAACTTAAGAATGTCAAAATCACGCATCATTGTCGCCTTGCTCAGTGCCTGTGCCCGGCTCAGCATCCTGTCCTGAATAAAATCATATTCGCAGAGAATTTTGGAATTCCGGAGCAATGTTGCCCGGATCGGATGGTGCCGGTATATGACACTTTCCTGTCCTCTGAAATACCATTTTATTCTCTGGAATGTGAGCCAGTCAAGTTTCATGGCCAGGGTAGAGTGGAACCTGAATTCGTCGGCAGAATCCAGATCATATTTCCGTAACGAGCAATACGGGGAGATTGCCTGGGATAGCTGATATCGGAATTGTTTCAGGTTCTCGTCAGGTGTAATAGTGACAAAAACAACCTTCGTATCGTCAAAAAATCCGTAACTTCCAACCTCATATTTTGGGATCTCCTTTTGATTCGTACATATTCTTGTGAAATCTTCGACGAGTTTTTTTTCATGGTGAGTCGAAAAAGGCCCGGCCAGAGTGATATGCGGGATAACCCGTTTGTCCCCGAGATTAAATTTCTCCGATAAATGATTGCTTAAATTGCGAATCTGGTGCTTCACTGAACCCATCAGGCGGATATCTATCAGATAGTGAGTCATTCTTCCTCACACCCTAGTACAACTGCCAATCCGACAACCTCATCGGTAATATTTCAGGTAATCTTTCACAAGTAAATGCAATAAATTCTGTGTTGCATCTTCGATTCGAAATAATTTGAGTTGTTCGTTTGAGGGAGTATGACCTCGCCGCCCAGCCACCTCACGTCCGATTGCATTCACACGCCCGATTAAAGGCGGAATAGGGCGGACGACCGGGCGGCTCTGTGGGATATTGGAACCCGTTGTATGACTGAGCGCTTCTGACTGCCACTTCGACGAATGAATTGGGATTAATATTTTCGGTGAAGCAGTTCATTGACGATGATCTTATCCGCTCATCTTTGGATAGTTGTAAAATTGCACTAGATATTTTTCGAAATTCATATTAATTTTTTTGAGTCTCACTCGTTCGTTTCCACAGAGTAGCATCAAAATAATTATTAAAACAGGTAATCTCTCAAAATACCATGGGCCCGGCGGATTCGAACCGGCGACCTCCGCCGTGTAAGGGCGACGTCATAACCAACTAGACCACGAGCCCGGTCTCTTACTAATGTTTTCCTGCACCCTATTAAGATTGTTGATGTCCCTCTGAAAGACGTCCCTTGATCCTGCATAAAGTTTGATAACGGAAACCTGTATCAGGAAAACAGAATGAAAAAATGGCAGGAAAAAAAGAGGTGAATTTGTTATTCTTTCTTGAGTTTGATATCTATCGCATATTTTTCTGCATTCCTGTCAGCCATTGCCTGGATAGTAGCGATCTCGGCATCCTGGCGTTTTGGTTTGAACAGGTGGCGGAACCGTTTCTGGGTCTTTAAGATATTCTTCAACCGGTTTGCGGACGACCTTTTTTGCTTTTACTACTTTGCCATCGACCATTTCATAATTAACCCAGAGTCCTGTCTCTATTGCCAGTTTTGCAATAGCGATAGTCTGCTCCCCTTCAAAGCCCCAGCCGGTACAGCAGGGTGCATGAACCTGGACATAACACGGACCTTTGGTATTGATCGCCTTCTCAACCTTCTGCATGAGATCAGCGGGATAGGCAATGGAAGCGGTAGCAACGTAGGGTGCACCATGTGCTGCCAGAATCTGCGGCATGTCCTTTTTCGGGCGTTTGTTGCCAAACGAGCATTTGCCTGCCGGGCTTGTTGTGGTGCTTGCATCGTACGGTGTGGCACCGGAACGCTGGATGCCGGTATTCATGTAGGCCTCATTGTCGTAGCATATGTAGGTAAAGTCATGACCACGTTCAAAGGCACCGCTGATACAGATCATACCGATATCGAAGGTGGCCCCGTCACCCGCCATGATCACCACTTTCTCTTTCCTGCCTTGTTTTTTAAGCGACGCTTCGATACCGGATGCAACTGCCGATGCGTTTTCAAAGAGGGAGTGAATCCACGGGACTTTCCAGGCAGTCTCCGGGTAGGGTGTGGAGAACACTTCCATGCACCCGGTGGAGGAAACAATAATGGTATCCGTACCAGCGGCTTTTGTTACCAGTCTTGCCGCCAGTGCAGCACCACAACCGCCACATGCCCGGTGTCCGCAATCAAATAATTCAAGAGTTTTATCGACCATTTCAGAGCACCTCCTTGCGAAGTCCATAGAACATATCGCCCTGACCCTTTCTCGACGAGTTCGACAATCGCTTTGATGTCTTTCTTTCTGACATCTCTTCCGCCAAGGCCGATGATATAATCCTTTACCGGGATGCCGGAACTATAGAGTGCATCCTTGACCTCCAGGGCAACTGCACCTTTTGCACCAAGTGAAATGTTCTTGTCAAGCACGGCAACTCTCTTGACGTGAGCAAGAGCCTTTGCCACATCTTCTGTGGGAAACGGTCGGAAAACACGGATCTTGAGCAGGCCGACTTTTTTGCCTTCTTCACGCATCTCATCGATTGCATCCTTCGTTGTACCGCAGATAGAGCCCATTGCAACAATTGCCGTTTCAGCATCTTCCAGCCGATACCCCTCGACCATTGCACTATAATCTCTTCCGAACATCTGGCCGAATTCTTTTCCTGCTCTTATGGATGATTGCTTTTGATTCCTTGAGGGCACGATCCATTTCATACCTGAATTCAAGATAATAATCCGGTGTGGCATACATTCCGAAACTGATCGGATTCGCTGCATCAAGCCGCTCGTAAGGGGTGAATTTCGGAAGGAATCGATCAACATCTTCCTGCGAGAGCATATCGACGGGTTCATACGTGTGTGAAAGGATGAAGCCGTCAAAGCAGACAAATGCGGGAAGCAGAACGGAATGGTCTTCAGCAACACGGTAGGCAAGGTAGTGCAGATCGGTTGCTTCCTGGTTATCCTCTGCATAGAACTGTAGCCAGCCCGAGTCGCGGAGAGATATGGAGTCCTGCTGGTCATTCCAGATGGAAAGGGGTGCACCCAAGTGCCCGGTTGGCAATGGACATCACAATCGGGAGACGCATTCCCGCTGCGTTAAAGCAGACCTCAAACATCAGGGCGAGCCCCTGTGATGTCGTTGCAGAATAGGTGCGGGAACCTGCAGCGCTCGCACCAACACAGGCAGAGAGCGCAGATAATTCATTCTCGACAGTAATGTATTCAGCATCCAGCCTGCAATTTGCAACCATATCAGCGAGTGCCTCGACAATATGGGTCTGCGGTGTGATTGGGTAAGCTGCGATGACCTGTGGACGACAAAGCCGGACTGCTTCTGCCACGGCATGCGATCCTTCGGTTATCTCCATCATCTACTTCTCCTCCTGTTTCATCTCAATCGCTTCACCCGGGCATTCTTCGGCGCAGATCCCGCATCCCTTGCAGTATGTGTAATCAGGAGCCACGAATCCCTCTTCAGTCTCATGGACACATCCTTCGGGACAAAGGGTCACACATAACCCGCATTGGGTACATTTCTCTCTGTCAAAGATCGGTTTGAAGACACGCCACGAACCGGTTTTGTTGTCACGGGATTTCCCCGGTCTCGCCCTGCATCCAACTGCCAGTGCCATTATGCACCCTCCTTTACCTTTGCATACGCCTGACGGGCAGCTTCGATATTTTTTATTGCAAGTTCCTTTGGGAAACGGTGATTGAGAGCATTTTCCAGCGCGGAAAATTTTATTTCTCCTGTTGCAGCAGCAAAAGCCCCCATGAGTGATGTGTTGGTGATGGGGAGCCCGATTGCTTTCAACGCAATGGTTGTTGCATCGATCGTGATCAATTTCACACCTTCCGGCACCTTATAGTCAGGTACTTTTTCCGTGTTCACAATCACAATGCCTCCCTTCTTTACACCCTGGAACACGTTCACGTCTTTGATTAAGGTGCTGTCCTGCACAATGATATAATCCGGTTCATAGACCTGACTCCGTTTACGGATTATTTTGTCATCAAATCGGACAAACGCCTGGACTGGTGCCCCCCGCCGCTCGACACCAAATGCGGGAAAGGCCTGGGCAAAGACGCCCCCTTCGAATGCAGCGACGGCAATTAATTCAGCAGCAGTGACGGAACCCTGACCGCCCCTGCCGTGGATGCGTAGCTCTCTCAAGAAAAATCCCCAATAATCTTACATGATTAATCGATATAAATCTACAGATCTACATCAAGCCCGAGAATTTCTGTTTTTCCACAGAATACATCGTGAGCGATCCTGACCAGACCCCTTGACGCGCACCATTCATCAAATACTGCCACATCACGACCAAGAAGTGCTTTCACTTCAGGAGCGATGATGGGTGCAAGACTGCCGGCAAGGGCCACAGAAGCGCGGTGATTCAATAAGAGGAGTGCGGCACATTCCATAGCGGCAAACATGGCAACAGACCGCATGCGCTCTTTTTCCGGAAGGGAGAAATTTACTCCTGCATGCTGGAAAGCCTCATTTGCCGTGCACTCCCCTGCATCGATTCTGTCGTATCGCGTCCACATCGAGTGCACCATGAAGCACTACCCGGTGCAAAGATGCAGGCATCAAACGCACCGATCAGTTTTCCTGATGTGACAAGAAGCGTGACAGTATTTGAGCTGACATCAGAAACAATGACATCATCACCAAGAGCACAGCTGACTTCGTAGGCAATACCGATCTTTTCAGGACTTGACTGGTGTGAATATACCTTGAAACGGGGATCTGTGGGAGACCCGCGGTGGAGACCAGGAATGACAACGGTAGGGATCCCGCTCTTTGCAACCTGATCAAAAACCCTTGTCCCGCCACCGATATGCTGTCCTGCCCCATCCGGCTGATGAGTCCACGGTTTTTCACCTTGCTGATATGCGTGATCGATGAAATATTGTCGCCCATCGAATAACAGAGCGCAATGCCTTCAATTTCATCGACCGGACAAATCCTCGAGAGATCCTCTATCGAGAACTCTAATGCAGCCTCCCGTGAGATCTTGAACTCTCCCGTTTCTCCGGCAAAACGCATGGCAGTTGTGCCGTGATCGATCCCTATGAACATACCAGTAATCCTATAGCATGGATGACATATTATGTATGTGATGTTTGATGTCGTGACGGGTGGCAGCCGGGTTCATCGGCTCGCACCTTGTTGATACTCTCGTTGCACAGGGTAACGAGGTCCTGGTGATTGATTCCCTCTGCGCCGGGCGCAGGGAAACGATTTCCCGGCACATTGATTCCTGTAAAGTCCGGTTTGTGCAAAAAGACCTGCTTGGCGACGGGTGGCAGGATGCCATTCAGGGAGCTGACCGGCTCTTTCATCTCGCGGCGGATCCCGATGTCCGCCAGAGTGCTGTGAACCCTGACCCGACCATGCAGAACAATATCATGGCTACGTACAGGGTCCTCGAAGCCATGCGCCTGCACGATGTTCCCGAACTGGTGTTCACCTCTACGTCAACGGTCTATGGCGACGCGACAGTCATCCCGACCCCGGAGAGCTATACCCCCCTCGAGCCCATCTCCGTGTACGGTGCGAGCAAGCTTGCCTGTGAAGCGCTGATCTCTGCGTACTGCCACTCGTTTGGTATGAAATCCTGGACATTCCGGTTTGCCAATATCATCGGCTCGCGGAGTGGCCATGGCGTGATCAACGATTTTATCCGGAAACTTGAGGAGAACCCGGCCGAACTGGAGATCCTCGGTGACGGGAAACAGACCAAATCCTACCTTGAGGTGCACGAATGTGTAGCGGCGATGCTCTTTGCAGTCGGTCATTCCCGTGATACGGTCAACACGTTCAATATCGGCTCAGAGGACTGGATCGATGTGAAGAGTATCGCAGAGATTGTCACAGAAGAGATGCATCTCCCCTTAACGAAGTTCAGGTTCACGGGAGGTGAACGTGGGTGGGTCGGGGATGTGCCGAAGATGCAGCTTGCGGTCGACAGGATCAAAGGGTTGCGCTGGAAGCCGCAGATCGGTTCACGGGAGAGCGTGAGGATCGCTGTCAGAGCGATGCTCGCGGAACGGCAGCACCCACAATAACGGTGCACAGATATAACAAAGATACCTCAACAGCAGTGATTCCTATGAAGTATATGGTCATTCTCGGTGATGGCATGGCGGATGAACCGCTCGTGCAACTGGGAGGTAAAACTCCCCTTGAATATGCAAAAACACCGAATATGGACAGGATGGCAAAAAACGGTGCATGCGGGATGCTCCGGACAATTCCTGATGACTTTGAGGCAGGAAGCGATATTGCCAATATGTCCATCCTCGGTTATGCTCCGGAGATGTATTACACCGGCAGGGGACCGCTTGAAGCGGTGAGCATGGGGGTCGATCTTGATGCAGGCGATGTCGCTTACCGCTGCAATCTGGTGACCGTGCAAAACGGGACTATGGCAGACTTTTCAGCGGGGCATATCTCCAGCCCCGAGGGTGCCGAGCTCTTATCCTCGCTCGGAAACAGGATCCCGGGGGTTATGTTCAGGCCGGGAGTCAGTTATCGCAACCTGCTTGTTGTGCATGACGGAAAGGGCGCCACCTCCACCCCGCCCCATGATATCGTGGGGAAAAACATTGCTGAGTATCTCCCGAAAGGCGGGGATGCCGCTCGGCTCCTGCAGTGCATGGAAAAGAGCACGGAGAGTCTTTTTCGAGCATACGGTGAATTATGCACGACAACAAGCCGGGAAATCCCCAGCAACCCAGATCTGGCCGTGGAGTGGAGGGCACAAACCCGCATTTCCCTCCTTTTGAGAAAAAGTACGGGAAGAAAGGTGGGATGATATCAGCCGTTGACCTCTTAAACGGGATTGCGAGGTGTGCCGGCATGGAAGTGATTACGGTCCCGGGTGCTACCGGTTACCTCGATACGGACTATGACGCGAAAGGGACGCTATGCTCTCGAAGCGATCAGACACCTTGACTTTCTCTATCTTCACATCGAGGCGCCGGATGAAGCCGGACATCTGGGGAATGTCGAAGAGAAGGTTCGTGCGATCGAACGGGTTGATGGTGTTATAGGTATGATCCTTGAAGAGTTTGAGGGTGTCCTTGCTGTGCTTCCCGATCATCCGACCCCAATAAGGGTTAAGACACATACGAGGGATCCGGTTCCCTTCGTTGTTGTTGGAAAAGGAAAGGATGCTACGGAACGATACTCGGAACATGCAGCCCGGTCCGGGAGATTCGGGACAAAAAATGCCGTGGACTTCCTTGACTTCCTGTTTTCATGAGTTGTGCGGCATCAGACCCCTGCTTCATCATGTATTTCAGTGGGGGTAACTTTCATCATCTGCCGCACCTGACTCGTTCTTTTTTCTTTGTCTGAGGATATAGATTTGTCCCTGTAATACGATCGAACGGCAAAACCTATCTGTTAATCCGGAAATAATCCAATGCAGTTAATACCGATGGCGTAGAGGTGTAGTGAGATGAAAAAGAACCTGCTGATGTGGGATGAAACACTCTTCCGCGACCCCGAGGTACTGGAGATTGATTATGTTCCCGAGCAGTTCGAATTCAGGGATACCCAGATGCGCGAACTGGCATTCCAGATCCGGCCCGGCCTTCGCGGGGGAAGACCGCTCAATACTGTCTGCAAGGGGCTGCCCGGGACGGGAAAGACCACAAGTATCCGGAAACTTTTTGCAGAGATCGAGGATACAACAAAAAAACTTGTGCCGGTGTACATTAACTGCCAGATCGATAACACCAAATTTGCAATCATTTCACAGATTTACAAAAAGCTCGCCGGGCATCTCCCCCCGTCATCCGGCACATCCTTTAAGCAGGTGTTTGATGCCGTTGCCCGCATCCTGATCAAAGAAGAGATCGTACTGCTTGTCGCGCTTGATGATGCTAATTATCTCCTCTATGAAAACGAGATTAACAAGGTGCTCTATACCCTGCTCCGGTCCCATGAGACCTACGAGGGAACACGGATAGGCGTGATAGTGATCGTCAGCGATCTTGATGTGGATTTCACCCGTGCAGTCGATGCCCGTGTTGCATCGGTCTTTCGTCCTGCCGAGATCTATTTCCCTCCCTACGATAATGCCGAAATCCAGGAAATAATGAAAGCAAGGGTGATGCAGGGTCTTTTCCAGGGTGTTTTGAGCGAAGAACTGCTTAACCTCGTAGTTGAACAGACCCTCAAGAGCGGGGATCTGCGGGTGGGAATTGATCTTTTAAAACGGGCGACGCTCAGTGCAGAACATGCGGCCCGGCGCACGATCGAGCGGGAGGATATCTGCGGTGCTTATGAAGTTTCAAAGTACCTTCACCTGTCCTATACCTTAAAAACGCTCAAGGATGAAGAGCGGCTGATTCTCAAATCTTTTGCAGAAAGAAGCGCAAAAGAACATGAGATGAATGCCGGTGAGGTGTACAAATCCATCAGGGAATCACTGTCGATCGGCTACACCCGGTTCTATGAAATCATAAAAAAAATGGATGCAATGCGGCTGATAAACCTGCAGTACCGTGACGGGAAAGGCAGAACCCGTATCATTACCCTGCGGTACGACCCGGTAAAGGTCCTCGAATATCTTGCGTGACGCCCGATCAGTTTGAAAAATATTATCTGTTCTCAAACCCTCTCTTATGATGCAGGGGTTTTTGTAAATGTTGAGTGTTAATGAACTGGCACTGGAGATATTTGAGAATTTAGCCGAAATACCAGAGGAATTCAACTGTACCTACCATGAACTGGACAACGGGGCACGCATTGTTGACTGCGGTGTAAGCACCCGTGGGGGATATGCGGCTGGCCGGGCATTCACCGAGATTTGTATGGGCGGACTGGGAGAGGTCAACTTCCGGATGGGTCACATCAAGGAATTCCCCATGCCGTTCATCGATGTTATGACGGATTTTCCGTCCATCTCATGCCTCGGTTCACAGAAAGCAGGATGGACTATCAAGATCGGCAACTATTTTGCGATGGGAAGCGGACCGGCACGGGCGCTCTCACTCAAACCAAAGCACACGTTTGAAGTGATTGAATACGAGGATGATTTTGACTGGGCTGTTATCTGCCTGGAAAGCGACCACCTTCCGAACGCAGAAGTCATGACGAAAATTGCACAGGACTGCAATGTGGATGTAGCAAATGTCTGTGCTGTCGTTGCCCCTACCTCTTCAATGGTTGGTTCAATACAGGTTTCAGGACGCTGTGTTGAGACTGCAATCTATAAACTCAACGAGCTCGGATTTGATACACGGAAGGTCATCGCCGCAATGGGAACTGCACCGGTTCCGCCGGTCAGGGGTGCAAAGCTCGCCATGGGTGTCACCAACGACGCAACCATCTATCATGGCAGGATCAATCTCACGATGAATGCACCCGAGATCAAGGACTACCTTGAGAAGATCCCGAGCAGCAAGTCCAAAGGATACGGCAAGCCGTTCAATGACATCTTCAAGGAAGCAGAGTACGACTTCTACAAGATCGATACTGCCCTTTTCTCACCTGCAGAGGTTATTATCAACGAACTGTCTGAGGGTGCAGTGTATCATGTCGGTGCTGTGAATACGGATGTGACGCTGAAGTCGTTTGGATTAATGAAGTAAATTTTTTACCATTTTTTTGTTCCATGTTTTTGGTGTGGCTAAGCGGATCCCGTTTGCACAGACACCTTCACACCGCCAACCATTCGCCGTATAATACAGGAGCTGACATATACCTGTTCAGGAGTTTCTGCGGAATGATTGTTATCGGGATTGACCCTGGACTTGCACGACTGGGTTATGGAGTAATTGAAGTTACTAAGGGGGAAATACGGGTGGTCAGTTATGGATGTATAGAAACATCCGGCAAGGATCACCGGGCTTCGGAGCGATTATTAAAAATATATACTGCAGTTGAAGCACTTTTTGTGAAATACCAGCCTTCTTATGTTTCTCTTGAAAAATTATTCTTCGCAAAGAACATCTCCTCGGCCATGGGCGTAAGTGAAGTACGCGGGATCATCCTTCTCGCCGCTGAACAGCGGACTATCCCGATCGCGGAATACACCCCGAACCAGGTAAAGCAGGCAATCACCGGATCCGGGCGTGCAGATAAACGCCAGATGCAGGAGATGATTAAAAGGCTTCTCCGGTTGGATGAAATTCCTACTCCTGATGATGCGGCTGATGCCCTTTCGATTGCCTTATGTCATATCCATATCCTGAGATAGTACAATGATTGCACATCTCCGTGGAAAACCGGTCCTGACGGGTGACAGGTGGGTGGTAATCGATGTCGGTGGCATCGGGTACCAGGTGCAGGTAACCCAGCCAGCACTTCAGCTGCTGGCACACACTACAGAGCCGGTAAAACTCTTCACGCATATGGCGGTCCGTGAAGATGCGATAACGCTCTACGGTTTCATGCACCAGAGCGAACTGGAGATGTTCAGGATCCTGATCGGCGTGAGCGGGATCGGTCCCCAGATTGCCATGAACCTCCTTTCCCAGATCGGGATTGAGGATTTCGTCATGGCGATCCTGAACGAGGACGAAAAAGCGCTGACCAGGATCTCCGGGATTGGCACCAAGAGTGCTAAACGGCTGATCCTTGAACTCCGGGACAAGATGAAGAAAGTAAGCGAGACGATGGTTGGGCGGGACGTCGGCAGGGCCAGCCCGGCTGTTCACGATGCAGTAAGTGCACTTGTCTCGCTCGGGTTTGCAGAAAAAGAATCAAGAGATGCAGTCAATGCTGCTGCCCTCGTGATGAAAAACCCCACGGTACAGGAACTCATCAAAGCCGCACTCGTAAAAATGAAGGAACGCTGATGCCATGACCGAGAGGATTATCTCACCCGAGCCACTCATTGAGGAAGGAGACGATCTTACCATCAGGCCGGCCCGGCTGGATGAATTTGTCGGGCAGGTTCAGGTCAAAGAGACACTGAAGATCGCTATCGAAGCAGCACAGAAACGTGATGAACCCTTAGATCATCTCCTGTTCTCCGGGCCACCGGGCCTCGGCAAGACCACACTTGCGCATATCATTGCCCATGAGATGGGTGCTGATATCAGGGCCACGACCGGCCCTGTGCTTGAAAAACCGGGGGACATTGCTGCACTTCTCACCCCATTAAAACGGGGTGATATCCTGTTTATCGATGAAATCCACCGGATAAACCCGGTTGTCGAAGAGATGCTGTATCCCGCAATGGAGGATTTCTTTATCGATGTGATGATCGGTGAAGGGCCGAGTGCCCGCTCGATAAAGCTGAACCTTGAACATTTTACCCTTATCGGGGCAACTACAAAACAAGGCCTGTTAGGTGCCCCGTTCAGGGACCGGTTCGGCATCATATCCCGGCTCGATTTGTATTCTCCCGGAGAACTTGTGAAGATTGTCACGCGGAGCGCATCCATCCTGAAGATCCCGATAACAGCCGACGGTGCTGATGAGATAGCCAGGAGGAGCCGGGGAACCCCAAGGATCGTAAACCGCCTGTTACGGCGCGTAAGGGACTTTGCAATTGTCAAAGGGGATGGCACCATCACCCGCGAGATTACCGCAAGGGCACTTCAGATGATGCAGATCGATGAGCTTGGACTTGACGAACTGGACCGGCGCATTCTCTCAGTTATTGCAAAAGATTTTGACGGGGGTCCTGTAGGTGCGAAGACCATTGCGATCTCGGTCGGTGAAGAGGTACGGACCATCGAGGATGTGTATGAACCGTACCTGATCCAGATCGGGTTTTTAAAACGCACCCCGCAGGGAAGGGAAGTCACATCCGCTGCAAAAAAGCATCTCAATATTCCCCAGAAGACGCTGGTGTGAGGAAGGGTTGGGGCATAGTCCGGATTCCGGATAATGAGAGGGTACCCCACTTCTCCTCACGTCCTGATCCCAGGACGTCTTCTCATCACTCGTTCTTTCTCATAGTTATCAGAAATGGCAGCAGCATCACGACAGCGATGATCCCCATGAATTGCAGGAAAAAATACAGGAGGGTTTCGCGACCCTGGTCATAGAACCTGAGATCTACTGACTGCGTCTTATTCCACTGGATCAAGGTTGTATTATCCGGGTATCGTGTGACATTGGCGCCAGGGCTGATTCCGGCAAGCAGCGGGTTTTGCACATCGAATTCCTGCGGGAGGGTAATATTGACGTGATAGGGGCTCTTGAAGGATTCCTGAAGGTGATTATCACGAAGAGGCGAGACATACGATACGGTATAATTTCCTCGTTCAAATGTTATAGCCCTGACATTGCTCGTAAACGAAGGACCGGTCTGGTTGAACCGGCAGGGAGAACAATTCCCTGACAGCTGTACTTCTGCTACCGTGAGAGGTGTGGGTTCACCGAGCATACCGGAATCGACAAACTCATACCGTGACGAGTCCACGATCTCTATCGATGTCCTGTACGCAGTCCCGTTGGGAAAAATCAGATAATCGGCTGAGAGCGCCCCCGCTGTGGGGATAGCAGCCAGCGCGATTATAAGTGCAGTGCAGAGAGCAGTGATGGCAGATCTGCGTTGATCTCTATCGGGGGTTCGCATTGTTTTATCACCGTATCCGGGTCCTTGAGCAGATGCCCGGTAACTACGCAGACGATCCGCTCATTCCGGTCAATCATACCGTTTTCTACCAGTTTTCGTACACCTGCAACTGAAGCAGCTGATGCCGGCTCAACACCTATACCCTCTTTTCGGGCGAGATCCCGCTGCATCTGCAGGATCTCTGCATCGGTGACGGACTCGGCAAGTCCGCCGGTTTTCCTGATAGCAGTGAGGGCCTTTTCCGCATTGACGGGTGCGCCGATCCGGATCGCTGTTGCTACGGTCTCGGGATTCGGTTCAGGGATCACTTCGGGAAAATTCTCACGGATTGCCCGCACAACCGGACTTGACCCCTCTGCCTGGATGCCGGTCATCATCGGTAACCGGTCCATAAAACCCAGTTCCTGCAGCTCCATAAATCCCTTGTAGACCGCTGAGATATTGCCTGCATTTCCAACGGGGAGCACAAACCGGTCCGGGACATCACCAGAGCTGGTCGAGTGCCTCAAAACCAATGGTCTTTTGTCCTTCCAGGCGATAGGGATTGATGGAATTTAACAGGTACAGCCCGTGGGACAGGCAGAGATCATGCACCATTTCAAGAGCACGATCAAAGTTGCCACGGATTGAGATCACCTTTGCGCCATGCATGAGTGCCTGCGCTACCTTACCCACCGCCACTTTTCCTGCAGGGAGGAGCACAACAGCCGGGATCCCAGCTTTTGCCGCATAGACCGCAAGGCTTGCAGATGTATTTCCGGTGCTTGCGCAGGCAACACTCTTTTTCCCCAGCTGAAGGGCCATGGAGACCCCGACAGTCATACCCCGGTCCTTGAATGAACCGGAGGGGTTCATACCCTCGTGTTTTGCATAGAGATGTTTAAGACCCATCTCCTGCCCGAGCCTTTTTAAGTGGTAGAGCGGAGTCCCTCCTTCCTGCAGCGTGATGGGATCTATCCGTACCGGGAGTAGTTCACGGTACCGCCATACCGAAAGCGGTCGTTTCTCCCACATCGCTTTTGTTATGGATATTTCATCCAGGGGATATTTCACGGCAAGAAGATGACCGCATTTTTTGCAATTATACAGGATCTCGTCAGCGGGGTAAGTGGCTCCACAGTTGACGCACACGAGATGGTACATGGAATAATATTGGTCTTTTGATTACATATAGGCGTGCGGGTTCTCGGAGGATAATCGGCGTTCTCCAGGAATTTTTACGATCAGTTCATGAAAAAAGGAACAGGATATCCATTTTTTTTACTATTTTCTCTTGATAATCAGTGAGTGATAAAGTGCATCCTTACGGTCTTTTTCTACCGGGAATGCACTTTTTGTCCTCTCTACCTCTCCTGGATCAATATCTGAGAAGAGGAGTTGCTCTGCCTCATTAGCACGACTGATAATCGTCCCGTGGGGATCTGCAGTCATCGATGCACCCGAGTACATATCAACCGGAGTCTTTCCGGTGGTATTCACTCCCAGAACATACATCTGGTTTTCTGCAGCCCGTGCCATGATGAACAGCTCCCAGTGCCTGATGCGGCTTTGAGGCCAGGCTGCCGGAACAAAAACTGCATGGACCCCCTTTTGCGCATAAATCCTGAAGAGTTCAGGGAAACGGAGGTCATAACAGATTGCAATACCGCAGGTAAGCGAATCAAAGGTAAATATGCCCAGATCTGTGCCCGGGGAGTTTCCTTCATGTTCGTGGCAAAAAGAGAACAGGTGCATCTTTGCATAGCTCGTAAGAATCCTTCCATCCCTGCCAATCACGACGGCAGTGTTTTTTGGAAGCGGGTCATGTTCTTCCCGCAATGATCCAAGGATACCAATCCTGTACTCTTTTGCATATTCCTGAAGGGAAGATATTATGCTCCCGTGAATATCCTGGATATTTTTGTGGGGTTGGGGATCCCAGCCGGTTGCAAACTGTTCAGGAAAACAGATCAGTTTTGCGCCACAATCAGCAGCATGCCGGATGAAAGTTTCTGCCCTGGTAAGCGTCTTTTCCGGATCTTCCCAGGTACTCGTGATCTGTGCACTGCACACCCTGATGATATGACTATTATTCAGGTTTTGGCCTTCGGGTAGAGACATTGGTTGTTGCATTCCCCTAAAAAGATTAAGATTCCACTTATGACGGTCAGTACTCCATCAAGCATAGTGCAGTCTCAAAGTGTAATATTATTTTGGTAGCCTTTAACGGCGAAAAAAGGGCTTTGGAGAAACTGACATGAATCGATATGGTTCATACCAAAACCATGAAAATCGTGTTTTTTACAACAGACTCCTGCCTCAGTGCCTTTCCGAAGTATGGTGGGCAGGGAGTTTTTAAAAAATACTCTGTAGAAAAATATGTTTCGCGATGAAAGACAAAACATCTATCGATGGAGGGGACCGTGCCTTTCCCTCCAGACCGCCCCTGCGCTGTGCGATAATGCTGTATTACCTTTTCAGGTCTCGTCACATTATGGGGCTGCCTCAGTGAAGGGGGTGAAAGTCAATATTTGCCGAAGCCCCCGAGAGCGTTAAGAGAGTTTTCTCGAGGATTTCTCCGCACCACATTTTTCAGTCACTGATCCGCCGCGGGGGCGTTCCTTCGGGGGTCGGCGGTAATTATCGTACCAGATGGATAGGGTGGTAACAATCCTCGCATCTTGAAAGGAATTCTGAAGAATCAAAAAGAGAGATTTTAGTATTCGTAAATGACGGATTCATCAATCCGTGTATACGTAACCAGTTCATTTTGTTTGAAGTGGATTGCAATCTCGCGGGCCGCACTTTCCGGGGAGTCGGAACCATGAATCACGTTCCGGCCTATGTCAATACCGAAATCGCCCCTTATTGTACCGGGTTCGGCTTCCTGTGGATTGGTCGCACCGATGATCTTACGGGCAATCGATACCACATTCCTGCCTTCCCAGACCATGAGAAAACAGGGTCCTCCCATGATATATTGTTTAAGGGAAGGAAAAAATGGTTTTGCGAGATGCTCCTGGTACTGTTCTGTCACACGCGTTTCGGGAAGTATTCTCAAACCGCGCTGCAACGAGTTTCAATCCTTTTGCTTCAAACCGGGAAACGATCTCACCCACAAGCCCGCGCTGAACTCCATCTGGTTTAACCATAACAAAGGTGCGGTCCATGTACGATCTCACTCCTTGTTTGCAGCCTTCTTCCCTGCAGCAGTCCACTGGACCCGCCGGGGAACCCTGCCGAGCTTGTAGTTGTTCTGGCACTTGGTGCTGCAGAAGTAAAAGATGGTTCCGTCTTTTCTGACATACATCTTACCGGTACCGGTTCAAGCTGAATGCCGCAGAAACTGCAGGGATGTCGTTCAACCATTTCCCTTCACCGCCTCGACATTTTCTTTGCTTCGCGTTCGGTCTCAAGGAGCATTACAATATCTCCTTCACGGATTGGACCAACCGTGTTGCGGGTGATGATCCGTCCCTTGTTGTTGCCGTCAAGGATACGGCACTTCACCTGCATTGCCTCACCGTGCATGCCGGTTGAGCCAACAACCTCGATCACTTCGGCTGGCGTTGCATCGTCTGCCATAGTAGAATCCTCACGCCTTCAGCGCGGTCAGCTGCTTTGCAAGATCGTCGATCGTTTCTTTTGCCTTGCCGGGTTTTACAATTGCAGCAGCAGCCGATCCGACATCAAGACCGCTTGCAGCGCCAATATCGTTCTGCTTGTTGATGAAGATATAGGGAATTTTCTTCTCATCGCAGAGCGGTGCAAGGTGCATAACAATCTCTTCGGGTTCGACATCTGCACCAATCAGTACGAGCTGAGCGATACTGCGCTCAATGGCTTTGGTTGCTTCGTTGGATCCTTTCTTGATCTTACCTGTGTCTCGTGCAACTTCAAGGGCTTCAAGAGCCTTGTTCTGAAGCTCTTCCGGAGCCTGTGTTTTAACGTAACCTTTTGACATAACTCACCTCATTCAGGAGTAGCATGCTCCTTCATTACTCATCAGTCAGCAATGATGCCATGATGTAGCCATATCATTACGACAAGAACGGAAATAAAGGTTTGTGAACCTGACGGATACTAAAAATAATTATCATCCGTTTTAATGTACTGGATATCTGCTGCCGTATTATCCTGAAAGCCGGTAAATTTCCGTTCCACCGGCAGAATATACTTTCTCAAGACCGGTTAGCGGAATATTTACCTGTAGCGTTCGCGCTCTGCATCCCCTACATAGAGAAGTGTGGCATTGTATTTTTTCATGAGGATAACGGTCTTTTCCGGCTCTTCATAGATTGCTCTGATGTCATTGTTCGCGTGCTGAACCAGCCGGTATCATCACCGCGCCACATGAATTCATGAAATGGCATACCGATAATTGCAGGAATCCCGGTGAACGATGAAATCCGCGAGTAATAGGTGTAGTCTCCCCCTTCTGCCTCAACAAGTCTCTCGTCACCCGGAAGGGTCCGGAGGTAGGTCACTCCCCCGGAGCATCCCCGGGATGCGAGTCTTTGAGATACGCCAGTCCGTCAAGGGTACCTGTTCCATAACTGATAGTAAACGGGATCAACAAACGGGAACAACAAAAAGTATGCCGATAACAGTAACGGCAATAATGGTCGTATTCCGGGCGGAAATAACCGGTATCCACCTGCTTTCAGCAGCCATTTCCCGGCCATTGCAAATGCTGCAATGCCAAGCAGGATCCATGCGGGCAGGTAACATTTGAAGATCGTATTCATCCGGAAATAGGTGTCGCCCATGTTATCCTTGAGATAGAACAATTCACAGAAGATTAAAATTATAAGACCGAGAATGGCAAGGAGATCAGAAGGATCGTTCTGTTTCCGTGCGATAAAATAAATAAGCGGGATTACCGCAATTGCTGCTGCGGTATAGCCCATAAGAATAAACGGAATCACCGCAAGCAGCAGATACGGGCGCTTCACGATATCCGCCAGAGAAATGCAAAAAAGAGTGCAATGAACCAGCCGTTTACCAGCAGAAATTCGAACGGATTTGAGGGAGTCTGCACTATTGAGATACCACCGGTGTTGGTCTTTAATTGCAGGTAGAACGGCAGGTAGCAGAGGATGGCAAGTGGAGGGACGATGAGCAATGCCACATGACGAAAAACTGTTGTGTTTTTTTCCTGCATCGCCAGAGAATCAGTGCCCCAAAGACAAGGGTGATCGGGGCATAAATCAGCACGTCCCAGGTGTTGAACAGGGGCATGGAGCCAAGACTGAGTGCGCAAAAAATGCAGACAATCCATTTTCCCCGGTTTTCAAGCGACTCCCACCGCTGGTAGGCAAACAGGAGCAGGAAGATCAAGAATACCTGGTTGAAGATGGAGACAACATGGGCATGGACATCTCCCCAGATGAACGAGAAGAGGGGGTATTCGTTGATGGTATTGGTTATTGTCCGGGTGCTGTCCCACAAAACCGTATTCATTGCTTTTCCCTGTGCAATCTGGTAAACAAACGAAGGATTTGGAATAAAAAGAACAATGAGCGGAAACCAGCGGAATCGTTTAAGCACCAGGGTCCCAATGGCGTATACATTCACTGCTGCAATGCCAAATACCGTGGGAAGTGCGAGGTTGAATGCAATGTTTGACGGAACGCCGCTCACAATCGCAAGGCACCCGAACATCCAGTATCCGAGATAATAGTAGACATTCAAGGTTCCCCCGGCAAACCACGGGTCAAGGGGGGGAACAACCGGATTTCGTATCACTGATGCGAGAAATGCATGGTCCATGAACTTCTCTGCATAGGATATGGTGGGATTGACAAACCGCACATCGAGCATTAGGAAAAAACAGATGAGGAAAACAGTCTCCCAGCGCCACTCTTTTTTCAGTTCGTCAATGGAGTAATCATGGTGCCAGATATGGTACACGAACAGTGCCAGAAATGGCAGCAGGGCAAGTTGAACCGGCAGATGAAAAAGTCCGCAGTACCAGGAAAGAATGGTGAAGTCAAGAAGCGATGCGGAGAATGAGACAGGAAATGCAAAAGTTTTGAATGTTTTTTTCAGCGACGGGTAAAAAGAGATCTGGATCAGCGTGAGGACAAGAAGCCAGCTTATTACCGAAAAGATCTGCTGTTCAACGGTCAGGACTATCTTCTCCACCGAATTTTGAATCAAGTGCAGTCTTGATGCTGGGAATAACCCAGTCCCCGAAGTAATAGATCGAGACAATGCCCCCGGCAAGGGTTACAAGGTTTTTAATCAGGTGGTCGATCACCGCAATCAGGGTTGCAACTGCCGGATCAACCCCTGCAAGTCCGAAGGTGATGGCAAGAGAAAGTTCATAGGTTCCAACACCCCCGGGTGTGAGCGGAATCGCTTTTACAAGATTTCCAATTACAATTGCAAGAACGATTATGGCAAAGGGAATCTGCTGCTGAAACATCATTACAACGGCATAGCAGACAAGGATATCGAGGAGCCAGATTACTATCGAAGAACCTCCAAGCAGTACAATGGCTTTCAGGGAAAGAGAAGCCCGTTTGATCTCGTGAAGCATGGTCAGAATGATCTGAATATACCTGTTTTTCGATGAAAATTTTCCCATAAAAAGCAAAAAGACAAAAAAAATCACACCGGCAACAAGGGGCAGTAAAATGATAGTATAGAACCATGCCGGTACATTGACAACGAAGAAAAGAGCGACACGCACCAAGGAGTGCCATCGTGAAGATATCAAAAACCCGTTCGACGACCAGGGAAGAAACTCCTTCTGAATAGGTAGTATTGTATTCATGCTTCAGGATGAACACCCGGACAAAATCGCCAAGGCGTGCCGGAACTATCAGGTTGACCGTCTGGCTGACAAAGATGCAGGCAGTGGCAACCGTAATGCTGACCTGATAATTGAGGTTTTTGAGAATGATATGATAACGCCATCCTCGCAACCACCATGCGAAAAGGCAGATGAGATTCCGCTGACGAGATATGCAGGAATACTATTCTGGAGTGCGATGAGCAGATCATCCCATACCCGGTAGAGCATAAATGCGATAATACCGATGGCGAGAATCGTCGGAACAAGGATTGCACTAATTTTTCGATACATGTATCTGCCACCAGAAACTCAGGATCGATGACCCCATCTCAAAAACATCTTTTATTTTTACTGTTGTCCCTTTACCTGCACGCCAGTGTACCGGGAATTCAGGATGCGTAGCCCATTGCGCTGGGCCCGGACAAGAATCTCAGTGTCCCAGAACCAGTGATTCGAGTGTATTGCAGGGAGGACGGGAAGGATATATTCTTTATTGAATCCTTTAAACCCGCACTGGTGATCAAAAACCCTGCTTCCAAGAAAAAATCTGACCAGGAAATTATACGAACGACTTGCAATCTCCCGACCCCCGGTACGAACAATATCGCTGGCCGGCATCAGTCGTGATCCTGTTGAAATATGCAGCCCCTTCACGGATTGCACCGATCAGCTCGGGAAGATGTTGCATATCTGTGGCGAGATCAACATCATAATAACAGACAATTGTTCCTTTTGGACTCATGAATCGCCCGGTTAAGTGCTTTTCCTCTCCCAGACGTTTATCACTGTGGAGAAGCTGAATCCGCGTATCCCGTGTTCGTACTGGCGCACAAATTCTGCACTCCCATCATTACTACCGTCTTCTGCGATAATCAGTTCAAATCCGTCTGTTATCCGTGACAGGAGTCTCAATCGATCGCGGGATAGCAATCTCAAGTGAATGACGGTCATTATAAACGGGAATGATTGCCGTAACTTCAGGTCCGGTCATGGGTACTCCGGATCTTTATGCACTCTGCAACTTCGGATCCTGCCCGGATGGATCCTTCCATACTTCGTTCGGGATAATTTGGCTGGGAAAACATTCCTGCCATATAGAGTCCTTTCTGTTCGTACGCGGGGATGAGACGAGCGGTATCCGGTTGTATAGACAGGACCTGCCCAGGGATCTACTGCCATTTTATGCCAATGGATCTCTGCTGGAGCAACAGAAAACCGGTTGCAGAAATCATCAAGCATACGACGGTCAAGTGTGCGTGGAACTGTACCGGAAAAGTAGGATGCCAGGTACACGATATGTTCACCATAACGCTCAGTGGAATAAAATTCGTGTGAGTAACAACAGCCCCATAGGGAGCAGCATCTTTCATGTTCAGCCAGTAAATTCCCTGTGTCACTTCCCGATCCATGGCAAGTGTCATGCATGCAGCTCCCTGGTAAGGGATCGGTTGCATCGCAGGCCCACCCGCTTTCTCAAGTTCCTGCGGTGGGATTGTTGAGATAATAGCATCGTAATGGATACCATTTATCTCCCAGGATCCATTTTCATGGATAATCGATGAAACCGGTTGTTGTTTCCTGATTTTCCCGCCATTTCTTTCAATGGATTGTTCAAGGGCATCGATGAGCAGGTGAAAACCCCCATTGAGGTAGCCGAGATGTTCTCCGGAAACCCCCCGGTTTGAGCGTATGGCGATCCGGCTCATAAGCCATGCTGCAGATACTTCTTTTCTCTGTTCCCCGAATTTACTCTTTAAGAGTGGTTCAAAAAATGAGGTATAGATATTTTCTCCGAGATGTTCTATGATATACTGGTCTGCCGGGATGTCATCCAATGCGTTGAGATCGGTTTTTTTTGCTGTTAATGTGAGATACTGCAAGTCTTGCTTTGTCAATAATGGAGAGTTCCGGATAGAGCAGGATCTCCATGGGTGTATTGAGGGGATAGATCTTTTTATTGGCAAAATAACCGGTTGTGCCCGTTTTCCATTCGAGTTTTTCAGACAGTCCCAGTTCAGTCAATGAGGGTAAAAAGATGCGTATCTGTGGAAAAACAATGGTGGTAATAGCGTTCGATCCAGTAATCGTTGATGGTATAGGATGAGAGACACCCCCCAAGGAAGGGCATTTTTTCAAAAATATCAACCTCGTGCTCCTGCACAGAGTCATGAGCTGCAACAAGCCCGGTCAATCCCCCCCCGATAATCGCCGATCTTCATGATGAATATTCTATAGTATTTTTCAGGGCGAAATGAAAAATCCTCCGTATAACAAATGAAAATTTTGTATTGTCCCCTCGAAGAATTTATAAGAAAGTTTTTGTATTGTCGAAATAAAGGTTCATACGAGCAAAAGGACTTAAAAGAATTAAAAGAAAATAATTATCTCTCAGCCCATTGGATGGTGTCATCAGATGCGTGTATTTTTCATAGGATTCGGCCAGGCGGGCGGTAAAATTGTTGATATGTTTATCGAGCAGGATAAAAAGCTCGGAACCAACAGTTTCAGAGGCATTGCCGTCAATACTGCGCGAACCGATCTGATGGGATTAAAAAATATTGAGATGAAGGACCGGATTCTTATCGGTCAGACAATGGTCAAAGGTCATGGTGTAGGTACCGATAACGTTACCGGTGCCCGTGTCACTGCTGATGAAATTGACAGCATTATCAGTGCCATTGATATGAGGGGCACTCATGATGTGGATGCATTTGTCATCGTCGCCGGACTTGGAGGGGGTACCGGTTCCGGTGGATCACCGGTTCTTGCCCGCCATCTCAAACGAATCTACCGTGAACCCGTTTATGCACTGGGAATTATTCCGGCACCGGAAGAAGGACGGCTTTATTCCTATAATGCAGCACGAAGCCTGACCACTCTTGTAAATGAGGGCGATAATACGTTTATTTTTGATAACAGTGCCTGGAAAAATGAAGGGGAAAGTGTAAAAACTGCATTTAACCGCTTGAATAATGAAGTGGTCCGGCGGTTCGGAGTGCTTTTCCGGGCAGGTGAAGTCAGTAAAATGGGTGTTGGTGAGATGGTGGTTGATTCAAGTGAGATTATCAACACCCTTCGCGGTGGTGGGATCACTTCTGTTGGTTATGCAATCAGCGAGGTTATGAGCAAACATACAAAGAAGAAACGAGGAATTTTCAGGGATCTAAAGGACAAGTTCGGTGGAAAGAGAGAGGCAAACGAAGAAGTCCTGATGGGTGAGGACAAGTCTGCAAAAATTGTTTCTCTCGTACGCCGGGCGATGCTCGGACGACTCACCCTTCCCTGTGATTACTCTACTGCCGAGCGTGCCCTGGTTCTCATTGCCGGTCCACCGGATGAAATGGATCGAAAAGGTATTGAAAAAGCGAAGAGCTGGGTTGAAGAAAATATTGCGGGTGTTGAAGTGCGTGGTGGGGATTACCCGGTGAACAGTGAATATGTTGCAGTAGTGGTGATGCTGGCAACCGTTGGAAATGCACCAAGAATCAAAGAGCTTCTTGATATTGCAAAGGAAACAAAGGAAGATGTTATTAAGTCAAAGGAGAAAAAATCGAATATGTTTGAGGAAGGTATTGATCCGTTATTTGAGTGAGGTTGACCATGAAGGGATTATAAAATGGATGTTCTTATACTATTTCTTATTTTGTGTATTCAGGCTGTATCTGCATTTTCTGTAGCATCTGTAACGATTGATCCTTCGGGATCATTGATTCCCGGCACTCCTGTAACAGTATCAATTAAGATTGACGCCAGTGGTTTCCCTTCTGGTGGGGAGATACAGTTTTTCACGGATCTCGATAATCCCAAGTGGACCTACACGATCATTGTAAATGGTATTGAAAATATACGCCCGTTGAGGGAGGACGTACCCTTACGATTACGGGTTTTGAACTACTTACAAAACATCTGATGATGTTTCTGTCAGGGCAACTCTCGAAGGTAAAGCACCTCCAGTCACTCAAACTACCAATAAAACAATTATCCGGATTACGGAATATGATGCAAATGGCAAACCTCTCACGAGTTCACAGGTTGAAAAAACAGCAAAAGTTATCAATACCGGTGAAGTAGCCTCAACAATTGCTTCCGCTGATGCAGAACTCCAGACCTACAGGACTCATATTGATGAAAAGGCAGTTCTTGGTATCGATACTTCTGCGGCTGAAGCAAAATATAATGAAGCAAAACAGAAGATTGACTCTGCACGTGCCCGCCCATCAAACCAGTATGCAGAAGCACTGGCGGATCTGACTGCTGCACAGCGCAATTACAGCGATGGGGAAAAAGCTCTTGACAAGGCATGGGCAGAGAATGAAGTTGCCGCAGCGCAGGTCCCTATCAACAATGTTGATGCGATAATCGCATGGTTCAAAGGTAACTCGAGCACGGCAAATGACCAGCAACTCCCTACTATTATTACAAAACGGGAAGTAGCGGTGAGTTACATCTCAACTGCAAATGATCAGATCGCCAGTGGAGAATATGCACAGGCCCGTCAAAAGCACAGGAAGCTTTTTCGAAAGGAAATGAATCGTATACTGATGCACTTGCACGCCAGAAACAACTGATCATCGGGATTGGAGTTTCCCCATCCCAAAAATTAATAGCACTATCTTTATTATTTTAGGTGTAGTTGCGGTTATTCTGGTTGCGGTGGGTGTTGTTATTTACCGAAAACGTTCCCGATGGGATGAACTCGGATAATTTCTTTTTAATCCCCTGTTTTCTCCATTTTGTTGCTTCAATACATGTTCAAGGGTAAATGACCAATTCAGCCCCAATTTTTTTATTCTCACAAATGACATTATTAAAAAAATTTCGTAATTAAAACCGAAATGAAAAAAGTGATGATGATTATCAGGCATCACTTTTTCGTGAGATGTTTCCTGTATGCAGGTCTATCGCATTGCGGGGGTCGCCACAGAGTCGGGGGTGGAGGCTTTACCGAAGCCCCATGAGCGTGATACCTATTGATTGGTGTATTATTTACTGGAGATTTTATGAAAAAACAGGGGCTAAAATTACACGTTACCCTAGAAAAAGAGAAATTCCCAAAAAATGAATTGTTCATGAATCCCGCTGGATGGTAAAAACATCTATGTTGATACTCCCCATCTTGCCATCCCGGTGGAGATAGTAATCTATCAACCGTTTTTCATTGTCATAGAATGAGAACCAGTAACTCAGTTTGTAGGTTTTTTTATCATAACCCTTGAATGGATGGATAACTTTCGGCATCATGAAGAATAATTACTCCGGGATTTTTCCTGTAAGTGTTTGTTCATCAGTGGGATCGCCATAAAATTTTATTTTATTCCACCGATCGCCACGATAATACCATGGAAGTGGCCAGTAATTCTTTTGATGCAACAACAACATTGTCGGATGCATCGATAAGTTGCATTACCTCACGCAGATCTTCAGAGTTCTGTACCTGGACAATCGGTTCATTGATATCTGCAGGAATGAATGCAACATGCCATGTCATTACAACAAGGAAGATACATCCAATAAGAGCAAATACAATCTTCTGCCAGTTCAGCTTGTATACTGCGACAAAACACATCGGGAGCAGCTGGGGATGAGCAACCATGGTACTTTCTCCCCGACATATGCATAGAATGCCATGGTCAGGATCATCCAGTAGATACAGAACCGGAAAAACTCGTCAGATTTTGAATAACACGGGTCGGGGATTTTGCAATCTGATGGAGACTTGTTTCGGCAAGTTCCGGCGGTAGGGAAAACTGACCGTGTTAAAATAACAGTTTTTCAACCGTTTGAATGAACAGGGATGAGATCAACATCCTTTAAGAATGAACTGAAGTGTACCGATGATGGCAAGGATAAAGATTGGCAGTTCATACAGGAGATAAAAGGGGATATAGAAGAAAAAGGGACCTCCAAGACGCTGCTGGTTGTGCATGGCAGTCCAGTGCTCAACGGCTTTGTACCAGCCGGTTGTATTCATCTGCGAAATTCTGGCCGACAAGCGTTTCGATATGGAGCTCCAAATCCTGAATAGAGCACACTCATTATTGCGATGACGATGAATGCTCCGAATAATACAGATCACGTTTCCAGTCGTGAGGAAGGTTAAATTTTCCTCTCCAGATGGCAAAGATGAAAAATGAGGCAAAGATCAGGAGGATCACCGGCATCTCTTCTTTGCAACGAGAGCCCTCCTGCCATTGCTACAGCTGCGATGATCGCAAATCTGATTTGTCCACGTTCAAAATAATACAGGATGGCAACAAGGAGCAGGAAGGTGAAAAAGAGCATGAATATATCATGTCGCAGGAAGCGGGAGAAGTATACCATATCCGGAGATAGTGCGATAAACAGGCATGCAAGAAGTGTCTGTTTTTTGTTGATATATCCAATGCGATAAATGCAATACACAAGGGAATTAAGCAGGGTGCCAAAGAGTGCAGGGAGCAACCGGGCTACCAGATCTGAATCCCCAAAAATGGAGAACATACCTGCGGTAACATAATAGAGGAATGGCCCATGGTAACTCGGATCATACATCCATGTGCCTTTTGTGAGCAACTCATAGGAAAACCATGAATGAATTGCTTCATCATGGTGAAGCAGTTTGAGATCAAGTGTCCAGAACCGTAAAAAAATGGTAAGAATAAGGATTAAAATAAAAATTCTATTAAAAGTAAAAAATTTTTGATTTTTCTGAGATGCATAGCGGCCTGCTGCACGCCGCACCTTTAACTCTCTAATACAATCTCAATGCCGATATCTTTTGGCACCTGAATGCGCATGAGCTGACGGAGTGCACGCTCATCAGCATCGATATCGATGAGGCGTTTGTGCACACGCATCTGCCAGCGGTCCCATGTGGCAGTCCCCTCACCATCAGGGCTCTTGCGGATTGGTACAACCAACCGTTTGGTTGGGAGCGGTATCGGACCGGCCAGATTCACTCCTGTGCGTTCTGCAATCTCACGGATTTTGTCACAGACCATCTCTACTTTATTAAAGTCTGTACCTGTCAGGCGAATTCTGGCTTTCTGCATGTTATGTTCCCCCAAAAAAATTTATCTCATTTGTTTTGCCTTAATGGCAATGCACATGCCAGCGGCAATAGTTGTTCCCATATCACGGACTGCGAACCTGCCCAGTTGCGGGAGTTCCTTGATATTCTCAATGACCATCGGTTTTGTTGGTTTGATAACGACAATTGCTGCATCGCCAGTCTTGAGGAACGTCGGGTTCTCTTCTTTGGTCTGACCTGTGCGGGGGTCAAGTTTCTTCTGGAGTTCCATGAATGTGCAGGCCGTCTGGGTGGTGTGGCAGTGGAAGACCGGGGTGTATCCAACGGTCAGTGCGCTGGGGTGCTGGAGCACGACAATCTGTGCAGTGAATTCGTCAGCAACGGTCGGTGGTGCTTCTGCTGGTCCGCAGACATCGCCACGGCGGATTTCACCTTTTGCGATACCACGGACGTTGAACCCGATGTTGTCACCGGGTAATGCCTGAGGGATTTCTTCGTGGTGCATCTCGATGGACTTGATTTCCCCATCCTTGTTGGCAGGCATGAAGGACACTTTCATTCCCTTCTTCATGATACCTGTTTCAACACGGCCTACCGGCACAGTGCCGATACCGCTGATGCTGTAGACATCCTGAATTGGAAGACGGAATGGTTTATCGGTCGGTTTTCAGGTGTCTTTGAATGTGTCGAGTGCCGGAATAAGTGGGAGGCCTTTGTACCAGGGGGTTTCGGGGCTGATTACCTTGATATTCTGACCACCCAGTGCACTGATTGGGATGAAAAGAGTCTCTTCAGGTTTGTACCCCACCATCTTGATAAGATCGGAGAGATCCTTCTTGACTTCATTGAAACGCTTCTCATCGAATTTTACTGCATCCATCTTGTTGATGGCAATGATGATCTGCGTAATGCCGAGTGTACGGGCAAGGAAGACGTGCTCCTTCGTCTGCTCCATTACACCATCAGGGGCTGCAACCACAAGAATTGCTGCATCAGCCTGTGATGCACCGGTGATCATGTTCTTGACGAAGTCTCTGTGTCCCGGGCAGTCCACAACGGTAAAGTAGAACTTGGGTGTATCGAATCGCTTGTGGGCGATATCAATGGTGATACCTCTCTCACGTTCTTCCTTTAAGTTGTCCATAACCCATGCAAATTCAAAGGTTGCCTTTCCCTTTGATGCAGCCTCCTTCCGGTAACCTTCGATAATGTGTGCAGGTACTGCACCAGTTTCGAACATCATTCTTCCGACGGTTGTTGACTTTCCGTGGTCAATGTGTCCGATAACAGCCAGATTCATGTGGGGCTTTTCAGATGCCATTATTCTTCCTCCAAATAGTTGTGGGACTGTCCGCTTACAGTCAGTTTATGCGAGTATTACATATATGAGACCCATCTATATAAAGCATTTCGATTGACGGAAAATCCGGTTCTCCTATGAAAATATTACATCGACATTATCATATCAGATGGTTGAATATCTTTTCATCATGAAGACCTTGCCATTTGAGCGGGATGAGAAAAAGAACCGGGTTACTGTGACATGTGCTGATGGAGATGTTTCCGTATATAGTCATTGCGCATACTGCAGGTATTGTAAAGGTGTTTGGGTAGGAAAACGACTTGTCCCCTCACCTCAGACACAGGCACTATCAGATCTCAAGAAAGGATCTGCGGATGATGACACTCTGATGAATGCTGCAATGATGTTTAATACTCTTATCCGTGACGGATCATCGTTGGACTGTGATGATGATGAGAACCAGGGATTCAGGAGTCTCTATTAAAAAAGGTGAAAATGCAATGACCGCCCCCATCGGTCTGTATTTCGGGTTTTTTTTAATGGAGGGAGTTGCTACCCTTAAAAACACTCGGGGAATATCATCCTTGAATATAAAGGCAAAATTGGAATAAAAAAAAGGATACGAGTATTTTTTTAACTGGTTACCCAAGTTACTGCACTATCCATCGCAGACGAGAGTCTTTTTTTTTAAAAAAAAAGAGCCGGATTTTAACAGCAGATTGTTTTTCACATAATAACTGCTTGTGCAATCAGATGGTTTTGGGGTTCAAATTTTTAAAATTGCAGAAAAAATCAGACTTTGCCAATTTTTTCCGAGATCTCGTGTAAAATTTCCTGACGGAATTTTTCAAACTGGAGATCATCAAGTTGTTCAGAAAGCAGCCTCCCACTCCATGCGCGGCGATAAACCCAGTTTACGATTTTTTCAATTACATAGAGGACGTGTTCCTCACTTTCCACGGTGAGCAGTTCCCTCCCGATACGGGGGTGTCGTCCCCGTCTTCCCCCTACAAGAATAAGGTAATGGCGGTGTTCTGCCTTGAGGAGATCGAAAGGACATGATTGGATGCAAACACCGCACTGGACACATTTGGCAGGATCGAGAATTGAAATCCCGTTTTTTATGATAATGGCGTTTTCCTTACAGTATTCCACACAGGTGCCGCAACCGGTACAGAGTCCTGCAGTTCTCAACGGGCGAATTCGTCCCATTATTCCAATCTCGTTAAGCATTGGACTTGTACAGGCGTTCGGGCATCCTGATACGGCTATCCGCATTTTAACCGGCATTTCCTTACCGAACAATTTTTGATCGATCTTTTTTGCGAGACTTATGGTATCGATATTGGCAAATTTACAGCGTTCAACCCCGGGACATGCAATGATATTGACAATCTCATCTCTTTCTGAACCAACAGGTGTACCGTTCTTCTCCAGAGATTTTTCGATTTTTTTAAGTGATTTTGGATTGACATGGGGAATCTCAATTGTCTGACGTGTAGTGCAGTGAACAAGTCCCGATCCGTATTTTTTCGCGATCGAAGCGATACCACGCATTTGCTCCACTGACAGAATACCTGCAGGTGCCCTTATCCGGACTGTACAAAAATCTGCATCTCTTTCAGTTATTACCCCGCCTTTCATGTGAATTCCAAAACTCGTACGCATCAAACAGTAATGAGGGGAATCTGGTTATAAAATATGATGTTGTGACAGGAATATCAGATGAGGGCAATGGTGAGGAT
The DNA here is from genome assembly GCA_963806845.1 of uncultured Methanoregulaceae archaeon. GTDB lineage: Archaea > Halobacteriota > Methanomicrobia > Methanomicrobiales > Methanospirillaceae > Methanoregula. Next base: position 83,165 of record CAWDZO010000023.1, read on the forward strand.
TACGCATGCACGGGTAATCTCATTTGAGGCACCAACAATATCGCCATTAACTACCGCCAAACAACCTTTTCGAGATGATAGAGAGTATTGCCGGACATACCACCATCGCGATGGCAGCTCCAGCAAGTTTGAAGGGTGATACCGGAAGAAAAACAAGCGGAATACAGAAAAGTGCTGCTATGAAGGGAAAATAAGGTTTCGAGAATTTATGGAGATAACTATGCATGCCCTCCCTGAATGGAGTGCCATATGCTGTGAGAAGCGCCATAGAAAATTTTGCACAGACTTCGCCGATGATTACCGCAATAATAATGGATGAGGATGCCTGCAGTCCTGCAAACAACAGAATTGTTACTGCAATTCCTGCAGCAATACCTCCTGCACCAACCTGGCGGTCTGTCAGGGCCCTGATTCTTCTCTCCTGGTCTCCGTGAGCCATCAGGCCGTCTCCGAGATCAAGCAATCCGTCAAAATGGTGGGCACCTGAGATCAGCAGGAAACATGCTATAGCAACAGCGGCAGCAAGTGTCCGGTCTGCAATGAAAAAAACCGGCAGTGCAGTCAGCCCGCCAATGATATAACCGGCACATGGGTAGATATAAGAATGACGGGCAAAGTTCTCAAGATCCTGCGGTTTACCCAGTGGAAGTATGGTAGTGAACTGGAGCAGGGAGATGAGAGCTTTCATACACATTCGCTGTATAAGCGTGAGGTGCAGCCAGCAATCAATCCTGCTATGGCATCATCGAGAAATGGTCCGAGTTCTGATAATATTCCGGGCTTTTTCTGATCGTACCGGGTAAACTCAAACCGGGCATAGGTCCCCCCGATGCACTCCGCGATCGCCATACCGATAATCTCATCGCTTAACAGGAAAACCGGGTCATCAGCGATTTCTGAATCTTTTCGCTTGTTGTAAAGCTCGTCTTCAAGGAGGATTGCCCCGAGGAGCAAAGAGGATACGTTGGGATCATCAAGATATTTTATTATTTTTAGCCTGATTTCCGCTGCTGCCCGGTCTTCCGGCATCCCATGGGAGACATATAATCCCATAGCTGCAGCGACGATATCATCAAGTGTTATGCCTTTATCGAGTAATCGCTGTTCAATTTCAAACATGTGCATAGGTGTTCTGGTGACAGAACTATTATATCGTTGTGGAATTTTCTAAATAACCGATATCTTCAAACTTACATGAAGAGAAAATATATGAGTTGATCACCATGGGATTCCTGTCGGAAATACCAGATATTACCTTTAAAAACCCCATTTTTTGTGGTATCCTTGGCAACACGCTTCTCTCCACCGTTCCGGGAGTTTCCGGTGCAGGGGCAACCCCGGAAAAGACCCTTCTCACTCCTGTGCTTGACGCGGAGCTGATTACCTGGGGTGCTATTACGAGCCATCCGGTAAGACCAGACACCCCGACCGGCTGCCCAACCCCGGCATCGATTACGCGGGCAATGATGGAACTGTGTAGTTTGCAACCTTTGTTCATCAATGCCGGTCTCCGCCACTCACCAACCGTTCCTTGTCTTGATGTGTATGGCAGGATGGGTGATGACCCCCGGTTACGTGATGCGGTTCCCCGTGCGCAGGACCTTGTTCTGAAGGGAGAAGTCATTGGCAGATTCCTCTCAAAAAGCAGCGATCTTCTTGTCCTGGGAGAATGCGTCCCCGGAGGAACCACTACTGCCCTGTGTGTGTTGCGGGCACTGGGATATGAGGCATCGGTGAGCAGCAGTTTTGTAAACAACCCGGTAACGATAAAAGAAGAAATCTGCCGGGGAGCGCTTGAAAGGATCAAAGCAGATGCAATTACATCACCCCTCGATATTATGCGGTATAGCGGGGATCCCATGATGCCGGTTGCTGTCGGCATTGCAAAGACCTATACCGGAGAACTTATCCTGGCCGGGGGTACCCAGATGCTTGCGGTAAGTGCCGTCATAAAAGCGGAGGGAAGACCCCTGCCGTATGTGGTCACAACATCCTACGTGAGAGACGATCCTTCGGCAAATGTCCAGCAGATTGCCAGACAGATCGGTGTTGAAATCATCTTCGTAGATCCGGGTTTTGGAGATATCGGCCATTCAGGACTTGCCCGGTACTGTATCGGTGAAGTAAAGGAAGGTATGGGTGCCGGTGGTGCGATGTGTCTTGCCTATCTTCTTGGGCATTCACCTGATACAATCAGAAAAACTATACTCGCTGCGGTGAACGCCTACTGTTGAACAGTCTTATAGGATTTCAATACAAATATCAGAGTAATGCTTCCCATCTACGTGGTCAATAATTTCGGTCAGTTCAATCACCTTATTCACCGGGCACTACGGGATCTGGAAATTGATGTATCGATGATCCCTAATTCAATTCCCCCGGAACAGATCTCCAATGAATGCAGAGGGATTATTCTCGGGGGTGGACCAACGATAGAACGAGCGGGTAACTCCAGCCAGTATCTCGATCTTGGGCTGCCCGTGCTGGGAATCTGTCTCGGGCTTCATATTATTGCAATGAAATTCGGTGGCGAGGTTCATCCTGGGCAACGGGGTGGTTATGGCCCAATCGAGGTAGAAATCTGCGAGCACGATGATATTCTTGCCGGGTTTCCAAAAAAGATCAATGTCTGGGCTTCACATGCCGATGAGGTATCAAGGATACCGGAAGGATTTACCTGTCTTGCACATTCATCCATATGTAGTGCAGAAGCGATCGCGCTGCCCGCTCAGCATATCTATGGCCTCCAATGGCACCCTGAAGTCAGCCACACATTCGAGGGAAACCGTGTCTTTGAAAATTTTAACAGGATAACTCTTGAAAACCTTTCATGAACCAGCCCTGTTTTCCTGATAAATCCTCGGTGAGAAGCAGGTTAAACCTCATAGAAATAAACGTCAATACCTGGTTCTGGAGAAACCGGCATGAATCTATTCGGTTTACTCCCCAACCATGAAAAACGTGCTCTACACGAAAGACCTCCGTTTCAGGGCCTCTTTTGAGGTACAGCGGGAAGGGAATTTTTTGAATTTTTTAGTCAACGGCCCGCCGCGGGGCGTCCCTTTGGCGGCGGTGGTTATCGTACCTGATGGTGGGTGGTAACAATCTCCGTATCATAGCTGAATACTACGATTTTTATGGAAAACTTCATCCCATTCGTTCATTTTCCCAACTGTTCCTCAGATATCGCATTGCGGGGGATGCAACAGCAGCGGGGCGTAAGGCCGAATGCCAAAAGCCCCCGGGAGCGTTACAAAAACTTGTTTATGAGCATTTCTTCAGAGCCTGATACCTTATATATCCTCAAGACTTGTGATTTATCCGGTTTGCTAGGTTTATATATCAGGAACAAAGATGGATGAATATGATAAAAAATGGTATAAAAATTCTTTTTCTTTCTGGTTTGTCTCTCATTAGTTTGTGTAGGTTTGGCGACTGCTGCGATCAACACCGTCAAACAGGGAAATGCAGTCTTCATCGGTGAAGAGGGCCTTGATATATCTGCTGCCATGGGTCCGGATACCCGGATCGGGTGGTGGGCTTCGGCTGCGGATATCACCACAACTTCCCCGACAAATACGATTGATCTCACAGGCAGAATCACCAGTTTCATGGTCAACCCCTCCGAGTTTGACGGCTATCTTGGCAACTGGTATCGGCTCAACGGTGCCGGAAAAGCAGATGGTATTGCATTCATTGTTGTCGATCCAGAACTTGTTATCAAAGTCGAGGATGCTAACATGGATGTTGATCCGGCGCTTCAATGGATTCCATCAGGAGATGATATTCGGTTCAGGATTGACACAAACATTGCTCAGATAGCGTCACAACGATCAGCACCCCCACCTATTACGATAAAAGTGCAGTCACCGGATGGTGCGATCTACTCATCGGTACGCAACGCAGCGGGAACCCCGACATCAATTGTAGATATACCCGTTAACGCAGTAACCTTTTATACCGGCCCTATCTGGAATATGGGCAATCCTGATGTCTATCCCCCGGGAACCTATACCATCTGGGCAGAAAGCAACGTTAATCAGATGAATGATAATTACGATGTAACCAGGTAAAACGATAAGCAAAAAAATCACGCTGCTCAACCAGGGTCAGAACCCGCTGATTACAAAAGCAACGACTCTGCCAACGCAGACCACAAAGACTCCGACCCTGGCGACCCCTCAGGTAACAACCCAAACTGTCGTAAGCACCACGGTGCCAACACCGTCCCCTACGGAACCCCCGACTAACAGCGGCCACGCAAGTCCCCTCACCCAGCCAGACAAAAGCTCCGGGCTTTGGAGCAATCATGGCGATTTCGGCGATCCTTTTTGGGCTGGCTGTGTACGTGAAGAAAGAATAAAACCCTCTTTTTTACTTCTTTGCAATCTTTTATTACCTCCGTTTCCCATTCCGGTGTATGAACGTTGTAACCACCGTGATCAAATCCCGACATAGCGTGCGGAAATTCAAACCTGATCCAGTGAATGATATCGTAATTAAGGATGCAATTGAGTGTGCTGCTCATGCACCCACTGCAATGAACCTCCAGCCTTGGCTGTTTGGCGTCATTAAAAACAAGGAAATGCTGGAAAAAATTGCCCAGATTACGGATCATGGGAAATTTATTGCCGATGCACCCTCTGTTTTGCAGTTTTTGGGGAAAAAAAAGAAAAATATTATCTCGAGGATTGTTGTGCAGCCACGGAAAATCTCATTCTGGCTCTGCAGGCACATGGCATCAATTCCTGCTGGGTGGCGGGGGAAAAGAAGCCGTACGCTGAAACTATCCGGTCGTTTCTTGGGGTTCCGGAAAAATATACGTTAGTCTCTCTCGTTGCTGCAGGTTATCCGTCTGAAATGACCATTGCAAAGAAAAAGGAAATGAAACATATTGTGTTTTTTGAGGAGTTCAAAAAGGAATAAATTTTTTAACAATTATCTATCAGACAGGCCATATCGATCGGTACCGTCACAGGATATGCGATGCGGTTTTTTATCTGGCAACAAAGCCACTTCTCGTAATTATTAAGCATCCGGCCAATCACATCATTGATCATGAAAAAAGCGGTTCTGCAAGTGGCACTGGATCTTCTTGAATTAAAACGGGCATTGCAGATCGCACAGGAATCTCTTGATGGCGGTGCAGACTGGATTGAGGTGGGAACCCCTCTCATTAAAAGTGAAGGTATGTCAGGCAATCCGATCGATGCGGGATCGTTTTCCCGATTCGATAATTGTTGCTGATATGAAAATTGCCGATACCGGTACTCTTGAAGTGGAGATGGCTGCAAAGGCCGGAGCAAATATTGTATGTGTTCTTGCGGATGCAGATGATGCGGTCATTGAAGAGGCAGTCCGGGCTGCCCGGCTGTATGGAATCCGGCTGATGGCGGATCTGATCAATGTCAAGGATCCGGTATCCCGTGCCTGCCAACTCGAAACCATGGGAATTGATATTATCTGTGCCCATGTCGGTATTGACCAGCAGATGATCGGAAAGAATTCACTTGAACTTCTCACTACCTCTGTCAGGTACAGGTTCATATTCCTCTCGCAGTTGCCGGAGGAATTGATGCGGAGAGTGCCGGAGATGCGGTGCGATACGGGGCAGATATTGTCATTGTGGGAGGATGGATTGTCCGTTCGGCAGATGTTACCGGATCAACAAAAAAGATCCGTACAGCAATGGATAATCCCTCGATACAAATCTATTGAAAAAAAATCACCTGATGAAGAGATCCGCTCCCTTCTTATGCAGGTTTCTGCACCCAATATCACGGATGCAATGCACCGTAAAGGAGCGATGACGGGAATTTTTTCCATCTGTGGCAATGTGAAGATGGTGGGAAGAGCGGTAACTGTCCAGACATTTGCCGGGGACTGGGCAAAACCTGTGGAAGCCATTGATGTTGCCAGAAAAGATGATGTAATCGTGATCAACAACGATGGTGGGACACATGTTGCCCCCTGGGGAGAACTGGCTACCTTGAGTTGTGTGAAAAAAGGTATTTCCGGTGTTGTTATTGATGGTGCAGTCCGGGATGTCGATGATATCCGGGCAATGAAATTCCCCCTTTTTGCAAAAGCAATTGTGCCAAATGCAGGAGAACCCAAAGGATTTGGTGAGATCAATGCCGAAATCCAGTGTGCTGGCCAGTATGTTCGCCCGGGTGACTGGATTATTGGTGATGAAAGTGGTGTTGTTGTAATTCCTGCAGAGCGGGCGTATGAAATTGCACGCAGGGCACTGGAAGTCAGGAAAAATGAAGAGCGGATCCGGGAAGAGATTCGCAGGGGAAGTACTCTTTCTGAAGTGGCAGAACTAATAAAATGGGAAAAGAAGTAATGCAGTTTTAGTGGAACACGGATCGTTCCAGAAGTGTTGCACCGGAATTTTTGATCTTTTTTATTGCATCTTCAACCTGATCAACACGGAGGATAAGCACTGCTCCTTCTTTTCCGGAATAGGCATAGGAATATTCGATATTTATCCCAGCATCTCCCAGAATTTTTGCAACTTCATAGAGTCCGCCCGGCTGATCTTTCATCCGCACTGCGATCACATCGGTAAATGCGATATTGAATCCCAGTGATAGTAGTTTGTCATGGGCTTTTTCCGGGTGATCCACAAGTGCCCTCACTACGCCAAAACCATTTGCCTCAGCGATACTGAAGGCAAGAATATTGATCTTTTCCTCTCCCAGTGCATGAGCAATGGCTGCAAGCCTGCCCGGGCGGTTTTCAGAGAATATCGAAATCTGCCTGATCACATATTTTTTTGTGTCCATTTACAACGACCTCTTGTCGATTACTCTTCTTTGATTTTCCTTCAAATCTGGGTAATGAACCCGGTTCAACGAGTTCAACATCTGACATTCACGTTCAACGAATTCCTGAGCCGGTGTTCAACCTTCTGCCGTACCTGCATAAGATCATTGATTTTGTCACTGAATGATTCCTTGTTCAGTTCGACACGGACAAGCATATCATCAAGTGCTCCTTTTCGTTCAACCACAATCTGGAAATGCTGTCCCACTTCGGGAATTCGCCATCAGGGCATACTCAATCTGTGATGGGAAGACATTGATGCCCCGTATGATGAGCATATCATCAACTCTTCCCTGAATCCGCTGGATTCTCGGGTGAGTTCTGCCGCAGGCACAGATGTCATCTTCCATTGTGGTGATATCCCCGATGCGATACCGTATCATGGGAAGTGCTTCTTTCTGCAGGATGGTGATGGTGAGTTCACCTTTTTCTCCGGCTTCAAGAGATTCACCGGTCTTGGGATCAATAATCTCTACCAGTGCAATATCTGACCAGATATGAAATCCTTTTTGTTCCGCACATTCGGTAAACATCGGGCCGGAAAGTTCACTGGTACCATAGATATCATATGCCTTGATACCCAGCCAGTCCTCGATGCGGTTGCGCATCCCTTCTGTCCATGGTTCAGCACCCAGAATTCCCGTGCGGAGTTGGGTATCTTTTTTGATATTAACTCCCATCTTTTCTGCAACTTCTCCGATATGGAGGAGATAGGAGGGTGTGCAGGCAATAGCTGTTGCTCCAAGATCCTGCATCAGTTCAATCTGGCGTTCGGTGTTTCCTACACTGGTCGGAAGAACGGTTGCACCAATACGTTCTGCACCATAGTGCATACCCAAGTCCCCCGGTGAACAGACCATACCCATAACTTACCTGGATCACATCTCCCCTGCCCAGTCCGATCGAGGTAAGAGCACGGGCAAGCGATGTTGTCCAGTTGTTCAGATCATTTTGTGTATACCCAACAACGGTTGGTTTTCCTGTGGTTCCCGAAGACACATGATAGCGGACAAGTTCGTCCTGGGTTGCAGTAAAGATTTTATCCGGGTAATTATCCCTCAAATCACGCTTGAACATGAACGGGAGTTTCTTCACATCAGAAAGTTCACGGATATCATCCGGGTGGACTTTCTGCTCTTTCATCCGGTCATGGTAAAACGGAGAGAAACTGTACAAGCCGGTACACCAGACTTTTTAGCAGTTTATACTGCATCCTCTGGAGATCTTCTTTTGGCATTTCCTCGATTCGTGGATCCCAACACTTCATTAAATCGCCTCTCTTCTGTCAATCACTCGCTTCGCCTTTCCTTCAAACCGTGGTAATGATCCTGGCTCAACAAGTTTGACCGTTGTTCGGAGTTCCAGGGCATCGCGAAGTTCTTTTACCACTTTTTTCTGGAGTCTTGCCAGATCCGCAAGTTCGCCACTGAAAAAGTCTCTGTTAATCTCAACTTCGACAGTCATTTCGTCCAGATGATTAATTCTGTCAATATATACCATAAACTGATTGCCAACTTCAGGAATTTTAAGAAGCACATGTTCAATCTGGGACGGGAATACATTGATTCCGCGGATGACCAGCATATCATCGCTTCTTCCCGTGATTCTGGCAATCTTTTGTCGCTCTTTTACAAAGGCAGCCATCTTCCATCAGCATCGTGACATCTCCGTGCGGTATCGCAGCAGCGGCATTGCTTCTTTGACCAGTGGGGTTACTACCAATTCCCCCCGTTCTCCATCGGAAACCCGTTCTCCGGTATTTGGATCAATAATCTCAACAAGATAGGAATCATGCCAGATATGGAGCCCGTCGCGTTCCGCGCATTCAAATGCAACACCCGGACCAAAAAGCTCGCTTAAGCCGTATGAATCGTACGCAGTAACTCCCAATCGTTTTTCAAGCGTATGCCGTACACTTTCCGACCATGGTTCAGCCCCAAAAATTCCTGTTTTGAGACTATCGAGAGATTCACCCATCTCTTCTGCAACTTCTGAAAGATGCATTGCATAACTGGGTGTGCAATGGATTGTGGTCACGCCAAAATCCCTGATCATCTCGATCTGGCGTTTGGTATTTCCTGTGGCACTGGGGATAACCGTCATCCCGATTTTTTCTGCACCATAGTGAAACCCAAGACCCCCGGTGAACATGCCATAATTGACCATGTTCTGGAAGATATCCTCTTTTCCAACACCAACCATGGTCATATTGCGTGCAATCAGATCTGCCCAAACGTCAAGGTCTTTTTGGGTATACCCTACAACGGTAGGTTTTCCTGTTGTTCCCGATGTTGTATGGATACGGACAATCTCTTTCAAGGGAACTGCAAAGAACCCGAATGGATATCCATCCCGGAGATCCTGTTTTTTGGTAAAGGGTATTTTCTGGATATCATCCAGTGTTTTTATCGATGATAGTTTCATTCCTGCATCAGAGAGACGTTTTCTAAAAAAACCAACTTTTTGTGCCTGACTTATCGTTTTTTTCAAACGTTTGAGCTGAAGTGCCTGCAATTCATCAGGTTTCAGGGTTTCAATCTTCTTATCCCAGAACATCTCTGACCTCTGTTATGCTATCGCATGACAGACAATATATGTCGTTGTTACTGTTTATATTCACCGAATTTATATGAAACGATATTCATAACTAACACTCTAAAAAAAATAGTAGAATATATGACCTGGAATTGTCTGATGGCTAAAAAACGATGAATTAATCGGTGGAAATGGGGTAGTAATTAGATCAGTTGAAAAAATATTTTTTCGAGGTTTATGGAGACGAATTATCCTTGGTTATCGGTGAGTGGTTTTGGCGTCCATATCAAATCGACACAGACAAAATTAATTATCCAGAAAAAAAATGCTGTTGAGGAATATCCTCTTGATTCTGTAAAAAATCTGCTCATTGTTGGAGGCCATACCATCAACTCGGCAACTATTGTAAATCTCATAAAAAATGGTGCAGTAATCTCATTTTTTGAACCCGATGGCAATCCAATTGGGATTATCCGTCCATTTGGAGACAGGAACGATCCGGAGATTCATAGAATACAGCAGGCGGATTCCACGACATCGGTATGCAATGGCGATTGCCCAAGGAGCAATGAAATCCCGTCTTTTTGCCATCAACGCGTTCAGGAAAAGCAGAATATTCATCTTTTTTATGAAGGTGAACCGGAATTTCTTCACAAATCTTAGGATGAACTGGCATACCTGATCAAACTGGATGAAATACGACGATTTCACCGTATGACTTCTGATATGTATTATGAGATAATGTCACGGAATACCCAGCCGGATTTTGGATTTCGGAGAAGAACATTACGCCCTCAGACAGATCCAATCAATGCAATGCTTTCATTTGGGTATGCGATGTTGTTTGGCAATTGTTGTGTTTCACTTATCGGAGCCAGACTGGATCCGGATTGGCCTGATGCATGAAGGGAATGGAAGTCTGGTCAGGATGTTATTGACCCTCTGAAATCTGAAATGATTGATAGTGTTGTATTTCAGATTGCACGGGAATCTCTTACCCCTTCTGATTTTGAACAGACACCAAACCGGTGCATGCTATCTGATGAACTTGCACAAAATCTGATTAAAATATTTCATACTACAATAAACAATAAAAAAATTGATGAACAGGTATATCAATCTCTCTCAATGCAATAAGAAATAATGGTGAATTTAAAGTCCTGTACTGATACGCCCTTCTCCTTTGATGATTGAAAAATCATCAAAAGTCTTTAACGGAATTTCAGATGTTCGGAGATCACGGATTACTGCACGGGGACAACCATACACCATTGAAACAAATTTTTCAAGAATCATCAGTTCGCCGGTTGCATAAATATGAACCCTTCCGTCAGGCAGGTTCATGACTGTCCCGGTAACTTTCAAATCGGTGGCGATTCTTCGCACGCATGCCCTGAATCCGACTTTCTGGACCCTTCCCGTGATAAATATCTCAATTGTCTTCACCATTCAGATCTCCTGCATAATTTTAATTGCAAGTCCAAGTTCATCGAATACTTCATCGCGTAGAGTTGACTGTCGGATATTTGTTGCTGCATCAATGGCACAATCAAGAACTTCCTGTGCAGTCTCTCTCACAACCGGCAGCATGGCTCTTCATTGCAATATCGCACATTACAAAAGCCCTTCGGGAAAGCGGCCGGATTATCCGTGCCTCTTTTATTGCACTTTGCATCATGCGGTTTGAGAGTTTTTCTGCCCCTTCTTTTCTGAACAGAATTGAAAGATTACAGAAAAAGATCGCTTCTTTTCCGCGATCGGCAACTGAACGGATCAATTGTTCAAGTGAGGCGATCTGATTCGGATGAGCCCCGTCTTCAATTATTTTTTCAACCAGAGCCTTGATTTTTTCATACTGAGCGGATATTTCATAGGAATCTTTTTGTCCCATCTGCGTGAGGCGATGAAGTCTTATCTCGTCATCTTCAATTGTTTTTGTAATTTCTATCGCATAGTTGGAGATATTTTGATATTGTTGTGTTTATGGTAGAGCATCAAATACATCTGAGCAATTTTGTCACGGATTGTATCGGCAATTTGTGGAATGTTAATCTTTCTTGTTAATGCATCTGCTTTCTTCAGCAAAATCACCGGAGTATCGTCATCGCTGTTTTGCAGTGCAAGAGGGATGATATCAAGAAGGGCTGATGCTTTTTCATAGGGGGAAGGAATTTTTTCGACAGACTTCTGACATGCATTTTAATATTATTTTACTGCGATCCCTGTCATTCTTGGTCATGCTGAAAACAGCAATTAGCGAATCGATATATTCAACAGGTTCGTTGATTTTTGATGAAACCTGTAAGGCAATATTGATTAATTCGCTGTCCGGCTTCACTGACGTTCAGTTCGGACAATTGCCAATACAATCCGTTTGCTAGCGATCGGATTTTTATCAGATTCAACTTGTTTAATCGTCGGATTCCCTGATCAAGGCATTTTTTTGATTTGTCTGGATCGATACGGTACTAAACAGCATGGTAAGATCAGAGAGGATCAGAACTTTCTGGAATTCAGCGGGAATTTTCTGGAGTGACTGATATACATCGTCTAAAATCTCCCGTGCACGATCGAAATCGTGTAATTTTATAAATGATTCTGCAAGATTGCACAACCCGGTAAGTCCAGATGTAGGATCATGGATCAACTGGAGGAAGCGGAAAATCAGATTGATCATGAGCGGATTTGATGTCGAATGCTCATTTCTCTGGAGGAGAAATGCCATAATTTCGTAGGGATCAGTTGAGTCCGGATAGGTGACGCTGTCGTTAAGATTTGAGATAATCCGGGACATCATGGCATCTCTTTCCAAAGGATTTTCGATTTCAACAGCGTACATTGCCAGGGGTATGATATAATCCGGGTTATTACTGACCGATGAATATGATATGAGAATATCAATCATTCCTGCAATCTTTAACGATATCCGCGGTTTTTTGACATTCTCTTTTATTATGGATAATCCTCGTTCAAATGGGTATATTTCTGATGTAAAAGCCTCAGGATCTGTACGGGATTGATGGCTCTTTTAAAAGGATACATCCAATTTTTACGAAACACTCCGCAATTCTTCCGAATTGTTGGGTTTTTAACGCAGGATCGCCGATATCTTTAGCAATTTGGTACGCCTTTTCAAGCGCAGCAGGAGATTGTTTATCGATTGCATATTTTATAACCCCATCAATGATATTTACCATCGCATTTTCGGCCAGATTTTTTTCCAGTAGCGAGTTGAATCCATTCTTTCATTCTTAAAAGAAGATCCAGATCTCCTTGTTGTGCAGCAAGAATTGAGGCTTCATCAATTATTCCGCTCAAGGCTGACAGAGCGGATTTCCTGATCATTGATGTCACAGGTGAGACCGACCGCTCTCTGGAGATAGTCGCGGTTTTTAATTTTCACACCAATTTTTGCAATTTGCAGGACAATGTTTGAAATTGCCTCTTCCTTTAATGGTGTTCCTTGATGAATTCGGCAATTCGTATCAGGATATCGGGGTCATGTAAAGCGAGAAATCCCCGGTTGATGAGAATTGTAATACTTTCGAGAAGGAGGTGGTCCTGCCGGGGATGCAAGCGGATAAGGTCGGTAATAGAATGAATATGTGAAATTATATCATTAAACGGATCATCCGTGCTCAATTCTATGATCGCCCGATAAATTGAATTATGAACAATATCCTCATTCAAACGTTTGAGGATCATCTCGTTGACAAGTGGTATACTATGCCGGAAAATTCCGGTTTTAAGCAGGTGGGTGAGGTTGTCTTCATATTGGGGAAGATTTTCTGTTTCGTGGCTGATTTTTTTAAATATATCGAGCGCAGAGGTAAAATCCCCAGACGAAAGCATAATCTGGGAAAACTGAAGGTATATCCTCGATAAAACGACCGGATTGCTGTTCTTATCAATAATAGGAATCAGATCCGAGAGGACATGCATATTGTTTGACTGTTTGGCAACAGAAATACCCGCACGAACCAGTTCCCTGAGCGGAAAAGCCTCTTCATTCAAAAAGATCTGATGAAGTTTTATCGCAGTGGAAAGGTACCATAATTCTCCAGATAGTTCAGCTTTTTTAAGAAGATCAATAACAAGGGTATGGGTGACAAAAGGCATTCTTTCACAGAGTGTCTGAAGGGTAGCGAAAATCTGGATTTTATCCTTTTCCCGGTCCAGGAGCTGTTCAGTCAGGGCATTTACAATTTCAAGATTTTGCTCAGGCGAAAGGGCATCAAAATTTTGTATAAAGAGTGAAATATCCAAAATTTCTTTTCCGAAAACAGATTTCACTCCTTTTTCAATAATAGATGAAATACATGCCTGTCTTCGGATCTTCTGGTGGATTTTGGTTGCACTATGGATACTGTCAAGGAATAACGTACGGTTTTTTTCAAGAATGGCGACAGTTGCCAATGCTTTTGCAAGTTCTGCATGCAGTACTGCACGTTTTGATATATCGCTGATTTCCTCAATAATATGATGTGATCGATAGAGAAGTTTTTCATCACGGGTTGTAATTGCCCATTCAATTAAAAGAGGAATAATATCGATCATGATATCCGATCGATATTTCTGGAAACTGATCCGTTCAAGCAGGATCATACCATAATCGATAAATTCCGCATTGGATTCATGAACACCGGCTTCGATGAGGGATTGTGCCATCATCGCAAATACCCGGGACTGGTGACTTTTTTTACCTAACCTGTCTGACAGCACATAAACAGATTTTAACCATTTTTCATCCTTTGTTGTTATGAATTGCTGTACTATCTGAGAGAATAAGTCATCAATTTCATTACTCGGGAGATCTGGCAGAGCAAGTAACAGTTCAGGTTTATTTTTTTTAAATGCAGTCGTTGTGATCAGATCGGTTAATCTCTTTAATGAGGGTCTTTTGTGCCCGTTTTCCTTTCTCCTGATGTATTTCTGCCATACTATTATCTACAATTTTCCAATCTTCTGCTGATAGTGCCTGCTGAACCTTTTTGACAATTTCGGTAGTGTTGACCATTCTTATATCACAGATATGAATCTTTGGGTTGTATAAACTCAATTTAACTCAAATAGTTATTAAATATTTTGTTTTTATTTACGCTTAAATTTAATTTTTTTTGTCATAATAAAGAAAAATTCCGGCTTTTTTCAAAAAATATCCAAAAAAACCCATTATTTTTTAACAATCGACAAAATAATCAATTATTTCCCGGATTTTCACCCGGAAAAAATGATATTTTACTGGTAAAGGATCACAATACCATCTCATGATTGTCCAAAGATAAGGACATTTTTGACCTATCTATTGATAATTTAGAGAGATATGGCCCATCAGTTCTTTGTAAAAGACCTGACCCTGGTTATGAGAATCCGAATCAATAATAATCCGAATTATGGGTTCTGTACCTGAAGCACGAACAAGCGCCCACGAATCTTCCCTGAAAATTTTTACACCATCTGTCAGGTCCAGTGAATACTGATAATATGCTTTGTTTGAGTGATTCAAGCACTTGTGTTCCAAGTGATGTGCTGATTTTATCCTTGATCATAGATCGCTTCGGTAATCGTTTATCAGTGTCGATAGTTGTTGTCCCGTCGAAGCAAGAATAAAAACCATCATTGCGGCTGTCATACCGCCATCACGGCAGAACTGATGATCAGGGAAAATAAGCCCGCCATTTCCTTCACCCCCAAATACAACCTCATTTCCCTCCTCTATGAGTGACCGCATCGTTCGTGCAACATAGATACTTCCAACCGGTGTGTAGGTAATTGTAGCAGCCTTCATTTTTCACTACCATTTCCACCATGTGTGATGTACTAACCGGAGTAACAATTGTTCCTTTTTTCTGGTGACATATATGCTCTGCTACAAGTGCAAACTCCTGGTTTTCTTCAACGAATCGTCCGTTCTCATCAATGAATACAGCACGATCTGCATCGCCATCGTGAGCAACGCCGAATGCAGCTCCACTGCTGACAACGAGTTCAGCCAGTCCTTTAAGACCCTCAGGAGAAGGTTCAGGTAATCTTCCGGGAAATGTACCGTCCATTACTACCATTGATCGTGAGCACCCTGCATCCCATTTCAGTGAGGATCTGCGGTGTTGTAAGACAGGCAGGACCGAATCCCGGATCAACCACAACGGTTATTCCCGATCCTATCCTGTCAGGAAAATGATTCACAATTGCCTGGATGTATTTTCTGATAAGATGAGGAGCAATTATTTCGTGTCCTATATATTCCCAGGATTTAGGAGAAAATGAAGGTTCAAATATCAGTTGTTCGAGTTTGAGGGTTTCTTCATCACCCATTTCCGTACCATCAGATTCGATGATTTTGACCCCGTTATATTCAGGTGGATTATGAGATGCGGTGATCATTGCCCCGCCATCAAATTGCTCTTTTACCAGGTACTGGAGTGCCGGGGTCGGGAGGATGCCGCAATCAATAACATCGCATCCTACTGCAAGCAGACCTGATTTAACTGCGTTTACAAGCGTTTCACCGGAGGTCCTTGTGTCTCTTCCAACAGCGATGCGTCCTTTCCTCATTGTTCCGAATGCTTCTCCAATGGATAGTACCAAGTTCAGGTGTCAGATCTTTTCCAACAATTCCTCTGACTCCATTGGTACCAAACAAACGTTTCTGGAATTTTTTTGTTTCCATGTATTTTCACTCCAATTATTCTTTTTATTTGCGAAAATTTTCAAAGAGATTGAGCGATGCAAGGACTTCATTAACCGTAGGATTTGTAAGGATACAGTTATCAGCAGTTAGACTACCAATAACTATTTTGGGAAATGATCGTTGTTTGAATCCTTCAATTATGGCAAAGTCCATACCCTGATCGAAGAGCATACCTCAAAACATCTCCAGTGAGTTCTTACGTATCGCAACTACTGCTTTATGGGCGTCTATTCCTACAGAAATGTCAGCACCGGCATCAAAAAAAACGGTGGTGTCTTTTCCCTCTTCGATATTTATATTATGATCTCCGAGATGTTTGATCACTGCAACAGTTCCCTTTTTTTTGAGTTCGGGGATCAGATTTTTGATAAATGTGGTTTTACCGGAATTTGATTTCCAACAACCTGAATTATTTTCATAGCTTGTCTCCTCCATAATCATTCTGAATTAATTATAATTTGTACCTTTATATTTCCTTATTTTCCTGAAGTTTGGTTTTAATTTCTCGTGCAGTGTTATTTGAAATTTTTTCCTGATTCACGGGTACCAGGGACATCTCCTGAAATAAATCTCATTGATATTGATCCGTCCAATGCAATTTTTTTATCTACTGTAGGAAGAATTTCTCGTGATGCCAGTGTTATTTCACGGGAATGAGCATCAGGTGAAGGATCATGGTCTTCCGGCTTTTTATCTTCACCCGTTTTCTCTCTGCCTGGTCCGTTAATAATATCAGAATTATTAACCGGCTATTGATTTTTGTAGTAAGGGAACGGGTAATTGATCGTATGTCTCCCCTTCTTCTGCTCGTGACTTAAGAATTGTTTTTGCTGCTTCTCCAACACTTCTCATCACTTTGGTGATCCGATCCTCAATATCGATCTCTTCATCAATATCCAGGGTTGTTCCTTCAACTTCCAGAAAAAACCGTGCAACTTCGCTGGCTTCAAAGAGCAGATCATCAAGTTCATCAGTGGTAAAAAATCCGCACATTGCACCATAAAAAAATGTGGCGCTTGATTTTCGCACTTTCTTTTTAAATGAATTCCGTGCCTGGTTGACTGCCTGGGGGGTATAGGTATCTTCCATAAAAGGGACAAGTTCCGGGAGATGGTTTCCAATAAAGGTCATTTCTGCACCCCCGGATGTGCGGAAATCTGTGCATAACCGTGCAAGTGCCCATTCCCGTGCTGTTATGTATGTTCTCTTTCGTAGAAACTGGTTTACTTTTCGATAGGTTGCCCCATCGACTTTTTTGAATTTTTTATATTTATTGATCTCCTGCTGGATACGTGAATTGTCCATTTTCATACACCTGTTGATATTGTGTTTATCCAGAAACTGGGCATGCTGGCATGAACGATGCTTATTATTTGTCTGCTTTGTGTATAGCATTATATGGTTTATTGCTATTAAAATTTTAATAAATCTATCTGGATTTTATGGTAATAGTGCGTCTGAAATACAGGGAAAATTTTTAAAGGATACAGGTAAAGACCGTTTTTTGTCCTTTTCATGACCTATCCATGAGATTTTAAGACATAAATTATCCGGTATAATTGCAAAATTTTTTGTTAAACAGGAAAGCTGTAGAATTCTTTTATCTGGAATAAATAAGCAATGATAAGGAGAGGAACAGTGCCTGTCCCACACTATCGCCCCTGCGTTTAACGCGATGATGACGTATTACCTGTTTTGGAGTTATCGCATTTGGGGACCGAAGGTTCCGGGGAGAAAAATCTGTCATCTTTCGAGTTTTTTGAGCATTTCCTATGAAAATCGTAGTATTCAGATATGATGCGGAGATTGTTACCCCACTATTTATCTGACAATGAATACCGCCGTCCCCGAAGGGGCACCCTCGCAGCGGATCAATAACTATTTGAAATAAAAATCCCTGTCCGCCGTGCCTCGGAGATGCCTGAGACGGGAGTCCTTCGTATATTGTTCTGGTGTGATCTCCCGTTCATGCCCGATTCTACAGAGCCAAAGGAATAATTTTCCCCAATCCTTTTGGATTCTGGACAGCGGAAAATCTCTGGATGGTGTAATGTGGTAAGTAGGTATTTTTCGTGTTTTTTTGCAGCCCAATATTTTGTGGTTAGTATACTGGATCAACTCTTATGTTCCCGATAACTTGTATACTCTTTAGTTGTTGTAATTTTTCTGAGCACTGCAACATCAGATCGAATCTGGGTATTCGAATACTCATGTTGTTATTATCCTGGTATTTCGACCTCTTTTTAATTCTTCAATGATTCTTGCTGTATCCGGACTGATTGGGCTTTAATATGATGGTAGTATTTTTGTAGCCTTTTCATGGTTTATTCGAATAATAGTGTGATTGGAGAAAATCCAGCAAAAAAATACCTTTTGTATATAGCATCATATGGTTTATTTGAAATATTGGGTTAACAGAAAGTGTAGTTGAAATACCCAAATTTATGAATATTTTCAAAAAATAACTCTTTATCGGGGGATTTGAAATTAAGGTGCTAGTAATTTCCCACGGGTATGCAAATAAGGTTGAAACCCTGAAGTAAACTAAAAAATACGGAAGCTGGTATTCTATCCAGATATTTTATTAAATGTGATTCATTTTTTTCACCTTAAAAAATCCTTATTGTCTGTTCACGGAGAATTTTTGTTAAGTTTCAAATCCTTTTAAGGAAGGATATGGGCTATTTTTTTATGAAAAAAGAGTGATTATGTGAGGCTTTTCACCAGCGGATTGTGGTTGGTCTTCACACAATTTTCCCTCAGAGGATCTTCACTTTAGCGGGTTAAATGGAACGTATCCCCGTATCGGATTTGTGATAATAAATCAAACTGAGATAGTCAAAGATTTTGTGTAAATACGGGTGTAGCAGCGGATATTAAAGAAAAATCTTTCCTGTTGTCCTTTTTAAAAATCCTGATCGATATCAGGTATAATTTTTGATATTTATCCTTTTGACAAATCTCTGATAAATCCATGCACCGGATAATTTCCGATTAATTATTGGTCAGGTTTTCTTTCAATTTTTTTAAAAAAGTGCATCGTTCGTCGGGATGATTACCTCGAAAAGCGTGAATTTACCTATGGTGTGTTTTTTAAAAAAAGTTCGAATAATTTGTAAGGATCTCATTTTTTATCTCTTCACACAAACAGCAGAATTGACTAAAAGCAGGTTCTAAATCAGATATAGTTCACAAAAAAACTCCAAAAAATCGGACCTTTTTATAGATTTTTGATACGGTTTGAGATACTCCCTGTACCTTGATAACCCCCGTTTAACCGTATTTATTGCCAGGAAAAATCGGTATTCCTTATCGGCCATACATGATTCTTTTTTATTTGCAGATCAAACAATTACAAGTGATTTTTTTGGCATGATCAGCCGGATCGTTCTCTCTCTCCTGGCTGCATAAAACCGGGTATCTATTTTACCACCGACGATAGACCTTAATAGCGGGCTTCTGACAGTGCTTTTAACAGGAAGGGTATCGATTCTACCCTACACATTGAAAAAACCCCTGTTTTATTCTATAATAATCGAACGAGCAACCTTTTTTGTATATTTCAAAAGTTAAACATAAGGTTGCCAATCACAATTACCCCCAGATAGCAATATATCGTGTATCAAACTTTGCAGGTTGGCATTCCAAGCAGCATCGAGATACAGCGATTTCAGACTTGCGGAGAATAGGTATTCTGCGCAAACCTTTATTTATTTGAGATAAGATAGATTAGACCATGGAAAGCGGGTATTTTTCGGAGTGGCTCAAAAGCTACCGCACTTACCTGCGGATGCGCAATTACTCCCCCCGCACTCTTGAACAGCTACGAGCAGGTGATCAAACACTTTGCTTATTATGTCTGGTTGCGCCGTCACACAGATGTGACAAAACTTGTCATCTACTGGAAAGACTTTGAAAATGCCCGGCTTGATACTGATGTTGAGGTCACGCCGGTAATTATTACTGATTTCCTCTCATTTGTTTCTTCGATGCGGACATACAAACCCAAAACTTTTCACCGCATTATCTCAACACTCAGTTCGTTCTACCGCTTCCTGTATACGCAAGGGGCCGTCACATCCAACCCGCTGACCGGTATCGATCGACCTCGAATCAAACAACAGGATGTGAAATATCTCAAGCATAACCAGGTTCTACGACTGCTCGATTCGATTGAAGATCCTCGTGACAAACTCATCGTCAGAACTATCTATGCCAGCGGTGTCCGTGTATCAGAGACTCTGTAATATGAATATCGAAGATATAGATTTTGACGAGCATACCATCAGAATCCGGGGAAAAGGTGACAAGATCAGAACTGTTTTTATTGATGATGATACCCTTGCCGATATCTTAAAATTCATCGGCAACAGGATTGTCGGACCTGTTTTTTTAGGTCAGCAGGGTAAAAATATCTCATCACGATCTATACAGCATATCTTCAAGCATTACGCACCCTCCGGGATAACTCCGCATAAAATACGGCACAGTTATGCAAGCGAACTTTATAAACGATCAAAGAATCTCAGGGTTGTACAGGAAAATCTTGGCCACACTTCCATAAAGACTACGGAAATTTACCTCCATACCGATATTGATGAACGAAGACAGGTTTATCAACAGTTTTTCCCGCTTTCCGACAACGATGAGAAATAATGCAATCAGTTGCTGATATATTTTAAAAAATTGAGAATGCCAATATCTTTCCACTTTTTTCAGCGATTCAATAACCGGGTAAAAAACTTCATTCGCGCAATCACAAATAACGAAAATTCTAGTCCTTTTCTTCTTATTTAACCTCATTTTACTCGTTAAATTTTCCTGTCACGGGTAAAATTTAAAAAAACTGGTAAAATCCTCGAATTTTTTTAAATATAAACCATATGATGCTATACACTAATGGCCTTATTTTTACTCTCATGATCAGGTCAGCTTATGGAATTTCGATTACACTTCTCTGCTGCAGTATGATAACATGATGGAAAATCTGAATGAGTGTATACAGAGATTATCAGGATGATTCCTATCGATGAATCCTATTGGAGTAACGTATGAAAATTTTCTTCATGAGTATCAGATGATGCATTCATTTACGGTAATTCATGAGATTTTGATGTGGATCTCACTGGCAGACGCTAAATAAATGAGACTTGCTGATTCCCGGTGAAGGATACAGAGAACACCGGATCTCCATAATTGAATACCAGGAAATCCCCCGATGAGACAATCAGAAAAATCCAGATAAATCCAATTATATCCAATGTCCGGATGAAGAACCTAAGAATCAAATCTTTTGAAAAGGTGAATTTACTGATGAAGGATCAGAATAAATCCAGAAAAATCCAAATAAATCCAATGTCGTGAGATCCTAGAATGATTTATTGAATGAGTGAATACCTAAGTATCAAATCTTTTAAATAATCCAATCTACCTGATGAATAACTACGTAAAAATCCAGATAAATCCAATTATTCTTAATTTCATGAGTGAAGAATCCGATAAGTATCCAATCTTTTGAAATAATCCAATCTATCGGATGAATACTATCGATAAAAATCCAGATAAATCCAATTATTCCAATTTCAGATGAAGAACCTGAAGTATCAAATCTTTTAAATAATGCAATCTACTGATGAATAATCGTAAAAATCCAGATAAATCCAATTATATCCAATTTCAGATGAAGAACCTGAAGTATCAAATCTTTTAAATAATGCAATCTACTGATGAAGAATCAGTAAAAATCCAGATAAATCCAATTATATCCAATTTCAGATGAAGAACTCGAAGTATCAAATCTTTTAAAGAATGCAATTTATCTGATGAATATCAGTAAAAATCCAGATAAATCCAATTATATCCAATTTCATGAAGAACCGAAGTATCAATCTTTTAAGAATCAATCTATCTGAGAAATCGAAAAAATCCAGATAAATCCAATTATATCCATGTCATGAAGAAACCCGACGTATCAAATCTTTTAAATAATGCAATCTACTGATGAATAACTGAGTAAAAATCCAGATAAATCCAATTATACCCAATTTCAGATGAAGAACCCGAAGTATCAAATCTTTTAAATAAGCCAATCTATCTGATGAATAACTTCGTAAAAAATCCAGATAAATCCAATTATATCCAATTTTCTGGTGAAAAACAAGAACCATCAATTCATTTGTTAATCAGATTATAAATGGAATTAATATTGTACTCATCCAGCATCAGATTACATTAATTGTATAACCACAATTCTTTATTTCACGTTTGCAGACATAATGTGGGAACATATATGCCAAAAGTCCAGAAACGGAAATATGAAAAAATCGATGATCTGGAAATTGACCTGGTTATCCAATGTACTGATAGTCATGAATTTTACGAACGCTACCGGCAGGTTTTCCCTAATAAAAAGAAAGGTATTGACAGTATCAGTAAAATCTGGAAACGACGCAGCGAATTTATAAAAAAACAACAGGGACATTCGCAGAACCTGCTAGAATCCATTTCCGGATCCTCACATGAACTTGAGGCACTCATCACTGCACAGAACAAAATACTGGCTGAATTATCTGGTGTGATGAAAGAACACCTCAGGGTAAGTAAGGAAATCCTGGCGCGTCTCCCAAAACAGATTCAGAAATCCGATGAGCCAAATCAGAAAATCGGAGAGACAAAAATACCTGATCATAAAGAACCTGAAAAGAAAATCAGTGCGGAAAAACGTAAAGATATAATGATAGGATCCTGAACCTGTCGATTAATTCATATCCAATTGAAAACCGGATTCATGAAATCTGAAGGATTATGAATAATCATGATTCATTCGTTGTAGCATCCATCTTTCATCATCTCCTGATAAAAAATAATCATGGACAAAAGCTATCCTTATAGTGCTAAAAAGCATAAAATATAGCATTTTTCCCAAAAGGGAAAGGTAGCTGAATATCGAATCATATTCAATCAAAAACCCCCGTAGTGTAGCGGTCAATCATGCAGGACTTTGGATCCGGCGACACCAGTTCGAATCTGGTCGGGGGTATCACTATCCTTTCAATCGTATCTCTTTTATACCATGATGCAGAAGAACAGTGAATGATGAAAACCATCAGTGTACGATTCCGTATCTACGTTTCAATCCTTGTCGCAGTTCTTATCATTGGCATGGTAGGACTGATGGTTATTGAAGAGTTTTTCCCCGCTTGATGCGTTTTATTTCCTTATCGTAACGATTGCAACGGTCGGCTACGGTGATCTTCACCCGCTCACCCCCCTCGGGAAGATGCTGGTTATTGGAATTATTCTTACCGGTGTTGGTTGTTTTGTCGGTGTCGTGGCTAACGCAATAGAATATATGATCGAGATGCGGGAACGCTCGCAGCGTATCGAGAAACTGAATATGAT
>CAWDZO010000024.1:0-49350 GCA_963806845.1 uncultured Methanoregulaceae archaeon
GGTTGTCCTGAAACGGATTGGTAATGGGAATCCGGTGTGCAAAGAACGTGATCCAGTGACCAGCATCCCAGACAGCCATGATCCCGTATGATTCCGGAGGGTAGGAAAATCCGCGAGCTTCATACGATGTAAAATAATCAATTCCTGTCTGGGGTGTGTTTGTTTCCAACCATGCAAGCGACTCTACCCAGTCAGGAGAAATCTCGTGCTGTGGGGTATTAAAACCATACTGGATATCCTGATATAATGAAAATGCAATGAGACCAATAGTAAGAATCACTATTGCTAAAACCGTAAGATCTTTTAGAGTTCCCGAGTAATTTACCGGATTCTTAACAGGCCGTTTTGTTTCCTTCTTTTTATCCTTTTTTGTTGCCGGGGGATTATTTCCTGAGTTATCGTCTCCAGTATTGATCGGAGAAACCGTGGATTTGGAAAACCGTGAGGTTATTGCTGCGAAGTACTGGACAATTGTATCTTGTTTCCAACCGATGGGTTCAGCGATACAAATTGCCGACAGTATAACCACATTGACCGTGAAATAATACTGGAATCGCTGGAATCGGATGGTAAGAAGAAGCATGACCACAGACCATACTAACAGGAAAACAGTCTGATTGGTTCTTTTCTTTAACAATAGAGTATCCCAGAATCAGCAGTCCTCCCGCCATCAGGATAAGTGCGATAGTAAAATTTTCCCAGGCCCCTGATAAAGTCCAGGGAAGTGTCTCAACCACCGCCACAGAATATACAGAGAACCCGAATACCAGTCCCAGTACCTGATCAATAGATCATCTGGAGCAGGGGAATATTCTGGATTAATAATAAGCCCGCTGCAGCGAGTAAGACTAGACTGGCAATATATGCCAGTTTTTTTCCCTGGAAGATTGCTGAGAGAATAAAAAGCACTATTGTTTCAGCGATGAGCGCGCAATACACATACACAATCCCGATGGAATATTGGGTTAGTGCTAAGCTCTCTTGTTTGAAACCAAAGAGGAAGAGAAGAATTATTGATACCAAAAATACTCCGACATTTACTCCTAACAGATAGGTTGAATCCTGATTCGAGAAATAATCCAGAATATACTGAATAAGGGTATAGACAGCAATAATAATCAGCGAGAGGATTACTGTGGTAGACGAAAGGAGTGCGAGGAAAAAAATTATTCCGGTAACTGTTGCAGAGGAAAATCGGAAAAATAAGCGTTTTCCACTGTTTTAAATCGATCGGGTGACTTTTCACATAAGATCAGGGTAGAGATATAGGCCAGGAAAAAGAGCGTGCTGAAAAGAACTTCAGCGATATGATGATCAGCCCACCCATACGATGAAAGGGAAAAATACTGGATTGAAACGACTGATATTAGTCCCGCAGCGACAAGTCCCGCTTTCCAGTTCCACACCGTCTTTCCCAGCTGGAACATAACCGGGACCATCATCACGGCCATGAGTGGGGCTACCCAGCCTGTTGAATTAATAATCCCGCTGCGTGTTGTTGCGCCTGTTATCAGGGAGAGAGTCGCGGCAATGAAGGGGTAGAGCGGCCCCCAGTCAATTACCTTTCCTGTGGGATAAGCAGTCATCGGATCAAACCAGTTGTAGTGGGGAAAATCCTTGACCATCACCTCAACCTGTCTCATGGTATACCAGGAATCCGTGTCGAAAATATACAGAAATCCTGGATCTTTGATGAACAATGCAGGGATCATCCTGAGAACAAGGGCAATCCCCATAAAAAGGAGAAGCAATGCAACAATAATGTATGACTGATGTTTTTTAAGATGGGTTAGATCCATTATTACATACTAATGAAGTAAAATTATAATAAACCTTCAACACCCTTTTTGATATTTTTTTCAATCGGAGTGTAGATTTTTTTAATCTGCAACTTCAGGTAATGGAGTGGGGATTTTTGTAGAGAACACAGGTTATTTCTAAAATGTGGTTTCTTTTCCTGCAGTGCAGAAACTTTTCAAAAACCCCTTTGAGGGAAACTCATGGACGCTCGTCACGACAATTCTCCCGTTTCCTATCAGTCTTTTCAATAATTACATCTGATGATTCTGCAATTCCCACACACTTTCCTTCATGCGATGGAAATGAACCATCGCACTCAATGCACAAGGGATCATAATCGTCAATGATGGTTCCGGTATCGGAACATGAACTGCATTCAATCCGGCGCGGGTGGCAGTCATGCCGGTACGTTACCGGAAACGGGAGCCAGTCATAGGCATCCGGTTTATCGGTTGCTGCACCAAAGACAAGGAGATTTCCCCCATTTTCCACAAATTTTTTAATCCGTGGTGATGATGCGCGGAGTGCCGGGAGAAGGTTGGAATATGCAGGGTTTGCAAAACCTGTGGGAATAATAAGACAATTGAATATGCCCCGGAAAAAAGGGGCTGCGAGCATGTGAGGGGTGACGAGTTCACAGGTAATCCCGCAGTCTTCGATATATCGGTTGAAGTGCTGTTTTGTCCCCCAGACAAAACCTGCACGACAGACTCATCCCTTGATCACCCCAAGTGGTGAGAGGCGTGCAACGAGCCGGGATATCCCTACCTCATGAACTACATTTACCACTTCATCGCTGGGTTTGTAGACATCCGGAGCTTCATCAGCGATAGCGTTTTCGCTGTGTGATCGGACAATAATGCCCTCTTTTAAGAGATTCGTCATGATTTCCCTGCCACTCATATTCTTTTTTGCCTGTGTGCGGCTCATTATTCTCCCTGCACCATGGCAGGTGCTTCCGAACGTCCGGTCCATCGCGGTCTGTGTTCCTGTGAGGATAAATGACGATGTTCCCATACTGCCGGGAATTATTACCGGCTGTCCGATTGATTCAAGATCGCTTGGAAGATCAGCCGATCCCGGTCCAAATGAACGGGTGGCACCTTTTCGATGCACACAGACCTTCATGCGCTTTCCCTCCAGAACATGCTCCTCCATCTTCGCAACATTATGCGCGACATCGTAGATGAGGGGCATCTGATCGTATTCAATCCTGAACATTTTTGAGAGTACCTGCCGCGTGGTATGGGTTATCATCTGCCGGTTCGCCCATGCATAATTAGCTGCGGCTGCCATGGCACCGAAATATGCCATTCCTTCTGAGGAGGTTATCGGTGCACAGGCAAGTTGCCGATCGGGAATGGTGATATGGTATTTTTTGGTTGCGCTTTCGAGTATCTTCAGGTGATCCGTGCATACCTGGTGCCCAAGCCCGCGGGAACCGCAGTGAATCATGCAGCAGACCTGCCCGAGGGCAAGGCCAAATGCTTTTGCCGCAACCGGATCAAAAATTTCACGCACAACCTGAACTTCGAGGAAATGATTGCCTGATCCAAGCGTCCCCCCCTGGGGTATTCCGCGCTGTTTTGCCTTAGCAGAGACGGTACGGCTGTCTGCAGCTTTCATGACTCCCCCCTCCTCGCACCGTATGAGGTCGCGTTCAACACCATAACCGGCCTTGACCGCCCATTGGGCACCTTTCAGCATCATACCTTCGAGTACCTGGGGAGAGACCTTCAGTGCACTCTTTGCACCAACCCCCGTGGGAACCGTGCGGAAGAGTTCATCGATAAGATCCCGACGGCCGGAAACATCCTTATGCAGGAGTGGAGTTGCAAGTAACCGCACTCCGCAATTAATATCAAACCCGACTCCCCCGGGAGAGATTACTCCCTCATCAACAGAAAATGCGGCAACACCCCCGATAGGGAATCCATAGCCCCAGTGGATGTCGGGCATAGCAAGCGAATTTTTCAGAATTCCGGGCAGGGTTGCCACGTTTGCGAGTTGCTGGACTGCACCCTGTTCGAGCGTCTTGCCTAATGATTCAGAAAGAAAGAACCTTCCCGGGACCCGCATGCCCGGTACATATCCAACAGGTACTTCCCATTCATTCATCCCGATTCGGTTTACACCTTCAAGCATCGTCCATCACACTCCTGCCTTAGTCTTAGACATCAAATATGATGTCCAGCATATATCCATTCGCATCATGCGTGATTGCGAGTCCTGAATAGGAGATCCCTTTCACTTCAGAACCTCCATGAATGACGGACAGGATCAAATGGTTCACCCGTAAGTTCAGCAGTGAGACACAGACCGTCAATGCTGATACCAGCCTCTGAAAAGACAAGTCCCTCGACTTCTGATATGAAAAGGACCTCTGAAAGGAAATCTGCAAGGAGTGATTCATTATCAGAGGATTCAATCCTGATCTCCTTGAGAATACCCCTTGGCACGGTTTTGTTCCGTACATCACCTGCATCAGGGCATTGAAGGTTTCAGAAAAAAGTGCTTCAAGTGTAGGTGCATGTACCCGGATTTTTACATCTGCCGTATGGGAGATCTCTTCAAAACTCATCCGCATTCATGTCCGACAAGATCATCATCATCAAAAAAAGGAATCATGTCCATCCGGATGTTGTGCAGGAATCGTGCCTGGTGAACGGAAACATAGATCATATGATTTCCTGCCTTTAGAAGAAGATCGGTTTTTTTCGGGGGTTTGATGCGGATCGGTAAAAGAATTGGTCCGCCACAGGATGTGCAGATGCGAAAATCGCAGTCCCGTTTTTTGATATATTCGATCACTTCCGGGACAATGGTCACCTCGCTTATGCAGGTGGTGTCTTTGGTAGGCATGATGCTAGTATACTAGGAATGTTGCAGTAAAAACCGTTATGGATCGTAAGTGGGTTTAACTGACCCCAACAATCCTGACCACGATATCAAAGTATTTGTCTTTGAGTTCGTAGTTGTTTACTCCGTCGGAATTTCGCGTTGCGCGGAGGATCCCGATGCGGGATGCAATGATGCCAACCATGGAAGCGATTGCATGAAATGTAACTGCAAACTGTGTCTGAAGTTCAGCGACGAGTTCTGCAATCGTGAGTGATTTTGTTTTAACAAAAAGTCTGAGCACTTCACGCCGGATTCCGGTCCTGTCCCGTGAAAGGTATGACCGCAATCGTCCCTCAACGACTCTTTTGATCTCTGAAGGAGATCTCATAGATTTATTGTCAAAGGTCTCTGTATATATATTTTTTCATTTTATGCGATTTTTAATCCCTAAAAGAAGATCTCACCGTTTTAAAGAAGGGACGATGATTTTCTGCGAACTTTGGATAATAGTCAGATTGCGGGTATAGGATGAATTACCCGTTTAATTGAAAAGGTACTCTGGTAACTATTTAATCAAACATAAACAGATGATTATGACATGGGATTGTTCAACTATAACATCGAGAAATATTCACCAAAACAGTTGGTGATAATCCCTCTCGTACTTCTGGCAATATCGCTTGTACTGCTCGCTCTGAACCATGGCTTCAACCGGTATGCCTGTAACACCGGGTATTGATTTCTCCGGCGGCACAGCAGTAACGATTATTACTACTGACACCAGGGAACAGCTGCAATCAACCTTTGCCGGTTATCCGCTGGTTGATATCAGTGAAGGGGTGAACAACGGGTATTTTTTAAAATTCGGAGCAATGGACGATGCAGAATTCCGATCGCTGTCTGCCCTTATCTACCAGAAATTCCCCGATGCCAAGGTTGACCAGATCGGAGAAACCTTCGGAAAAACCCTGCAATCACAGGCCGTGCTTGCTCTGATATTTTCCTTCATTGGCATGGCAATTGTGATTTTTTTAGCCTTCCGGACATTTGTGCCAGCGGTGGCAGTCGTCCTTTCAGCATTTGCTGACATGGTCATGACTGCAGCCACCATGAATATTGTCGGGATTCCGCTCTCACTTGGCACGCTCGCCGCACTGCTTATGTTGATTGGTTACTCTGTGGACAGTGATATCCTGCTCACGAACCGGGTACTGAAACGGCAGGGAAAACTCAACGACAAACTGACCGGCGCATTCCGTACCGGTATCATCATGACTTCAACCACCCTTGCTGCGGCCGCGGCAATGTTTATCGTCGCGTGGTTTGGATCAGTCCTGATCCTGATGGAGATATCTGCCGTACTCCTGATCGGGCTTGTTTTTGATATCATGAATACCTGGCTTACGAATGTCGGTATACTCAAATGGTATGTCCTGAAGGGAGGTGGCAAATGAACAAAAAAGAATTAAAAGCGCTCCTCACTGACTGGAGGGTTGCGACACTCATCATCCTTGTCGTTCTCTCAGTTATTGCCATAAATCCGCATTTTGATGAGCAGGGTAATTTTACAACCAATCTCCAGTATGGACTTGACCTCCAGCAGGGTTCCTGGCTCCAGCTCGAGTTCCAGGCTGAAGTGGTAGGGTTTACTACCGATCGCCCGCTGGATGAATTCATCACGAATCTCACAAAGAACCTTGAAACAGAAGTAGTGCAGGTTGATGCCAATCATCTCGAAATACGGAAATATTATTCGCAGGCAGATCTGGAACCGATATTTATTGCGTCGGGAGGAAAAATAACCAGTTACCAGCCGGGTGTATCAAAAGCAACTGCTGAAGATGTAAAGCGCATCCTTGAAAACAAGATCAATACGCTTGGTACCAAGGATGCAAAAGTCAATACCCTCACCGGGATGAACAATGTAGCACGGTATATCCGCGTTGAACTGGCCGGTGTGGACATGAAACAGGCCCAGGATATCGTCGGAAAACAGGGTAAGTTCGAGATCCGTGTCCAGACAACCGGAAACCAGACCGAGCATGTGCTCTCTGGCGAGACAATCACCAGCGTTCAGACACCCAGCCAGGAGCCCCCGGGCAGTGACAAATGGGGTGTTGGTTTTACCTTAAGTGAGGGTGGTGCTGCTGCATTCCGCGCTGCTGCGATCAAATACGGCGCAACTGCAGATCCGGCCAATCACAACCTTATCATGCTTCTCGATAATAAGACCGTATACTCCGCTCCTTTGTCAGAAGATCTCGCAGGGAAACTCCAGAGTGAGAATATCCGGCAGCTCTTCGCATCAACCGGAGCCGGAAAGTACGGGACCCAGCAGGCAACCAATCTTGAAATCCACCTCAGGGCAGGAGCATTACCTGTTGATGTTACCATTGCAGGATCCGGGGGAGTAACAGCCCCCCTTGGTGAGCGCTACAAGATGACGGCGCTCCTTGCCGGTATTTGTGCGCTCATCACGGTCGGGTTCGTCATCTATTACCGGTACCGCGAACCTGTCATTGTGCTCCCGATGGTCCTGATCAATGCTTCAGAAATTATCATCCTGCTTGGGTTTTATCGCCTTAATCAATTTCCAGATGGATATGCCTACAATCGCCGGTCTTATTGCCGTCCTTGGAACCGGTATAGATCAACTGGTCGTGATAACGGATGAGATACTGCATGAAGGCAAGGTTCCTTCACCGAATCTCTATTTAAAAAGACTTTCGCGGGCACTGAGCATTATCGTTGTCGCTGCTGCAACCGTGGTAATCGCGATGCTGCCCCTTTTATTGATGGATCTCTCGACACTCAAGGGATTTGCGATGATCACCATCCTTGGTGTACTTGTCGGTGTACTGGTGACCCGTCCCGCATATGGTAAAATCATCATGCAGATCCTCTCCAAATAAAATACCATACCTTTATCTTTTTTTTAATCGACTATTCTTCCGGGTATGTAAAAATGAGCAAACCGGTTTTATATGATTTTTTTGCGACCTGGTGTGGTCCCTGCAGGATGCAGACGCCTATTTTAGAGGAACTCGGAAAAAAAATGGGTGATTCAATCGAGATAAAAAAGGTTGATGTCGACCAGCACATGGATCTTGCAGAAAAATACGGGATCCGTGTTGTTCCCACCCTGATTATTGAAAAGGATGGGAAGATTGTACAGTCCATGGAGGGAGTTACTGATGCTGCAACGCTCGAAAAACTCTTAAAACCGCTGGTGGGTTAAGTGAAGATTGGGATTGTAGGGGGCACCGGAGATATCGGTGAGGGAATGGCAATGCGCCTTTCCCCCCTGTTTGATGTAATTGTAGGTTCGCGGGAGAAAGATAAGGCTGAAGCTGACCTGCGAATTTGGTATTGAGACCTTAAGAAAACGGGGTCAAGAGTGTTCGCTCACCGGTGTTTCCAACCAGCAGGCAGTGGATGATGCAGATATTGTTATCCTTGCTATCCCTTACAAACACCTCCTTGGCACATTAGAGACTCTCAATGGATTTGAAGGAAAGATTGTAATCAGCCCGGTTAACCCGATGGAAAAACGGGATTTCTTCACCTGCGTTCCTCCTCCGGAAGGGTCTGCAGCACTCCTGATAAAAAGGCTTCTTCCACCAACTGCCAGGATCTGTACAGCATTCAATACCATTGCGGCAAACCGCTGGAAATTGCTCGATGAAGACCTCAGCTATTCAGTACCGGTTTGTGGGGATGATAACGATGCAAAACAGCAGGTTATGGGAATAGTAAACCGCATATCAAAACTCCACGCATTTGATGCAGGCCCCCTTGCGGCTTCTCCACTGGTCGAGTGTTTAACGCCCCTCCTCCTCAATATTGCGCGGTACAACAAGATGAAGGATGTCGGGATCCAGTTCCGTTAAGATCAAACATCTCATCAGTTCGCTTGCCAGCTGCTTTGGAGAGATCGCGTGGTGGCCGGGAGATACTGATGAAGTAATGATTGGAGCAATTCTCACCCAGCAGACGCGTTGGGAGAATGTCGAGCGGGCACTTTCTGACCTTAAAAAAAGAGGAATCTGTTCTCTTGACGCCATCGTTACCGCAGATGTCCAGGATATCGAAGATGCGATCCGGTGTACAGGATTCTACCGGGTTAAGGCAAAGCGTCTCAAATTTCTTGCCTCATATGTTGTAGAAACGTATGGGAGTTTTGATGGAATGGCTGATGCATCAACCCCACAACTCAGGAAGGAGTTATTAAAGGTATCAGGCATCGGCGAAGAAACTGCTGATAGTATCCTCTGTTACGGGTTGTTTCGGACAAGTTTTGTGATAGATGCGTATACTGAGCGCATGACGCGATGTATTGGTGTTACCGAAAAAAGACAGGATTTAAAACGCCTTTTTGAAAAATGTCTTCAAAAAGATAATTATGTTTACCGACAGACGCATGCACATATCGTTGAATATGCAAAAGAATTCTGTGGAAAAAAGAGATGTTCAGAATGTATTCTGGTGAGTTCGAGCGCATAGGCAAGAGACTTTTTACCGAGCACCTTGTCGGTGGAAATTTTGGGAATATGAGTGTCAGAAAAGGTGATGAGGGTTTTTTCATCAAGCGAACCGGAGCATATCTGGATGTTGCAGGTTCGCTGGTATTTGTTCCTTTCCACGGAGATGCACCCCCAGATGCCTCAACTGAATATCGTGTGCATCGCGAGGTATACATGAAGACAAAGCATGAAGCGATTGTCCATGCCCATCCCCCGTATGCGGTAGCCGCATCACTTGTCATGGATGAGGTTGTTCCGGAAGACAGCGAAGGGGAGATGCTCTGCCCGAAAATTCCGGTTGTTCAGGGTGCCCCCGGTTCGCAGGAAATTGCAGATAAGGTTACCCACGCGCTTTCGTCTTCAAAAGTGGTGATTGCACGGGGACACGGCACATTTGCCGCCGGAAAAACTCTCGATGATGCATATGTTTACACTTCAGTGGCTGAACACTCCTGCCAAATACTTATTCTTAAACACAGTTTTATTCCAGCAAACCACTGAATAATTGCTATCTGATTATCCATTTCATAAAAAAACTGGACCAAGAATGCTATTTAGGTGGTTTCTGGCCCTGGAGAATCTGGATTTCCCGTATGATTTCCCGGTGGAAGATTAAGAGCATATCACTAATCATGCCGAACATGAAAATTTCAATACCCACGACAATAAGAAGCACGGTAAGAATGGTGAGGGGAATGTGATCAATTCCCTGCAACCATTCGGACAAAACATAAATTCCTGTGAGAATACCAAGAAATGAAGTGAAGATCCCCATCATGCCAAAATAGAACATCGGATTGTTCACCCGTGCCAGCCGGTAGATGGTGCTTACAATCTTGATACCATCATGAAATGGTGAGAGTTTTGTGGCGGTTCCCGGGCGGCGGGAATATTTGATCGGCACAACCATGACCCGTTGCCCGTTTCGGACTGATTCAACCGAGATCTCGGTCTCAATTTCAAATCCTTTCTCTTTTAAGTTCATCTGCTGGATGGCAAGTCGGGTAAATGCCCGGTACCCGGAGAGAATATCGTGAAGATCACGGCTGTGGGCAACCTTGAAAAGAAGGTTGAGCATATGGTTTCCAAAAAGATTGAGATGGGAGAATGAACCCTCTTCAGCATTGATGAGGCGATCACCGATAACCTGATCAAATCCCAAAAATAAGGGTGTCAGCATTTTTTCAGCATCTTTTGCAGAATAGGTGCCATCACCGTCAAGCATGAGGATATAGGGCTGCTCTATGACCTCAAAAGCCTCGATGATCGCATTTCCTTTTCCCTTGCCGGATTGTGTGCGGACGTTGGCACCGGCTTCACGGGCGATTTTGACAGTATTATCTGTACTTTTGCCGTCAATGACCAGAATGTGGGTATATCCGAGCGCCGTGAACTCCCGGACGATATTTCCAATTGTCAGCTCTTCATTCAACGTGGGAATTAATATGCAGACCTCATCTTTGTTGAATTTCATTGGTATAGTATTTTTAATCGGGTGACATAAGTGCTTCTATGCACATCCCGAAAAAAGGGTTTCGTGCATTCGGTATTGCAGAAAGTTATTCCGGACAGATCAGTTTCCAGACTTGCAGGAGTGGTGATGCGAAAAGATCTTCGTATTGATGGTTTTTTTTTTCAACGTGACTGTCGGTGGTATGGATGCTACCGATTCTATTCTCGGTATGGTGCGAGGATCTTGAACGCAGTGATATTAATGTGATTATGCTCTCGGTTGTGTTATTGCATGGTTCAATATCATGAATCCTGCCCTGATTTCACAGGAGACCGGAATCCCGGTAATCTGTGTTACGTACGAGGATTCTGATGGACTTATTGCGGATATCAGTAATCATTTTCCTGATGATAAGGCACGAATTTCAGCCTAGAGGAACTGGGAGAACGTATACCGGTCAATCTTCACACGCATCAGACTATATTCCTCCGCGGTCTGGGGTATGGATCAGCGGGATGCAGCACATTGTGCAATGATTTTACCCTTGAAGGAAAGATTCCCGAACCCCTGCGCGTGGCGCGGCTTTGTGCACGTCATGCACCTGATCCGAAATCTGACGTGCAGATAGACTTTTCAGGAATAGTGGTTGCCCAAAGGAAGTATTCATAATAGAATACAGGGAAAAATAAGAGATAGACTACTATCTATGGAGTTGAATTGATCATGACACAAACGGAAAAAAAGTGATCGATGGGTATGTCTTGAATGTCACTATATTTATGATCCCCTGAAAGGAGATCCCAAAAAAGGAATACCACCGTGGAACAGCATGGCAGGATGTTCCTGATACATGGCGATGTCCGGAATGTAAAATTCTGAAGGCAAAAAAAGGTGTGTTCAAACGACTAGATGAATAATTTTTTTTATACAATTTTTTTCAACGACTCATTTTCCTTGTTGTTAAACATACGTGTACACATGCCGCGAGATGGTAACATTGGTAATTTTGTCGATAACATCAATTTGAACTCTGTCACCCGGACGAAATGTTCCGTCAGAGAAATCAATACAGATCTGTTCCCCGGGGCTCCATGTTTCTCCTGAACACCCGGAACCTCCCATCCACTGAACACCAGTATGTGATGTGCTGATGAAATCATGCCCATTCATTGTAGTGATAGTGCAGGATACCGGTTGTCCGTTTTTTAAGAATCCTGCCTTAAGATTTTTGTTCTGATACTCTGTTTTACCGGTATGAAGAAGAAGCACACGACTATCGTAATTCAGATGTCCTGTTATTTCATCAACACTCTTGATGGAAGTAATCGTAAAAATTGCCGGGATCTGCTTTTTCCATATTCAACGTAAAAGGCTGAAACTGGAGCATAAGAAGAACGAGGAGAGCAAGAATGAATGTTATCGCAACTATCAGGATAACGCCGATTGGATATGATGATGCATCATCATGTCTCCGGTTGAGAGTTCAATGATGCTAAATAAATTGATAAGTAATATATCTCTGTTGGAATTAATTTCTGTTTCATGACAAAGACAACTATTTCCTGTTTTTTTATTCAGACAGGAGAAACCTGTTTATGCGGGAATTGTCTTTGGAAATCTCTTTAACGAATATATTTTTTAATCCGTTAACATAAATATCACCGTGCACTAAGCATTTCTGCATGAGTAACCCTGTCACCTTCCATGGATTTCCTTTACATGATTGAATCACCTGAAAATTCAGAAAAGAGCACTCCCCCGAGAAAGGCAGGGATTATTATCTTGAGGGTCTCGCTCTTGGACGCGAGGGAAGGCACGAGGAAGCGCTTTTGGCATTTTCCGAAGTGCTTGTCATGTTGATCCAAATCGTGCACTCGCATGGGTCGGCAAGGGTTTTACCCTTGGGAAACTGGGACGGTATGAAGAAGAGATCGAATGTTGCGAAAAAGCGATCTCCCTTGATCCAAACTGTGTTGATGCATGGAATTACAAGGGATTTGCTTATGGGATGCTCGACCGGTTTTTGGATAAAGTCAAATGTTGTGAGCAGGCACTGGAGATCGATCCTGAGAATGCAGCAGCATGGAATAATAAAGGTGTTGCACTGGGGATGCTGGGAAGGTTTGAAGCAGAGATTCGATGCTGTGACCGGGCACTGGAACTCAGGCCACGTTATCTTTCGGCATGGGTGAACAAAGGATTTGCCTTTGGAAAACTGAAATGGTACGAAGAAGAGATCATCTGCTATGATCGGGCCCTTAAAATTTATCCTTTTTATCTTTCAGCGCTCATCAAAAAAGGGATGGCCCTCATCAACCTGAAACGGTACCAGGAAGCAATTGATGTTCTCGATCGTGCCCTGTCCATCTGATCCTGGACAATGCAAACGCCCTCTACCGCAAAGGCCTCTCACTCGATGTCTGCTCGGGAACATGAAGAGGCGATCCGCTGTCTTGAGAAAGCACTCGAAATTGATCCAACAAATGCTGATGCATGGGTTGTGATGAGCAACTCGTGCTTTATGCTCGGAAGACTTGAAGAATCTGCACGAGCTTTTGACCAGGCATATTATCTCGATGTGAAGGATGTCCGCGCAGGTATGGTAAAGGGTCTCTCTCTGTTAAAAATCGGGAAGTTTGACGATGCTCTCCGGTGTTTTTCTGAAATGTTATGGTGTCCTTCTGAGATAAATATTCAGATATTCCTTATTGCCTTTTCCTGATTATCCCCCGCTTTTTTATGTCTCTCGCACGTACAGAAACCTATGGATGTTGAGGAGTATGTTCGCAGAAGAATTGCGGACGGAGCAGATGAAGATACCTTACAAAAAAATCTGACTGATCGTATCCTCGAAATAAAAATAGTTCAGCCCTCGTATGCATCCGCTTTTGCCCATGCGGTGATTGATGAAGTGAAAAACACCCAGGGTCTAAAAGGTGATTTTTTTGAATTTGAACCTGCTGGTGTGCATATGGGGGAGTTCGGTGTGGGATCCCGGGGACAGGGGGATTTTTTTGCCCACCGCCAGATCGCCCGTATCATCGGAAAAACCTCAGCCTCTGTCGGTGTGGATGAGATGGATGATGCCGGTGCCGTCTGTGCAGGAGGGAAAATATATCATCTGTACTGTTGACGGCATGCATTCCCGTCTTTCCGATTACCCGTTCCTTGCAGGATTCCATGTAACCCGTGCAACGCTCCGCGATGTCTATGTGATGGGAGCAAAACCGGTTATGCTCTTTTCCGATATCCATGTGGCTGATGATGGTGATGTGGCAAAGATTTTTGATTATACTGCGGGTATTACGACTGTGGGCGAAGCGATGGATGTGCCGCTTGTCACCGGTTCCACCCTCCGCATCGGTGGCGATATGGTACTTGGGAACCGGCTGACCGGATGTGTCGGTGCAGTGGGTGTTGCCGAACATCTCACTGCCCGGAAAGCATACGCAACCCGGTGATGTCCTCCTGATGACTGAAGGGGCAGGTGGAGGGACTATTGCAACTGCGGCAATATATTCGGGATTTCCCGAAGTTGTGGAACAGACCATCAATCTCAATTTCCTTATGGCCTGTGAAACCCTGATGAAGAGTGAAGTTTTCCCGCGGATCCACGCGATGACCGATGTAACGAATGGGGGATTAAGGGGTGATGCGTTTGAGATGGCAGAGACCGCCGGATGCCGTATTATTATTGATGAACATGCGATAGGGAGTTTAGTCGAACCCCATGTCACGGGCAATGCTCGAAGCATTACAGATCGATTATCTTGGTGTATCTCTTGATGCCCTCCTTATTGTCGCACCTCCTGAAGTATCAGCAGAGATCTGCCGGGTAGTGAAATCTGCCGGGAGTGTCGATGCATGAAATCGGGTACGTTGAAAAGGGAAAACCCGAATCGGTTCTTATGGTCGACGGAAAGGAATGCGATTTCTCACCACGGTTCAGGGAATCTGCATACACCCCGGTGAAAAAGGTTGTTGATACTGATATGCGTGATTTTGAGGAGATGAAAAAAGGAGTGTTGCATGCCGCAGAAGCTGCGATACAGAAAAAACAGCGGGTTTTGAAGAAACTGGTGGAGAAGAAAAAATCTCTCTGAACTTTTATTATTTTCGAGGTTTTTCCCCGCTCACCCAGATGTTATACGCAAGCTGCGGGAACGCGTTTTCTCAACGAATGGTTCAATCTTCTGAGCAAGAAGGAAGAGTGGATCAATCATGTCGATATGGGCAAAGGAACACCATTTAACCGAAATATCTGAAAATCCCGCGCGGCTAAAGAGATCATCCATTTCCTCCTGGTCATAGTAATGCTCCCCGAAGTTCTTCATAACGACATGGTTTACCTTCATCTTTTCGCCGATCTGATAGATAGCCGGGATTCCCCGGGTGAGGAGTTTCTTTCCCAGCGTGCAGATTGCGATTTTCCCCCCGGGCTTCAAAACCCGGTATGCTTCATTCAGCATCGTTTGGGGATCATTAACATAACTGAACACAAGCAGACTGGAGACCGCATCAAATGAATTGTCACAAAAAGGGATTTTCTCCCCGGTTCCTATGGCATAATCGCATGTTATGCACCGGTGTCGTGCCTTTTCGATCATTTTGCTGCTGATATCGAGTCCTATGGCACTACCGCCGGATTTCAATATATCTCTCAACAAAGAGGCCTGTTCCGCACCCGATATCAAGGAGTTTTCCGCCTTTTGGGAGCGCACTCATGATAGTGGGTGCTTATATGGGTATGATAGCATCTTCCCCGGGGCTTGTCATAGTGGTGATCATATGATATCGGCAATGGTATCGTAGTGCTCCTGGATTTTCTCCTGCCCGGAAGCACTCATGTGAAGACCTCGCGGATTCCGGAGACAAATGCTCCAATCTGGACAAATTCGTTATTTCCATGGCGTATGCGGAACTCAGCATCGGCAAGTGCAATTGCGAGTGAGGGATCATTATAATCGCGCTGCGTAATGTCACGAATTTCAGAGAAGACTTCACTGCCTGAAAGTCCGTAGTCAATCATCAGGGACTCAAAACGGCGGATCGCATTGCGCACATCTCCTTTTTTAAGAGCATCAATGGCAGAAGCGGCTATGTTTGCTGTTTCTGACTGGGCAATGGTAAAGAGATCCTGGCATCGTCCCGCTTCAAGAGCAACCTGCAGGAGCAGGATTGCCCGCCGCATGTCACCCTGGGCTACCTGTGCGATCAGTTCCAGATCATCATCAGAACAAGGGTGAATTCCCGAATTTTCCCTTTCTCTGATCGTACGAAGATGGCGGAGTATGACATTCTGGTCTACGGGTGAAAAGAAGAGTGGCAGGCAGCGGGATGTGACAGGAGGGATGAGTGCACTCTGGTTCGTTGTTGAAAAGATAAACCGGCAGGTAGTGCTTGCACGCTCCATAATCCTCCGGAGCGCCTGCTGGGCGTCCTTTGTAAGTGCATGAGCATCTTCAAAAACCATCAGCTTGAATTCCGCATCAAGCGGACGGAGTGAAGCGTACCACTTGATGATATACTTAAAATTCGTAATCAGGGACTGGTTTTTTTGGTAGAGATGGGCATATCGATCGTCCTGTTCGAGGTATGCTTTTCCCTGTAAAAAGAGATCAGCGGTCTGGAAAACCGAGGTATTCAACTCCCAGTTTTCCTGGTACAGCGTTCTTTGCGAAGCATTCAATCGCCACACTTTTCCCCGGTTCCATGCGGTCCGGTAAGAATCAGGTGGGGAACGCTTTTGGATGCAGCAAAGGAGGAGAGGTGCTGGATTACCGGATCCTGCCCGAGTATGTCGGATAGTTTTTCCGGGCGGTATTTCTCAATCCAGAGCATGGGACAACCTCGCAGTCATCTCACGTATTGCTTCTGACAAAAGATAATGATTGTCAACCGAACTGATGAGACTCTTTATTTCAGGCTCAGAAATCTCACTACAGGCCTGGGTTATCTGTGGAAGTGCGCGGGTCAGTTCGTCTACGATCGTAAGGGTTGCTGATCGAGCGGTGCGTGAGAGGGGGTTGAGATCGATAGCGATCACCGTCTTTCCCATGTCGACAAGAGCTGCACATCGGTCACCATCCTCAAGAGGTACGAGTACGACATCAGCAGAGAACATCCCCTCACGCCGGCACCAGGCCCGGTCATGGGAAAGAGGCAGTAACTGCTCCGCTTCACCAGAGAATACATCGACTCCTGAGTCACGGAGAAGATTCTCTATCATTTTCACCCGTTCTTCTGTCCGGTGGAAAAGGTTCACCTCAACACGGGCTCCGCATGCCTTTTGCAATGCAGAAATTTCATGCGCTGCAAGTGCTGCAGTATTACCGTTTACCGAGATGATTGGGTGGTGGGCTGTCAGAAGCATCGCAGCGGCAGTCCTCTCGGCAATGAGGGCACTTCTGGTAGTCTTCTCTCCAATCATATAATCGAATGCTTCACCGCGCCCATGGGCAGTGAGCCCCTCCCATGAAACAATTCCCTTTTTTGCACATTCTGCAAGGCGTTCACGGGTTACAAGCGAGCGATAGCGGGGGTGATCAGCAGGTATCATGTCAGGTCCTCCATGATATGTGCACCTGTAGCCGACACCTGAAATTCATATACATGACCAAAGGGTAAAAGCACATCCCGTGCTTTCCTGCCATACGCAAAGACACCATTGCCCAGCATCGTCATACTCGATGGTACTCCTGCTGCATCACAGCACCGGATAACCTTTTTTACCTCCCGTGTCATAAGGCCGCTCTGCTCAGCAAAATGGCGCGAGAGAAGGAAAAAATCCTCGACATTTTCCGGTGTTGTTTTGGGAAAAGCGGAGGATACTCGTTCCATCTGTGCAGAAGATCCAAGCACTGTCGGGGTGTGGATTGGTCCAAAACTTACTGCATATAATGGTTCAGGCATGTCGAATCTCCGTTCAATCAATCCATGGATCCCCGGGCCGGATCTGTATGACTCTCCCTCCTCCCTGGCAGGCTGCCACATCGCCAAGCCCGGTCCGGTGGGCAACCTCTGCTGCATGGGCACACTGTGCGATTTCCTCAGTATTCATTCCCCGATCAAAAAGATGATTAAGGGCAGTGAGTGTAGCAAGCAGTGCTGCAGCAGAGAGTCCGAATCCGGCACCAATGGGCAGGTTGCATTCAGTAATTACCGATGCAGTCAAGTTGAGATTTTCCATGACATGCTCAAGCAGTGGTGATCCGGAAGAAAGATCAAATGATGCTCCCGTGGAACTTCTGCGTTTGATACAGATCGATGTTCTGTCTGCGGGTTCGACCGTTGCAGTGACTCCTTCACTGATGACAATCCCGGCGCCGATACTCCCGGTGGTTGCAATAGTATCTCCCACTATTCTTTTGAAATAACCGGAAATATGACCCGGACAGAATGCGACGACGTGCATTGGCTTCATGGATGGGTGCACGATTTTATTATGAAGATAGGGTGTTTTTCCTCTTTAAAGAATCCCGGTGTTGATTCTGGTATCAGTTCTATGAATAATTGAGTAATGGGAGCAAACCTGAAAATGGCCCGGGAGAATTCTTTTTGCTAAGATATGAAATACAAAACACTGGTATGATGAAGGAGGGACCGTGCCTGCCCTCCCGTTCCTCCCCTGAGTTTCACGATAATGACGTATTACCTGTTCGGAGTTTATCGTATCCGGGGGAGCCACAGCAGCGGGGGTGAACGCCCCGTGAGCGTTTAGCCTGTAATTGAGCATTTCCCATGAAAATCGTTTTATTCAGTTGAACATGGTTACTCTCTCCCTCAGATACGATGATTGCCGCCGCCCCCGAAGGGACGCCCCCGCGGCGGATCGGTGAGCAAAATTCAAAACAACTCCCTGCCCCGCCGTGCCTCGCAGAGGCCCTGAGGCGGGAGTCTATCGTATGTAGAAGATTTTCATGGTCCGGGTGTGAACTCCCGTTCATGTCTGTTTCTAATAAAATCGTCGTATTCAGTATGAAGCGGAGAGGTACCTTTTTTATTATTCAGGTACGATGATGCCGCCGCCCCTGAAAGGATGCCCCCACGGCTGATTGATGACTAAAAATTAAAAAAAACTTCCTTGCCCCGCTCTGCCTCGGAGAGGCCCTGATGCGGGAGTCCATTGTATTCTGGCGATTTTTGTGATTACGGTGTGAACGTTACAGATTTATGTTCGTTTCTACCGATCCTGAAAATTTTCCTATAAAAAATCTTCGAATGTATAACAAAAAGCGATAAAGAGGCTGTTATATATGCGTAACATGGAACCGTGATGAGAATAGAGTTTTGCTTAAATCACTGAATAACAGCATTCCAGATCCCATAGGCAATCTCTTCTTTTGTACCCTTTAATGGTAATTCACCGTTCCGGGTCAGGAGCATATATTCACCGTGGGTGCTCCCCATGCTCTCTGGTGTGTTCATCAGCACCATTGCAACACCTTGTGCAATCATCTCTTTTGCCATCTTTTCCGGAGTCTTGCCGAGTTTGAATGCAATGATCAGAGAATGGTAATGCTCTGAATTACTTCAGAAAGTAATTTCGGGAGCGGTTCAAGTAAAAGATTCACCGGTTTACCGCTCGGGATTTTCCCTTTCACTCTTTTCGGTGCAAAATCAGAAATTGCCGCAGCACTGATGTAGATATCTGCACCACTCTCTGAGAAACAGCGGTGCACTGCACATCGCATTTCATCTGCGGTTTCCACAAAAATATTGTTCACGCAGGGAAACGTATCCCGGTGGATTACGGTAACCTCAGCACCCAGCCGGAAAGCCTGGAGCGCAAGGGCTTTTCCCATCTGTCCGCTGGACCGTGTTGTCAGTATGCGGATATCATCAACCGGTTCCCGGCAGGGCCCGCTGGTAATTAGTACTTTTTTTCCTGAAAGTGCTGTTCCAAGGACTGCACGCTCGCAGCGGAGGACAATCTCTTCGCTGTCTGCAATCTTTGCTTTCCCTTCTTCAATCCGGGGATCAACGATCTCCACACCCCATGTTTTTAGTTTTGCGATGTTTTCGATTACTGCGGGGTGGCGATACATACTGTAGTGCATTGCAGGTACTACGATGATGGGGATTTGGCTGCCAAGTGCTGTTGTGGCAAAGGTTGTCACCGGAGTATCATCGATTCCACAGGCGATTTTACTGATCGTGTTTGCTGTACAGGGAGCAATCAGTAAAAGATCAGCACTCCCCCCCTCCCCGCAATAGGTTATGTGCTCGACCCAGCCGGACAACCTGGTGATGGTTTCTCTTCCACTGGCATATGTCAGCGCATCCGGCTGGATTATACCTGACGCTGCATGACTCATTACCGGCTGAACTACCGCTCCACACCGGCGAAGTGAATGTATCAGTTTAACCACTTCGACAGCAGCGATACTCCCGGTCACGGCGACTACAATTTGTTTTCCGGCAAGTGTCTGGACCCGGGTCATGAAATTGTCACGTCCTGCACCACGTGCCAGGCATGTGGGCGGTATTTCTTGACTTTATGTACGTGAATAGATGCAGAAAAACCTGCTGCCCTCTACCTGCTCTTTTATCGCGGTCCTCTACTGTGCCGATACTGTGAAGATGAATGATGCTCCCTTCATGCACATGTAAAAGTGCTGACGGAAGCATTGAAATGGCATCAAAATGTCCCATCACGATCCGGTCATAGGTTCCGGTTAAGAGATCCCGGCAATCTCCCAATGAACTATTTAACCCGACCGGAAAGGCCATTCTCGCGAATATTCCGGTTCAGGTATTCGAATGCGACCGGATTGATCTCCATTGCATGAACAGTGGCGCCGCTGCCAGCGATTGGTATGGTAAAATACCCGATACCGGCAAACATATCAGCAACTCTTTCATCTGGTTCACTTCTGCGCACGAGTCTGTGCAATCCGCATTTTTTCGCTTCGGTTTCCCTGTGCAAACATCACTTTACCGGGATCAAGAAAATACGTATACCCGTTCTCGTGGTGTTCTACTTCTCCGGCATCTCCCCAGAGGATTTGTGTTCTGGGTGTTCGTGTTGCATCATGAAGGGATTCAATCCAGAGCACACCCCTCGGGTGACGGAAACCCACGATCTCATCAACTTCCTCCCGACAGGGTTTTTTACCATGGATGACTGCAACGTCACCGATCATAAAAAAACCTTTACCCTGGTACCGGATTCGCGGGGGAATCTCGCGTTCGCAGGTGTCTTCATCCCTGACAGGTACCCATGCAATATTCCCCTCGGTATACGGTCTCCGTGTGAGGTCTATCCAGCTCTCGTTGCCGATCTCTCTGAGTTTATCCTTTGGGACTGCTCTTACCCGCATTTTTTACCCGACCACAACGAGATGATCACCATCACGAAGGACAAGCACGTGTTGCCCGGCTTTGACATCAAGCCATTTCAGTTTCCTGAACTCTTTTGTCTGACATGTTTCAGGATCGAGGATGCCCATGATGCTGATCATCAGCAAATGCCACCAGTGCTGACTCAGCATTCCGCAAATTCCCTATAAGGCGTTCAACATCATCCTCACGGACCGATCGTTGTATGCCCTCAGTGAGATCAAGAACCTTAAGATGGTTTGACTCAACCCGTACCACTTCAACATACCGCCCATGGCTCAGTACTACATCCTGCTTCTGGAACCGTGGGAGGCGGACCGAGTAGGTGATACGGTAGAGCTGCCTCCCGTTTTTCTCTCCTACCAGTTTTGGATGTGTGGTGAACCTGCCCCCGAGCTG
This sequence comes from uncultured Methanoregulaceae archaeon, assembly GCA_963806845.1. Lineage (GTDB taxonomy): Archaea > Halobacteriota > Methanomicrobia > Methanomicrobiales > Methanospirillaceae > Methanoregula. The sequence goes on from CAWDZO010000024.1 coordinate 21,358, forward strand.
GGCGATTATTCCCTGAGAGATAAGTGTCCCGATATGCTGGGATCCAACGGTGATGTCCAGACCTTCCCGGGTTTCGTTCATATCTACGATAAATGAGAGACGTTCTCCTCCTGCCTGCAGGGAGTCTTCTACCTGTTGCGCGATTCCTGCAGACATCTGAAGTTCAAAAGTACTGGGGAGTCGCCCATCAGCACGGACCTGGACAATCCCCTCATAATAACTCCCGCTGATCCGGTTACAGCGGTCACATTGTTCTTTATGCCATATGAGTTCAACGCTGCAGGTGCCTTCAACGGGTGTATTGTAGAGCAACCCCTTCAGGGTAATCGTCGCCGTCGAGCGGTTCAGGGTATTATCCACTACCTTTACAACCATTGATGGTTTCCGGACATCAGGGTGGAAGTGGACTGCAGCCTTTGCGAGTCTCAGGTGCCAACCGGCGCCCGTTCCTGGTTAGTGTCTGTCCACGTGTTTACCTGTTTTATTGCACCGCAGCTCGGACAATGGGTGCTCTTCACGCGCCGGTCACAGTTCAAACCAGGGAGTATTGCCGATCCTGCAATGGTTGCAGAGCCCTTCCTGTTCCGTAGGTTTTCCACATTTCGGACAGAAAAAATCCTGAATACTCATAACGAATAGACCTGTGCATGGGGTATTTCCCCGATCATTATACAGCCTGACGGAGTGACCAGCCCCATGTCAATAGCAATACTCACCGAACGTTTACCCATCAGGTTGATGTTACCTGCTTTTTTCAATGCGGCTCTCACCATATCTTCACTGGCAGGGCAGTTGCCATAGAACCATTCGGTGATTTGAACAGAAAGCTCGCCGTTGCTGATGGTGGTGTTCAGCAATTCGCGATCGCACACCGCCACGATATCACCCGTACCCGGTGAACAATGAACTTTCAAAAACATTGAATACCTATTGGCGGTGGGGAATAAAAAAGGTGAGTTGGAACACTTTTTAAAGCGTGATCCTCACACCATATACTCTTCCGATTGTTTCGGCATGGATCCGGAAACAGTCCTCTTCGGTTATCAGGCCATCCCGGAGCAGCTGGTACGTATACCGGGGTACTGATTTTGGGCCGATCACCGCCCCGGGTCGTGAGTTCTCATCCATAAAATCACTCTCCATGGTAAATGCCCGCCGTTCGCGTGTCAGCTGCGGTATGGCTTCATGTTTTGCGATGAGCGAAGGATGGAGCGGTGTATCGGGAGAGCCATAGTGCTTTACCACCCGTTCTACCGGGAAACCTGCATTCCGTGCCATTTCTGCAACATCGGTGCACGGGCCGCTTTCAGCATGGATCTGCAATGCGCACCTGCATTCGGCAGCACGGTTCAGCGCATGGGTAAGAATGTCATTGGATGCAGTCCAGACTTCCGGGCTCACCTCATAGTGGGGTCTTCCGCTTTTCAGGGCAACTGCTTTTCCTTCCTTTACGTATGCTGCCGCACAATCAATCCCGGCTTTCATAACCTCAGTTGCTTCCGGTAATGACATGCGTTCAGAAAGCCTGCTGATCTCAGCAGGATGAACTCCAAGAACCGGATAAGACTACAACGCCAATCTCTTCAATCAGCCCTGCAACGCGGAGGGTTTCGTCAAAAACTGCTGTATAGTCTGCACCGCAGGAGGGATGGACGGAAAGTGACCAGGAAGGTTTTGAGACAAGAAAGATATGTGTCCCGCCAGCCCGTAAAAAGTCTTTTGCTGCCTCTATTCCCCGTCCGTTTACCGGGTCAATATGGATATGATCATCAGTGACGGGAAAGTTCGGTGATTGCATAGCACTCCACAATCTGCATGAGGGGATAACCATCTTCAGGAGCAAGCCGTGCCCTGCAATAGGTAAACCCGACCCGTGTTACGATTTCGACGTTAAACATGAGCCCGGACAGTTCACTGTACCCGAACGTGTTTTCTGTCATCAGGTTACGATCAAGCCTGACCGTGATCTCTTCTACACATGGCTGGAGGATCACCGCCTGTTCAATAGCGCTCTCTACACCTGCAGCAGATTTCCGTGAAATGGGTGTGCCAACCCACTGGTGGTAGAGTGCTCCGAGCTTTATCCCGGCCTCAAAAATTGCCCGATCCCGGTCAGGTATCATGGTCTTTCTCCCTCTCAAATCAACTGCAGGATACCCAGTTTGGGTTCCATTGCTTCTCCTGATCGTACGAGCATCTCGATTCCCGATTCAACTTTATCCCGCGAAAACCCTTTTGACACCACGAGATCGACTACCTGATCCTTTGAAGCACGTCTTCCTTCACCGCCAATGTCACGGATTGCATCTTTAATCACGCGGACGATATCGCGCTTCTCCTTGGAAATACCTGTTGCTATCTTGTCAATATCAAAGCTTCCGGTCCTTGCATCGTAGGCAATCTGGCGCAGACAGGCATCAACGATATGGATTACCCGTTCAGCATCGTGCTGTTCGATGGAATTCGAGAGCCGTATTCGTGCACTCGCCTCTGCAAGCCTGACCAGCGCTTCGAGTTGCCGGGCGGTAACCGGGAACCGGCTTGTTTTGTTCGGCAATCCCCCTGAGCTTGAGGTAATAACTGACAAGTGCGTCTTTTGCCTCAGTGGACAGTATGGGGAAACAGGATCGTTTCGAGTACGCGACATACTTGCGGAAGAGCGCGGGCTCGATATCCGGCATGATCGGTTTGAGCTGCTCCTTGATGTATTCATCAGTAATACCCGGGATCGGTGTCTTCTTGTTCTGGGCAATCAGTTCCCCGATACCATGTGATTTGAGGATATGTTCGGCAATGGCAAGGTCACGCTTCTGTTCGGGCTGGTCGGTCATGATGAATATCAGGTCAAAACGGGAGAGCAGGGAGGGGGGCATATTGATCTGGTCGGCAATATCGCCATACATATCGAATCTCCCGTATTTCGGGTTTGCTGCACCGAGAAGGGCACAGCGCGATTTGAGCGTGGCCGTTATCCCGGCCTTGGCGACACTGATGGATTGCTGTTCCATGGCTTCGTGCAGGGCTGAGCGATCCTCTTTTTGCATTTTATCCATCTCATCGACCGCTGCGATTCCCATATCGGCAAGGACAAGCGCACCTGCTTCCAGTGTCCAGCGCCCGTCACCGAATTCATCTTTGACTGCGGTTGCGGTTAAACCGGCGGAGGTTGAGGACTGACCGCTGGTGTAGATTGCCCGGGGTGAAAGTTTCACAACATAACGGAGCAGCTGGCTTTTTGCAATACCCGGGTCCCCGATAAGCAGTACGTGGATATCGCCACGAAGGTGGCTGCCGTCCGGCATCTCCTTTGCGATGCCCCCGAAAAATCTGGAGAGCGATGGCCTCTTTGACATCCTCGCTTCCGTAAATGGTGGGTGCAATTGAGTGGGTGATCTTCCGGTAGATCATCGGATCGCTGCTCAGCGCTTTTGATCTCATCCTCATCTTTCTCGTTGATTTCCACCTCTTCAAACTCCTTTTCGGCGATTTCGATGGAGTTGCATTCCAGGAAAATGTCAAAGACTGTACTCTTCTCACCCTTTACGATCCGTTGCATCGAACGGAGAATCCCGTTGATTACCACCCGGTCTCCGGGTGCGACCTTCCCGGACAGGTCATCAGTTACATCCACATCAAGTGTCTGGGGTTGCTCGCCACCGCGGAGTCCCTCGGGAGACTCCTGTATCCGCAGTTTCTGGGAATCGACAAACTTTGAGCGTTTGGGCAATAGTTCCAGTTTCTTGAATGAACACCCGTCCGTTGCACACCCGTCCGGCTCGATGAATTTCCCGTATTTCTGCTTTTTAATCGTGAAATGTCCTGCAGGGCATCTGAATGCTGCTTCAACTATACGCGGCCTGACTTCCGTTGTCTTGCGCAGGATACCTTCAACTGAGAGGAATTTGTTGATGTCATCCGATCTGATATTGCGGATGCCTACTTTTATCGGGAGATTGGTGAACCTGATATTGATCCCGTGCGGTTCTTTACCATCCTTGATCCGGATCAGCTGGCCGTTTTTTATTGCGTCCCAGACGTCTTCGAGAACCTTACCGGGATTTTCCAAAAGTTCGTCAGCGAGTGTGATACCAGCTTTGCCAAACCGTTCGACATCCCGGTAATCGATAGAAAGGGAACGTTTGTGGGGATATTCACGGGAGATCTCTCCAATCTCTTTTTTATATTTGCTTTTTAACAACCTGCTCCAGTTTTCTGCCGCATCGGTATCGTGCAGGTCCGGGTTTTTATCCATATTTTTACCTCACCTGCTCTTCTGTGAGGAGAGTACGAACCGTGCGATCAGTGCCTCCATCTGGATATCGCTGCTCGACCCCTCAGAGAGCCGGAAGTCGGTTTCACCGAGATGGTCGATCAGCTCCACTTTTAATCCCCGGTCCATGTCCCGTTTGACGATCGCACGGTAACACTGGTTGATCAGTTCGTTGGGAGCGATACCGCGTTCGTGGAGAAGATTTGCAAGGAGTGATTCGGCACCATCAAAGTCTCCTGCCAGAGAGAGTTTCAGAAGATCCTCAATTTCATCTGGCCGGGCAGTAGAAGTTATTGCATACACCATCTTTTCGTCTATGGTGGAACTGAGGATTGCGGCACCCTGGAGTGCATTGATTGCCTTGCGCATATCTCCCTGTGCGATATAGACAATTGCATCCATTGCCTCCTTTGTTATGCTGAGCCCTTCGCAGCCGGCAATTCGGCGCGCTTCTTCTTTCACCGCGTCTGGTCCCAGTGGTTTAAACCGGTAAATTGCACACCTGCTCTGGATCGGATCAATAATCTTGGATGAATAATTGCAGGAAAGGATAAACCGGCAGGTCTGTGCATAGGTCTCCATAGTCCGGCGCAGGGCTGCCTGTGCATCGGTGGTGAGTGCATCGGCCTCGTCCAAAAAGAGGATTTTGAAGGTCGCTTCGCCAAGGGGTGTTGTTCTTGCGAATTGTTTGATCTGGTTGCGCACCACATCGATCCCGCGTTCATCCGAAGCGTTCAGTTCACGGAAATTCATCTGCCATGAATCCTTAAAAAATTCACGCGCCAGGGTCACGGCAGCAGTTGTTTTGCCGACACCGGCACTTCCCGTGAAGAGGAGGTGAGGGAGGTTGCCGCTCTTCACATAGGATGACAATCGCTCCACAATTTCATCCTGCCCAACGATATCAGCGAGTTTTTGTGGCCGGTATTTTTCAATCCAGATGGTATGGTTCTCTTCCATGGGCATCCTCTCTTTCCTGGTATTACTTTTTAGCTCTGGAACGGATAGTATGGGTGGTCTTTACTTGGGAACACTGCAAACAGGGAAAATCATGCGCTCTTTTTAATGAATGTCATAATGTTTATCATAAGGGTTTTGAAATTACTTTCCATGCAAGGAAAATATTGTGTACTCGCTTTTGTCGTCATTTTATTGTGTGCTGCACCAGTAGCGGGCAGTACAGCGAAAATAACTGCCAGGTGCTCCGGTCTTATATCGGTGAAAGCAATCTGGATATCTCCAAAGCATTGAATGGATGTCATACAATAGCATGGTGGCAAAATGGTACAAACACCAGCGCGCCTCCTGAAAAAACCATAACCCTGTATGAAATAAATACGGTCTCGGAAAAAATATATCATTATAATATCAGCCCGGAGATTTTTGCCAGTTATCCGGGCACATGGTATTGTGTCGATAAAAAACCCCAGAAAGTGGTTTTTGAAGTTCTTGAGCCGCAACTTGATATCAAAGTCTGGGATCTGGATCATAACCAGGACGTGAGCGGGAAATCCGTGCCGGTCTCTGCGAACATCACCTACCGTGTTGATACAAACCTGTATCAGGCTCTCAAGCCATTAAACCGTCCTGATATTAACCCCTCAGATTCATTTTTTACCGTTTCATTGACCGATTCCTATGGCCAGAGGATTAGCAATATATTTACCGGAAGCGCCGGAAATTCTCAAACGGTGATCTTACCCTTTGATAATCAGCCCTTTATCACCGAATCTCCCTTTTACTGGAGAAACGGGAAAGACTGGAATCGTAGCGCGCGGAATGCGAAGGGGGAACCCCTCTATCCCGCCGGGACATATACTTTCACGATAAGCCAGAATCTCAATCACATGCAGGAAACCTACAAGAGCAGCGGTATTACTGACCTTGAAGGAAAGATAACTCAGACAAAAACAATCACCTTTGGTAAAGAGACCACACCTCTTGCTACTCCGGTTAATACTCTGCCGGTGCTGACAACACTACCTGTTATTGCGACCAGTTCATCAACAACGGTGTCAATAACTACTGTTCCGACATCATCACCAATAGCCAAGAAGACAACGTATACACCCCTGCCGGAATGGATTACACTGCTCGGGATTGTTATGGCGGGATTGTTCATTATCCGAAAGCGGATCTGATTTTCCCTCCCCTGTTTTTAATACAAGCAATGTGTATACTGTTGAAGAAGTGAACTAATATGAAATCCCGGGAGATACATTATCGCTGGATCTCTCATCGCCGTATTGATCATTGCCTTTACCCTTCTCGTTATCTTACCCTCAATATCTTCGAATCCCGCAGCGAAATTCAACGATGCCGGTGCCCTCTACTCCAAAAGCGTTGATCTTGCCAATGAAGGAAAATATGAAGAAGCCCTTAAGGCTGCTGACGATGCTCTTGCCCTTAATGTGGACTCACTTGTACCCCTAATCCAGTCCAACCGGGCAGGGATTCTTGTAATGCTCGGGAGAAACAGGGAAGCGATTTCTGCAGCTGACGTGGCGCTTTCATCCAAAGAGAACCTCACAACTGTCTTTTCGGTTGCCTATTTCAACAAAGGAAATGCTCTTAAAAATCTTGGGCAGATAGATGAAGCAAAAGCTGCTTATGCAAAAGCACAAGAGCTTGATAACAGCCTTATCCCCCCGATATGAGTTCAGTTCCTGTCCCTCTCTCTCCACATTTGATCTCCTCTTTCTGTTGTTTTCTGCACTAAGTTGTCGTTGACGTAGTGTTTATTTTCCCAGGTACAGTCGCGAGAATAGGTATGATTTTTACGCCGTTCATTGTAATCACCCACGATTGGGGTATCGTGTAGGATACCCACGGTATGGCACTGACTATATCTTGAATACGATTACCAGACCAATTCTGATGCGACACTATGGAAGGGACAGCACGGGTATTTGCCGGGGAGTATGGTGGTTCAACACTCTCGGTACAGGATGAGGATTCCGGGAATCCGGCATGGGTGGTGACACCGGGTGGGGCATGGTGCCGGTTTATGTTCCTTTCCGGTGCCCTGACCGAGGTTGCAGAGAGCGGGGATATGGTGCACACCCGCATTGCTGATCCAACGGGTGCATTCAATCTGATGATTGGCGGCCGGCACACCGCGCTTGCTGAAACATTCTGCAAACTTCCCGTGCCGTCATTTGTTACCGTCACCGGGCGAGCCCAGATGTACCTGAAGAATGGTGAAGTGCTGCTCTCCGTTCGTCCTGATAATGTTCTGGTTGTGGATCGTCTGGTGCGTGACCAGTGGGTGCTTGTAACAGCAAAATCGACCCTTGGACGTCTCCATCATATGCACCTCGCCATTACAGGGGAAGTGTACAGATGAGCGCATCCTTGCTGCAGTTCGACACTATTCAATGACGAAAACCCGGCTCCGGGATCTGGCAGTGATGGTTGAAAGTGCAGTTCAGACCGTTCGTCTGCCTGAATGTGATGCACCCGCACCGCCCGATATTCGCACACTGGTGATGAAGTTCATGCAGGCAGGAAGCGGGCCCCGGGGGATTGCTGTGGATGATATAATTAAGCAGGCTGCGATGTGCGGTGTAACCCAGGAGGCCGTTCTTGCTGCGATCGAATCGCTCATCATTGATGACGAATGCTACCAGCCTCAGAAGGGATTTGTTAAACCGTTATGAACCTGGAATTTTTTGGTGATGGCCCGGCACTGGTTATTGAAGGTGACCAGCGACTATTGATTGTTGCTGACCTCCATTTCGGTATTGAGGCAGATCTCGCCGCCCATGGTCTGCATTTCAGGAGCCGAAGTGCTGATCGGCTCGAACGTCTGTTGAAAATTATCGATGCGGCAGACCCGGACCTGCTGATACTGCTGGGTGATATCAAACATAGTATCCCTTCGCTTACCCGGCAGGAGTATTATGAGATGCCGGGGATTCTCGATGCTATTCGCAGTCGAATCCCCCTGAAGGTATTTCCCGGCAACCATGACATTGGAATCGAACGATATCTTCTCGATACTGAGCTCCAGCCAAGAGACGGAGCAATCCTTGACGGTGTCGGATACCTTCATGGACATATGTACCCCTCCCCGCACCTTGCAGGACATCTGATTGTTATCGGGCACCACCACCCCCTGTTCCTGCTGAAAGATGAAGTGGGGTGTGCCCTTCAGACCCCGGCATACCTGCGGGCCGGACTTGACACGGAAAGGCTGGGGATGGATACAACTCAGGAAAATGCTCCCCCCACCCGGGTGTTGTTTATGCCTTCTTTTAACGAGATTGCAGGGTATGATATCCTTCAGATCATCAAAAATCCGTTCTCGCCCCTTTCGAGATGCATGAAAAAAGAGGAAGCAGAGATTATCCTTGCCGATGGGACGTATATCGGCCCCATCAGTTCGCTGCAATCAGATGAAAACGATTGAAGTGCTGGATCCAAAGGTCCAGGAATGTATAAAAAAGCGCGGATTTTCCGTGCTTTCTGATGCCCAGAAACAGGCGATACCACTTATCCTCAAAGGAAACCACGTTGTCCTGATCGCACCAACCGGTACTGGCAAGACCGAGAGCGCGATGTTTCCGGTCTTTAATGCCCTGCTGTCATTGCCTGCCGGCGGGGGAATCAAAGCGCTCTATATCACACCTCTGCGTTCACTCAATCGTGATATCCTTGCACGTATGCAATGGTGGTGCGGCGAGACTCGGGTTGTCTGTCGGTGTGCGGCATGGGGACACACCGATGGGAGAACGACGTAAACAGGCACTGTCCCCTCCCGATCTTCTGATCACCACCCCGGAGACGTTCCAGGCACTTTTCATGGGAAAACGGCTCCGAAAACATCTCGCGCAGGTCAGGTTCGTGATCATCGATGAGATACATGAACTCGCCGGAAGCAAACGCGGTGCCCAGCTTGCTGTTGCGCTTGAACGGCTCCATGTATATGCCGGTGAATTCCAGCGTATTGGTTTGTCGGCAACCGTGGGAAATCCTGAGGATATTGCGCGTTTTCTCTGCGGTGCACGCCCGTTTCTCTGTTGTTTCGGTTCCTGTTGCAAAACAGCTGGATATCACCGTTAAATTCGTTGGCGATAATTTCCAGCAGCAGACTGAAGCTCTTTCAAAAGCCCTGAAAAGGGAAGGATCAACCCTTGTCTTTGTAAACACCCGGGTGACTGCCGAAGCGCTGGGGCATGCCCTCTATGAACGCGGGGATGTTGAGGTGCACCATGGATCGCTCTCAAAAGAAGTGAGAATCGATGCTGAGGAACGGTTCAAAAGCGGTGAGATCCGGACGCTCATCTGCACGTCATCAATGGAACTCGGTATCGATATCGGGAGGGTTGACCATGTGATCCAGTTTGGATCTCCCCGGGAAGTTGCACGGCTCGTGCAACGGGTAGGTCGTGCCGGTCACCAGCTGAATACGATCTCGCGGGGGACAATTCTCGCAACCGGCTTTGATGATCTGCTTGAATCCCTGGTCATTGCAAAGAAGGCCAAAGCAAACGAGATTGAACAGGTAGTGCCCCACAGGAATGCCGCTGATGTACTTGCAAACCAGGTTGCTGCCATTGCCGTGGAGTACGGGGAGATAGAACGGGTAAAAATCCGTGAGATTCTTGAACGCACTGCCATTTTTATCGAGTTGCGGGACGCTCCTTGATGATGTGTGCCGGCAGATGGAGGAGCACCGGTTAATCCGGATTGATGGGAGCCGGATTGTCACAACGGCACGCGCCCGGCGCTACCTTGCCGGCAACCTCTCGATGATACATGATGAACGAAAGGTGCCGATCTTTGATATGGTCTCCCGGAGAACGGTGGGTTCACTCGATGAATCTTTTGTGGTCGGCTGGGTACATACCGGGGTAGTTTTCATCACCAAGGGGCAGCTCTGGCGTGTAATTGAGATCGCTGACGGAAAACTGACGGTAGAACCTGCAAAGAAAGCACTGGGGGAACTCCCTTCGTGGGAAGGTGAACAGATTCCGGTACCCTTCTCAGTTGCCCGCGAGGTCGGGAGCATGCGGAGGAGACGCGATATTTCAGAATATACTTCGGAACCGGAGGGTATCAGCTTTGCAGAGAAGTTCCTCACGGAAATGGATAAAAACCGGTCCCTGATCCCCACGGATCATCTCATCACGCTGGAAAATACCGATGACGGGGTAGTCTGTAATGTCTGTGCCGGGCACAAGACAAATGAAGCCCTGGGACGTGTTCTTTCCATCCTCATATCAGCACGGTACGGAACAACTGTCGGTCTTGAACTTGATGCATATCGCATGCTCCTGCGACTCCCCTCCTCTGTCAGGGCTGCAGATGTACGGGATCTGCTGCTCTCCCTTGACGCTTCACATATGCCGGGAATTCTCCGGCTTGCCCTGAAACGCACTGCACTTTTCAAATGGAAACTGGTGCAGATCGCAAAGAAATTCGGGGCAATCGATCCGGATGCCGATTATGAAAAGATCAGTATCCAGCGCCTTCTAGAATACTTTGATGGTACGGTTGTCCAACAGGAAGCGTACCGGGAACTGTTCTCAGAATATATGGACATCGATACTGCTGTTGCAATTATCCATCAGGTTAAACAGGGAGAGATTTGTGTTGCACTGGGACCCCATTCAATGATCGGTGCCGGTGGACTGCTTTCATCCCGTGATCAGATCCCTCCCCCAACTGCTGACCAGGCGGTGATTGCAACGCTGAAACGCAGGCTTGACCAGGATGATGTGCTGCTTGTATGCATGAACTGCCGGGACTGGAAGAGCCGGACCGTTGTCTCCCGCGTTCCCGATCACCCGCAGTGCCCGAAATGCGGGGCACGTCTCATTGCAGCTCTCAAACCCTATGAAGATGAATTGTATGCAGGATCCGGAAATCCCAAGAAGACTCAGAGTGAGCGTGCTATAGAGCAGCGTCTCTTAAAAAATGCCAATATCGTCTTGTCCAGCGGAAAAAAGGCAGTGATTGCCCTTTCGGCACGCGGGGTAGGTCCGGAAAACGCGTCACGCATTCTTGCAACCCTGACCGATGGTGATGCTTTCTACCGTGAGATTATGAAAGCGGAACGAAATTTTATCCAGACACACCGGTACTGGTCATAACTGTAATAAAAAAGGGCAATTGTAAAATTATTAACCCATTACATAATACTTTCGAGTTTCTGTTCGAGGAAATCCAGGCCCTTCTTGATATCTTCAAGGTTCTTGCCGCCCGTAAGGATGATCTTTCCTGAAGAGAAGAGAAGTGCAACGATCTTGGGATCCTTAATCCGGTACACGAGCCCGGGGAACTGTTCGGGTTCATATTCGATATTTTCGAGATTGAGCGTGATGACGACCTTGTTGAGATTGATGTATTTCCCGATATCATATGAACAGACAATATTCGTTATTGCCACTTTTGGTTCTTTGTAAGTATCAACACCTGCTTCCTTGAGAGACTTCATGATTATTCTGAGCCCTTCAGTAAGCGCTTTTTTGTCCCGGATACCGGTCAGGACAACCTTACCCGATGAAAAAATCAGGGACGCAATCTTCGGTTTCTCGATCCGGTAGACTGCACCGGGAAATCGCTTCGTATTGAGTTCGCAGCTTTTAATCTTACTGGAAACATCAACAAGATCAATGGAATCGGCAATAACACCCGATGCTACGATATTCTCAATTTTTAATGATTCGTACTTTTTATCTGCCATCCACTATACTATGCTTTTCCCTGAATCATAATACTAATGGACAATCTTTATGTCCTCCTCGTGTAGAGATGTCCTCACTCAGGATCTTCATCCAGTGGTATGAAAAGAAGAAATTTTACCTCTTTCACGAAGTATTCTGGTCAACCTGAATTAATTATTCCGGTAATACTGAACCCTGGCAAACAGTGAACAACCAAGACCATTCCTCAAAGGAGTTTTTCCCTGATGCTCCTGAATAGAATTTTTTGGGGATCAAAAAGATCTGAACCAGAATTTTTGAAAAGAATTGCAGTGCCAGATCAGTAATTCCCATCCTTTAATGCACGGTGGATCTAGATATTCTGTTTGTTGGGATTACCTGACGGGTGGTGCATATAATAATCGAAACACTCATTAAGTGCACCAACAAACCGATCTAGAATGGTGCGGTATTCTGTCACAATGGACGATACGCTTACGGACACTATCGATAAATCGTGTGAAAAGCGAAAAATTTCCCGGTCTGACTGGATTAGCGAGGCATGCCACAAGAACCTTGCAGGAAGTGCGGGAACAAGCACGGTTGGTGCACCTGCTCTGCCCTCTGCCGGCCCGGTATTTGGTCATAACGATCATAACATGTCCAGTTACGATGAAATGTACCAAAAACTTCCGGATAGATGTTCCCGAGTACTTCAACTTCGGTTTTGATGTGATCGATGCATGGGCGAATAAGGACCGGAACAAACTCGCGATGATCTGGGTGAACCAGGATGGTGTGGAGGAGAAATTTACTTTCTGGGATTTGATGCGGCTTTCCAACCAGATAGTGAACATCATGATCAAGTATGGTGTCAACAAAGGTGACCGGGTCCTGATCATGCTGCCCCGTGTTCCTGAATGGTGGACATTTACCCTCGCATTGATCAAACGTGGTGCAGTTTATTGTCCCGGCACCAACGATGTTAACCCCCCATGATCTGAAATACCGGATAAATATTGCTGATATCAAGATGGTCATAACCAATGCCAGGAGCATGCTGAAAAAATCGATGAGATTGCAAAGGAATGTCCGTCACTATCCTGTAAAATTGTGATCGATGGGAAACGGCAAGGTTGGATCAGTTACCCGGTTGAACTTGATTATCCCGCTCCGGTGTCAACGAAAATTGTCTCACTACCAGGAATGAAAAAGACCAGGAGTACCGATCCACTCGTGATCTTTTTCACTTCGGGAACAACGGGTGAACCTAAGATGGCGGTGCACGACCAGAGTTATGCGCTCGGCCACATTGTGACCGCACGGTTCTGGCATGATATACGCACCAACGATCTTCACTTCACTCTCTCTGATACGGGTTGGGCAAAAAGTGCCTGGGGGAAATTTTACGGGCAATGGATAGAAGGTGCGGCGATTTTCGTGTACGATATCCGTAGTAAATTCAATCCGACCGAGATCCTGCCCCTCATCGAGAAATATGGCATAACAACGTTCTGCTGTCCTCCCACAATCTATCGCATGCTCATTCTTGCCGATCTGGACAAGTTCGATTTCACCGAACTCCGGCATTGTGTGAGTGCCGGTGAACCGCTCAACCCTGAAGTAATAAAAGCATGGAAGGATGCAACCGGGCTCACGATCTACGAAGGGTACGGGCAGACAGAGACCGTGCTCTGTATCGGTACATTTCCCGGTATGACTCCGAAATTTGGGTCCATGGGGAAACCATCGCCCGGCTGGCACATTGAACTGCATGATGACCATGGGAAACAGGTTGGTCTGCATGAGGAAGGTAAAATTGCCATCAGGCTCGATCCACGCCCGGTTGGATTATTCCGGGAATACCTGTACAACGATGAAGAGAATAAGAAATCGTTTGTAAACGGTTTTTACTATACCGGGGACAAGGCGTATAAGGACGAGGATGGTTATTACTGGTTTATCGGCAGGGACGATGATGTCATTAAGGCTTCAGGCTACCGCATCGGACCATTTGAAGTGGAGAGTGCGTTGATCGAGCATCCGGCAGTTCAGGAAGCGGCAGTTGTTGGATCTCCGGATGATATACGGGGGCTTATCGTCAAAGCGTTCGTGATTCTCAAACCCGGATATCAAACCGTCTGAGTCACTTATCCGTGAGATCCAGAACCATGTGAAAAAGGTTACTGCACCGTACAAATACCCGCGTGCGATCGAGTTTGTGGACTCACTCCCAAAAACCATATCAGGAAAGATAAAACGCAACGAGCTCCGTGACCGGGAAATGAAGAAATCCCTGAACGGAACCCATGTCGCTGAAGAAGGTGTGATCACCTATCTTTATTTAATTTCATACATAATGTATACAAGCGCGAGGGTAGCCAAGCCAGGTCAACGGCGTCAGGTTCAGGGCCTGATCTCGCAGGAGTTCTTGGGTTCGAATCCCATCCCTCGCACTATTTTTTTTGGTTTTTTTGTCAGGAAGAAAAATTGCATCAACATTGGTAATTCAGGTGCATTAAATTAAAATTTAAAAATTTTCTAAGAAAGGTAGAGAATTTCCTGATAATCTTATGGCAGATCAGGCTTCAACATTATAAAAACTGCAGGGTTTTTCCTATGCCCACTGTATCGTAATACAATTAAGATCTCTTATGAAAATCTTAGTATTCAGATATGATGCGGAGATTGATATCCCCCAATGTATCTGGTACGATGAATGCCGCTTCCCCGATGGGGGACCCCTGTGGCGGATCAATAACTATTCAAAAACCCCCTGCCCGCCGTGCCTCGGGGAAGCCCTGAGGCGGGAGTCCTTCGTGTGGGGACGATTTTCCTGATTCGGGTGTGAACGTATAGGTTCATGCCCGTTTCTTATGAAAAACATGATAAAGGTTGAAAATCTTTTTTTTGGATAAACAATTTTTTAATAGTAGGGACACATCAATCTGAAAATACTTTATTACTATGAATAGCTGTACTATTAAAATATGAAAGAAAAATTAGCCAGAATTATTTGCTGTCTTGCTATTATCCTGGTTGTTGCTGCAACCGGCTGTGTCGCACCGCCAAAAGACAATAAAACATCTTCTTCAACGGGAAATTTTTTTAATCCCGGTCAAACAAACCCTGATGTTTCAGCAACACCAACTCCGAACTTTGTTACGGAAGTAACACCTTTTGTAACCGGCACTTCTGGCAGTGGATATCGGACTATACCGCCCACAACCCAACTCCCCGGGGATAAATACTGCCGTATTTATACGTCGCCAAAAGATACGTATGAATATAATACAACTGCAATAACATTTGACCTGCAGAGTCCTCCGATGTACATTAATTACACGGTCAAACCATCCAATGTAACCGGTAAAAAAGTCATTGATTCCAAGATAACGGGAGAGGGTCAAAAGGTAATTACTTATGATACATACAGTCCTGTTTCCTGGTTTGAAGTCACCGTCCGGAGCAAATCAACCGGGGAGATATATCTTCAGGATGGATTTGGAACAGGGAAGGGGTATAATCCATATATTAATCGTACCCTCAAAGTGCTGAAACGTGATAATATGCAGATTGAATTCAAGCGTAATAATATCACTGCAACTGCGATGGTATGGGTAAAGCCTGCTGGAAACTTCAATGATACCACACAATTCAATATGACTACAGACTGCGCCTACTTCGACCCCAATCCCCGGGATTTTGTTCAGGTTGGAACTACGGCAACACCCCGCGTTACATGGACTGGATGATCAGGTAAATTATCAATAAAATTTTCTTTATTTTTTTTGGTTTGAATTGATTTTATGTGATTTTTTTGTGTATGCCCCGTACTTTCAGTTCTGTAAGATCCTGATAATTTACCATCTGAATCAATAAACGGTGAATTATTTATGCGATGAAAGCAATTTTAGTAAGGCAGACAGCCTTTAATTTCTGTGTCCCGGTGGGGTAGTGGACATCCTAGAAGATTGCGGATCTTTTGACCCGGGTTCAAGTCCCAGCCGGGGCGTTTTCATTTATTCGATCTTTTTTTCTTTCCATCATTCTTCAAAAGGAAGACCATGTTCTGTCTTAAAAAAGAGAGATTTATGTTACAGTGCAGGTTTTTGTTTCAAGGCTGCGACCAGTAATTTTACACCGGCTTCGATATCTTCGGTATCCAGAACTTCAACGGGTGAATGAATATACCGTGAAGGAATACTTACGGTTGTACTGGGGATTCCACCTTTGGTCAGATGGATTGCAGTTGCATCTGTAGTTCCCCCGCTACCGACTTCCATCTGTACCGGAATTCCATGAGTATCGGCAGTATCCTTGAGCCACTTCACTACTTTCCGACTGGCGATGAGTCCACGACCACTGCTGTCTACAATAGTGATAACCGGACCTTTCCCCATCTCCACCGGGGCATCTTTCATTTCAATTCCCGGATGGTCACCCGGGATGGTGACATCAGTTGCAATTGCACAGTCAGGATCAAGGGCATAAGCACTTGTCCGTGCTCCTTTGAGTCCGACTTCTTCCTGAACGGTAAAAACACCAAAGATCGTAAGAGGGGAGTCTATCTCTTTTAAGGCTTTTATCAGCATGGCAACACCGGCACGGTTATCAAACGCCTTTCCCGATACCCGGTTATAGGCAAGTTCAGCAAACTCGCGGTCCACCGTCACGGGTGTTCCAACTTCTATGCCGAGATACGCCACTTCTTCGCGGTTCTTAGCCCCGATATCGATAAACATATCATCGATTTTAACGCCTTTCTTGCGTTCTTCCTCATCCATCATATGGGGGGGTTTCCCCCCGATGACCCCAAGGTACTTACCTTTTACTCCATGCAGGATAACGCGCTGGTTATAGAGTGTCGGGCCGTACCAACCCCCCAGAGCGACAAAC
Source organism: uncultured Methanoregulaceae archaeon (assembly GCA_963806845.1). Taxonomy (GTDB): domain Archaea; phylum Halobacteriota; class Methanomicrobia; order Methanomicrobiales; family Methanospirillaceae; genus Methanoregula. The sequence continues at coordinate 38,176 of CAWDZO010000024.1, forward strand.
CGGATAAATCCCTTCTCATCGACATACTTGACCATAAGCCCGATCTCATCCATGTGCGCAGCGAGCATAACTTTGAATTTATTGCCGCGTTTAATTGCGATCAGGTTACCCAGGGGGTCTTCCCGTATCTCGTCAACATGTCCTTTGAGTTCCTTTTTTATAAGGGCAAATACACTGCTTTCACTTCCCGATACACCATGTGCATTGGATAATTTTTTTAAAAGTTCTTTGACCATATCAATCACTCATTACGTTTTGTATCCTGTCAAGAGCCCGGTTCAGGTTTTGCCGGGAGGTTGCGTAACTGAAACGGGCATACTCCGGGGAATTCACGCCAAACGCAGTTCCCGGGACAATAATAATGCCCTTTTCAATAATTCTCTGGGTGAGCGCCGGTTTCATCGGTACAAACGCATAGAATGCACCTTCGGGAACCGGGAATGAAAATCCCAGAGTCTGCCAGTCCTTTGCAGAAGAGATCCCGTCGCACCTCGTATTCGTCGCGCATCATTGTGACCGGGCTCTGGTCCCCTTCGTAGGCTGCGAGAGCCGCATACTGGGAAATCGATGTAGCACACGCCTGGCAATACTGGTGTACCTTTACGCATTGTGCCACAATCTCTTCAGGAGCTGCAAGGTATCCCAATCTCCAGCCGGTCATCGCATAGGTCTTGCTGGTTGCATTGATGGTGATCACATTCTCACCAAACCGGGCAGCACTCCAGTGCTGTTTGCCGTAGATGAAATGTTCATACACCTCATCGGAAACTACCGTGACACCAGCATCATTTGCATATTCAACAAGTGCCTGGACAGATTCTTTATTTTCAACAGCCCCTGTTGGATTGGCCGGGGAATTCAGGACCATGATCCGTGCACCGTCCATCAGCGCTTTTGCCTTCTCCACATCAATATGAAGGTCCGGGGTGAGTGGCACACTTACCGGGCGACCCGCCGGCAAGGGTGGCAAGAGCTGCATAGGAAACAAATCCCGGGTCCGGGCAGAGAACACGATCCCCTTCATCAACCAGCGCCTGCATTACGATGTGGAGTGCCTCGCTTGCACCGGCAGTCACAATCAGTTGATCCTTATCATAGGAAAGCCCGTTCTCTTTTTTGAATTTTTTACAGATTGCACTCCGCAGTTCAGGAATTCCTGTATTATTTGTATAGCCGGTTTTTCCTTCTAAAATCGCTTCAATCGCTGCGTCCTTGATGTGCTGCGGAGTATCAAAATCCGGTTGTCCAAGACCAAGGTTGATCGAATCAGGACCCGCAGCTTCAAATATTTTCCTTATCCCGGATATTTCAATACCTTGTACCCGCTCTGCAAATTTCAATTTCATATCATCGTACTCCTCATCTATTCGATATTTGTATGACGCTTCTTTAATGCAATCTCATCGGTCTGGGTGATCTCCATCAGCCGGGAAATAACTGCATCGGCAAAGATCATGGACGTGGTTTCAAAGAGAGTTCCCAAAGGTGCGAACGACTTGTGATCCCCCATCATCTGCCGGATTTCAAACTCAACGGCATCATCCCCCACCTCGTCCCGGTGGTGTTTGATAATCACGATGCAGTCTGATATCTTTCCGATTCTCGAATCTGCGTTTGAAGTTATCAGGCAGATTTTCGCACCAATTTCCTTTGCCGTTTCCGCAATATCAGCGATGGTCTTAGTCCGGCCGGAACCTGAGAAGACGACCATGATATCCCCTTTGTTCAATGACGGGGTGATCGTCTCCCCGACAACAAATGCCTGCAACCCAAGATGCATGAGTCGCATGGCAAATGCCTTTGCAACGAGTCCGGATCGTCCCGCCCCCATTACGTAGATTCGCTTTGCTTTGAGCAGTTCTGCTATAAATTTTTCGACATCTCTGTCTGAAATGGTATTGGCGATTGCCCGGATATTTGATGCCATCAGGCGCATCATATCCTGTACCCGGTGACTTTCCATGCTTCTCTCATAAAAAGATGCAATCACATAGTAGATGAGAATTTCGTAGTGTCGGGTCCCCTGCTATAAAACCAGGGTAAACCATTGATAGAACAAGAAAACCAGGAAATGGTTACACGTTCAGCCGGTATTGATGGGTGATGATCAGCGGTATATAAAAAATTGCTCTGGAGAATTCCGTTTGCCATGATCTGAAAAACAACGTGCTGGTACGATGAAGGAGGGGACAGTGCCTGTCCCCCCAGACCGCGCCTGCGCTTAGCGATGATGACGTATTACCCGTTCAGGGTTTATCGCATCGGGGAAGGCCACAGCGGCTGGGGTGAAACCCCCTTGAGCGTTTAGCTTGTAATTGAGCAATTCTCGAGAGCCTGAAAAATAAAAAGACCTGAGTCGCGATTCCATTTATCCTTCTTTCGGATTTCATGAATTGTGAGGTTGGTACCGCTCAATGGCTCCATAAGAAATAAGCTTGTTCTCTTCAAGAACTGATACTGCTCCATGACCCCCGCAAATAAGGCATCGCTTACCTGTTGTTAAAAGTGCCTTATCAGTTTCAAAAGCAATTTCAAGCAGTGCCTTTCGCTCTTTTCTTGCAAGATCGCTGTCAACATTAACCGAGGTTACAAGAAAAGCAGCAAGTGGAGCTGTAATCAGCACGCTCTTTTGTGAGACTTGAAAAGTTGATCAGACTGTCTGCTGCGAACAGCACCCCCTCTTTTCGGGCATAGAGATAGATCTGTCCACAGGTATGTCCGCCAAGACCCTCCAGGACTTCCAGCTCAAGATCCCCGATACTGACAAAACCCAGTACCGGAAAAATTCCCCGCGTCGTTACCGCGTGCTGAGAGAAGCATTCTACAGTAGCCGGGGAATTGAACTTTGAGAAAAGGTTGATCATTTTGGTATAAAACTCTTCAAGGACCGAGTGTTCGCTCCGGGAGCCATACGCACGATTATTCTTTTTAATGATTGCAAGAGTACCTTCGTGCATGAAAACCGGCGCCGTGAAATACCCTGCTGCTCCACAATGATCCGCATCCGCATGGGTAACAATGATTCGCGATACCTGCTGTTCATCACCCAGACCATATCGCGAAAGCATTGACAATACGTCATGATGATAAATGCCGTAACCGGTATCGATCAGGACTTTCTCCCTGGGGGTGGCAATCAAAAAAATATTCCCCCCGCACGGCACCTGGAAGCAAAAAAGGGTGCAATGTTCCGTAATCTGAAATTTCTGGACATCTGCATAGAACCTGTTCCGGGTTGTCGCACCCATGGTCTGGCCGGTTAGAAGAACGCTCTGGAAGACTTTCCGTGGATCATTTCCCTGTGCCATCAGTTCCTGCACTATGTGATTTGTATCAGCAAGGAATGCGAGTAAAAAATTCTCCTCTGATTCCCCGATGAGTTCACGTAGTGCCTGGGCATACCTGACATAGAAGACCGTATCATCCAGGTGTTTTCCGGTGGTGTCATATTCAAGGATTTCGAGACGGTAACATGACTTCAGCTGGTTTAAAAACTGGTCAACAACCGAGCTCTGCTCAAGGTTCAGGCTGACGGTGAGACGATCGGGATGTCTTCCCTTATCATCAAAATCGATAAACGCGATGTTGGCTCCCGCCGCTGTGGTAATGTTGAGGAATTCATAGAGAGCACCGGGCTGGTGCGGAAGATAAACACAGAACTTTAAAAAGTCGAGCGGTTTTAATGATGTCTGAAGGTACCCTATCAGCGCAAGATCCCTGGTAATTTCCCCGAACGCTTCTTTTCGAGCAGTAACTTCATAAAACACGGTTGCTGGATCGATACGTCGATCATACTGAATTCGATTAATATTACCTTCATATTTTTTGATAATCTCAGCAGCCCGGTGAAGCGATCCCGGAGTATTTGGCATATGGGCGATAAAAGAGAATTTCTTCAAAGATATCCACCGGATGTGCTTTTACTTTTGGAGGGGAGTTCCGATATACATTACGGTAGAAATCAAAAAAATACAGGAGGTCTCTTGTTTTCAATCATTAAAGGATAAATTACCTGAAAAATTCAACAAACATTATTATTTTATTGTCTGCTGCGCTACGGTCAGACAATACGAGTACTGGTCGAATGATGCCTATGAATACCAGGCCATGACATTGGAGTAAAAAATGGTTATTCACGCGCAAAATATTCACTATCAGGACTCTTGGTAAACAGAATATCTTTAATGAGGATGAATATTTTTGTCACCAGATTGCCGATGAATTACCCTTCAGAGAGAAATTTGTGCGGACTTACCCCTTGACGAAACTATATCTATTCTTCCAAGCAACCCATGATCAGAGGGAATAACCAGATGACCGACGTGGAAACAGCGAAAAAAAAAGGTGAAGATCATTTAAAAACCATGATCACCACTATCCAACACGCACTTTCTTATGACGAAACCGCGTATCACCTCCCCATCTCATTTGCCCTGACCGGCATAGCGGTTCATGACAGGAAATCAGCACTTGACGTATTTGCCAGGACCAGCAGTAACCCCCTCGTTGCTTCGGAATGCTGTCTTGCGGAAATTACCGCAGCCAAAGGTAAGGAACCTGCTCCCTATACTGGTTTTATCGATGATACCATAATCAGGAAACTCGGGTACTCCCTTGTTGATGGCAGTATTCTTGGGCTTGCACTGGTTGTCGGCACCCCTTCCGGTGCAGACAGTGCTGCTGCGATCTGCCGCGAATTGCAGGAAAAGTACATGCTCACGTTCCTTGCCGGAGATATCATATCCGTCACTTTCCCGGTGCAGGTGTGAAGCTTGGGCTGGAATACCGTCTTATTCCTCTTGGCCCGACACCAACGTATGGGGTTCATTTTGTCGATATCATTGCGCGGGTTGCAATGATGTTTGGCGGTGTTACTCCGGGGGATATTCACCGTCTCTTAGCCTATGCAGCAGAACGGGCAAAAGCGATTGTGATTGTATTTCCCGGGCTTTCTGACCAGGAAATTGCATTGATCGACGGGATGAGAGTCCTTGGTTTTCCTATCCTTTCACTGGGGAACTATCAGGGCGGGGAATGGATCCCGACGATTCCCGAAGAGGTAGTCCGCCGGGGCATGGAGCAAAAAGGAATACGGGTGAATGTCACCGCTATTCCCATCCCGATGGGGTGTTCACCTGCATTTGAGGGAAAGAGCATAAGAAAAGAAGAGATGTATGTTGAGTTTGGCGGAGGGAGATCTCCTGCGTTTGAACTTTTACACATGCGGTCCTCAGATCAGGTCACTGACGGGCAGGTAACCGTTATCGGACCTGAAATAGATGCGATGAAGGAGGGTGGTGCATACCCGCTTGCAATCATCATCGAGGTCGCCGGGAAGATGATGAAAAAAGATTATGAGCCAGTCCTCGAGAGAAGGATCCATAACTTCGTCAATTACGGGGAAGGGTCCTGGCATGTTGCCCAGCGGGATATCATCTGGGTGAGGATCTCAAAAGAGGTTGTGGCAAAAGGGGTGAAGATTGAACATATCGGGAAGTTATTGGCAAGCAAGTTCCGCATGGACTTTCCCAATCTGCTCGATGCTGTTTCGGTCACGCTTATCACCGATGAAGCGAAGGTGCTGGCAGCAAAAAAAGATGCAGAGAAGGTATACGAAGATCGGGATGCACGTATCAAAGGCATGCGGGATTCAGATGTGAACACGTATTATTCCTGCACGCTCTGCCAGACCTTTGCTCCCAACCATGTCTGTGTCATAACCCCCGAACATCCCGCCCTCTGCGGGGCTATCAGCTGGCTTGACGGAAAAATTGCGTACGAGATAGCGCCTTCCGGTGCCAATCAGCCGATTGAAAAAGGAGCGGCTATCAATTCCCTGAACGGCGAATTTGACGGTGTTAACAGATTTGTTAAAAAGGCAAGTCATGGAGAGATAGACCGGTGCTCTCTTTACAGCGTGATGGAATACCCGATGACCTGTTGTGGGTGTTTTGAATGCATCGCCCTTATGCTTCCGGAGGTGAACGGGATCATGGTTGTGAACCGTGAATTCAAAGGTATTACCCCTTCGGGAATGACGTTCTCCACACTTGCCGGTACTATTGGCGGGGGGGCACAGACACCGGGATTTGCCGGTATCTCAAAAAACTATATTCTGTCTGACCGGTTCTTACAGGGAGAAGGGGGCATCGAGCGTCTTGTCTGGATGCCCTCCCAGCTCAAAGAGGAGCTGAAAACCCGGCTGATAAAAAAACTTGCTGACCAGAACAAATCGGATCTCTTTGATAAGATTGCTGATGAGACTAGTGCAACATCGATTGAAGACCTGATCTCCTGTCTTGAACGCATAAAACATCCGGCGCTGACCATGAAACCGCTGGTGTGAGGAGATTGTATGGGATATGATCTTAATTTTGGCTGGACTGGTGCTATCGGTCAGGTAATTCTTGGAGCAACCAGGGCAGAAGGGGGGACAAGAAATATCTCCTATCGCATAGGTGGCGGAACCACACTTCCCGTTCCTTGACGGGAACCCGTCATCCCCTTCACCGCTTGTCGCATTGGAGATCTGCGATAACCCGGAATACTGGTCGCCGATTGTCAAAAGTTACTGTGGTGATCTGGTACACAATGTGCATGAATGGGCAAAAACGGCTGAAACGGTCTACAAGGCGGATCTGGTTCGCCTGTACCTGACCAGCACACGGCAGCGGAATTTTTCTGATATATCCTCTGTGGGAAAAACTGTGGAAGCCGTGCTTTCAGCGACCGGTCTCCCGTTGATCATTGAAGGCAGCAATGAGCCAAAGATTGACAGCGAGGTTTATCTGAAGTGTGGTGAGACTGCCCAGGGAGAAAGACTTCTCCTTGGAACCGCAGAGGCAGGAAGGTACCGGAGCATTGCTGCAGCAGCTCTTGCCTATAATCACTCACTCATTGCCCAGTCTCCCATTGATGTCAATCTTGCAAAACAACTCAATATCCTGTTGCGGGAGATCGGTGTGCAACGCGATCATATCATGATCGATCCCTACACCGGTGCACTCGGTTATGGGTTTGAGTATTCCTATTCAGCCATGGAACGGATCCGGTTTTCTGCACTGAAAGGTGATACCGATCTTGCCATGCCGGTAATCTGTTCTGCTATCGATTCGCTGACAATAAAAGAAGTCAGGGAAGCTGAACCTGCCCTGCAGGATGAGATGGCAGTCCAGTGGGAATTTTATACCGGGATTGCCGCTGCCGTTGCCGGTGCCGAGATTATCTGTGTACGTCATCCAAAGACGGTCGGTTTGCTGAAAAAAGCGTTTACCGGCATGAGAAGCGGTGCGGTTTTTTCGGAGGTGAAATAATCATGGCACTCAAGGCACTTGATGTCTACAAACTCCTGCCTAAAAAGAACTGCAAGGAATGCGGTGATCCCACCTGCCTGACGTTTGCGATGAAACTCGCCAGCGGAAAAGCGGATGTGGATCTCTGCCCGTATCTTGACGAACAGGCAAAGTCTGTGCTGGGTGCAACAACGCGACCCCCCATACGGCTGGTAAAAGTTGGTGTGGGGGAACGGTCGTTTGCCGTTGGCGAGGAATTTGTTCTTTACCGCCATGACAAGACGTTCTATCATCCCCCGGGAATTCTCTTCAAGGTATCAGATACCTGGGCACCTGAAGAGATCACTTCTGTAACCGTCAGGGTCAGGGACGAATCATTCACCCGTATTGGCACCGATCTGCGGTTTAATGGTATTGCAATTGAAAATACCAGCGGTTCGCCAGATGTATTTGCACGAGCTGTTGCAATAGTCGAGGAATCTGCAGATCTCCCCCTCGTCCTGATGGCTCGAGGACATCGAAGCGTTTAATGCAGCACTTATTCAGGTCGGCAGCTATCAGCCCCTGATTCACGCAGCAACGAATGAAAATTTCAGGGAAATGTGTGCACTCGCAAAAAAACATAGTTGTCCCCTTGTCATTAAGGCTCATGGACTGGATGAACCTCACCGGTCTTGTAAAAAACTGTCTTGGTGAAGGCGTAAAGAAACTGGTCATGGATCTTTGCCCGCAATCCCCTGGTGATTTTATTATTACTTCAACCGCCATTCGGCAGCTTGCAATCACGCGTGCAGTTCCGGATCTGGGCTATCCGGTTTTTATTGATGCCACGCATCCTCCTCTGCAGGATGCAGAAATCGCCCTGGGCATTGTAAAATATGCATCGGTAATTATTACACCGCCACTTTCTCCTGCATCTGCAAAAGCTGCACTCACCCTTCGCCAGAATATTTACACGGATCCCCAGAAACCGATCCAGATGAATCCCGGCCTGTACCGTGTCGGAACCCCGGGAAAAGATGCCCCGGTACTCATGACGGTGAACTTCTCCCTGACATTTTTTACCCTCCAGGGTTACCTGGAGTCCACCCGCATTCCCTGTTTTATGCTGATTGTCGACACGGAAGGGCTCTCAGTCCTGACCGCGGTAGCTGCAGGAAAACTGAATGAAACACTGGTGCGTGATTCGATAAAGAAATTTGAAGTAGAAAAGGAAGTATCTCACAAAACGCTGATTATCCCGGGCTATTCCGCACCGCTATCAGGCAGGATTGAAGAAGCAACCGGCTGGAAGGTGATGGTCGGACCCCGCGATGCAGCAGAAATTGGAGAATACCTGCATGAGGAGTGGAAGAAGCCAACGAATCCTGAAAATCCAGGGTAATAAATTTCAGTCGTGTCATTTGCATCCTAATTCCAGAAAACGATCAGGGATGATCACCGTAGTATATTTCTTATCTCTCTTACCAATGGTAGTGGTAAGGACAGATTATCATGCGCACGGTAACATTTCTTCCGAGTTATCGCAAAATTGACGTTGCACGTGGCAGCACCATCCTTGATGCTGCCCAGAGAGCAGGACTGAATATCAATGTTGTCTGCGGCGGACAGGGTAAATGCGGTAAGTGTGTTGTCTATGTACAGATCGGGAAAAACAGAATTTGACCGGCAGAAATATTCGCAGTTTTTTACCGAGGATGAACTGACAAAAGGTGCCTGTCTTGCCTGTGAGACGACTGGTGCAGGGCGATTTGCAGGTGCTGGTTCCCGAAAGCACCCTTATCCAGGAACAAAAAATTCTGGTTGAAGGTCAGGGATACCGAGATTGAGTTTCATCCATCTGTCAGGAAATATTATGTCGAACTCCAGCCCCCAACGCTCACCGATCCATCACCGGATCTGACCCGGCTTGTTATGGGGTATCCAGAAGAGTGGCGGGCCTGTTGCGGAAAAGATCTATGTCCCGCTGGAAGTCATGCGTGAAATTCCCACGCTTCTTCGTCACAGTGACTGGAAAGTTACCGGGACAATTGCCCTTGTCCCGGGCGGTTATCGTCTTATCGATCTCCAGGAGAATGACACATCAAAACGCATCTATGGTGCCGCAGTAGATCTCGGTTCTACCACGGTTGTTGTCTATCTCTGGGATCTGGTCAACGGCAGGGTAGTTGCTGTTGCCTCGAACTACAACCGGCAGATCAGTTGTGGTGAAGATATTCTCGCACGCGTGAATTTTGCCCGGAAAAACGGGCTTATCAAAACTCCAGGCACTCGCTGCAGAGAGCATCAATGCAGCACTGACCTCTGCTTCAGATACTGCAGGTATCGACCGCGAGGATATTTACGAAGTGGTGGTTGCAGGTAATACGGTGATGACGCATATGCTGCTCGGGATTGATCCGGCGTATATCATCGCAGAACCCTATGTTCCGGTGGTCCAGCGGGCACTGTCGGTCGCGGCAGCAAGGATTGGTATTGCCAGTAATCAGAATAGCGGACTCTTTGTCTTTCCGGCCGTCAGCGATTTTATCGGGGGTGATATTATCGCTGACATCCTTTCCTGCGGTATGCAGTGAACGCGAAGAGATCTCACTTTTGATCGATATCGGTACCAACTTCGAAATTGTCCTCGGAAACAAAGAATGGATGTTTTCCTGTGCCGGTGCTGCCGGACCCGCACTGGAAGGAGGAGAAGTGCTCTTCGGCATGCGGGCAAATCCCGGTGCGATAGAAAAGATTACAGTCGATCCCATGACCCTCGATCCCATCTTCAGCACAATCAACAATATCAAACCACGGGGCATCACCGGATCCGGATTAATTGACCTGCTTGCAGAACTTTTTTCAGCATGTGTCATTGACCGAACGGACGGATAAATACCAGCATAGAAAACAAAAGAGTTCGCACAGGCCCTCACTTCCCGGAGTATGTTGTAGTCTGGGCAAGTGAGACCGATATCGGGAAAGATATCGTGATCACGGAAAATGATATCAAGAACCTGATTATGAGCAAGGCCTCGATTCATGCTGCCTGTGTAACGCTGATGAAACAGGCTGGGGTGACCCGGCACGACATCGCTACTATCTATGTTGCCGGTGCATTTGGCAATTATCTGGACAAGAAAAATGCGACAATTATCGGGTTGATCCCGGAGATAGATGCAGATCGGATAAAAAATATCGGAAATGGGGCAGTGACGGGTGCAAATCTTGCGCTTATTAACCGGAGGGAACGAAAAACCCTCGATGTTATTGCCTACCGGATCGCATACATCGAACTCAATGCAGAACCTTCATTTATGGATGAGTATACATCGAGCACATTCCTGCCGCACACGGATTTCACGCTGTTCCCGAGGGTCCAGAAACTCATAGAAACCTGCCAGCTCAGGAAAGGTTGATCCCATGGCAAAGATGATCCCCTCTCCCCATTCTCTGGCAACGGGTGTTGGTGCACTTCCTCATACGGATCCTGTGTCAGCATGCAATGATGTTCTGGATATATTCCCCGAGTTTCCGTATATGCCCACGCTCCCTGGACCGGGGACAACTGGAAAGTATTGTCTTTAATGATTCCGAGCAGTTACCAGGAAGGATAATAGGGATCGACCGGCTTCTCTTTGACAGTACTTCTGACCAGACTGAAGCCATGGAAAAGGTATACATGGATTATGTTGAGGGCAATTATGCTCCCTATGCGTCTCCGTAAGGAATATGCCTCGGGTTTCATCGAAATGGTGACCCATTCCATTTCAGCGTGCGAAGGTACTGAAATGCCAGGTGACTGGCCCGGTTACCTTTGGTATGCAGGTGGTCGATGCAGACAAACGACCGATCTACTATGATGCGCAGCTTGCTGATGTGCTTTCGAAAATGATCGCAC
>CAWDZO010000025.1:0-9127 GCA_963806845.1 uncultured Methanoregulaceae archaeon
CTCTATGTATATCCCCAGGATGGTACGGGAACTCAGAAACGAGATACCCGGGGGTGGTATCAGCGGTGGCGGACACCTTGTGGTTGGAAGCATCAAATTCGTTGAGGGGATGCGCGGTGTGGTTCTTGAAGCGCTCATCAGTAAAATCGCTGATGCTCAGGTGCAAAAATGAAAAAATACCATTTTTTTAAAAAAATCAATAAATACTGGCTAAAAATGTCAGGACTGCGCATTAATACAGGTCCACGATAATCAACTCAATTTGCGTGCCAGATATGTTTTTTCTGGTCAGATTATTTGTGCAGTGAAATAAAAACGTCCGATTCTTTAACCAGAACCATCAGATAATTATATATACAATTTGTTCTATATGAGTTTTAAATGCTGAGGCATGACATGCAGACAACAAAAAAAATACGCGAGACGTACAACGAGACCCAGCACAAAATTGTTCAGTACCTTAGCTCGGGCATAACCAAAGGGAAACACTACTTCAAATCAAAATATATTGCAAAAGAACTCGGGTTATCCCCAAAAGAGGTAGGAACAAATATGGCGATTCTTGCTGATATCTGCAAGGAACTCGACATTATCCGCTGGAGCTGATTCGAACAGTACGACGTGGATGGTCACGCCACGGGCGATTTAAAACACCGCCCATTCATTTCTCCTTTTATTATGGCAAAACTTCTTGAGTTTGAATCTGAGGTAGAATTCGTTGCCGATATTAATGACTACAAGGATTGCCTGATGTCCCAGGACCCGACACAGGACAATCCGAATGCTCTGTGGTTTAACATTGATATTCCCAAAGGTCATGCAGTAAAAGCCGGGGACCGTGTACGAGTTACTATCGAAAAACTGTAGGTTTCTTTAGAAAGACTGGAGACTCTTGACTGCAATTGAGCAGGTGCTTCATCTTTTCATGCAGCATATGAACCAGATTCCCCAGGTTTTCACGGATGTTTCCGTTTATTGCATGGCAAGAAAAACGTGTTCCAAAGTATTAAGTCCCAAAAAATTTACATCAGATCAATGTCCGCACCTTTGCAGATAATCTCTAGCCGGGCTGGCACTCCTGGTTCTTTTTTCGGTTGTTTGCGGTTGCGTTTCGAGCAGCATCGGGGAAGTCGAGCTACACAAACGGCGGTATTGCAGCAACCATCAGCAATCCCGGTCAACCCACCAATGCGTTTGTGCAGGTTACGATATATCAGGTGACCGGCCTGTCGCAGCAGGAACAGTCTTTTGTCATGCATCCGGTCAGACTTAATAATGGCGACAACAACGTCTTTATCCCTCTTACGCTCAAACCCGGAAACTACAAACTCAATATCTATCTTATTCAGGACGGTGAGCGAAAAACCGCTGTTATCCGGGACATTGTAGTGTGATTGATGGAAACATTTTCAAAAGATTTACTTGATGCAGCACGCGGTTTCACACCCGCGGATGCTGTATTTAAAAACGCGCTGGTATTCAACCCGTTTATCAGTGATTGGGAGCGGGGCGATCTCGCAATCAAAAACGGGCTGGTACTTGGTATCGGTACCTACACCGGAAAAACAGAATATGATCTTTCGGGTTCGTATATTATTCCCGGTTTGATCGATGCTCACGTCCACATCGAAAGCTCACTCCTTGTACCCCGTGAGTATGCCCGTCTTGTTGCCCTTCACGGCACGACCACGGTTATCGCAGACCCGCATGAAATTGCTAACGTTGCCGGTGTCCGGGGAATTGATTTCATGCTTGCCGAACGGGAAGGTGCTGGTATTGATATCCAGTACCTTCTTCCCTCCTGTGTCCCTGCGACCCCTGATGGACACGGGAGGTGCGACACTGGATGCCCGGGATCTTGAGCAGTATATCGGGTGTGATGGTATTCTGGGGCTTGGTGAGATGATGAACGTTCCCGGGGTCCTTGCTGCAGATCCTGCTATTGGAGAAAAACTCCGGATTTTTTCTATCCGGGATGGTCACGCCCCCCTGCTCAGGGGAAATGATCTCAACGCGTACATCCTTGCCGGTATACAAAGTGATCATGAATGCACCCGGCGGGATGAGGCAGAAGAGAAACTCCGGCGCGGGATGTATATATTCATCCGTGAAGGTTCAACCGAGCGCAATATTGCCGATCTTATCGGTCTGGTGAACCTCAGAACATGTAGCACGGTGTCTGTTTTGCCACAGACGACTGCCATGCGGATATTACTTTATGAGAAAGGACATATTGACCGGTGCGTGCGGCGGGCTGTCGAATGCGGGCTTGAACCAGAACTTGCCCTGCGGATGGCAACACTCTCTGCTGCAGAAAGGTTCGGACTGTCCGATCGCGGAGCACTTACCCCGGGCAGGCGGGCAGATTTCTGTGTGGTTGATGATCTGCACCAGTTTATCGTAAAAAAAGTTTTTGTGCTGGGAAAAGAGGTTATCGCATCCCTGTCTTTACCCCCCACCAGCCCTCCTCACCTTTCACCTGCAGGATACCTTCTGCTGATGAAATACGGATCACGGGCAGCTGGAGAAGCCCGTGTAATCGGGCTTGTACCCCATCAGATCATCACTGATTCCCTGCGATATACCATTGACAGCGCAGGATATCCCCGATTTAAATCGTGATATCCTGAAGGTGGTTGTCTGCAACCGGTACCGGGACAAAGAATGCGCTCATCGGACTTGTCCATGGTTTCTCGCTGAAGCGGGGGGCGATTGCATCCAGTATTTCCCACGATGCACATAACATCATCGCCGTTGGGACGAGCGATGCAGAAATCCACCGGGCGATTGAAGAAGTTATCCGCTTCACGGGGTGCGATGGTTGCTGTTGTAGGAGAAACATCAACAATCCTGCCGCTCGATTGCGGTGGGTTGATGTCAACGCTGCCCTATCCTGAAGTGGTAAAGCGTTTAAAGGATCTTCATACGGTCACTGAGTGTATGGGCAGCATCAATGATCCCTTCATGTACCTCTCGTTCCTTGCCTTGACCGTGATTCCGTCGTTGAGGATCACCGACCGGGGTCTGTTTGATGTCAGGGAGTCAGCGGATGTCCCGCTCTTTCTTCAATAAAAATCCCGTCACGCAAACAGCACGATAATAATTGCACCTGCGACCATCAGTGCAGCACCCATCAGCCTTTTAACCGTCTCATTCTCGGAAAATACCAGGGTGCCATAGAGGACCACGAAGATGATACTCAAGCGTTTTATTGCAATGACATAGGGTACGATCTGCAATGTGTATGCAACGTTAATGGATGCAGCCTCTATGGCCACGAATGCGCCAATAAGAACTGCAAGAGCAAGATACTTTCTGTGCAGGAATGCAGGAGACCCTGATACGGGTTCTGGATATGTAGTATCAACGGGTTTCTGCAGGGATGAGATCCGGCATGAGATGAGGGAACAGGTAAACATGAGCACAAATGCCATCCCGATTGCAAGAACAGTCAGCGCCATGCCAAAGAAAGGGTCTGAATTGATCAGCGCAATTTTATCAAAATTGATCGACACGGCAAACAGGAAAGCAACAATAAGCATATACCAGCTCCCCCGGTTTCGCAGCATCGATTTTATCGGGTCAAGGAAATGTTTATCCTCCGCAGAAATGTTCAGCACATAGGATCCGATCACGATGATACAGATCCCTGCAACCCCTGACAGTGAGGGGACCTCGTTTAAGAGAAGATAGGAAGTACCGATCAATATTATTGGTGTGAACGAGAGCATGGGAATGGACAGCGAGAGATCTGATGGAGGAAAGGGCTTTAAAGATCAGGGAGAGGCTGATAATATTCAGGACTGCGGTAATTGCAACCGCTGAGTAAAAATCCTGACCGATGACCGGAAATCCTCGGATTGCGGAAAAGGCAAATAACAGGAGACCCGCCGCAGGTAAATCCAATCCCGGTCAGGACCTTTGGATCCAGCGTCGTGATGTACCGCTTGATAATGATGAAATAACTGGCGTTGGTGACGGCTCCAAGGAGCGCTAAGAGAATCCAGAGCATGCGTAAGAAATCCGGAGTACCCGTTTTGCGTTTATTGCATATCGGGCTTTTTATTTTTCCTGTTGACAGACTGAAACGTGATCGTAGGAATTATTGTTCCCGGTAAATTTTATTATCCATTCATCGGTGGTCAGTATCCTGAAGGATCTCTACGCCGTATCGTCCCGAATCCTGATGAAACCGACTGCCCGATTCCCAGGTAATCAGGTATATGGAGATTTGTTCCAAACGTTCCGAGGAACACCATGACATTTTCACGCTGAATCCGTTCTCGTTTGAACCGCACCCTGCTCTAGCACGTAAGTGGTGCAGGCAGATCATAGTCAATGGATTTGGCGAGCGTGCTGAGGTGGCCGGTAAGGATTTTCTGCATGAAAGCATCCCGCTCCGGCTTTCCCTTCAGATCATAGAATTTTTTTGCATTCTGCTGGTTCAGCGCAAGCCAGGGGGTCAGGAATTCATAGGTGTGGATTTTGTCTGAGATGGTGAACTCTTCATTCCTGATCTCCTGATCCCGCCCGGATATAGCGCAGGTGTTCTCTCCTGTCCCTAACTCCTTCCTGCCAACAGAAATCTCCTGCAGGAGATCTGCGCCCTGGCTGATACCGATCACCATGAGCATGCTTTTGATCTGTTTACACTGCACGACCGGATAGCGGTGGATAAATGCGGTGGGGGAATCCTTGTGGAGTGTGGGTGTACTCTGCTGATTTTTTATGAAAAAAGGAGCGAAGCTCGTCGAGAGAAAAATGAAGTGGGTTTGATGGTTCAAGCGTGAGGGTGAAGATGGGGAGGATCATGGAAACAGTATTTTTATTGGGATTGGAATCTGATAATTCTGTCCGATCTCTCATTACCCTGATCGGGACCATTTGGTGTAATAAATTTTTTTGAGGCTCGGGAGAAACAGACATGAGTCACGGACTCAGGCAAACAGGATGAATAACCGTGGATCTTTCCTGGTAATTCCATTTTCTCTGATATGAAATACAAAGCACTGGTAAGATAAAGGAGGGGACAGTGCCTGTCCCCCCTGACCGCCCCTGCGCTTGCGATGGTGCCGTATTACCTGTTCCGGGAGTTATCGCATTTTGGGGGGAGCCGAAGCGGCGGGGTTGAAACTCCTTTTGAGCGTTCAGATTTTAAATAAAAACATTTCCAATGAAAATCGTAGTATTCAGTTTTTAATGCAGGAGTTGTTAGCACTCTGTTCATCTGGTGCGATGAATGCCGCCGCCCCCGAAGGTGCGTTCCCGCGTGTCGGATCAGTGACAATCTAAAAAAACTCCATCCCAGCCGTACTAGAGAAGCCCTGATGCGGGGGTGCATCGTATATAACAGGATTTAACAGGAAAATGCAATCACTTTTTCATCCTGTATGATTGTCTCCAAAGGGGAATCATGTCCGTTTTCATGGTTCGGGTGTGAACGTATGAGTTCATGCCCGTTTCTCCAGAGCCTTTTTTTCACCTTTTTATAAAAAATTCTCAGAAATCTTCATCAACAACAAACCAATTGACCGAGATCTGGCTGCGATCAGAGCCTGTATCGGACCCGGATGGAGATAATTCATTATCCGGGAAACCGCTGGCTGACGGGAACTTGTTGTTCTTCCACTAATCCTTCCGGCATCATGAAAACCATTCACAGAATTTTTGTACCGGTTACCGCTGCAATAATGAGAATGATAATCGGCTGGTGCACCAGGTAAATAATGAGGGAATGCCGTCCCAAAAATGCAAATGGTCTGACAACAATTTCCGGGATCTGAGGAAGGGTGAAACTTCGCACACCCTCCGGGTACAGATACTCCCCGAGTCCCATGCCGATCAATACAACCCCGAACCAGGGGAAGATCGGTTCGTAATCCACTGAAAAGAACGTTGCAGGGTGAATACCAAGGGGAAGAAGCCAGATCGGTCCGGTACGGGTTGTGAAGAAGAAGCCGATTACTATACAAAGTAAACCCATTACAATATTCCATTTTTTAAACCGGAAAAAGAGTGGCGAGATTATTACAGAAATGCCGATAAGGTGCAGGATGCCAAAAACAATGAAGCCTTCCTTAAGGAATAACCAGGTGCAAAACGTGACAAGAAGCCCGAGAATAAAGATGCCGGCTCCACGGTACACGAATTTTAGTGCCAGCTGATAGCCGGATTTTGTTGATGCCGCCCGTGCCCGGCTGATCGTGAGTGAGATTCCGACAATCAGGAGAAACAGCGATGCTGTCGCAAGGGCAAAATACCGCCAGAATCCTGAATAGATATCAATCGGAAAAATCCGGAAAAAATAGAGATCAAAAACGGTATGAAAAAGAATCATCATGAGGATGGCAATACCCCGGACCAGATCAATCTCCCGGTATCGCGATATCTCATCCATGTACATTTATCGTCATTGTTGTGTCATATCTGTTTGGAAATACCATTTTTTTGGTCTGGCAAATGTTCCTTAAGCCTGAACAACAAACACCTTTTTTATCATTTGGTGTAGGTGAATTCCTATGGCACAAGGAGATGACGAACATATTATCGAGGCGATTGGCCGGAGTCGCATTGTCATAAAGAATGGCAGGGTGGTCGAAGTTGGTGAGGCACTCATCAGCGATTGTCCCCTTGCAAAACGGTTCGCGTACCCGATTCCTGCGATTACAAAAGATGCCATCAAGATGAACATCGAGTACCGGATAAAAGCATTTGGTATGTGTACTGAAAACCGGGAGGTACTTGATACCCGTGAATTTGTCGGGTTTGGCGCATCGGAATTGTTAAGTTTTGGTCTTCATGCAGGCTTGATCGATGCTGCGGTACTTGCATGTGATGGTGCCGGAACAGTCATAGTCACAAAACCCGCAATGGCGCAGGGTATCGGGGGCAGGATGTCCGGGCTGGTAAAAACATCCCCCCACAAATCAGTCATGGACCGGATTGAGCAGGGCGGGGGAATAGTGCTTGACCGTGAACATGCAACAATCGATCAGGTGGCCGGTGTTGCACTCGCCTATGGGGAAGGGTATCGAACTATCGCAGTCACGGTTGCAAAGCCGGAAACAGCAGAAATTATCCGAATGATCCATCCTGATACCCTGATCTTTGCAGTCCATGTGACCGGGCTCTCTCAGGATGAAGCGGAATCACTCGTTTCAACCTCCGATCTGGTGACTTCCTGTGCATCAAAGACTATCCGGGAAATCGCCGGTGCCGGAGCTCTCCTCCAGGCTGGCATCTCTGTTCCGATATTTGCGATGACGCAAAAAGGGAAGTTACTGGTGCTTGAAAAAATCCGTCAGTCTGATGAGCCGGTCCTGGTCAAACCCACACGGCTCCCGGCTCTCGGTGACAAGCAGCCAAGTCCCCTGGTGTAATGATATCGCTATCCGGTATACTTTTTTAAACGAATAAACGAACGGCTCTGGAGAAATGCTCAATTACAGGTCAACGCTTATGGGGTTTCACCCCCCCGTTATGGCTCCCCCAAAAATTCGACAGACCCCGAACTGGTAATGCGTCATCATCGCTAAGCGCAGGGGCGGTATGGGGGGATATGCATTGTCACCTCATTCATTACACCAGTGCTTCGTATTTCATATCATAGCAACAACATTTCAAGAGCCAAACGAACTTTTTTTCAGCCTGCTTCATTGACTCTATCGATTTTATTTATGACTGATAGTTTGGATCCGGAAGAATCCTCAAAAAGAGAATAATACCAGGGGGTCACTCAGGGGGTTGGACGAACACTTCGCGCTCATTGGGATAAAATTCAGTTGGAGTGCAGAGATCAGGTGAATCAGAATAATCACAAACAGGGGAGATGTCCTGGTGGCAGGGGAAAAATCTCCCGGGGGAGTTATGAATAATTTTCAGGAGCATTTTTCGACTTCTGATAATCTTTTTTTTTAATGATACCATTTTAAAACATACCAGGTAATTGACACGTAACCAGATCGAAAAAGTGCTGTTTTTTATTTACCGTAAAGGACCGGAGGGTCTCTTTGACCAGAAGCGCTATAATTGAGTATACAAGATCATATATACAGGTATATAATTTATTGAGTTTTTAATCGAGTAAGAGAGATTGCGATGAATGACCCACCATCAGATGGAAACGAAAGTATCATTGATATTTTCGTTTTAAGCGTAAATGAAACAGTAGTCCCGCTGTTTACTGAGCACCTGGAGAAAAAGGGATATAGGGTTACCCTCTTTACCGATGGCACATACCTTCTCGAGACGATCAGAACAGGAAAACCGAACCTCCTTATCTGTGACACCACGACATTGGACGAGGAGGGATTTGAGGTCTGCCGTCAGATAAAGGCTGATGATGACTTCTGGGTTATCCCGGTCCTTATCCTTACCAGTGCATCAACGCTCACAGACCTGTTACATGTCCTGGATTGTAACGCCGATAACTTCATACCGCATCCTTTTGATCTTTCTTATAGTCTTTCAATTATTGAAAGCATGCTCGGCACACCTGTTGAGCGGCAGACTCCCGATCAGATCAAGACACAATTCAAGATCAGCCACGATGACCGGATCTATGTTGTTGCTGCCAATCGCCGGAAACTCCTTGAATTTCTCCTGTCGTCATTTGAAATTGCGGTCAACAAATCAGTGGAATTGTCGCATATAAAAACAGAACTCCAGACGCTTTCTGAATCTGCAATACATCTTGAAGACTGTGTCACCGAGCAGACGCGTGTCATCGATACTACAAAAGCAACTCTCCAGCAGAAAGAACAAAAAATATCGAGCTTAACCCATGAAGTCGAGGAAAAGAAAAAATTACTTGCACAAAAGACTGATGAGATCGATCAGCTTGAAGAGAAACTCGATCATCATAAAGCCCTCCTTACCACGTATGACGCTAATATCCGCACACTAATCCAGGAAAAAAAGGATACCGAGACGTCGTATTGTTCTGAAATCGAAACGCTCAGACAACAGATATCAGAACTATCAAATGAGGCTGATACCACAAAAACGAGTCTTGATACTGTTCAGGGTGAACTTGATGAAGAAAAAATTCACTGTACCTCTCTGGAATGCACTCTTGAACTGCTTGTTCAGCAAAAAGAGCTTGCTGAAAAATCACTCCGCTCAATAA
>CAWDZO010000026.1:0-67161 GCA_963806845.1 uncultured Methanoregulaceae archaeon
TGCCCGGGGCACGTCGGAACAAATCACGCGACCGATGCGCTCGAACGAAAGCCATTGAGCTGCTTTTTCGGCGGATTCGACGCCTTCTTGAGACAGGTCGTATGACCCCCATCCATCCCAAATATCCTCTCGTTTTAGCTCCCCGTGTCTGAGGAGATAGCCGAGCAGTGTGCGAGACGGGTCCATGTTTATCATTGTCGGTTCTGCTCCGCTTCGCGTTTCAAAAATTCCTGAAGCATTTCCACACGGGTTGGCCACGAAGACCACCCACAGGGACAAACAAATCGGTCTTGCCGGTTGTTCGGGTCGCGCTCGACCGTCCGTTTACAGATGGGGCACGTCATGCTGTCCACGGTACCCTCAATTTGGAGCCGGGTCGCCATTAAAGGCAGCGAGGGATTTCACCTCTGCCTGATGCTGATCTTTATCATCTTTGCTTCAGCATGGAACCTGCTTGCCTATTCCGGCCAGGGATCACTGGGCCATGCTGCATTCCTTGGAATCGGGGCATATGCTTCCACCCTTATAGCGACAAAAAGCGGCCTTACTCCCTACATTACGATCTTCCTTGGTGCTGCTGTGGCAGCATTTATAGGGATCCTGATTGGGCTTACCTGTGTCCGGCTCAAGGAATGGTTCCTTGCCATGGTCACGTTCGGGTTTGCAATCATTGTCCAGACAATTGCGGTGAGTATCCTTACCCCACTTACCGGTGGCTGGGACGGGATTGCATCTCCCCGCCTCGTGAGCCCGGACATACCCGGTTACCAGCTGATAGAATATTACTCGATCCTGCTGATCACCATTGCATCAATCGTGTTTATCTGGTATATCCTGAGATCCCGGATAGGTCTTGCATTTGCTGCAATCCGTGAAAACGAGATCGAGGCTCGTGCAGCAGGTGTTGATCCCGTGCGTTACCGTCTCCTTGCCTTTGGGTTAAGCGCCTATCTCGCCGGTGTTGCCGGGGCACTCGAGATCGCACACATCGGGTACATCACGCCGGAAATATTCGGGACCGATCTCTCGTTCTGGCCGGTGACGTATGTCATATTGGGTGGCCTGTGCACCCTTGCCGGACCGATTATCGGTACCGTTGTCCTCACCATTATCTGGGAAGGGCTGAAAATGGCCGGGCTTACGTTCGGCCGTTACATCATTGTCGGGGTGCTCCTGATCCTGGTGATAATATTCCTGCCAAAAGGACTCGTGGATCTTCCCAACCAGGTTCAAAAAAGGTGGAAGCATTATAAAAAACCAAAACCTGACCCGGCTGTTGTGCAGGAATAATGAAAAAACCTTTTAAGAGCGCTTTTTTTTAAAAAGACAACAATCCACAGGGTGTTTTTTAAAATCCCAGATAGGCTTTCTGGATATGCGGGTCGTGCATGAGCTCTTTTGCCTTTCCCTCTTTTATTATTCTCCCGTTTTCAAGAACATAGCCCCGGTGGCACATGTTGAGGGCATGCCGGACATTCTGCTCAAGAAGTAATACCGTAATCCCTTCACGCCCGAGTTGCTCGAGTGACCTGAATACCTGGCCAACAAGGAGCGGGGAAAGCCCGGTTGAGGGTTCATCGAGGATGAGCAGCTTAGGATTGGACATGAGTGCACGACCAATGGTCAGCATCTGCTGTTCCCCTCCGCTTAAGGTACCTGCCATCTGTTGCTCGCGCTCCTGCAGGATGGGAAAGAGTGAATAGACATGCTTAAGAGCGGCAGAATAGTCGGTATCATCCCGTGCACCGAGCAAGAGGTTTTCAACCACCGGCATTTTTGGGAAGATCTCGCGTTTTTCAGGCACGAGCGCAAGACCTTTAGCGAAGAGATCATACGGGTGCATCCCAAGAATATTTTCGCCAAGAAAGGTAATGGATCCGGTGGCCTTTTTGTTGAGCCCTATAATCGTTTCCACGGTTGTGGTCTTCCCGGCCCCGTTTGGCCCGATAAGGGTGACCAGTTCACCCTTGTTTACATGAAGGCTGAGATCCCAGACGACCTGGAGATTTGCGTGAAATACATTCAGCCCGGAAACTGACAGCATGGGGGTGGAATTTTCAGAAGGCATTCATGTCTCCGAGGTAGGTATCGATCACTTTCTGGTTGTTTACCACTTCATACGGGTGCCCTTCCGCTATCTTTTCCCCATGGTCCAGCACAACAATCCGGTTCGACACGCCCATGATGACACTCATAACGTGTTCGATGATCAGGATGGAAACGCCATTATCGCGGATTTTTTTGATGAGCTCCACTGCTTCGTTACTCTCCTTCGGGTTAAGCCCGGTAGTCAGCTCATCCAGCAGGAGCAGTTTTGGTTTTGAGGCAAGCGCCCGGGCGAGCTGCACTTTTTTTAATTCAACCACATTTAAGTTTTTGATGATGGTATCCCGTTTATCCGAAGGAAAACTGACAAAATCGAGTATCTGTGCAGCCTCAGATTCTCGCTTCACCCATGCTGATCTTTTTGTGGTTGCCGAACAATGCCCCGATCATGGTGCATTCCATTGCCGTAAGTCCGGGAAAGGATTCAGCGATCTGGAATGTTTTCGCTATCCCTTTTTTGCAGATCTGGTGAGCCTTGAGCCCGGTAATATCCTCGCCAAAGAAGGTAATCGTTCCCTTTGTCGGGACACTGATCCCGGAGATCATGTTGAGGAGCGTGGTTTTTCCCGCTCCGTTTGGACCAACAAGCCCGACGATCTCGTTGTCCCCGACAGAGAGATCCACACCACTGACTGCACTCAGGCCACCGATTTGTTTTGTCAGACCTCTGATTGTGAGCATGAGGATACCCTGCCGGTTGTTATTATGCTAAAGGTTAGCACGGGGCAGTCTTAAAGATAATGCCCGGGTTTCGGCGAATAAAAACAAGATTGATGCCAGAAAGACCGTTGAGAATATGCATTACCAGGGGAGGTTCTGCTCCGCTTTTGGCAGGTGAAGCGTAAACGTGCTTCCGGTATTCAGGGTACTCTCAACCGTGATATCCCCGCCATGCATCTGCATGATCTTTTTTGTTATCGAGAGCGAGAGCCCGATACGATCGTACCTGCGGGACAGTTTTGCTGCATCGGCGAGTTGGAATGGCTCAAAAATTGAAAAAAACGCACTCTCGGAGATCCCGGATCCATTATCCCTGACAGAAATGTGGTGACATCTGTCATCGATTCCCGAACGGTAAAAAATGGTGATTTCACGGGGTGGCTGGGAGAAATTGATCGCATTTGAGAGAAGGGAGTCAAACACCCCGAAGAGCCGGTCCATATCAGCAGTGATAACCAGGGAATCAGGAATATCCAGGGTTATTTCAGCTTTCGAGAAATACCCGTTTGTATCCAGCACACTTCTGACCAGCGTTGAAAGGGGGAATTTCGAGTAACTCAGATGAAGCCTGCCACTTTCGAGTACGGAGAGATCTAACATCTGGTTGATAATCTGGCGCTCCCGTTCCACGCTCACCAGGCAACGCTCGAGAATCTTTTTTGTATCGTCAATGATGCCGAACCCCTCAGGGTCCTGGACAAGTAAGTTGAGGTAACCAAGGATTGGCTGGAGGGGTGTGCGCAACTCATGGGCTACGGTTATGATAATCCCCCTGCGCCGTTCGTTGTCGAGCTGGATCTTATCTTCGAACCGCTGTTTTTCAGAAATGTCTACCAGGTTCATCAGGATTGCCGGTTCATCATGGTGCATGATCGGCTTGGAGAAGAGTAAGGCTACCCGTATCTCTCCGGATTTTGTGACAAACCGGAACTCACCCCGGTCTGCAACCGGGGTCATAGTTGTCACAGCGTGTCGTAAACCTTGTCAATTCTTCATGATCCGGGGGATGAACAAAGGAGAGGAGGTATTTTCCGATAATTTCCGTATCGTTATACCCGGAAAAAACGGAAAATGCCGGGTTGGCATACAGGATATTTCCGTTCCTGACAACCAGGATGCCGGTTGGCGATTTTTCGGCGAGTTGGCGGTATTCCATCAGCACAACGCTCCAGGACGGGTCAGCTCATCAACGGTCCTCCCTGTCTGGTGCACGGTATTCTGGTAGTTCTGACCGATCATCCTATCCATTGTAACTACGCCATTTGAATTTCTTGTTATTTTAAGATATATACCTCTGACAAATATCACGGGACATGAACGGCTCCCGGATAGTTGTTAATGCCGGCGTAAAACTCTGGATATGATTCTCTAAAAGTCCGACTCTGGAGAAACGGGTATGAACCTGTACGTTCACACCCAAACCATGAAAATCGTCCCTATACGAAGACTCCCGCCTCAGGGCCTCTCCGAGGCACGGCGGGCAGGAGGTTTTTTGAATAGTTATCCATCCGCCGCGGGGGCGCCCCTTCGGGGGCGGCGGCATTCATCATACCAGATGAAGAGAGTGATAACAATTCCCGCATCAAATCTGAATACTACAATTTTCATGGGAAATGCTCAATCACAGGCGAAACGCTCAAGGGGGTTTCACCCCCGCCGCTGTGGCTCCCCCGATGCGATAACCCCCGAACAGGTGCTACGTCATCATCGCTCAGCGCAGGGGCGGTATGGGGGGACAGGCACTGTCCCCTCCTTCATCGTACCTGCATTTTGAATTTCATATCAATGGAAAAGGAATTCTACCAGAGCCAAAAGTCCTGTCCTTTAAAATCCCGCACCGCGTGCTCCGGATTTCCCTTACAGGTTCCCCCGCCCGGTTCTGGAGATGTTTCCCAGGTTTTCAAAAGAGAGATCAGTGGGTTGAAATAACAGGCCGGGTAAAAACGGTACGCTATGCGACCGTATGTCGTTGTCAACATTGCAATGAGCGCTGATGGCAAGATCTCCACCCGTGAGCGCAGACAGGTCAGGATATCGGGTGCGCAGGACTTTACCCGGGTTGATCGGCTCAAAGCCGGGTGTGATGCGGTCATGGTAGGAATCGGCACCGTACTTGCTGATGACCCTTCGCTGACGGTAAAATCAGAAGAGTGCCGAAAATATCGCAGAAACCAGGGTTGGGACGACCATCCCGTTCGCATTGTTGTCGACAGTTCAGGCCGCATCCCCCCCGAAGCATCGATCCTGCATAAGGGTGAGGGAAAGCGGGTGGTTGCAGTATCTCAAAGAGCGGATGCTGCGAAGATAGCGCTGCTGGAAAAAAAAGCCACGGTAATTGTTGCGGGAGAGGATGAAGTAGATCTCGGTGCTCTCATGAACGAACTTGGAGCAATGGGGATCCATCGCGTCATGGTAGAAGGTGGCGGGACCCTTATTGCAGGATTGATTGAGGCAGGCCTGGTGAACGAGATCTATACGTTTATCGGCAACATCATCATCGGCGGAAAGGATGCCCCCACCTTTACCGAGGGGGAAGGGTTTATTCTGGAATCAGCGTTTCCCCGTCTCACGCTTCGGGAAGCCCGCAGGATCGAAGAACGGTATCCTCCTGCACTGGAATGTTGAGAATCCTGGACAGATGCGGATGAATAATGTACATGAGTTGCACTCGGACACCTGTGAGAAAACAGGTTCATGAGATTGTATCAGGATTAACGCCACTCTCCCCAGACGCAGGTGAAGCAATCACGAATGGATCGTGAAATCCTCTTACTCCCCTTATTCTCTGCCGCTGAGAATTACCTCTTCGGACACGCACGGGCTATCGAAACCGTGTGAGATTTAAGATACTGAGCAAGATTTTCAGGTGATACCCAGGAACATCACGATCAGAATCGAAAATATCAGCCAAATATATCGTTTATGGAAACGTGCTGATTACCATATGCCAAGGCTCATCACCCATCACTAAAAACATTCTCCTACGTATATTCCGATTATCGTTCTTGCTGCTGTATTCGTGCTCATAGCGATCCGGCAGGTTGGGAGATATAATCTTAAAATCTGGCAGATCATGCTTGGCGGAGCCGTAGCAGTCCTCATCACCGGTCAGATATCCCTTCCTGATGCACTGCATGCGATCAATACCGATGTCATGCTCTTTTTGTTTGGCATGTTCATTGTTGGTGAGGCAATGGTGGAAAGCGGTTACCTGTCCACGCTTTCCCAGCGGTTTTTTTCCTATGCCCGCACTCCGGACCAGATGATTTTTTTCCTACTCTTTGGGATCGGGTTCCTTTCCGCTCTTCTGATGAATGATACGCTTGCGATCATCGGGACACCCCTTGTACTGGGACTCGCCACAAAATTCCGTATTTCACCAAAACTGATGCTTCTTTCTCTTGCGATAGCGATCACTACCGGGAGCGTGATGAGCCCTATTGGCAACCCGCAGAACCTGCTTATCGCTGTTAACAGTGGGATGGAGACCCCGTTTGTGACGTTCAGCCTGTACCTTCTCATCCCTTCGCTCATCAGTCTCGGTGTCGCGTTTATCCTTCTCCGGTTTTATTTCCGCACGGATTTTTCAACCCGGGTCCTTGTCCACGATCCAATCCTGCCTGTCGATAATAAAAGGTTCTTTCCGGTGAAATGTTCACTTGCAATCATCCTGATCCTTGGTGCCGCAAATATCATCGTATCCCTGTATGGTGGAAAACTTCTCGTACCACTCCCGTTTATTGCCTTGTGCGCTGCGGTCCCTGTTATCCTGTTAGGTACAGACAGGGTGAGACTGCTGAAAAACATTGACTGGTTCACGCTTGTCTTCTTTGCCGCAATGTTTGTGCTGATGGAGAGTGTCTGGCAGACCGGGTTTTTCCAGTCATTTGTTGACCCAGAGCATGGTTACTTCCATCCCGATGATTCTTCTGACGAGTGCGATTATCAGCCAGTTCATTTCCAATGTCCCTTTTGTAGCCCTTTTCCAGCCGATGATTATGCAGACAGGAGGCACAACTGCGCAGCTTATGGCGCTTGCAGCAGGGAGCACGATCGCGGGCAACCTGACAATCCTTGGCGCTGCAAGCAATGTAATCATCATCCAGAATGCAGAAAAACAGGGTGAAACCCTCACGTTCTGTGAGTTTGCTAAAGTGGGTATCCCGCTGACCGTTTTGCAGATTGTGGTGTATTGGGCAGGGCTGATGCTCCTGCCTTTTTAAAAAAATCTGAATTCCCAAAGGGTGATCTGTTCAACTCATGAATCGAAGCCGGACAACACCTGTGCAGAGGGCATTAAACGTGACCGAAAGACGCGCTTGTCTCCAGCAGGATGATGTCTAAAGAAAAAAACCAGGAATATAAACATCATGCACCAATATCATCGTGCAGAAGGATTGTATGGCAGAATACAAACTTGAACACCCGGATACACCCGACAAGAGGCGTGAAGAGCTGAAAGGCAAAGTCCTGCAGTTAAAGGATCTCGTGAATTATAATGAGGGTACGGTTGCAAGCCGGATGATTATCTCACGAAAGGCGGGAAACATCACAATATTTTCCTTTGATGAGAACGAGGGACTTTCCGAGCACACCGCACCATTCGACGCAATAGTCACTATTCTCGATGGTGAGTGTGAGGTCTGGGTATCGGGACAGACCTACCCGATGAAGGAAGGAGACACGATCATCTTCCCGGCCAATGTCCCCCATGCCCTGTCAGCTATCACGAAGTTCAAGATGTCACTGACCATGATCAAGGAGTGAGAAAAAAATGGGTGGGGATGACAAGGATGGATACTATTGTTCGATCTGCGGGGGAATTCCCCCGGACAAGATCACGACAAAACGGATCCTGATTGATGGAAAGGAGACCGGCATTGACCATCTGGACTGGATCTTTGACGAAGTAAAAAAGCTCACGATGGTCGATGATGCTGCTCATTACTGAAGAGCTTCTCAAAAGGGTAAAAGAGTTCAATTACGTGCCCACGAAAAAAACTGATGTGTATGCTGCGGCGCTGCTCGTGGAATATAAGAAACGGCAATCCTGAAGGGTAAAAGGTTGTAATCAGGGTTACCTCGTTGGGAAGATATCGGACATCGGTAATGGCGCCTGCATCCATTGCCCGCTCTCGTATGGACTTTAACATGGGAGCATCATCAACCCGGGAAAAAATCCTTTATGCATATTGTTCCCTGTCTGCAGGGTTTTTCTCCAAACCGAAAACTGCAAGGGAGATGAAATGTGAACTCCCCGTAAAACACAGGCAGGCATTGATACCCTTTTATCTCTCCTGATCACACGTTCAGCATATATCACGAAAGTGGAGTATCGTATGAAAATCACGGATGTGGCAAAAGTTGTGTCGGGACCGAACCCTCACCATGTGGACGCGCGCAAGATTTATGAGTCACCGCATGCGATGGCAGTCGTGATCACCCTAAAACCCGGTGAATCATTGAAGAAACACATCACCCCGGTCGATGTATTCTTCTACATCCTGGAAGGATCCGGTGTTGTTGAAATTGGCGATGAGAAACAGACAGTGGGAAAAGACATGCTGGTTGAAAGTCCGGCAAAGATCCCACACCGCTGGAGCAACGAGAGCTCATCCCTGTTCCGTGTCCTTGTAGTGAAGGTGCCAAAACCCACTGAAGAGACCCGACTGCTCTGACCCAGTACAAAATAGATCGGGAGAAACCAATGGCCGAACCGGAAAAAAAGAAAGCCGAATTAAAAATTTCAGGAATGCACTGCGCAACCTGTGCGATTACTATCGAAGAGTCACTGGCACAGATCAAGGATGTCTCCACGGTTCAGGTGAATTTTGGCACCGATACTGCTCACGTTGAGTTTGATCCCGCAAAAGTCTCCCTTACCGACATGGAAAAAGCAGTGAAGGATGCGGGGTATGACGTCGTGAACCGTGAAGTTACCCTCAAAATCGGGGGAATGGTTTGTGCCACCTGTGTCCAGACTATCGAGGCAGCGCTCCGGGCACTTCCCGGTGTCATATCTGCAAACGTGAATCTCGGTACCGAAAAGGCATATGTCACCTATAATCCCTCGGTTTCAGCAATTCCCGATATGAAAAAAGCTATCGAAGATGCCGGTTACCAGTATCTCGGGATCGCAGGTGAGGTGAGTGAGGAAGCCGAGAAGATTGCACGGGAAAAAGATCTGCACGATAAATTTCTCCGGTTCACTATCGGATTTGCGGTAAGCATCCCGCTTATGCTTGCAATGTGGGTACCCCTTCCCATACCCATGCACACTCTTCGCGTATGTAATGTTCGTCATCTCGACGCCGGTTTTTTTCTATGTTGCATATCCCATTTTCCGTGCCGCATCCATGGCTCTGCGCAACCGTTCACTCAACATGGACGTCATGTATGCAATGGGAACCGGTGTTGCATATGTCGCAAGTGTCATGGGCACATTTGGGATCATCCTGACCCACGAGTTCATGTTCTATGATACTGCGATCATGCTTGCCTCATTCCTCATGCTCGGGCGCTACCTCGAGGCACGGGCAAAAGGGAGAACCTCAGAAGCGATCAGGAAACTTGCCGGGCTCCGGGCAAAGACTGCCACAATTATCCGTGATGGTAAGGAAGAGGAAATTCCTGTCGATGATGTAATTGTCGGGGATATTGTCGTCGTAAAACCCGGCAGTAAGGTCCCGGTTGACGGTGAAGTTGTGGCGGGTGAGAGTTATGTCGATGAATCCATGATCACCGGTGAGCCGATCCCCCCCCTCAAAGCCAAAGGAAGCCGGGTGGTTGGCGGGACGATTAATACCAACAGCGTGCTTTCGGTAAAAGCTACAAAAGTAGGCAGGGAAACAGTACTTGCCCAGATCATCCAGCTCGTCGAGGATGCACAAGGCTCAAAGCCACCGGTACAGCGGATTGCTGATACCGCAGTGACATACTTTATCCCTGCGGTACTTGCCATTGCTGCAACTGCATTTATCGTGTGGTTCTTCGTGTTCCCGGTCCCGCCGGATCCGCTTCTCTTTGCCCTGACTGCTTTAATCTCAGTTCTTGTTGTCGCCTGCCCCTGTGCGCTCGGTCTCGCAACACCAACCGCCGTGACGGTTGGTGTTGGCCGTGGCGCTGAGCTGGGCATCCTGATTAAAAATGGTGAAGCCCTTGAGGTTGCCGAAAAAATTACGACCGTTATTTTTGATAAGACCGGTACCCTGACAAAAGGAAAACCGGAAGTGACTGATATCATCCCGGTTGGCATTTCCGAACAGACTCTCCTCGGGCTTACCGCAAGCGTCGAAAAGAACTCACAGCACCCGCTTGCTCAGGCAGTTGTGCGAAAAGCCGGGAGCACAGGAATTGCCCTTGAACAGGCTGATCACTTTGACACCTATGGCGGTAAAGGGGTAAGTGCAACGGTGCTTGGGGAAACAGTCCTTGTCGGCAACCGCATGCTTATGCAGGAAAACGGGGTTGTGATCCCAGAGGAGATTGAGGCACGGATCACTGCCTTTGAGCAGGATGGTAAAACGGCGATTCTTATCGCTGCCGGCAACCAGATGGCAGGGGTGATCGCCATTGCGGACACGCTTAAGGAGACAAGCCGGGAATCTGTCCGGCAGCTCAAAGCAATGGGAATTCATGTCGTTATGATTACCGGTGACAACAAACGCACCGCGGATGCCATCGCCCGCCAGATTGGGATTGAGCGGGTGGTTGCACAAGTGCTCCCGCAGGACAAGGCTGCAGAAGTAAAGGCACTCCAGGAAAAAGGTGAGATCGTGGCATTTGTGGGTGACGGGATCAACGATGCTCCCGCACTCGCGCAGGCAGATGTGGGAATTGCCATTGGCAGCGGCACTGATGTGGCAATCGAAAGCGGGGATGTGGTCCTGATCAAGGATGACCTGCTTGATTCGGTGGCAGCGATCCAGCTCTCGAAAAAAGTGATGGGCCGGATCAAGGGGAACATCTTCTGGGCGTTTGCTTATAATGCCGCACTTATCCCGGTGGCGAGCGGGAGTGCTCTACCCGTCCTTTGGTTTTGTGTTCAAACCGGAACTTGCCGCTCTCGCAATGGCACTCAGCTCGGTGACCGTTGTCAGTCTCTCACTGCTGCTCAAAAAGTATATACCCGACGCAAAGAAAGGGAGATAACTGAGGTGAAAGAATGGCAATTGATCCTATCTGCAAGATGACGGTTGATGAAAAAACTGCAAAGTTCACCAGTGAATACAAAGGTAAAAAGTATTACTTCTGCGCTCCCGGCTGCAAAAAGAAATTTGATGCCGACCCGCAAAAGTATGCGTAAGTAAACCGGGCTGGCTTATCCGCGTAATCAGGGATTCAGCCCCAGAATCTCTCTTTTTTTTAGTATTTCCGGAGAATCTTGATATAGATACAGGAATCACCTTGATCAATCGATAAAAAAATCACGATACGCCAAAGGGGCAGGAGGCGAAAAATTGTCGTTTTTCATCAATCCTGAAATCTACACCTGGGTAATTCTCCCGCTCCTGATATTTATCGCCCGCATATGCGATGTGAGCATGGAGACAATCCGTGTCATCTATATCGCCACGGGGGATCAAGTATCTCGCTCCGATCATCGCGTTCTTTGAGATTGTGATCTGGCTCCTTGCCATGGAAGTCGTGATGAACGATCTTTCCAATATCGCTAACTTTCTGGCATTTGCCTTCGGGTTTGCAATGGGCACGTATGTCGGACTCGTGATTGAGGAGAAACTCTCTATCGGTATGGTTATCCTGCGTATCGTCACGACCGAAGACTCCACTGAAGAGATCATCTCTTTTATGCAATCAGAAAATTATGGTATTACCACCGTTGATGCCACGGGTTCGCGGGGAAATGTAAAAATGATCCTTTCCCTTGTCAACCGTGCAGATGTCCCCCGTATCACCGACCATCTTCAATCCACAAATCCCCATGCATTCTTTTCTATTGAGGATGTGCGGTACGTGAATGAAGGAGTTTTCCGCCCGAAAAAACCCAATGCAATCACCGGTCTTTTCCATTCGTTCATACGACCCCGGAAGAAAAAATAACGTCTGAATATCCGGCAGAATGATTGCCTTTTACGAAAGGATTAATAAACGCTACACCAATTATCGAATAAAACGGAGGTATAAAAAATGATTTCCAAGACCATGGAACAAGCTCTGAACAAGCAGGTCAACCGTGAATTTTACTCGGCATACCTGTATCTTGCAATGTCTTCGTATTTCGAATCTGTCAACATGAAAGGATTTGCCCACTGGATGAGAATACAGGCAAAAGAAGAACAGATTCATGCGTAAAGATTTACGATTACCTCCTTGCACGGGGTGGAAAGGTAAATCTCCTTGATATCGAAGCACCCAAAGCAAAGTGGGCCTCTGCCGGCAAAGTGTTCGAAGAAGTGTATGCCCATGAGCAGAAGGTCACCGGCATGATCAACGCGCTTGTTGATCTTGCAATCAAGGAAAAAGACCATGCAAGCTTTGAGATGCTCCAGTGGTTTGTCAAAGAACAGGTTGAGGAAGAGGAGCATGCAAGTGCAATTCTCGGACAGGTAATGTGTATGGGTGATGTGCCCGGCCATCTCTTCTGGCTTGATCACCACTTGGGAAAGCGGGAATAAATCCCAATCTTTTTATTTTTTTGCAGCGTTAACACCGTAAGGTTACATTATGCTTTCAGTCCTTGTTATTGATGACCAGAAATCACTGCTTGAGGTTATACGCCCTTTACTTGAACGTTTCGGCAATATGAATGTAAAGACAGCAGTTTCTGCACAGGAAGCACTGGATCTCCTGAAGAGCAACACATTCGATGCAATGGTTGTCGATTACGATCTCCCGGATATCAACGGAATCGAATTTTTAAAGATTATCCGGGCAAAGGGAGATACGACACCCTTGATCATTTATACCGGTGTTGGCCGTGAATATGCAGCAATTGAAGCGCTCAATTATGGTGCAGATTTTTTCTTAAAAAAAGGTGATGATGTCCAGGATCAGACTTCTCGATATGGTACATATGATCCGACAGGCAGTTGACCGGCGAAACATGGGAAGGGGACCGGGCACTACCCAGAAAATCCTTTCAGATGCGTTCAACTTTTTTCACCAGCCTGCATTTGTCATTGATCGTGAAGGTAATGTGATTGTATGGAACAAGGGAATGGCAGCCATTACAGGAATCAGAGAGGAGGACATGCTTGGAAAGGGAGATTGGGAATATTCGATTCCCTTTTTTGGGCACAGGTCCCCGATGCTCAGCGATCTCATCTTTCAGGATGATGCTACACTCCTTGAAAATCACTACACCATTATCGAAAAAGAGAAGGGGACAATCACTGCCTGGACAAAAGCGACACCGGAGGAGGGGCGCCAGACCGTTTTGTGGATGAAGTCCACTGCACTCTATGACAGCAAAGGTATCTTCATTGGCGTAATGGGAAGAGTAAGAGATGTCACTGATGAGATGGGAGCGGAACTATTAACCATACCTAAACAAACCGCAGAGTCTTCAGGTACTGCCTCTTTCTTCCAAGTCTGGTATGTTTGATAAGATACTGGGGAAGGCAAAAACCAACTACAGGAAAGGCATGCGGCTCTCCTTCTGGGAAGGAAAGTATGCTGAGGCAATTCCGTATTTTGACAAGTCGATTGAGATCGACCCCTCGCATGCCTATGTCTGGCACGACAGGGGTGTATGTTACCGGGTGCTGGGAAAAGATGCAGAGGCTCTTCGGAATTTTGACCAGGCGGTTGAACTTGCACCAGATGATGAAGAGTTCATGTTTTCCCGTGCAGAGATGCTTAAAACGATCGGGATACTGCGACAACGGCAGGATCTCCTTGAATCAGCGGTTCAGATCCTGAATCGTGTGGTGGAGAAGAACCCGAACCATGCAGAGGCATGGAACTGTCTTGGAATCTGTTCCAAGGAACTGGGAAAAGAACTGTTGTCACGCCAGTATTTTGACAAGTCGCGGGATTTAATCAAGCAGGGAAAGAACAGGAAAAAAACCCGGACCTTTGATTTCCTGTCTGAAGTTCAACGATAGATTTTACATATCTCCCGCAAATATCCTCTTTTTAACTAAGGAGGGCTATATGAAAAGTGCGGTCTATTTTGCAAGCCTGCGGGCACATTCTGATCAGGAGAGCACAACGGCAAAGGTGCAGCGGCTCTTTGAGCGTGCCGGGTTTTCCGATGTCATTGCACCACATGACAAAACTGCAATCAAACTCCATTTTGGTGAGCTGGGAAATGACGGGTTTATCAGCCCGGTCTATGTCCGGCAGGTTGTGGAAAAAGTAAAAGAGTGCGGGGCATTGCCCTTTCTGACCGATACCAATACCCTCTATCTTGGGAGCCGGTCAAATGCGGTGGATCATATCACGACTGCAATTCTGCACGGGTTTGATTATGCTGTGACCGGAGCACCGATAATTATTGCAGACGGGCTCTTTGGAAAGAATGTTGCTCAGGTAAAAATCGACAAAAAACATTTCAACACGGTTACCATTGCAGGAGATATTGCTCTCGCAGACAGCATGATTGTCCTGAGTCATTTCAAAGGACATATCGTATCCGGATTTGGCGGAGCGATAAAAAATCTTGCCATGGGTTGTGCACCTCCCGAAGGGAAACGTGCACAGCACAATGCCCGCCCGTTTACTATCGCCGAAAAGTGTACCGGATGTGGAACCTGTGCTGAAGTCTGCCCGAAAACAGCGATCACTATTGAAAACAAGAAATCGGTGATCGACAGAGATGCTCTGCATCGGTTGTTTTGAGTGTATGCATGTCTGCCCGGAACATGCGATCGATATTGACTGGGAGACCGAGATTCCGGTATTTATGGAACGGATGGTTGAATATGCGTATGGTGCGGTAAAGGAAAAGAAAGGAAAAGTCGGGTACATGAACTTCCTCATCCGCATCACTCCGGATTGTGACTGTTTCCCGTTCAGCGATGCACCGATTGTTCCGGATATCGGCATTCTTGCATCAAAGGATCCGGTTGCCATTGATGCAGCAAGTTTTGATCTGGTGAACCAGCAGACAGGGGTTTACCGATTCGCTTCTTACCGCCCATCATCACAAAGGAGAGGACAAGTTCAAAGGTGTCCATGCCCAGACGGATGGATACCGGCAGATACGGTACGCAGAAGAGATTGGGATGGGCAACTAGCGCATATGATTTGATCAGCATTTGAGCATCTGGTCATTTTTTTTATAAAATCGTAATTTTTTTAGTATTTTCACTGATTTTTGATCCATTTTTCTCAAAAAATGGGTGGAAATATATTGCCATCATGATTCAAAACCGTAAACTTTAAATGAGGGTGGAAAGCAAGCGCTTATTAGTGAATGGGTTATAAATCAAACTTAGTTTGAGATCGATTCTTCGCTCAAACATTCCCTCATCGTGTATTCAGAAGAGATTATCCGTTATTCAAATGGAGTGTATTAATGAATCTTAGACAGCCAAATGCAAACGAAGCAACCGGGACGGTGAACCGTTCACGGGATGTCGCTCCGTGTTCAGGTATCTGTACCCGGTGCATGGATGGATGCAAAGGCAGCTGCGAGATCTGGTTATCATCGTTCAGGGGCAGGGAAGTTCTCTATCCCGGTCCGTTCGGTGAGATCACCGCAGGTGCTGACAAGAATTACCCGATCGATTATTCCCATCTCAATATCCAGGGATATGCAGTCGGTGCAGAGGGACTTCCTGATGGTGTCGAAGCCGGTCCGGATACAGCGGTCTTCTCAACCGTGAATACCGAGACCGAGTATGGCTGGGACAAAAAAGTCAAGATGCGCCTGCCAATCTTCACCGGTGCTCTTGGCTCAACTGAAATTGCACGGGTAAACTGGGAACACTTTGCGATCGGTGCAGCAATCTCCGGTATCACGCTTGTCTGCGGTGAAAATGTCTGCGGTATTGATCCGGGCTTAAAACGCGATAACAAGGGTAAAGTTATCGAGTCTCCCGAGATGGATCGCCGTATTAACGTTTACAAGAAATTCTACGATGGCTATGGAGAGATTCTTGTCCAGATGAATGTTGAAGACACCCGGCTTGGAACCGCGGAGTATGTCGCAAGCAAACACAACCTGGACACTATCGAACTCAAGTGGGGACAGGGTGCCAAGTGCATCGGCGGCGAGATCAAGGTCAAGTCTCTTGAGCGCGCAATCGAGCTCAAGAAGCGGGGCTATATCGTTCTGCCCGATCCGACTCTCAAAGAGAACCAGGCAGCTTTCAAGGCAGGGGCGATCAAGGAATTCGAACGCCACTCCCGGCTCGGTTTTGTTACCAAGGAAGGATTCTTAGAAGAGGTTGACCGCCTGCGTGACATCGGTTTCAAGCGTGTTACCTTAAAGACCGGTGCATACTCCATGGTCGAACTGGCAATGGCCCTCCGGTACAGTTCCGAAGCAAAGATCGACCTGCTCACCATCGATGGTGCACCGGGTGGTACCGGTATGAGCCCGTGGCCGATGATGAACGAATGGGGTATTCCCTCGTTCTACCTGCAGTCACTTGCCTATGAATTTGCCTGCAAGCTGGACAAGAAAGGCTTCCGTGTACCTGATCTTGCAATGGCTGGTGGTTTCTCCGATGAACCCGGCGTCATTCAAGGCACTTGCCATGGGCAGCCCGTATTTCAAGGCAGTCTGCATGGGCCGTGGTCTCATGATCCCCGGCATGGTTGGCAAGAATATCGAGAAGTGGATCAAAGAAGGCGATCTGCCCAAGACCGTTTCGAAGTATGGTAACAATATCGAAGAGATCTTTGTCTGCTATGAAGAACTCAAGGAGAAATTCGGTCGCACGCATGAAGGAGATTCCCATGGGTGCAGTCGGTATCTACACCTATGCCCAGAAGTTCAGGACCGGTCTCCAGCAGATTATGGCGGGCAGCAGGAACTTCCGGCTCTCGACCATGTCCCGCGATGACCTGATGGCACTCACTCCGGAAGCAGCAGAAGTCTCCGGCATCGACTATGTCATGGGTGCACGGTACGATGAGGCAATGGGTGCCCTGCTCGATTGAACTAGTGAAAAGAATCAATACGACTATTTCGGGGAACCATCCCTGACATTTTTTTATTTAAGAAAAAGGGCTCTTGAGAATTCCTTTTTATTATGATGTGACAGTTCGACGAAGGAGGGGACAGTGCCAGTCCCCGGGTCTCCCCTGCGCTTAACGATAATACCGTATTACCTGTTCGAGAATTATCGCATTTTGGGGAGATACAGCGTCGGGGTCCTTTGTATACAATACGATTTTCATAGTTCGAGTGTGAAACGAATCGATTCATATCTGGATCTACAGATCCAAAAAAGACCGGTTTATTTCCTGGACTGGTGTGTAATGGTGAATGTTTCCAGCAGCTGGTGAGTAATCTGCGTTCCAAGACTCGGCTGGATGGCTTCAAGCCAGAGGAAAAATCCTACTCTTGAAGGAGTTGGGCGCTCAAATTTGAAATGCCCATCCTTTGCCTGGATCATCTTGTGGTACTCTTTTTTCTGTCGTGAACGAAGGTAGATGATCAGTTCGTAATTCGGAAGATCGCTTGCGATGATTGCCTTTGAATAATACTTCGAAAAATCCTCAAATTCAATCTTTTTGCTTTTTACCGTCAAACCGTAGGTATCACACAGTAATTTGACAGACTGGGGGAACAATCCGCCATAGAGAACTTTTTTTACGAGCTGCCCGGTCTGGCTGGTGATCTCCGGTAGTTTTCGTTCACCCCCTTTTGCAATCTCACTGAAAATCCGGGTACGCACTTCATCATGGTATCGCTTATAGTCAAACGGGTGTTTCATCGGGAAATCTGTTGCCGGGATCAGGTTGGGGTGATTTTCCGGATTGTTGTATAGAATCCGGGGGCGATAGTGCTTGAGAATTGACTTTATTTCCTCACATGAACTTGTATGAATAATTGCATTTGTCTTATCCTTTGCAAGCCTCTTAACCACAGAATAGTTGGAAAGATCAATGGATGAAACAAGAAGAAAAGGCGTGATCTTCTGGTCGTAAAGATACCCGATGAGCCGTTTCTTGAACGCGATCTCCTGTTCAAACTCTTTTAAATCTGAAGGTGATGTCACCACTTCGGCAAATGCTACGTGGTTATCCGAATCGACAAGCAGCATATCAAATTCTGCAAGGTCCTGCCCGTTACCCCTGACAGTGATGTCGCCATATTTCGAATAAAAAAGACCGTTCTGTCCGAGTTTGACATCTTCCCGTCTCCTTGGGGCATCCGCACCTTTGCGTGCAAGGTATTTAATCCGGTTTGATTTTTTTGAGATATCCAGAAACATCTCATAGACAATCGCTTCAAACCACCTGCCTTCCGCAGTTCGCATTGGTTCGATATCCGGCGAGAAAAGTTTTTTTCGCTCGATCTTGTTCATGTGACGCGTGGCATTAAGGGCAATGGCTGCGTTGGGTTTAAAATGTTTAAAATTTGCTGAAAGCCACGGAATCATGATTGCAGTATAGAATTTCAACCCCCATTGTAAATAACAATCTGCTTTGACTTTCATTTTCAGACAATGATCACATAATAGCAAAATATATATACATAGGAAAGATATTGCCTTCGTACCTTAGCTGTGTGAAAACAGTGTACATGGCAAGGGAGGAAAAAATCGAGGGGGTCTATGAGATATGCCAAAAGTAAAAAAAATAACCGGCATGGCTCCACTGCCACAATATATAATGCCGGATGAATCGGAACCTGAATACGAGTTAATTCTGGAACAGTTGCAGGACTATCGCAAATCCATGATTGGCTCGTCATATTACTATATCAGGGCGGGTGATGAGCGCACGCTGCCTGTGCAGGATTGTACATGGTGGCGGTAAGATATTTTTCCATGAACTGGTGGATCACCAGAAACATGGGATCAGTGATGAGGACATTGAGGAGTCTGTGAGACAGGATACAGGATCGTTTACCCTACCGGGACATTCATCCTGTTTCACCGCATGTTGAACAGAAATTACGTATATTGTACGATATTTAATACATTTTTTATGAATGTCACATGGTTTGCGTTCGCTGATAGCACAAGTTGAGTGCATGAAGAATGGTGTTGCATTACGACCCACACAACGGTCCGGTTATGAAAGCGGCACAGTTGGCACTTGCGACAGGTAATGTTAATCTAGTCCTGATATGGGTTCCGGAAGAATTGAAGAATACACTGAAAAACATTTTAGAGAAAACATGCTGTGAACGCAGCGTCAGAAAGAATATGCAGAACCGGACATTGACTGGTATTTTGAGACCGTGAACCGGCTCCACTCTGCCAGCATGGGGGCGTTACATTCCTGCTTGAAACCCGGGGGCCATGATGAGAGTCCGATTGTTTCGATGATGGAGAGAGCCATTGAGACTGGCAACTTAGAAAAATACCCGGCTTTATCCCAAATACCCTATGTAGCAGATGTGCGGGAACGTTTTCACCATATCATGGACAGAGAGATTACTATGATCGAAATAATATTGCTGCTGGTTGTGAATATGTTTCATCTTTCATTGACTTCATAATATACTTGCATAACCTCAGTACAAGCATTCCCATAGAAGCAGAGACATCGTAGTAATAAAAAATGATAAAAGATTGAATTTTTTTCCATCTTCAGGTTTCCATCTCACCTGTCCGAATCCTGATTGACTTATCTACCGGCATGATGAATATTTTACCATCGCCGATTTTTCCGGTACGGGCCGCTTCAGTGATTGTTGCAACGAGGTTATCGACATCCGAGTCCCTGACCACAATCTCCAGTTGAATTTTTGGCAGGAAATCAACGGTCATCAGACCACCACGGTATTCGAGTGTGATACCTTTCTGTTCGCCCTGTCCTTTGACCTCAGTTATGGTCATTCCGATGAATCCTTTGTCTTCAAGCGCTTTTTTTACAAACTCGAACCGTTCAGGTTTGATAATTGCTTTTACCATTTTCATAGTAATCTCTCCGGATTAGCACCGCTCTCCATGCTGGGAGATGTCAAGGCCGACATACTCTTCTTCTTCCGTGACCCGCAGACCGATGGTTTTGTCAATGATCACTGCAAGGACATAGGTTACCACAAACGCGTAGATAAGTGCAGCGAACGCACCAACTGCATTTGCAACGAACTGGTTGACATTTCCCTCAATCAGTCCTGATGCGCCGTTCACCGCTGCAACTGCAAAGATACCGGTTGCAAGTGCTCCCCAGAGCCCACCCATACCGTGAATTGCCCATGCATCCAGGCTCTCATCAAGACCTTTCCTGATACGGAAGAGCAGCATGCCATAACAGATAGCGCCGCCAATTGCACCAATCAGAAGGGCTCCCATAGGAGTCACATACCCGCATCCGGGTGTGATTGCAACAAGTCCGGCGATTGCACCGCTGACAAACCCGAGAGAACTTGGTTTTCCATGAAGCCAGCTGATCAGAAGCCATGACATTGCTCCGGCAGCTGCTGCAATGTTGGTGGTAACAAAAGCCTGGGCTGCAAGACCATTGGCCCCGAGTGCACTGCCAGCATTAAACCCGAACCAGCCGAACCAGAGGAGTGCGGCACCAAGAATGGTCAGGGGAATGTTGTTTGGTTCCATCGCATACTTGCCAAAGCCAACGCGTTTTCCGATGACCAGCGCAAGTGCGAGCGCTGCAAACCCGGAACTTATATGCACAACGGTTCCCCCGGCAAAGTCCAGTGCACCAAACTGCGCAGCCCAGCCGCCACCCCATACCCAGTGGGCCAGGGGATCGTAAACGATCGTGGTCCAGAGAAGTCCGAATATGAGAAATGCACTGAATTTAATGCGCTCTGCGAACCCTGACGTGATAATTGCCACAGTTACCGCTGCAAAAACGAGCTGGAATACCATAAACAGCAGTCCGGGAATTGCCGTGCTGTAAGGACCGGGCTCCATTCCCACGTTGTTCAGGCCAAGATAATCAAGGCCGCCAATAAACCCGCCAATGTCGGTACCGAATGCAAGTGAATACCCGACCAGTACCCACTGGATACTCACCAGTGCGAAGGCGACGAACGACAGGGTAATCATTGAGATTAAATTTTTCCTGCGTACCAGTCCGCCATAGAAGAAACCGACGCCCGGTGTCATGATCATGACAAGCGCCGTTGCGGCGAGAATCCATGCTGTTGCTCCTGTGTCTAATGCCATTTTCTGTTCACCTTTACCTCATGTAATCTGCATACAGGGGATCTTATGAATGTTCTGATTTTTCAGATTCCTGTCGGATGAAAAGTCCGGTGGTTCCTTTTCGTGATCCTGCTGCCGCAGCCAAACAACGTGCGAAACTCTCGCAGGAAGGAAGTTTCATTCCTATATTTATAAATATTTCTATTATGTGAAAATATCGTATCATCAGAACACAGAACAAATCCGGAGAAAAAGAATCTAAAAAAAGCCGGCGCGCATCAATGGCCGGCTTTTAATAATCCGCGGGCCTGTCAGTGTTCCATCTCACCGGTCCTGACCCTGATAGCAGTATCGACCGGGAGGACAAAGATCTTACCATCGCCGATCCTGCCAGTCCTTGCAGCACCGATGATGGTTGCGATCAGTTCGTCCACCTCTTTGTCCCGCACGATGATCTCGATCTGAATCTTAGGAAGCATGTCCACGATCATCTGCTTTCCCCGGTACTCGAGGGTAATTCCTTTCTGCTCTCCCCGTCCCTGGACTTCTGTGGTGGTCATGGCGGTTACTCCTTTATCCTCGAGTGCTTTTTTTACGATTTCAAACCGTTCCGGTTTGATGATTGCTTTTACCATTTTCATGATTATCCCCTCAGACCCGCTCACCATGCTGCGATATGTCCATCCCCACGTACTCTTCATCCGAGGATACCCGTAGTCCCATGGTACGGTCAATGATACTAGCGATTATATAGGTGATAACAAAGGAAAAGACAAGTGCTGCCAGTGCGGAAATTCCATTTATCATAAACTGCTGCGTGTTACCTTCAACCAGGCCTGAGATTCCGCAGACGGCCATCGCCGCGAATGCGCCGGTGGCAATTGTCCCCCAGAGGCCACCCATACCATGGATTGCCCATGCGTCAAGGCTCTCATCGAGTTCTTTCCTTATCCGGAATAACATTGCCCCATAGCAGATCAGGCCGGCAACGATACCGATCAGGATCGAAACCATTGGCGTAACATATCCTGCTGCGGGTGTAATCGCAACCATGCCGGCTATCGCCCCGCTCACCATGCCCAGCGAGCTTGGTTTTCCGTGATACCAGCTGGCTCCCATCCATGCGAGTGTGCCTGCAGCGGCAGCGGCATTGGTATTTACAAATGCAATAACTGCTAATCCGTTCACCGCAAGTGCACTGCCCGCATTAAAACCGAACCAGCCGAACCAGAGCAGTGCAGCCCCGATCAGAGCCAGGGGAATATTGTAGGGTTCCATCGAATATTTTCCAAAGCCGGCCCGGCTTTTAATCACAAGGGCAATGGCAAGTGCGGAGAACCCCGAACAGATCTCAACCACAGTACCTCCGGCAAAATCCAGAAGTCCCATTGACTGTGCCCATCCCCCTCCCCATGCCCAATGGGCAAGCGGGCAGTAGACAAATGTTGTCCAGAGCAGCATGAACACAATAAATGAAGAGAGCCTGACGCGTTCTGCCACCCCAGATGTTATGATGGTTAAGGTCACTGCTGCAAAGAAGAGCTGGAAGACCATGAATCCCAGCGGAGGATATCCCTTCTCACCTGCATCTGTTCCGACTCCGTTCAGGAAGGCATAATCGAGGTTCCCGATAACTCCGCCAATATCCGGGCCAAAAGCGAGCGAGTACCCAATCACCATCCAGAAAATACTGACAACCGCGAGCACGACAAAAGAAAGCGCGATCATTGAGATGATATTCTTCCTGCGAACAAGTCCTGCATAAAACAGACCCACACCCGGTATCATCAGCATCACGAGCGCTGCAGACACCATAAGCCATACGGTTGTTGCTGAATCAAAAGCCATTTTTCCACCTTTATACCAGTGTTTGAGGGAACAGACAGATCCGGGAAAACAGGGCATCAGAGAACCTGACTGGTCCTGTCATGACTGCAGACAGCAACCGGGTCGGACTTTGTGATGATTTGATCAGCTTCCGCT
The DNA here is from genome assembly GCA_963806845.1 of uncultured Methanoregulaceae archaeon. GTDB lineage: Archaea > Halobacteriota > Methanomicrobia > Methanomicrobiales > Methanospirillaceae > Methanoregula. The sequence continues at coordinate 23,016 of CAWDZO010000026.1, forward strand.
GAGTGGGATCATCATTATTGCCATCCGATCTGATTCCAATTCCCGTTACCATCCACAATCCCGGATAAAAAGTCCGGTGATAACAGGCAGGAGTGAGAAATTTCTGATGATTTCCTGGCTATAGGTAGTCGAAAAAATTAGTATGTTGCCAGGTACCGGTCAGCTCCCAGGGGTGTACTGCAAGGCGGAACGAATCGGTTTCCATCTGTGCAATGCTCGAGAGGTTCGTGACAACATGGTCGCCAAGGGTCCTGCAAAGTACATCATCTTTGAGGAGTGCTGCATTGGACTCCATAAGGCTGCCCGGGAGCATATCGATGTGGAGTCTCTTCCGGGCTTTCTCATCGAGATGATAGATATTCGTGTTCGTGCTTTCAGGAGGCATAACCTTGTTTTTGATACCATCAAGTCCGGCTGCAAGCATGCAGGCAAACGTGAGATACGGGTTGCACATCGGGTCCGGGCTGCGGAACTCGGCACGGGTGCTGTTGCCGCGGGCTGCCGGTACGCGAACCAGGGCTGAGCGGTTGGCGGCACTCCAGGAAATATAGCAGGGTGCTTCGTAACCCGGGACAAGGCGCTTGTAGGAGTTGATCGTCGGATTAGCGACACGTGTGATTGCCTTTGCGTGTTTCAGGATACCCCCGATGTAATACATTGCGGTGTCGGAGAGCTGATTCTCACCATTGGGATCGAAGAAAGCATTCTTACCATTCTTGGCCAGTGACCCATGCGTGTGCATACCGCTGCCATTGATGCCGGCGATAGGTTTTGCCATAAAGCTTGCATGCAGGCCGTACTGGAGAGCTATCGACTTGGTTGCAAATTTGAAGGTAATAACACGGTCTGCGGTGGTAAGGGCATCACCATATTTGAAGTCAATCTCGTGCTGGCTGTCAGCGACTTCGTGGTGAGAGGCTTCAATTTCAAATCCCATATCACTCAGTGCAAGGACAACATCACGTCTGAACATCTTCTGCAGAGTCTGTAGGTGCAAGATCGAAGTACGCGCCATGATCCTCGAATTCCGTTGTCGGTATACCATCATACATTTTAAACAGGAAAAATTCGAGTTCAGGTCCCGTGTTAAATGTAAAACCCATCTTTGCCGCTTCAGCAATGGTTTTGCGCAGGATAAACCGGGGATCACCATCAAACGGTTTATTCCCGTACGTCTGGACATCACAGATGAACCGGGCAACCTTTCCTTCCTGGGGTCTCCAGGGAAGGACTGCATACGTTGCCAGGTCCGGCTTAAGCATCATGTCGGACTCTTCAATCCGGGCAAATCCTTCGATAGAGGATCCATCGAACCAGATACCCTCGGTCAGTGCTTTCTCTGCCTGAATAACCGGGATCGAGACGTTTTTCGGCTGACCCTGGATGTCAGTGAACTGAAGACGGATAAATTTTATTTTGTCCGCCTCAATTTTTTTCAAGAGTTTGGTTACATCTGCTGACATATTGGAAGACATGTTCCACCCATTTATATTTATACTTATTCAACCAATCTGATTGAACGAATGTTCATTATGCAATGAACATATGTTCATCATTACAACATCATTCTGTATTGTGATAATATGTGTGGTATTATAGGTGTGTTGGACAAGACCCGCCAGAATGTGGATGGTGCGAAAATCAAAGAGGCACTCTCCATGATGAATGAGCGGGGGAGTGGAGAAGGAGCCGGTTACGTAGCGTACGGTATCTATCCCGAATACAAGGATTATCTTCGCGCTCCATGTTTTTTTTGACAATATCCGTGAAAACAAGGCTGCACTTGACACCCTGCTGGAGAAATGGGGAACCATTGTTCATGATGAGCAGATCAAAACATATGAGCAGCCCAATATCCGGAAAGTTCACACCCCGTGGCGTTATTTTTTCCGTCCTGACCGGAGCCTTATGCCGAAAAGTACCACTCCGGATGAAGACATTGTTACCCATCTTGTCATGAAAGTCAATGCGGAACAGAATGGTGCTCTCATCTTCTCTTCCGGTAAAAATCTGGGTGTATTCAAAGCTGCAGGCTGGCCTGAGGACGTTGCAGACTTCTACCGGATTCAGGATTATAAAGGATATCTCTGGCTTGCCCATAACCGGTACCCGACCAATACGCCCGGCTGGTGGGGGGGCGCACATCCTTTCAATCTCCTGAACTGGAGTGTTGTACATAATGGCGAGATAACCTCCTATGGTACCAACCGGCGTTACATTGAAAGTTATGGCTATAAATGTACCATGTTTACCGATACAGAAGTGGTGGCATATCTTGTTGACTTGTTGATACGAAAACACGGGCTCTCGGAAAAGATGGCGGTGCGGGCACTTGCGCCACCTTTCTGGGAGGAAATTGACCGGATGCCGGCAAAGGAGCAGGAACTTAACCGGGCAATTCGTCTTGCGTACGGATCTGCCCTCATGAATGGTCCTTTTGCAATCTGTGTCGCAAACGAAAACACGCTGGTGGGCTTTACTGACAGGATCAAGCTGCGCCCGCTTGTTACCGGTGAACAGGGTGACCGCCTGTATATCTCCAGCGAGGAAGCAGCAATCCGGCGGATGGAACCGGATGTTGAAACTATCACCATGCCAAAAGCCGGTGAACCCGTCATTGGGAGGGTTATTGCATGACCATAGGCAGTATCCCTCTTCGCTATAAAGTTGAGATTGACCCCGACCAGTGCATGCTCTGCGGGCGCTGTGTGGACAACTGCTCGTATGGTGTGTTCCGAAAAGACGGTGATGCAATCCGGGTGAACTCCCGCAACTGCGTTGCCTGCCATCGCTGCACCGCATTCTGCCCGCGGGATGCTATCAGCATCTATGAGAAACCCACGGATTACCGAAGTCACCCTGTCTGGACGCGTGAGGTTCGTGAGAACATCTTCAACCAGGCAAAGACCGGAAAGATCATCCTTGCCGGTATGGGTAATGCACTTCCCTACCCGATAATTTTTGATCGCCTTGTCCTGGATGCCTGCCAGGTAACAAATCCCAGCATCGACCCGCTTCGCGAACCCATGGAGCTGCGGACGTATCTTGGGAAAAAACCCTCATCACTATCCATTAAAGAATCAGCACATGGTGATGTAGAGCTCCTAACAAAACTTTCCCCAAACCTCCAGATCGAGACACCGATCATGATCGGGCACATGAGTTATGGTGCAATCAGTCTAAATGCCCAGACCGCGCTTGCAAAAGCAGTGAGCCGTATCGGGACTTTCATGGGGACGGGTGAAGGCGGACTCCACGAATCGCTCTACCCGTACCAGAAAAATATGATCGTCCAGGTTGCAAGCGGACGATTCGGTGTGGATATCAATTATCTTGAACGTGGTGCTGCCATTGAGATCAAGATCGGGCAGGGTGCAAAGCCGGGTATTGGCGGACACCTGCCCGGTGAAAAAGTCTGTGCCGATGTGTCATGCACACGCATGATCCCGGAAGGAAGCGATGCGATTAGTCCTGCACCTCATCACGACATCTATAGTATCGAAGATCTCAAGCAGACTCGTTCGAGGTTTAAAAGAAGCGACCGAGTGGAAGAAACCCGTCTTTGTGAAGATTGCAGCGGTGCACAACTCTGCTGCAATTGCCGCAGGAATCGCACGTTCTTCTGCAGATGCTGTCGTAATCGATGGATTCCGCGGTGGTACCGGTGCAGCCCCGCGGGTGTTCCGGGATCATGTCGGGATCCCCATAGAAGCCGCAGTTGCAAGCGTGGACGCCAAACTTCGCCAGCAGGGAATCAGAAACAAGGTTTCGATTATCGCAAGTGGCGGGATCCGCGAAAGTGCTGATGTGGCAAAGATCATCTGTCTCGGTGCAGATGCAGTGTATATCGGTACTTCCGCGCTCGTTGCGATGGGTTGCCGCGTATGCGGCACCTGCTACCGGGGGCAGTGTGCATGGGGTATCGCCACCCAGAAACCGGAACTCACCGGGAGGCTTGATCCCGATGTCGAATCGGTGCAGGTCGAGAACCTGATTCATGGCTGGACTCTCGAGCTTCGCTGAACTGATGGGTGCTGCGGGTATCAACAGCATTGAGAGCCTGAGGGGCAACCGTGACCGGCTCCGGGGTTATATGCTGGACGAAGGACTCTTAAACGTTCTCGATGTGAAAACGGTGGGGGCATAATGACTACATCAGTCAGGATTGATGCAAAAGATCTCCATTACACACCCCTCAACCAGCAAATCCGGGCGGCGATTGCGGCAGGGGCAAAGGAGATCGTGATCGACAACGTTCTTGGGCAGCGATTCATTGGTGATGGGATCAGGGGCGAAGGAGTTACACTCACGGTCAACGGAGTTCCTGGCGGGGATCTCGCTATGTTCATGAGTGGCCCGACGATCATTGTTCACGGAAATGCTGACCATGCACCGGGAAATACCATGGATAAGGGAAAGATAATTATTCATGGTAGTGCCGGTGATGCTGTCGCTCACAGCATGCGTGGCGGCAGGGTGTACGTGAGGGATAACATCGGGTACCGTGGTGGTATCCACATGAAGCGGTACACGGATAAGCGTCCGATCCTTGTTGTCGGTGGAGCGGCACGGGCATTTCTCGGGGAGTATATGGCAGGAGGTCTTCTGATTGTTCTCGGACTTAACCGGCACCCCTCCTATTGCAGAACGTGGCGTCGGGAGCGGGATCCACGGCGGTGAGATCTTTGTACGGGGTATTGTCGACAAGAATAATCTTGGGGTCGGTGCACAACAAATGCCAGGCGTCAGAAGAGCAGAAGACAATTATCAAACCAATTATCGAGGATTTTGCACGGACATTCGGTATTGATCCGACACCTCTTCTGACCTCTGATTATTCGAGGATTTCTCCTGCGAGCGCACGACCATTTGCGAATAAATACACATGGGAGTGATGGTAATGGCTGCAAAAAGTTATCTTGATTTGAAAAGCGAGGTCTGGGACACGGGTAGATGCTCGGGATGTGGTGCATGTGTCGCGGTCTGCCCGGCGGATGCTCTCTCATTTGATGAAGGAGAAATGGCAATAAGCCCAAGGAGCAACGGGTACTGCAAACAGGCAACCGATAATGTCAATTGCGGGGCATGTTATGCGGTATGTCCCCGGATTGGCAACCAGCCGGCAGAAACTCTCGGGAATTATCTCGAACTTATGAGTGCAAAAGCTGCCTTTGAAGTTCCGCACAAACAAAGTGGGGGAGCAGTCACCGCAATTCTTGCAAATGCTCTGGATGAGGGACTGATAGATGCGGTTGTCACGGTAACTGAGGATCGCTGGACCCTGAAACCATCCTCTGTTGTGATCACGAAATCGGAAGTGCTCGTTCAGCAGGCGGGCAGCCGGTATAGCTGGTGGGTACCTCTCCTTGCTGCCCTTAAGTATGCAGCAGTCGAACACAAGTACAAACGGATCGCAGTTATCGGTGTTCCCTGTGCTGTTCAGGCAGTAGCACGAATGCGTGAAAGTGATAATGATCTTTTAAAACCGTACGGGAAAGCTATTCGCCTCGTTATCGGTCTTTTCTGTACAGAGACGTTTGATTATAATGCGCTTATTTTGGGAAAACTCAAAACCCACTACAATCTCGAACCCCACGAGATTAAAAAACTCAATGTGAAAGGAAAATTAGAGGTCTTTGAAGCATGATGGCAGCACTACGATTGTGCCTCTTGCAGAACTGGAAACCTGCATCCGTAAAGGCTGCCATTTCTGCACGGATCTTACTGCAATATTTTCTGATATCTCTGCAGGTGCGATTGGCAGCCCACCAGGATCAACAACACTTATTGTCCGCACACAGACCGGTAAAGGATTTGTTGACAGTGCTGTACAGCACCGGAAACTGAATGTCAGCAAAGATGTTGATACTGCGGCTATTGAAAAACTGGCTTTGGCAAAAATCAAGAAGAGTTCGGCTCTGTAGAAATGAACCTTGGATCGTTAAATATCGCATAAGAACTGTAGTTGAGGCCAGAGTCCTTCAAAAAAAATCCCCAATAAAAGGTACTTAGGGGGATCGTCCGACCGACCTGCAGATTCTCACCGTTTAACCATACAGAAATTCAGGGATTTTCCTACAATCTGCGATCCTGAAGCAGGTTTTTATTTTTGCCGCAGCAGATTCTGGAAATTACCCTTCTCCCATCAATAAAAAGTTATTTATTTTTCAGATTTATCACTGATTGGCTGATTCCGGCCAGAGTATCGAAATTTTCCGGGGTTATCATCTCCATAGGAATTTCGATTTTATATCTGCCTTCGAGATAATCCACGAGCTGGAGCAGCCCGATCGAATCAATCACTCCTATTTCCGTTAATGATTCGTGTTCACTGACTGATTTCTTACCATCGAGAAATCCTCGTGATTTCAAAAATTGCAGTATATCCTTGGTTATATCATTCATGGTGGTTCACATCGTTTTACAGGTCAATACGGTTTAAGGCAAATATTTATATAAAGTGTTCGGTATAGTATTTCTATAAAGAAGTATATTAACATAATGGTGAATTATGAAAAGTAAAATGTTTGATGACATGGTTGACATAAAAAAAGAGATGCTGAGCACTGTCGAGGATCTGAAAGAAAATTTACCGGGTTTTATGAAAGAAACGGTAACGGATCAGTTCAAGAAAGATGGCATTGTAATCGGCGTATCCGGCGGTGTGGATTCCGCACTTATTGCGACTCTTGCTGTTGAAGCATTGGGTGCCGACCATGTCTACGGCCTGATCCTTCCTGAGAAGGAGTCGACGCCCTCCAGCAGGGAACTGGCGCTACGAGCTCTGCAAGAAACTGAAAATTCCCTATGGGGAAGTCCCGATCACTCCTATGCTGCAATCATTTGGCATCTATGCCCAGAAAGAATCTCTATTGAGAGAACTTTTCTCAGAGTACGATCCTGCAATCCATACGACAAACCTGTTTCTTCCACCCGGTACTCAGCTCTGGCAGTCTGCTTGCCTTACCCTCCATCAGGCTCTCGACCGAGAAAGAGTCGATCAGTACAAAAACGTTTGTCTGCACAGCAATATCTGAAACTCATTAGTCTCCAGAATGTAAAACAGCGGACACGAATGATCGCTCTCTACATGCAGGCAGAAAAAATGAATTTCGTTGTGAGTGGCACCACCAATAAATCAGAATTGCTGTGTGGTTATTTCGTTAAGTTCGGAGATGGGGGTGTTGATATCGAACCTATAGCAAATATGTATAAACTCCAAGTCTACAAACTTTCAGAATTATTAAAGATTGATAAAAAGATTATATCCCGTGCACCGAGCCCGGACACGTGGAGTCATTACACTTCTGATGAAGATTTTTACCTGAGGATGCCCTACGATATTCTCGACCAGCTCCTGTATGCTGAAGAACACAACCTTCCTTCGGAGATCGTCCAGAAGTGCACAGGATTGACGTCAGGCCAGATGGATTCGGCATTAAAACATATTCATAGTATGAAGAATGCCTCACGGATGCTCCAGCTTGCACCGCCGGTCTATATGAAATAGAACCCACGATAAAATTTTAAATAATTACTTTAGGGTATTCAAATCAGGGAGCGAAAAAACCTCCTGAATTTTTTACCCTCCTCTTTAGGATTCGTAACATTGCAAGATAGGGAAACACCGTATATTAGATCTTACTGTCAGTCAGATCAGAATTTTTATTCGAATAAATTATGGTGATTGTAAAATATCAGCCCCTAAAGAGAAAACGCGAAATGTAAAAACTCAGTTAATTGAAGTCAAAAGATTAATCGCACGAGGAATTCGCTCTTGGGGGCTCCGCCCCCGCCGCTCGGGCACCCCCCTTTGCGATAGTGCTGTGTTACCTGTTCTGGTGATATCGCAATGTCGGACGGTAAAGGGGGCTATCATGCCAGATGGTGTGGTTATCACCTCATTTGGGGGCGGATTATTGATAATCACCTAAATTATTTCTACAAAGCAAAAATTCAAAAAAAAATTTTTTTTAAAAACCTGTCCATTAGACATGCATGAAATGTCTCACTATACAATGGATTTAGATTCGCTGAGGATATCTGTTTTATTTTTCCCGCCGTATCCGGGTCAGTGGCGAGCATTGGTCAAAGAATTCCGCGATGAACGGTGCAAACTCCTCCTTCCAGCATTCCGGGCCCTCATGAAGTGTCCATCCCAGTTCCAGCGACTGCCGCACGTGTTTTCCCAGGCTCACACTAATGAGAGCATCTGAAGACAACAGGCTTTTTGCAGTCTGATATTCCCTCGGCACCTCCATGACGTACCGCCCGTCTTCAATGAATGGCCGGGACTGATGTTCCGCAAGGTGTTTTTCCCGGAATTTATCTGCATTTGCGTGGTTCCAGAGTGGCGGCCCCATATGCCGGCGTATTGCCGGAAGATCCCCCACAAGCAGCTCAAGGAGGAACATGCACTCCTCTGACTGCATATCATAGGAAGCATGATGGACGGCAAACCCGTTTCGCTCCAGAAGTTCCCTGATTGCAGAAACACTACGCTTGAGTTGCGGCACAACAATCTCCGGAATGTACTGGGGTGTCGCAAAAGTTACAGCAAAAACAAATGTCCTGCGTTGAGCGATACGTGCCGCCAGTTCTTTTTTCAGGATACAGCGTTCCATCGGGTGCAGGAAGAACTCGGTTGAGGGTTTTTCACCATATCCCCTCGCCAGCTCGACAAACCCTGCCATGCGATCCAAGGATACTGCTGCTGCCACGTTACGTTTTGGATCGACCGGATCGATCACGACCAATGGTTCCTCGAATTTTTTTGCCGCATGCTTCTCAATATCAATAACAATCCCGGGCCGCCATGATGCCGCTGCCTGGATGAGGGGAGTAAATCCACCGTAATGGAGCACGAGGAGCTCGCAGAGATACCCTGAAAATCCTTCCGTCATCTGGTCTGAACCATAGATACCTCCAGCTTTTGTGAATTGTTTGAGGAGCAGCACATCATCGATTAAACCATTGATCTTGTCGGTAATGTAGCGTGTGTGAAACGGGGTGCGGTCAACGGCACTCTGGATCCGCGTGGCGCTGTCCACATTATAACAGGGAACAAGATCCACATCCACGTCATCGATAGTCGCATTGATGTACGGATGCTCGGCATACTTTTCATGGAACCGGTCGGTGAATGAGGCTGCAATGCTCCGCGCGAGTGCAAGTCCTTCCGTTTCGAGTTCCTCGCGGGACAACCCCGGGTCAAAGAGCATAAATACATCGAGATCACGATCTCCCCGAACCCATGTGTGCCGGGCAATGGAGCCTACGACCATCCCCTCGGCTTTCCCGCTTTGGGCAATTGCCGCAAGCAGGCGCCTTGCCAGACCGCACACATGTTCGCGTTCCTGTTCGGTCGGGCGGAGACTCATTAATACATTCTCTTCAATTGGCAACCGTTTCACCATTTCACCTCCAGCAGGTCTTCGTAGACCGGGCCTTGAGGCAGAAGTGTACTCTTTTTTAACTTTATACCGGTGATCATGCAACTTCCATAGGACTTATCTTTCAGGCTGTTCAAGCGCGGAAAACAGGGATGGATGAGGTGATTTGACCCGCGCCAGAGTTGCATGGGGTGTGAAGCGGCGCGTCTCACGTTCAAACCCGAGCGGTCACAAGTGCATCTTCGATAAGACTGAATAAACGCTCACCTTTACCGGCGTCATCGATTGCACACCAGACCGTATGCGGGCGTTTTGGATTGTTCACCGTAACTTTGCCAGCTGTTACAGGAAATGGGGAAAATGTGACAGACATGAGTGCATCCATAACTTTCTCGAGTGTTTTTTCCTCAACTTCACCAAGAAATTTTGCTGTTATGTGAATATTTTTTGGATCCACAAAGGTAAGACGGGCTTTGCACCCGCGGATCGTGTCCTGCGCTAAAGCGAGCTGATCCTGGATTTCTTTTGAAAGTTCGAGTGCTACAAACGTCCTTACCATTATTGTACTATTATTTCATACCCCTACTAATGATAATCGCTTACACGAGGCATTCACTGGAATGAACAAACCATGATTTTTTTATCTTCAAAAAGCCTATTGGATAGATGACTGTGTGTGGGTGTTTTTTGTGCCGAAAAAATCGCAATTGATTGTATATACGCTTGAATATTGCCCGAATTGTGACAATTTAAAGGGATTTCTGACGAAGAGCGGTTATAGGTATTTCGAGCGTGATCTTTCGACTGCGGAATCTCTCACGGAGTTGCGGATGAATGGGGTTTTTGTAAATGAAGCCCCGGTTTTACAGAAAGACTCTGATTTCTACACCTCTGCGGATCTTTTTCCTGCAGGCAAACTGGATGGAGAGCACCTATCAAAGCTTATATCAGGTGAATAATGGCGCACCGGGAGACCAAGCAGCTTACGTTTGAGGGAATCACTGTTCCCGTACTCCCCTCCGTCCGGACATCTGACGGGCACATCATAGAATGGGATCGCAATCGCATTGTCCGACAGATTGTTGAAGAAACTAAACTTGTCGAGACATTCTATGGGTATGAGGGTGCTGACGAAGCGACGGCACAGGAAATCGCGCATGATGTGGAAAACCGGATCAAGAATATGGGATTGAAGTCCCTCTCCGGGCCGCTTATCCGCGAGATCGTTAATATCACGCTGCTTGAAAAGGGTATGATACAGTACCGCAATGTTTCTACCCGTGTCGGTACGCCGGTTTTTGACGCACACCAGATCGATGTCGGAAGGGGATTTGAAGCGCACGATAATGCAAACCTCCAGGAAAATGCTGAGACTTCACACAAGAAGAAGGCGGACAAGATCTCGAAGGAACAGTACCTGCTTCAGCTCCCCCGGATCTTGCAGATCATCACCTGTCAGGAGAAATGCACATCCACGATCTTGAGTATTTCGGTACACGCCCGTTTTGCCAGGACTGGGATCTGCGTTATTTCTTTTACTATGGACTGATGCCTGACGGTAATGGTACGAAAGCTTCTGTAGCAGGCCCTGCCAAGCGTGCTGAGGTTGCAATCCTCCATGCCGTGAAAGCACTCGGTTCTGCACAGACAAATTTTGCCGGGGGACAGGGTTACTACAATTTCCTCACCTTCCTTGCACCTTACATGGAGGGAATGGCGTATAATGAGATCAAACAGAACATGCAGATGTTCGTGTATGAAATGACGCAGATGATGGTTGCCCGGGGGGGTCAGCTCGTCTTCTCGTCAATCCAGCTCTCTCCTGGTGTCCCGACGCTCTGGCAGGACAAGCCCTGCATCTACAAGGGAAAAATATGGGATGGCAAATCTGCACCCCGCCGGACCTATGGGGAGTTCGAGCGGGAAGTCCGCATGCTTTTCAAGGCACTCATGGAAGTGATGCTCGAGGGAGACTACTGGGGAAAACCCTTCAACTTCCCAAAGCCGGAGATCTCCATTGAGCCCGACTTCATGAATGAGCGTGAAGAGTTCAACCGCAAAAACCCTGACCTGCCCACGTTCCAGGAATTATACCTTATGACCTTCGAGCTCGCCTCAAAGTTCGGTACACCTTATTACGATAACCAGCTGCCAGCGTACCGCGGAGCTGGTAAAGGGATTTCCTGTTACCAGTGCTGTGCCTACCAATTCTCTACGGTGGCAGACAAGGATTCGGATTTTGATAAGAAACTGTTCTTTGAGGATGGCAGGCACTTCTCGATGGGTTCATGGCAGGTTGTATCGGTGAATTGCCCTCGTGCGGCTTATAAGGCTGAGGGAGATGATGCACGGCTCTTTGCCGAACTCAAGGCGCTCATGGATGTCGCTGTGGAAATTTTTAAGATCAAGCGGCGCTGGATGGACCTGATCCGGGCGAACAGCCGGATGCCTTTTGCGATGCAGCGCCCAAAAGACCCGAATACTGGCGAACGTGGTGCGCTTGCTGTCGATCTTGAAGGACTTGTGTACACGATCGGTGTAGTCGGCGTCAATGAGATGGTTCAGCATCACACGGGTAAACAGCTCCACGAATCAAAAGAGGCGTTCAAGCTCGCTATACGTGCAATGACCGAGATGGAACTCTATGGTCGTGAACTTTCAAAGAAGAACAACATGACCATTGCGCTTGCACGAACACCGGCAGAGACGACAGGGCAAAGGTTCGCGGTTGCAGACCTGCTCGATCGTCGTTATCATAATTTTGCTGTAAAGGTGATCAAGGGCGACATTGAAGAAGGTCTGGAGATGCTGGGCAAGAGCCGCGATCTCCCTGTTTACTATACGAACGGTACCCATGTCGCACCAGGTGCAAATGTTCCGCTCACCAAACGGATGGAGATCGAGCATGTATTTTTCCCCATTGTAGATGGTGGTAACATCTTCCATATCTGGCTGGGTGAAGCACGTCCTGACCCGCGTGGACTTATGGATATGGCGATGAAACTCTGCCGGAATACCCAGATCGGGTATTTTGCCTTCACCCGCGACATCACGGTCTCGCTACGACAGTTCCACGAAATGCGGCACGGGAAAGCAATCTATTACCCCGTGGGTATCATCGGATTTGCCGGTTAAGGTATAATTCTTTTGGCACTACAGAATTCCTTTTTTTTGGCAGGGAAATACGGGTAATTGGTTCTAACTTTTTCTCATGGATTGATGATCGCATGATCGTGGTGCAGATGAAATCCCCCTTTTTTATTAGCTTTTAAGAAGGGTATGAAGTATGCGACAAAAATTCTGTACTGTCTGCGGAACCGTATTATCTGAAGGGATAAAATTCTGTGAGAACTGCGGCACACCGGTAGATCCGGAAATATTGGCAGCGTTTCTTCAGCCTTCGGCAACGGTTGCAGGAATCAATTATAGCACCAATCGTTCTTTCTCCCCTGCCATCGAGTGGTCCGGGTAAGGTACCGTTAAAAATCATCGCAGGTATTTTTTATCGTTCTGATCATCGCAGCAGCAGTAGTTTTGATAACAGTATTGAAGATATCAAATGGGTCTCCTCAAATTTCTACTGATCTTACCTCATCTACTGGCACATTTATATCCACAACTTCCGTCCCAAAAACAACAATGTCAGCCACTGCTGCAACAACACCGGACCGGTTCCCGAATGCTCTCCTTAAAGGTAGTTTCCCGTTCGGTGAGGGAAATATTGCAAGCGAAGGTACGGTATATCGTATATGCATGAACGAGACTTGATTCTGGCATAACGACATGGATATCAATATTACGTCCAGAAAGCAAAACCGGTGGCAATAATATTTGCCGCCAAGTATCGTAGACCATTAATCCGATACGTTTAACGCAGTCGTTCTGTAATATATCTCCATGCCAGAATGGGTTTTAGGTTATTGCCCGGCATGTGGAGCAGTCAATCCTCCAAAAGATCGACTCTGCGGAAACTGCGGGGCATCTCTTTTGGAAGTTGATCCAGATCCAATACCGCAACCTTCTGCCAGAAGGAGTGCGTCTGAATTACGTGAAAAAATCAGGAAAAAACAATTAGAACTTCAAGATGCAAACAGTATACTTTTACCACTTGCACTCGGAATTATGGGCGTTTTAACACTCATCGGGGTAATAGGAATCGTATTAATTATTGTGGCAATTGTTTGGTATAAGAATAAGTATGATGCTCGTCCAAAAATAAGAAAAGAAATTTTGGAACTTGAAGCACAACTTCGAGAATTCGAGCGGATGTAGAAAGTGAGGGTTGAACACCTGTTTAGTGTTGCTGTTTGAAATCAATTGGGCAGCATCAATCCACATATCGGGCAAAACTGCCAACTTCTTCTCTTTTTTTGGCTTCATGTCTTTTTATCTAAAAAGCGCTCCACGACAAAAAAGCATAGGGTGCACGGGTATTCTTTTTAATTTTACATGACACTTCATGTGCTTTTATCAAAAAAAGTCAAAGATAATCAGAATTGCTTTACCTTTTTTAGCGTTATATCCATCAAACCGCGGTGGATCCGATAGTAACTGTGAATTTTGTCTATCGGGTGATTGAGCATGATGGTAATGTCCCGGTTATCAATACAGACATGTACGTTGTTTGTCTGGATGTCAATAGAAGGAGCGTTCTTTGGATTAGCGGGCATCGTTGCGGTAATAAAAATCATGTCATCAGATTCCACGACTTCATACGGGATTTCCTCATCATCACCGGGATCTCCAGCCGGAAGATCCCGGGGTCTCCGTTTGAAGGGTGCCGGGTAATTATCGTGTATCCTACTATGCGTGCGTGATGGTTGTCCGGCATGTTTTTTACAATGTCTTCAACGATCTTTGCGAGGTTGTTAAAAACATCGTCGTAAGGGCTGTTCGGATTATTCTGCATATACGCCTCGGAGTGTATACCGCTCTTTTATCCGCCCGATGAGTCCCTTACGCTCGAACCGTTTCAGGATTTCACCAAGATCTTTTTGTGACACTTCAGTGACCTGTTCCAGTTCCTGAAACGTAAGAGAGTCATGCGAAAGCGCTATGATTACAGTAATCTCTCGATCGCTCCTGAATAAATCCTTATGGTTTCGGGCAAGGTCATTCATTTTTGTTTCGATATCATGGTTTACCTGTTCGAGATTAGAAAGGATCATATCGTGGGCTTTAATCATTCTCCCCAGCATGGTGACCGAGTTTTTGAGATGGTCGTTCCTGGTATCATCGTCATCAATTACTTCGGCAAGCACCCGTACCTGTTTCAGATTGATGTCGATGAGAATGTCATTTTCGAGGTAATAATATTTCCGGCGCCGGTCGTCCATCTGGCAGGAGAGGATTGCTTCCCGCTCCATCATCTGGAGATGATCGATGACGGCTTTGGGTGAGAGCATCAGCGTCTCAGAGATCTCGGTGACAAAACAGGGTTTCTGTCGCAACAGTTCAATGATCCGTCTTCGGTTCCGGTTCCCGAGGATGTCGAGCATGCGGGAAACCTCAACAGCATCGTACATCTTTACTTAATGTTAGTATTGAAAATATTTAAAAATTTATTTAAGCTGATAGGGTAATCTTAAGAATCAACGTATGAGAAAGTGAGGTATACCCTTTGTGAAGTATGAATTAATGTATGCACGATATCTTATTATTTTTATTATTACCAAGCATTATCTGTTTACAGCACCTATCAGTTATGGTGATATATGGTGGAGAGACAACCCGTTGATTCATGTAACCTGAAAACGGTAGGTTACGATACTAATTTAAAGAATTTAGAGATTGAGTTCCATTCCGGGATGGTGTTTCAATATCAAAATGTTCCTTCCCACATCTTTGCAAATCTTTTAAGTGCGCAATCAACCGGGACATTTTTTACCGATAATATTAAAAACCGGTATCGATCGAAACGGCTTGATAAGGTTACTGCACGGTGATTATCGGGATTAAAACGTCAGGGTAGATCATTTATCTCTTCTTTTTTCAAATTTTATGTTTTTATAACAAAAAAACTGTGATTGAGCATACGGGGAAATCGATTCCTGAAACCCGTTAAGGTCATGTCTCTCTAATCGTTATGGTTCATAATTTTTATCACTCAAATGGGCATTGTTTCAGATCCTGTGTTATTAACGGGTTTTTCATACAACATAAAATTCCCCTGATTGATGATATCTGGAACAAAACAGGCCAGCAATTACACCTAAAATATTATTAAAAAAAAGGTAGGGTCAGACTGCACCGGCGTTATCGTAAAGCAGGCATATGTATCGGGTAAACAGGAGTGCTATCGGAGCAATGAGACAGATGTAAATAATGATACCAAGGTACGGGATCATCATCAGGATTCCAGCAATAATTCCAACAATGATTGCTACGATTATCAGGACAATTAGTGCGATGATGTAGGGTACCCAGCCTATTTTGTTGATTGTTGCAAGAATTGCAGATATATTAAACGCCTCACCAATGCTTCCGGTTCGGGCAAAGCGGACTATTCCGATTACTTCAAAGACTGCAATGATGACTGCAAGGACGAACATGACCAAAACGCCGAGAGCCATAGCACCAAATGCTGCCATCATTGCTGAGTAATTGCCGGACATTATGGCAGCCGCCGATGCTCCCATAACCAGAACCCAGACAATAATGATCGGTAATGCGTAGATCAGGGAAACGATAAGATATTTGATTCCGTCAATGAAGAGTGTGCCCCAGTCGTCGACTTCCGGTGCGGGTTTTTCACCCCTCAGAACCTTCATTGCATATCCCATCAGGGGAATCCCGAGAAGGATAGTTGCGATGATCAGCATCAGCCACTTGTTCCACTTGCCAACGACAGCTTCCTTTGCATATTCAAAGGATTCACCAACCATACTACCGTAATCCATATTTGTAAACCTCTTGAAAGGCAACTTCTGCCAATCATCCATGACTCTTCAGCCACAAACGATTTAAATAATCTATGATTATTTCGCAGAATATAAATTTATCGCCGAAATTAACTCAAAATGGAAAAAAAAGAGCACATTTTAGTGCCTGAAGTACCGTATGCCCGTAAAAACCATTGCCATGTGTAACCGGTTTGCAGCATCGATCACTTCTTTGTCCCGGATAGATCCCCCCGGCTGTACAAGTGCAGTCGCTCCTGCCTGAGCGGCAACTTCAAGGGTGTCCGGGAACGGCAGGAACGCATCTGAAGCAACAGCGGAACCTTTGAGTGAAGCACAGGCTTTCACAATGGCAATCTTTGCCGAATCAACCCTGCTCATCTGCCCGGCGCCGATTCCCAGGGTGCGTTTCTGGTCAGCAAATATGATCGTATTGCTTTTCGTATGTTTGCAGACCTTCCAGGCAAGCTGGAGTGCACGCATCTCATCGGGTGTTGGATCCCGGTCGGTGATCACTTCCCAGTGTTCCTGATAGGGAGGTGTTCGCTGGACCAGCACACCCCCATCGATTGACCGGATCTCATCAGATTCAGATTTCGGCGGGAATGCAAGCACTCGCATATTCTCTTTTTTTTCCAGGATCCCAAGAGCATCTTTTGAAAATGATGGAGCAACAAGGACTTCAACAAATGTCCCGGCAATTTCTTCGGCCACTTTTTTGTCAACTTCCCGGTTCAGGCAGACAACAGATCCATAAGCAGAAACAGGATCAACTTCACGGGCTGTGATATATGCATCAAGCAGATCTGTTCCAATGGCAACCCCGCAGGGATTATTGTGCTTGACGATTACTGCAGCGGTTTCTTCAAATTCGCGGAGAAGTGCGACACCGGCATTTACATCAAGATAATTATTATACGACATCTGCTTTCCCTGGATCGGCTCCGTTACCTGCAATACCGGAATTACCATAGACTGCAGCCTGCTGGTGAGGATTTTCACCATACCGAAGGGTTCTGCCATGATTGAACTGCACGGTGAATGTTGAGGGAAACCGGGCATCGAGCGAGTAGAGGTAATTACTGATCGCTGCATCGTAGGCAGCAGTCCTGGCAAATGCCTTTTTTGCAAGCGTGAGACGTTGATCCGGGGAGATATCACCGTTTTGAATTGCTGTGATCACTGCCTGATAATCTGAAGGGTCAACAACAACTGCAACATTTTTGTAATTTTTTGCTCCAGCCCGGATCATGGCCGGTCCGCCGATATCGATAAATTCGATTAATTCTTCAAGACTCATCTGCTGCCCGGACATCTTTTCAAACGGGTACAGGTTTACTACCAGAAGATCGATCCGGTTGATGCCGTGCTTTGCCATTACAGCATCATCGATCTGTCGTCTCCCCAGCAGTCCCCCGTGGACTTTCGGGTGCAGTGTCTTGACTCGTCCATCCATCATCTCAGGAAAGCCGGTATAACTGGAAACCTCAGTAAATTTTACACCGGCTTCAGCAAGTGCCTTTCCGGTTCCACCTGAACTCATGATGCTGTATTTTTGCTTAAAATCTCCTGTGCGAGTTCGATGATACCCGTCTTGTCCCAGACCGAGAGCAATGCCCACTTCATGGTCTAGTGTATGCAGGACAGGAAAGAAAAATGTATGCAGATTATTTCATGATGAGAAATATAATAGAACAGTCAAAAAAACACAAACCTTTTTTTAAATACATTATTAATTCACGCTCGTCTTAGTTTTCTGAAATTCTTTTTTTCATTTATGAAATCAAAATTACCGGCATACGATAAAGAGGAACTGGTGTGTTCAGTTTTTTTATTGAATATTTCTCCAGGGTCCCAATTTCTCTGAATTAAATAATCTTAAAAAACGCCTAAAAAGCGTATTAAACGAATAATTATGCCCTATTCTTAAAAACAGGCAATATTCAGCGATTCATGGTTAGGATGATGTAAAAATATATATAGAACCACAATACAATAGATATTGGAACATCAAATGGGATGTACTATGGACGACGCAGAACGCAGTACAGAACAGCATGGATCAGAGGATTATCGCATGGGAGATAATCCCTTACCGGAAGATCAACCGCTTGCTGATGAACTGAGCGAACAGAAGAAAGCATATGCTGAATTGAACGATCAGTTTATGCGTCTTGCTGCAGATTTTGAAAATTTCAAAAAACGTACAGCCCGTGACAGGGAGAACTCAATTTCACTTGCAAATGAACGATTCGCAATTGACATCCTCGAAGTGGTGGATAACTTTGAACGGGCATTAAAAACGGATGATACCCACCTGCGTGAAGGTATCCTTCAGATCCAGCAGCTCCTTAACTCCCAATTGCTGCGCAATGGTATAACCCCCCTGGATGCACAAAAAAAACAATTCAATCCCGCAGAACATGAAGCCATCGCTCATATCAATTCAGAAGAACCGGAAGGCACCGTTATCGATGAAGTTTCACGCGGGTATCGTATGCATGACAAAGTGATACGATACGCAAAAGTTGTAGTATCCAAAGGAAATCAGAAAGATCAGGAGGTATAAAAAATGGCAAAAGAGAAGGTTTTGGGAATCGATCTGGGAACAACCTTTTCCTGTATGTCTATCATGGAGGCAGGAAAGCCGATTGTGATCCCAAACGCAGAAGGCGGGCGGACAACCGCATCGATTGTTGCATTCACCAAAGAAGGAGAACGACTGGTCGGCAGTCTGGCAAAACGCCAGGCGGTTACCAACCCCCAGCGGACTATCCAGTCAATCAAGCGTAAGATGGGATCAACTGAAAAAATCAAGATCGATGATAAGAATTATTCCCCCCAGGAAATCTCGTCTATGATCCTGCAGAAGATGAAAGTCGATGCTGAAGCATATCTGGGTGAGAAGATTTCAAAAGCGGTTATCACGGTTCCGGCATATTTCAACGATGCACAACGGCAGGCAACCAAGGATGCCGGAAAGATTGCCGGTCTCGATGTCATGCGCATCATCAACGAACCTACCGCAAGCGCACTGGCATATGGTATCGATAAAGAGCAGGATGCCACCGTCCTGGTCTATGATCTTGGTGGCGGTACATTTGATGTTTCGATTCTGACCCTTGGCGATGGTGTCTTTGAAGTAAAATCAACTGCCGGTAATAACCACCTTGGTGGAGATGACTTCGACAAACGTGTAACAGATTACCTTATTGAGGAGTTCAAGAAAAAAGAAGGAGTTGACCTGCGCAATGATCCGTATGCCATGCAGCGACTGCGTGATGCATCAGAGAATGCAAAGATCGAGCTCTCACAGCGCCAGTCCACCAACATCAACCTGCCCTACATTACTACGGACACGAGTGGCCCAAAGTTCCTCAACATCGATCTTACCCGTTCAAAACTCGAACAACTTATTGGTGATCTCGTCGAATCCACGGTCGGACCGGTGAAGCAGGCACTGAGCGATGCGAAGCTCGAGCCAAAGGACATCGATCACGTCCTCCTCGTAGGAGGTTCCACCCGTGTCCCGCTTGTTCAGGATACCGTTAAAAAGATTCTCGGAAAAGAGCCCGACAAGGGCATCAACCCCGATGAATGCGTTGCTCTCGGTGCAGGAATCCAGGGTGCTGTGCTGACCGGTGAGACAAAAGATATTGTCCTGCTCGATGTCACCCCGCTCACGCTGGGTATAGAGACCCTTGGCGGTATCGCAACCAAACTCATCGAACGCAATACCACCATCCCCACCCGAAAGAGCCAGATATTCTCGACAGCAGCCGATGGGCAGACCAGTGTCGAGATCCATGTGGTACAGGGTGAACGGGCTCTTGCAAAAGATAACTTCACTCTTGGCAAGTTTCAGCTGACCGGTATCCCCCCGGCACCCCGTGGCATACCCCAGATTGAAGTCACGTTTGATATTGACTCAAACGGTATTATTCATGTATCGGCAAAGGATCTTGGGTCAGGCAACCAGCAGGCAATCTCGATCAAGGGAGATAAGAAACTCTCTGATGAAGACATCAAGAAGATGATGGATGCAGCCAAACAGTTCGAGGCTGAGGATAAGAAAAAGCGCGAGGAGATTGAGCTGCACAACCAGGCAGATACTGCAATATTCACTGCAGAAAAGATGCTTAAAGAGAGCGGTGACAAGCTTGAAACAGCTGACAAGCTAAAAGTTGAGGAAGGTATTGCTGCGATCAAGAAAGCGCTGGCTGACGACAACCTCGATGAGATCAAGAAGACCATGGAAGCACTGACTGAAAGTGTCTATGCAGCAACAACCAAAATCTACCAGAAGGTTCAGGCAGAGCAGGCATCACAACAGCAGGCCGGAGCCGGTGCTGCACCACAACCTGATAAAAATACCGATGATAATGTTGTCAATGCCGATTATAACGTAAAAGAAGAGTGAGCTAAAAATGAGTGCGGATGACTACTACGATATCCTCGGCATACCCCGTAGTGCTGATGATAAGGAGATCAAGAAGGCATACCGCAACCTCGCCCGGAAATACCATCCCGATGTCTGCAAGGAGAAGGGTGCAGAAGAGAAGTTCAAAGGGATAAACGAGGCATATAGCGTCCTTTCTGATGAGCAGAAGAAAGCACAATATGATAACATGGGCCATGAAACGTTTACCAATGCTTCCAAAGGCTCGTACACCGGTGGGGGTGGGTATGGGGGCGGAGGATTCTCCGCCGATTTCTCGGGTTTTGGGGATATCTTTGATTTCTTTGGCGGAGGTCAGAGGCGATCGGGTCCCCAGCCCGGTGCAGACCTCCTCATGCGCATCCAGATCAGTCTTGAAGAAGCAGTATCCGGTGTAGACCGGGACATAGAAGTTATGCACACAGAACCCTGTCCTGCATGCAACGGAACCGGCAGTGAAACAAAACGACTGAATACCTGTTCCCGCTGTGGGGGCAGTGGACAGATGCGACAAGCTGCTAATTCATCCTTCGGCCAGTTCATCCGGATGATGACCTGCAGTCAGTGTGGTGGAAAAGGAAAAATTCCTGAAAAAGTCTGCAAAGAGTGCCGGGGATCTGGTCATTCTCGAGTGAAACGGAAAGTATCCGTGCATATCCCTGCAGGAATCGATAATGGTATGCGACTTCGCATGGAGGGATATGGTGAAGCAGGTGATTATGGTGCACCAAATGGTGACCTGTTTATTGAGGTGTATGTCAAGCCCCATGATCGTTTTATCCGGAATGGAGATAACCTCGAGATCACCATTGAGATCAGTCCTGTACAGGCAGTGCTGGGAACATCGATCGAAATTGAAACGATAGATAAACGACATATTGACTTAAAAGTACCCTCCGGTATACAGCACAACACAGCGTTGAAAATTGCCGGTGAAGGGATAAAACGTCGTGGAAAACCCGGGGATCTGCTTGTCAGGGTGAAAATTGTTACACCAAAGTCCATCAGCAGTGAGCAGAAAGAACTCTACGTAAAACTTGCCGAACTTGAAGGAAAGAGCAGTGGTTCAGGAGGATTTTTCTCCGGAATCATGGGAAAAAAGAAAGGTAAAAAGTAACCGGAAAATTTCTCTGGTTATTCTTTTTATATAAAGGGATTTTATCATTTTTGCGCACTTATTTGAGTGCCGGTGACCAATGAGATCAGGATGAGACTGCTCATTGAGCTTTCCGGTGAAAACCCGACACTTCCCTTTGCCGAACTTGATTGCGTTGGAAAAGTGATCGATCGCCGGCTTCAGGTTGCGGTTGTTGAGGCACCTGATCCCGAAGAGGCGCACCGGCTTGCCATGACACAGGTAGTTTTAGAATATCTCGGGGAATGTGAGCCTAATCTTCCTGCCTTCCAAAAACTACTCAACGAATTAGCCATTAAAACCAGTCAGTCATTTGCAGGACGTGCCAAAAAAGTTCATGGAGGCTGCCTCGAAAGAAATCCCTGCTCACAGAGGGAGTTTGAACGGCTGATCGGAACAATGATAGAGGGTCCTGTTTCACTGGACAAACCAGACACAGAATACCGTGCTATACTTTCGGAGGATCGGTGTTATTTTGGCAAAGTTCTCTTCAGTATCAATCGCGGAGCCTATGATGTCCGCAATCCCGGAAAACGGGACTTTTTCCATCCAGGAGTGATGATGCCAAGGATGGCACGGACGCTCATCAATTTAACCTGTTCTCACGCGGGCGACGTAGTGCTTGATCCGTTCTGCGGTACCGGGGGCATCCTGATTGAAGCGGAGATGCTCGGTATGCATACCCTGGGAAGTGATTTTGACCCGATGATGGTTCATGGCACCCGTCGAAACGTATCGCAACCGGATCTCATGCTTGCTGATGCAACGCATCTGCCGTTTGGTAATAATACAATTGATGCAGTGGTGACGGATTTTCCCTACGGGCAATCAGTTTGTATTAAAAAAACTGACACGATGGCAAATCTTTACGCTGATGCTCTGGACGAGATTTATCGTGTACTTAAGGTCGGGCACAGAGCTGTAGTAGTCACGCATAAGGATATTTCAGATATCGTTGCATTTCCTATGACTATTCTGCAACGACATGAGCAGCGAGTACATAAAAGCCTTACCCGTCGCGTTCTTGTTCTGACGCGTTAAGGTACAATCCTCGTCCTGAAGTAATATTTATGTAACTACCTGTATTACATATATTCCGGATAGTATGGAAACAAAGAATGTGATTAAGGCAGCAATTTTTGTATTTATCTTTTTATCGTGTATCTGCATTCCCGTAGTGGCATACTCGGGCGATGCGATAGGGTGGTTCGAGCAGGGAAATGCATTCATGAAAAACAAAAATTATTCTGAGGCAATTCGTGTATATGATAGGGCAATCACCGTTGAACCCGATTATTTTGAAGCCTGGAATGGAAAAGCGGATGCACTCAACCGGGCACAGAAATTCACCGAAGCACTTGAAGCATCTGATCGTGTGCTTGTCCTCAAACCCGATTATGTTCAGGGATGGATAAACCGCGGGTACATCCTGTATAATCTCGGCCGTTATGATGAGGAACTGAAAGCGTATGAGACCGCTATTACCCTTGATCCTGCAAGTCCCGCCGCGTGGTTCAATAAAGGGTACTCACTTGCCGGCATGAAGAGATATGATGAAGCAATCGCGGCTTTTAATAAAGTGCAGGCACTTGACCCCGCATTTCCGAACCTGGCAGCGAATATACGCATAGCTGAACAGAACCGGAATGCAACTACGTCTTTTAATGCGAGTGAAAGGACTCCTTCAACAATCCCGATACAATCGCAGATAAAGACTTCCCCTACTCTTCCGGCTGGTACAGTTACACCAGCAAAGCCTTCAACGAAGCCCCAACCCACACAGTCTCCCGTTTCTGTGGGAGTTGTAATCGGAATTTTTTCAATGCTTGTTGTGGTACGACAGATTGGAAAAAGGAAAAAATGGTAAATCCGTCTCTGGAGAAACGGACATGAACCCGTTGAGATCACGTCCGGAACCATGAAAATCGATCAGGTACGAGAATCCCCCGCGTCAGGGCTTCTCTGAGGCACGGTGGGGCGGCATGAGACGTGGGATGGAATCACCGGGGCATCTGGGAAGAGTGGCCAGGTATGTAACC
Organism: uncultured Methanoregulaceae archaeon; assembly: GCA_963806845.1. GTDB lineage: Archaea > Halobacteriota > Methanomicrobia > Methanomicrobiales > Methanospirillaceae > Methanoregula. The sequence goes on from CAWDZO010000026.1 coordinate 46,919, forward strand.
GTCAGACACCATTCTCCCGGGATACCTGAATCCCGACCCCCTAATCCGGGCCCTTTGCGAGCCCGGTTTACGCCATCCGGGGGGATCATTTCCAGAATTATTGCAAAAATATGCGCATTTTTACACACTTTTTCTCAATACGCTTATTTCGCACGATTCACGGCAAACGGGGCATTTTGCGCGGTGCTGTAAAACGCTATTGTACGCTAATGGGAGGCAAAACGGAAGGGGGCTGGGGGGGTAACACGGTCTGGAGGAAAAGAACCCCTGTTTTGAGACCTGTATCAGACAATGTCATACTTGAAGAATCATGGGGAATATCTCCCAGGGTTGATGAAAGCGTTCTGGACATGTACTTTACGGATCATAATTTCCCGACGGAGATTCCCTGCTACAAAATGCCTATCCCTGCCAATACCTGCATAAAACAGCGAATTCCGGCACAAATTTTCAGAAAAAGCGTAATACGCCGTTTTAATGCCAAAATACGCTTTTTGCGGGCTCCCATAAAACGCTAACAGATGCTTTTGGGAGGCAAATCTCAGGCTCGGATCGATGTCTGGTTGCGATTATTGAAAGAAACCCCCATTTTCAGGCTCGGACCGGATGGGGGCAGAATATGGGAATTACCTGTCCAATCTTTTCCATATTGAGCGATCGGACTGGGTAAACAGAAAAAAATATTTTCCATTGAGAGGGTTACCCGCCTCAAGGTCTCCGAGGCACGGCGGGGCAGGAAGGTTTCAGCATTTTTTAGTCACTTAAAACGCCGGGGGGTGTCGCGTTCATACCAATAGTAATAGATGGATAATCTTCTAAAGAATATCTCAAAATATCCGTTTTTTAAGGAAATTAAAAAACCTGGCGCTCTGGCAGGGTTTTTCTCCCGCCGCATTATGCTCTCTTATATGCGATAAATCCCGGACAGGTAATATAATCCATAATCGTTCTCAGAGCAGGGGCGTTAGAGGGGGACAGACACTGCTCCCTCCTTCATCTTTCATTAAAATTCCTGATATGGAATTTTCCAGAGCTAAATATTGATTTATTGAAAAATGGGTAAAATCTTAATTTGCCTTTTTATAACAAATCTTGGCCTCTTCATGTTTGCCTATCGTTTCAAGTATTCCTCCAATATCATTCCATACTTCTTTGCGTCCAGGATCGATTTCCAACGCATGTTTGAAAGTCAGTCAGAGCTTCCTGATATTTCCCGAGCTCATGTAATGCCCGGCCTTTATAGATCCACGCGTCAACAAAATCCGGTTGGATCGATATCATAGCACTAAATGCTTCACTGGCATCCTGGTACTGCCCGAGTGCAATAAGTGCACTGCCTTTGGTGAAATAGGCAATTGAGAACGTGGGGTCAACGGATACTGCCCGATCATATGATTCAATTGCATCCCTGCTTTGACCCTGGGCTGCAAGTGCCATACCGTGACGTGTCCAGCCAATAGCATTCTCCGGGTCCAGATCAAGGCTTTTCTCATATGCAGCCTGAGCTTCTCGGATGCTTTCCGAGATCGTACAGATACATTACCTTTTCCCATCCATGCTTCAGCCAGATTACTATTCTGTTCCAGCGCTTTATCGAATGTTTCCAGAGCATCCCGGGACATACCAAGTTCAGCGAGTGAAACACCTTTATGGGAAAGCACCTCGGCGCTATGATCGATCTCAAGAGATCGATCGTACGATTGTACTGCCTGCCTGTGCTGATCCAGTGCAGCATAAGCCTTACCCTGGTAGTAATATACATCAGCAGTTCCATGGTTGTTTTCCAGAGCATGCTCGAATGCAGTGATTGCCGCATCATAATTGCCCATCTCAAAATATGCCCTTCCCTCCCAGAAGAATGCCTGATAGCAGGAGGGATTAATCTCCCACGCCCGTTCAAAGGCGGAGATTGCTGCATCCGGGTTTCCAAGTGCAAGAAGGGCTCTGCCTTTTTCATAGATAGCATAGAAAATCCGGGATTATGAGAAAGGATGCGATCGAATGATGCGATCGCTTCTTTATTTTTCCCGATACTGCATGAAGTGCCCTTCCCCGTTCGTAAAGGGCATCCTGATATTCAGGATTTATTCTCAGTGCAGCGTCGAACGCAATGATCGATTCATCGATAGTTCTCGATGTGGACCAGTGCAATTCCTTTGTGATGGTATACCTCTGAATACTGGTCATTTAACGCCAAAGCCTGATTAAACGCTGTTATCGCTTCATCAAAGCGCTCAAGTTTAAGATGCGTCATACCCTGGTAATAGAAGACTTCCGGATATTCCGGCTGGAGCGTCAGCGCCTGATCAAATGCTTTCAGCGCCTCGTTGTTCCGGTTCAGGTGAATTAATGCAACTCCACGATGAAGGTGCGGCAAAGCGTATGTTGTCATCCAGGGAAATCGCACGATCAAAGCAATCAAGCGCTCGATCATATCTCCCAAGATTTTCCTCTGAAATACCCTTGTAGAGCCAGGCATCAGAAAATGTATCCATTCTCACGAAGAGCCCGGTCGAATGCGCTAATTGCTTCGTGATACATTGAGAGACTCGCAAGTGCCCGCCCTTTCTGATAGAATGCTTTGGCGCATTTCGGGCTGTAAATCAGTGCAGCGTCGAAGTTTTTAATGGCATCATTATATCTTCCGACACGGGAGAAAGAAACTCCCAGATAATAATATGCCCGTGCATCTTTTGTATCGATACCTAAAGCCTTTTTATAACAACTGATGGCATCCTGGTCCTGGCCAAGGGCAGAAAGGGCTACCCCCTTCCCCGTCCAGATAAATGCAGCTGTAGGCCGGAGGCGTAATGCCAGGTCAAATGAGGTTATTGCCAGGTCATAGCAGGAGAGTTGTGTAAGTGCTATTCCCTTATGGTAAAGTGCCTCGATATGTTTTGGTTGGATTACAAGCGCATTGTCGTACGATACTACCGCTTCGTTGTCCATTCCCAGTTCAAAGAGTGTACGCCCTTTATAATAGAATGCTGACACAAAATCCGGGCGTATTTCCAGTGCTTTATAAAACGATTCAATTGCATCCTCATAACCGGAAAGTGCGAAGAGTGCAGTACCCTTGAGATACCAGGCATCGGCATTAGCCGGGTCAATTCCCAGAGTCTTATCATAATCCCCGATAGCATCATTATATCTGCCAAGGTCTGCCAGCGCCATACCACGGTGCAACCACGTTTCAACGGACATGGGAGTAATCTGTAATACGAGGTCAAACGCATCGATTGCATCTTTTTGCCGTTCCGGTTGCAACAAGAGACAATCCTTTGTGATAGAATGCTTCAGCATTTCCTGCATCAAGGTCGATATTTTTATTGAATGCAATGATGGCTTCTTCGTGCCGCCCCAGATTTGCCAGTACAAGTCCTTTGTGGAAATAAACCTCAGCATAATTCTTGTCAATGATAAGGGCTTTATCAAAGGCCCTTACACCTTCACGGTACATACCAAGTGATGCAAGTGCCTTTCCTTTGTCAAACCATGCTTCTGCAAAGGAGCCATCGATCTCAAGTGTCCGGTCAAATGCTTTGATAGCCTCTTCGAACCTGCCAATCCGTGTAAGTGCGACACCTTTATAATGAAGTGACAGCGTATGTGCCGGATCAAGATCAAGTGCCTGATTATAGACGACAATTGCATCGTTGGGTTGTTCAAGGATATCCAGTGAACGGGCTTTGTTATAATATGCAGCAAAATAATCCGGTTTTACGGAAAGTGCATTTTCGAATGCGGATATCGCATCTTTGTGACGGGTGAGTTTTGCAAAGATGATACCCTGTTCATACCATACCTGTGCATTATCGGGAGTGATGACAAGCAAACGATTGAACGCTTCTGCTGCTTCATCATATCTTTCAAGCTCGGCAAATGCAGCTGCAATATGATAGAGTGTATCTGTGTTGTCCTTTTTTATGGAAAGTGCCTTTTCCAGGACTTTGATAGCTTCTTCAAATTTACGGATACGGAATAAAGCGATGCCTTTCGCTTGCAAGGCACTGGTATCTTCTGGTAAACGATCGAGTACGTTATCGAAGGAACTGATTGCCTCCTCAAATTTACCAAGAAGGGAAAAAGATTTCCCACGCTCCATAAATGCCCTGGGATTTTCGGGCTGGTAGATAATACTGTCGTCAAATGCAGTTATTGCTTCAGCAGGATGACCGAGTTTTGAAAGTACCAGACCTTTCTCATACCAGATTTCCGGATCTGTTTTATTCAGCGCGAGCGCTGCATCAAATGCATGTCCCGCTTCTTCAAATCTGCCGAGCAGGACCAGAGACAATCCCTGTAAATAAGGCGGTTCGTACCGGTTGGGAAGCTGAGCAGATGCATATCCGAAAATCTCCTGTGCTTCCTCATTACGCTCCAGTTTTGCAAGCGCCCGACCCTTCTCCAACAGAATCTCTCCATTGTTCGGATCTTTCCTGAGTGCGATATCAAAAATATGAACTGCTTCTTCATACTTTTCGAGCCGGAAAAGAGCATTTCCTTCGGAAAAGAGCAATGAGATATTATGCGGATCGTTCTGTCGTGCTTTCTCAAATGCCTCAACAGCTTCCTCATCCTTGCCCAGATGTTCAGATGCGATACCTTTGTGGTACCATGCTGCTGAAAAATCGGGAATACGTGAAAGTATCTGATCGAATGCACCAATTGCCTGGTCGTATCGTCCAAGATTTTCAAGTGCCAGTCCTTTGTTATAGTAGCCCTCTGCAAAGTCATGATCAAGGGCAAGAGCTTTTGAAAATGATGATTCGGCCTCTTCGTATCTGCCGAGCATTGCATAAGCGAGTCCCTGTTCAAAGTGCCCATCCCTGTTCTGGTCATCTATTGCAAGTGAACGCGAGAATGCAGCGATAGCCTCTTCATATTGTTTCAGATTTAAGAAAGCGTATCCTCTTTCATAATGTGCAGCATATGCATTCTGGTCAAGGGCGATTGCCCGGTCGAATGTGGTTATTGCTTCAGCAGGATGACCGAGTTTTGAAAGTACCAGACCTTTCTCATACCAGATTTCCCGGATCTGTTTTATTCAGCGTGAGTGCTGCATCAAATGCATGTCCCGCTTCTTCAAATCTGCCGAGCAGGACCAGAGACAATCCCTGTAAATAAGGCGGTTCGTACCGGTTGGGAAGCTGAGCAGATGCATATCCGAAAATCTCCTGAGCTTCCTCATTACGCTCCAGTTTTGCAAGCGCCCGACCCTTCTCCAACAGAATCTCTCCATTGTTCGGATCTTTCCTGAGCGCGATATCAAAAATATGAACAGCTTCTTCATACTTTTCGAGCCGGAAAAGAGCATTTCCTTCGGAAAAGAGCAATGAGATATTATGCGGATCGTTCTGTCGTGCTTTCTCAAATGCCTCAACAGCTTCCTCATCCTTGCCCAGATGTTCAGAGGCGATACCTTTGTGGTACCATGCTGCTGAAAAATCGGGAATACGTGAAAGTATCTGATCGAATGCACCAATTGCCTGGTCGTATCGTCCAAGATTTTCAAGTGCCAGTCCTTTGTTATAGTAGCCCTCTGCAAAGTCATGATCAAGGGCAAGAGCTTTTGAAAATGATGATTCGGCCTCTTCATATCTGCCGAGCATTGCATAAGCGAGTCCCTGTTCAAAGTGCCCATCCCTGTTCTGGTCATCTATTGCAAGTGAACGCGAGAATGCAGCGATAGCTTCTTCATATTGTTTCAGATTTAAGAAAGCGTATCCTCTTTCATAATGTGCAGCGTATGCATTCGGGTCAAGAGCGATTGCCCGGTCGAATGCCATCGTTGCCTCATCAAATCTTTTCAGATAGGTTAATACCAGGCCTTTGTTAAACCAGATATCGTAATTTCCGGTGTCAAGGGTGAGCGCTGCACTGAATGCTGAAAGTGAATCCTCATACCTCTTCAGGTTTTTAAGTATCAGTCCTTTTTGGAAATATGCAGGGGCATAGGATGTATCAACAGAGAGTGCCCGGTCAAACGCAGCGATGGCTTCCTGATTTTTGGAAAGACGGCTGTACGCCAGTCCTTTATCGTAAAAAGCATTAATAAACTTTGGATCCAGTATCGTGGCGTGTTCGAATACGTCAACTGCTTCTCTATCTTTGCCTAACTTCGTGAGGGCAACACCCTTGTCATAATAGGCATTTGCGTACTTCGGGTTGATTGCAAGCACTCTGTCATAGGATAAGACTGCTTCTTCATATCTGCCAAGCTCTAAGAGCGTAATTGCCCGATCATACCACCCGTATGCAGAACCGGGTTTAATTTCAAGGGCACGGGTTAGGGCTTCCAGTGCAGGTTCATACTGACTGAGAGATAGCAACGTACTGCCTTTCCGCAACCATGCCTGAGCACATGCCTGATCATGAGACAGGACATGATCAAAGCATGTAATGGCCTCGTGAGGATTCCCGAGCTCAATGTATGTCTTCCCCTTTCGGTACCAGGTAGTAGTGTTGTCCGGCGCAAGGGCAATAGCCCTCTCAAATGACTCGAGAGCTTCCGTCATATGTTCCAGCTCAAAAAGCACGCTTCCCTTGAGGAGCCAAACGTCCGCGATAGTATTTTCCTGATGCAAAGAAGATTCGAGCGCCTGGAGTGCCTCATCAAACCGAAGGAGTTTCACAAGAGAAAGTGCCCGCATATACAGGACCGTGGCGTTATTGGGCGTAAGTTCCAATATCTTTTCAAAAGCGCCAAGTGCTTTCTCATGTTTTCCAAGGCTGGTATAGGAGAGACCGGTCTGATATATCGCGTCTGTGATGGAAGAATCGCAGGTGAGTGCCTGGTTGAATGACCGGATTGCCTTTTCATACTTTCCCGTAGCGTTCAATACGAGTCCTTTATGATAATGAGCAAGAGCATGCCCCGGAACATATTCAAGTGTATAATCAAACGCTTTTAGGGCATCCGAGTATCTGCCGATGCGGAAGAGAGCAAGCCCTTTGTTATACGCAGCATCAGAAAGAGTGGAATCCAGGGTCAGTGCCTGTTCATAGGCAATCACTGCCTCTTCATCGTGACCGACTGCAGAGAGTGCCTGACCCCTGCCAAAAGCGGCATGAGCATTATGGGGATCTAATTCAAGTGTCTTATCAAATGCGACCACAGACTTCGTTAAACTTGGTAAGCCTGAAAAGTGTCTCACCTCTTGCTAAATTTGTCGCAGCATCATCAGGAGTAAATTCAAGCGAACGGTTCAAGGATACAATTGCGTCCTGGTCACGCCCCGCTCCGATGAGAGAGTATCCGTGATAATAGTAAAGTGCCCCACTTGCCGGACCCAGTGCGAGTGCCAAATCAAATGCGACCACGGCCTCATCATGTCGTCCGATAGTTGCGAGTGCGAGTCCTTTATTATACGCCGCATCCTGCATATCAGGATTGATTTCAAGAGCACGATCAAAGGATGGTACGGATTCATCGAACCGATTCAGTTTGCCAAGAACGCATCCTTTATGGTACCATGCGACTGCACATGAACTATCAAGAGACAGCCCCCGCACAAACGCACCAAGGGCATCATCATAGAGAGACAGTATGTTCTAAACCGGTTCCCCAATAATACCATGCCGCGGCATTCTGTTCATCAAGGGAAATTACCTTTTCAAAGCTTGCGATCGCTTCTTCCCAGCGTTTGAGATGCAGAAGAGCTTTTCCGCGATAGAACAGAGCAAAGACATTCTGAGGTTTGCGTTTTATGGATTTCCCGAAAGATTCAACCGCTTCCTTGTATCTGTTCAGTTTGTAGAGTGAATACCCCTTGCATGCATGGAGATCCGGATTCGCCGAATCATTTTCCAGTGCACGGTCCAGTGCAACAACGGCATCTTCAAACCGGTCCAGTTTTGCAAGTGCAATACCTCTCATACGGTGTGCCTGGGCATTTTCCGGATCAAGGACAAGGGTGGCATCGAACTCAGTGATCGCATCTTCATGACGGTTAATCTTTGCCAGAATCTCTCCTTTTACCCTGTGCGAGACCGCATCATTTGCATCAATTTCAAGGGCACGATCGAATGATTCCAAGGCAGCCTCATGTTTTTCCAGCTCAAAGAGCACCAGTCCCTTTTCTGCATACACGCGGGAATTATTCAGACCGAGCTCAATACACCGGTTAAATGCTTCAAGAGCAGAATCCGGCTTTTTCAGTTGGGAGAGAGAGAGTCCCTTTTCAAACAGGATATCTACAGAATCGGGTTTGAGCGCGAGAAGTTCGTCAAAGGCTTCTACTGCTTTTTCATATTTTTTAAGGATAACGAAAGCTTTCCCCATCCCGCTCCAGGCCTCGACCCGTGATGGGTTAAGGGTAAGAGCCCTGCTAAATGCATCGATAGCATCTGGATAGTGATGTGTGCATGCGAGTACGATACCTTTGTAATAAAATACCCGTTCGCATCCGGGCTCCATCTGGTTAATGTGGGTATATGCGGCAATCGCATCTTCATACAATCCCTGGTGGTCAAATGCGCGGGCCTGACCATACAGTGCTGTCAGATCATCGGGATTTGATAAAAGCACCTCCCTGAATGCTTCAGCTGCCTCATGATAGATGCCAAGTGCTGCAAGTGCTCTCCCTTTCTGGAGATATGCATCAGTAAACTCGGGCATCAGCCGATTTGCCTGTTCGAAAGCTGTTGCTGCCTCAGCATATTTTCTTATCTTTGGCAAGTGCTATTCCCTTATAATAAAATGCTTCGCCGAACTTCCGGTTCGAGAGCCAGTACCTTATCGAATGCATTCACTGCTTCCGAAGGATTTTCGAGACTGATATGCGCCTTTCCTTTGTAGAACCAGGTATGTGGGTTTGTTGCATCAATCTCAAGTGAGGTATTATAGGCTATGATGGCTTCCTGATAGCGCCCGACTGCAAAGAGACAGAATCCTTTAATAAGCCATGCATTAGCGATTGTCGGAGAAACTTCAAGTGCACGGGAAAGGACTGCAATAGCCTCGTTGAACTCACCAAGTTCGGCAAGGGAGAGTCCTTTATGGTAAATGACATCCGTATAGCCGGGATTGATCTCAAGTGCACGGGTAAATGCATTCACTGCTTCATGATGATGACCTGATGCTGCAAGGGATAATCCTCTCTGGAATTGGATTTCAGCTTTTAATGGATCGATAGTGGAGGCAGCTTCAAAGGCAGTGATGGCTTCTTCATGGTTTTCCATGTGTGCAAGTGCGATTCCTTTCTGGCAGAGCGCTTCTGCATCGTCCGGAGTAATCTCCAGTTTGATGTTGAATGCAAATACTGCTTCATTATACATGCCGACATTAGCAAGTGCAATACCTTTTTGGAAGAATGCAGGAGCGAAACTGGGTATAAGTTCCAAAAGACGATCGAATGATGCAACCGCTTCCAGATGCTTACCAAGATGTATCAATGCAAGACCTTTTTCATAATATGCCTGTGCATTGGTTGGATCGAGTTCAATTGTCCTATCAAAGGCAGCAACTGCCACATCATACCGTTCAAGACCAACGAGGGTTTTTCCTTTCTGGTATGCTGCATCAATAAAGTCCGGTTTGAGTTTTAATGCGTTCTCACAGGCAGCAAGTGACTCTTCATTTCTCCCCAGATCATGAAGTGCGATAGCTTTATTGAGTGCTGCTTCAGCAGAATTCGGATCCAGTTCCAGAGTGCGGTCAAATGTATCTATTGAATCCTGGTAATGGCCAATAGCATAAAGAGCAAGTCCTTTCTGGAAAAACCCGGGGGCATAACCCGGGAGCAGGGTCAGTGTTTTATCAAACGAGATAATTGCATCGTTATATCTGAAAAGCCTTGCTAGAGCAATGCCACGGTTGTAATGTGCAGCTGCAAGATTGGGATCAATTTCCAGAGTGCGATCGAATTCCAGAATTGCGTTTTCGAACCGGGATATTTCTATGAGTGCGAAACCCTTGTGGAAATGTGCATCGGCAAAATTCGATTCCAGCTCAATTGTATGATCATAAGCATCAATTGCATCGGACACATTCCCCAAATCAAATAGAGCTCTTCCTTTCTGATAATAAGCATGGTAATTTTTGGGATTTTCAGTAATTATCTTGTTAAAATCCTTTATTGCTTCTTTGAATTTCCCAAGATTATTGAGAGCGATGCCCTTACGCATCCGTGCTTCAAGGTATTTTGGTTTTAACTGAAGTGTCTTTTCAAAAGCAAAGATTGCCTCGCTGTACCGGTTCAGCCCCGCATATGACCTGCCCTTGTGATAAAAAGCAAGTGCATTATCAGGATCATAGATGAGTGACTTGTCAAACGCTCCAAGAGCTCTTCATATCTTCCGAGTTTAGTAAGTGCCAGACCCCTGTTGTAGTGTCCCTGTGCATTACTCGTGTCCTTTTCCAGATTTTTATCAAGAGATTCGATAGCTTCAGTATACTTCTCCAGTTTTAGAAGTGCAACCCCCTTATAATAATATACTTCAGTGTATGCAGACTCAATCTCCAGCGCCCGGTCAAATGCAACAATCGCTTCCTGATATTTTCCGCTATGGATTAAGGATCTCCCCTGATTATACCATGCAGGCGCAAATGAAGGACGGATATCGATGGTCTTTTCGAATGCATCGATGGCATCGCGGTGATCACCAAGTTTGGCTAATGAAAGCCCTCTGTGATAGTGTGCATCGCCATTCCGGGGATCGATTTCAAGGAGCACCTCAAATGCATGGATCGACTCGTCTGTTCTGTTCACCTTCTCCAGTGCAAGTCCTTTGTAGTGGAATGCTTCAATACATCTCTGGTCCAGGGCAATTGCATTGTCAAAGGCATCAATTGCATCCTGGTATCTCCCCAGATCATAGAGCTAGCCCTCCCATTTTTAACCCATCCGTCTACCTGATCCGGGTCTATTTTTAGGGATTTGGTGTATGCCGCGATTGCATCTTCTGTTCGCCCGAGTTCGTTGAGTGCATCACCTTTTCGCATCCAGATATCGCGGAGGGCAGGATTGATCTCAAGCGCCTTTGTGTAAGCGACCAGAGAATCCTGTATCTTACCGAGATCATACAGTGCATTGCCCTTTTTTACCCAACCTTCCGCAAAATTTGAATTGATCTCAAGCGCTTTCGAATAAGCAAGGATAGCATCCTGCTTTCTGCCAAGATCGAAGAGCGCATTTCCTTTCTGCATCCAGATCTCGATGATCGTTGGATTGAGAGAGAGAATCCGGTCATGTGTTTCTATAGCATCAGAGAACTGACCAAGCTTGACAAGGGATTTCGCACGACAGATAAGTGCTTCGATACGCGAAGGGTTTGTTGATAAGCTTCGGTCCAGTAATGGTATAGCCTCCTCATAACGCGACAATTCAGCGTTGGCGATACCCTGATACATGTAACTGTCTGTAAGTGAGGGATCGATTTCTGTGGCTTTAATAAATGCAGGAATAGCCTCTTCGTATCTTTTTGACTGCAGATAGGAAACCCCAAGATAATAATAATTTAATGCATCTGAGGGATCAAGGGTAATGGCAGTTTCGAAAGCCTTCAGGGCGTCAATGTATCGTTCACGCTGGACAAGGGCAACACCTTTGAAATGATGGGCGGAAGCATTTGATGGATCAAGTGCTATTGCCTTATCGAATGCTTTTATTGCATCAGTAAATCGCTCCTGTCCGGCAAAAGAGACGCCAAGGAAGTAAAAACCAAGTGCATTTTCCGGTTCGATGGCTAAAGACTTTTCAAATGCAGTGATGGCATCATCATACCGCTCGCGCTGGGCAAGAGCAATACCTTTCTGATAGAGAATTTTTGGATCTTTGGGTGTAATTTCAAGAGCCTGGTCGTATGATACGACGGCTTCAAGTGGTTTTCCCAGATGCAGCATGGCGTTCCCTCTCTCAAAAAATGCACGGGCACACCGGTGGTTGATTTCCAGAGTTTTGTCAAATGCATGAACTGCTTCTTCAAATCGTCCAAGGGCTATAAATCCAATGCCCAGGTAACACCAGGCCCATAAATCGCGGGGCTGTTCTTCAACTGAACTGCCAAGAATCGCAACTGCTTCTTCATATTTGCGAAGTCTGATAAGATCGATACTTTTTCTTACTGTCGCTTCAGCGAGTTTTGGATTTAATGCGAGTGCGTGATCGAATGCTGCAATAGCATCATCATGCTGGCCGAGATTGGAGAGGGCAATACCTTTGTGAAGCCATGATTCGATCTGTGCTGGATTCTGTTCGAGCGCTTTTCCAAAGGTATTGAGAGCCTCCTGATATTGGAAAAGGCGTAAAAATGCGATTCCTTTTCCATATAAAGCCTCTGAATTTTGCGGGGAAATGTCAAGCACGCGATCAAAGGTTTCCAATGCATCTGAATATCGTTTGAGCTGCAACAGGGCAGTACCCGAGACTAGAAAGAGCAGGAGTATACGTTGGATCGATTTCCAGGGTATAATCAAATACATCTATCGCTTCATTATACTTTTTTAATTGAACGAGACAAAGTCCCTTATTGAAATGAGCATCGATAAAATCAGGTTTTATTGCAAGAGCATGCTCAAAAGCCTTTATTGCATCATCATACTGCTTAAGATTTTGGAGAGTTCTTCCTTTATGGTAATTGGTTTTCAAATCACCGGGTTCAAGTTCAAGAGCCCGATCATAGGATGAAATTGCTTCCTGGTACATTCCCAGACGGGCAAGTGCATTCCCCTTGCCGTAGAATGCCGGGGCGCATAATTGGTTAATCTCAATCGTTTTATCAAATGCCAGGACCGCTTTCTCAAACTGTCCCAGTTTAGCAAGCGCGATACCGTGATAACACCAGGCCAGGCCATCACGGGGACTATCCTTGAGAGAACTGCTTATAACGGCAACTGCTTCCTCATTTCTTTCAAGCCTGACCAGAGCAATTCCTTTTCTGACAGCAGCATCCTTTCCTTTTGGCTCCAATGCAATTGTTCGGTCAAATGCTGCGATAGCCGCTTCATATTCTTTTAACTGGAGGTGAACAATCCCTAAATAATAATACGAAGGTCCATGAGCAGGATCGAGTATAATGGCATGATTGAATTCAGTAAGGGCTTCATCAAAGTGATCTATTGCGATAAGAGCAATACCCTTAAAATGGTGGACGATGGCATTTGAGGGTTCGATTGCAAGAGAACGGTCAAACGCTGTTATTGCCTCAAAATATCGCTCTGTTCCGGCATATGCCACACCAAGGTAATAATACCCGTAAGCATTTTCCGGTTCATGAGAAAGGGCATGTTGAAAGGTGTCGATTGCATCGTCATAATGTTCCTGACGGGAAAGGGCAACTCCTTTAAAATAGAGAATTCTCGGGTTATCGGGTTCAATCTCTAATGCATGATCATACAAGGCCACTGCTTCGGACTGGTTTCCCATAGAGGAGATGGCATTTGCTTTCTCGTAGATAGCACGAGTGCATCGGTTGTTTATTTCCAACGCCTTATCAAAAGATCGGATTGCTTCTTCAAATCTTTCGATAGCGGAGAGGGCCATACCCTTATTGCACCATGCCGCAGTCGTTATCAGGTTGTTCTTCTAGAGCGCGATTGAGGATTGATATTGCTTCATCATATCGACAAAGGGCAACAAGAACGATCCCTTTACGAACTGCCGCCTCAGCATGTCTTGGATTTAATATGAGCACTTTGTCAAATGCAGCAATTGCATCGTCCGGCATGCCGAGGTTGTTGAGGGTAATTCCTTTATAGAGCCAGCCTTCTACAAGTCCCGGGTTCTGTTCGATCGCATCATCAAAGGCTACCAGTGCTTCCTGGTACCGTGAAAGGTTAAAAAGGGCGATCCCCTTGTTATACAACGCTCCGGTGTTCTGGGGTAATAGTGCAAGTACCATCGTCCAGATCGACGATCGCCTCATCATAGTGCTTGATATGCATGAGCGTAGTTCCCCGTTGATAGAGCACAAGGGTATTCGCTGGATCAATTTCAAGCGCCTGATCGAATGCATAAACTGCATCGTAAATCTGTCGAGTTGATCGAGTGCAAGTCCCAGGTTATAATAAGCGTTGACGTAGATTGGGATTGATTGCAATTGCATGTTCAAATGCATCAATTGCCAGTTCGGCCTGTTCGAGTTTTGCTAAAGAGAGACCTTTGTCAAAGTATGTCTGGGCATAGGAGGGTTTAATCTCAATACTTTCATTGTAAGAATCTATGGCATCATGATATTTTCCGAGTCTTGCAAGCAGGAGCCCTTTCTGGTGATATGCCTGTGCATTTTCCCGGTCCTGCAGAATGGTCTTATCAAATTCCTGGATTGCTTCGTCGATATTTCCCAGTTTTGCAAGTGCGAATCCTTTCTGGATAGAGTGCATCGGCAAATGATGGATTGATTTTTAATGCCCGGTCATAAGCGGTAATGGCTTCGGTAAACCTGCCGAGACTGGCATACGCAATTCCTTCCTGGTATGCAGCGGAAGCACATCCAGGATCCAGAGCGAGCGCCTGTTCGAATGATTCAATGGCTTCTTTGTGCCTGCCAAGACTGGTAAGTGCGATTCCGCGGTAATAAAATGATGCAGGATGTTCTGTTTTTAAAAGAGTCTGTGTAAATGCAGCAAGTGCGTCTTCGTACCGGCTCAGTTTGATGCAGGCAACACCTTTCAGATACAGCGCATCGGCAGTTTTCCGGATCTGACGAGAGAACATGATCGAAGTCCAGTGCTGCATCCCGGTATTTATTCATGATAAGCATAGGCAATACCGCGATTGTAATATGCACGGGCATTTGCCGGGCTGAGCTCAATTGCCTTTATTGAACGCACCGACTGCATCGATGTATTTCTGAATCTTGTTTAAAGCAAGTCCCTTGTGAAGCCAGGCATCAGCGAGGAGAGGGTTAATTTCAAGGGACCGATCAAGGGCAGCAACAGCGTCTTCATATCTTCCGAGTCTGAATAATGAAATTCCTTTTATCGCCCAGATATCAGCATGACCCGGTTCATGTTCAAGGAATTTATCAGCATGACTTCATTGGCTTCGTTCAAATCGTTCCTGTTTTGCAAGGATGAAACTGCGGTAATACCAGACCCAGATATCAGTGGGATCGATCTCGTATGCTTTGTTGAAAGCGATACAGGGCATCATCGTATTTTCCGAGGTCATAGAGGGATATGCCCATGTTATAGAATGCCTTGGCATACCCGGGAACAATCTCAATTGCCTTTTCGTAGGCTGAAATCGCTTCGGGATGCCTGCCGAGATCGGCAAGGGCAATTCCCTTATTATAATAGACTTTTGCATGGCGGGGATCAACGGTGAGTGCATGATCGTATGCACTGATTGCCTCCTTAAAGCGTCCCAGTTCATACAAGGCAATGCCTTTTAGGATCCATGCTTCTGCATTATCCCATTTGATCGCGAGCAGGCGGTCACACGCTTCAAGAGTCTCTTTCATTCCTCCCAATCTGGGCAAGGGTTGCGGCTTTATTGTACCATGCATTTGTATCAGATGGGTCGATCGCCACTGCATGATCATAAGAATCAATTGCTTCTTCGTATTTTCCAAGATCATACAGGGCAATTCCTTTGAAATAATAGGCTTTTGAAAGATTGGGAAAAAGGGCAAGTGCCCGCTCAAACATGACTAATGGCTTCCTGGATACCTGCCAAGGTCATAGAGTTCGATGCCCTGTCGCAACAATGCCTCAGCATCACTCTTATTCATGAATCTCTTACCTCACTGTAAATTGTATCTGATATTTCAGATATTTTCCGCACTGACAACTCAAGTATACATGGTTTATAAAGGCGGCATATACCCTTTCTGGTACTATATGTATGTATATCAATATTTATCAATGCTGTTTTTATACTATAATCGTGGTCGTTACGATTTCATATTCCGGTAGAAGGTATTCTCCTTTACAACAGCCTGTGGATATCTTTTTACACAATTCACTCCCAGTCACAATTTTTTTTATGGGATGTGAAAAGCGAAAGCGTATGGCATTCCTTCCGTCTTAATCTACATAAAAAATCATGCTGCACTTTCACTTTCATAAAGCAGGGTTATGTACCGTGGAGAGAACAGACACAGGAATGGAAGCAGTATGAAGAATAGAATAATGCCAATATAGGGGATTACCGCGTTTATTACAAGGCAGATTATTGCAATATTAATGAGAGCAATCAGTATCATAAGCAGTGCAATAATGTAAGTCATCCACCCGATCTTACCAATATGAGTAAATATAGCCCCGAAATTGAACGCTTCCCCTATACTATCTGTACGTGCAAAACGTACACCTGCTGTCATGACGATCAACCAGGTTATGAGAGCAACGATGATAAGAAATATTGCTCCCACGAGAACAGCGATTATCAAACCTCCGATCGTACTGGGATTCGCTGAAGACCTTATCATATCTGCACTTCTGAAAAGCACAAAACAAAGGATGAGAACAGGTATTGCGTAGATTAAACCTACAATGAAAAGTTTGATTCCGTCGATAAACATGCGGCCCCAGTTATCTAGTTGCGGGGATGGATTTGCGCCACGATATATCCGTATTACATAACCCAGATAGAGCGGGAAAATGATGCAACTGAAAATGAGCAGTATCCAGGTGTCCCATTTTCCAACAAGACCCTCTTTCGCATATCCAAACGAATCTTCAATAATTTTGCCACTATCCAATCTGCTCACCTTTTAATAACGAAATTCTTATTTGCCATTAGGTATTCCTATACAAAAACCTCTATAAAAAACAGCAGGTCGAAGGAGAATGTGAAAAGAGATTTTAATAGGAGTGCCAGTTCTGTATGGCATGTTAGCATACCTAATACAAAGATGAGAAATACAAGACAATCAAATATTCCCATTATGACGTATAATAATGATTATTTAAAAGCAATTCTTAATGATATAATTGTAAATGTTTATGGTAAAAATCCCATTATTTTATTAAATCTTTGGGATGATAAAGGAGAAAAAAATTATATTGATTTTTTGCATGTTCAATATGAAAATATACTGATAGATTTTAATAAAATATTTAACAGTGATTTTAATAGTAAACGGGTTCTCGAGATCAGTTCATTCTTAGGCGTTGTAGATATTGCTTTAGCTGAAAATTGGATTTGAAGTACATACCTACGATATCCCAGAATTTCAAAAAAATAGTAAATTGAACGAATTATATTCAAAATTTAATGTTCAACCGTCTTCCGGAGTATATAAAAGATGTCTGGCAAAACGGATTACCTTATCCTGATAATCATTTTGACGCCGTTATTTTATCCGAAGTTATTGAACATTTAAATTTTAACCCTTTACCTGTTCTTCAGGAAATTAATCGAATTTTGAAAAAGGATGGAATTTTATATATTACAACCCCAAATCAGGTAAATTTAATGAACAGGATTAAAATTATTTCAGGGCGTTCCATAAGAAATTCTATTAGTGATTCTGTTACGCAACTGGATCAAACACAACATACTATTTGTGGTATTCACTGGAGAGAATATACTTTGGAAGAGTTAATTCAGTTATTAGAGATCACGGGATTCAACATAACGACCTATACCTATTCCCACACGGCCAAGACACCCACATCTTCATTCATTAAAAAGATCTTTTATGCAACCAGTAGTCTGTTATGCCCAAAACTTGCGGATTCAATAACAATCATCTCTAAAAAGAAAGAATACAGGCCTTTAAAATTCTGGTTCAATGTTGAATACATAAAATATATAAAAACGTAATCGAGGTCAGGGCAGAGTTATCAAGAAATAATCGTAAGGCATTTTCCCGGGATATTATGACCTTTATATGATTCCTGATACCTGGCACATCACCAATCAGGAAAAAGGAATATGAAATGGATTAAGGTGATCAGATAAAATAATAAAGGAATTTTAACAATAAAAAACTTAAAGAATTGAATTTTATAATTCAAGCCTATGCCGAGATTTGAACTCGGGACTTCCTCCTTACCAAGGAGGCACACTGCCGGGCTGTGTCACATAGGCTCTTATTTGTTACGACATGCCCATCTACCCGTCGTCCTTATCCAAGGACGCTCTGTGCCACTATGCCACTGAGGCAGATTGCCTAACTACGTTGTTAGTAATCCCTATAAAACATTGCGGAACTTTAGAAATAGTACAGGTCTTTTTTTAGAGAAAACGGTGTTCTCCCGCGATTTGAAATTTACGCAGGATTGAGCACGTTGAGCGTCTGGATACTTTTAAGTACTCCCTCAAATGTTGCTACCTCAATCACCGGGATTACCTTGTTTTTTTGTATTGCCTTCATTACCGGATTCAAAATCTATCGTACCCTCCCCGACAGCGACATGGGAATCTTCTTTACCATTGTTGTCATGCAGATGGTAATGACCGGCAGGCAACCGGAGAAACTCCGGGAGACAGGAGTTAAGGTGTGCATGACCTACATCCAGCGCGAATGGAGTATCTCCAATCAGGGGAAGCTCATCAGGAGTTTTTAAGAAGAAATAATCCCAGTTCCCCATATTTTCGATAAAATACGGTACAGAATATTCATTTGCATGGCCGGTAAGATCTGCCATCGATGTCACCAGCTGCCGTTCTGCCTTTGTACGCTCCTCCGCCCATGCAAAATACCCTGGATGCACGACAACACCTGCATTTACCTCTGCGGCAATTAAAAAACACTGTTCTATCACTTCAACACTTGCCCTTCGTATCGGTTCAAGAAGACTTGCGATATTGGTTCCCCTGCAGGGCGCGTGGATGGAAAAATGAGTGGAATAACTCATGAGCGGTTCACTATTCTCCAGATAATGCAGGCCTTCATCCATCACCTCTATATGGTCTGAAATGGAGGAGATTCTGTCAAGTGCGGTTGTAAGGGGCTCCTGGTGAAGACAGAATGTGGAAATACCGAACATGAAAGAGTGATCTACCTGAAAGCATTTTAAATGTATACGATATGATGAATCTGAAACGGGAATTCGTGAAAACCGGTAATGTTTTTCCAATCATATCTCCATCTCCGGTAACAGGATCTCGAAGCCTTCAGGGGGAAACCGTTTAGCAGTATCATCCCAATTGGTATCAGTTTCCATGGCTTTTACTTCGCGCCAAGAATGATGGTTCGCGTTAAAAAGAGTAAGCAGAACACCAAAAACACAGTTACTCGATGAAAATGTAACATTTCCCAAATACCAGTATTCCTACACGTACTCTTATGTCATTTCCCGGTACATACTTTTGAGATTGCATGGCGACGGGAAAAGAAATTGCAGATACACTCCATGAACTGGTAGATCGGGAATTTACTTTCATGCATATTTGCGGCACCCATGAGGCAGCTGATAGCACGTACCGGATTGCGCAGCCTCCTTCCGGAACGGCTTAAAATCGTCATGGGTCCAGGATGTCCGGTCTGTATTACACCCCAGGGAGAAATTGATGCAGCCTTAGATCTCGTTGACAAGGATTGTATTGTCACTACGTATGGCGATCTTCTCCGTGTCCCGGGATCAAAAGGATCACTGGAATCAAGCGGAGGTGACGTACGGGTTGTGCAGGGTGTTCACAAGGCAGTTGAAATCGCCCGGAAGACCAATAAAGAAGTTGTTTTTATATCAGTCGGATTTGAGACCACCGCACCCACGGTTGCGGCAACAATACTCACAAAACCTCCAGAGAATTTCTCCATACTTTCCTGCCATCGCATTGTTCCCCCGGCGATGAAATGGCTGCTAGAACAGGGTGAAGCGAAGCTGGATGGTTTTATGCTTCCCGGACATGTCTGCACGGTGACGGGATACGAAGATTATGAACAGTTTCCCGTCCCTCAGGTTGTGGCTGGCTTTGAACCAGAAGATATACTGCTGGGTCTTCTCATGCTGGTGCGACAGGTTCGGGAAGGAACACACAGGGTAGACAATGCCTACCCGCGTGCAGTCACCCGTGAAGGGAACCTCAAAGCCAAAAAGGTGATGTATGAGGTCTTTGAACCATGTGATGTCGAATGGCGTGGTTTTCCGGTGATTCCGGGTTCGGGATTACGGTTGAAGAAAGAGTTTGAGCAGTACGATGCACAGAAAAAGTTCAGTATTGTGTTCCGACATATCAGCAAACATACTGCCTGTGTCTGCGATAAGGTTCTCAGAGGAATCGCCCAGCCTTCGGATTGCAAGCTCTTTTCAAAAGTCTGCAACCCTAGGACACCGGTCGGACCCTGTATGGTCAGCCACGAAGGTGCCTGTAAAATCTGGCATATGTATCAGACGAAAAAAATCT
>CAWDZO010000027.1:0-8023 GCA_963806845.1 uncultured Methanoregulaceae archaeon
TGAATGATATAACCAAGGATATACTGCAATTTTTGAAATCACGAGGATTTCTTGATGGTAAGAAATCAGTCAGGGAACACGAATCATTAACAGAAACAGGAGATGGATTCGATCGGGCTGCTGCAGCTCGTGGATTATCTCGAAAGCAAATATAAAATCGAAATTCCTATGGAGATGATAACCCCGGGAAAATTTCGATACTTTGGCCGGAATCAGCCAATCAGTAATAAATCTGAAAAATAAATAACTTTTTATTGAAGGGAAAAGGGTAATTTCCAGAATCTGCTGCTGCAAAAAAATAGAAACCTGCTTCAGGATCGCAGATTGTAGGAAAATCCCAAAATTTCTGTATGGCTAAATGGTGAGAGAATGTCAGGTGGGTCGGACATTGCCTGTACCTGTTTGTGGATTTTTTGAAGGAATCTGGCCTCAACTACAGTTCTTATGCGATTTTTAACGTTCCAAGGTTCATTTCTACAAAGCCGAATTCTTCTTGATTTTTGCCAAAGCCAGTTTTTCAATAGCCGCAGTGTCAACATCTGTGCTGACATTCAGTGCTTCCGGTGCTGTCACTGCACTGTCAACAAAATCCTTTGCCGTATACGTACGGACAAGAAGTGTTGTTGATCCTGGTGGGCTGCCAATCGCACCTGCAGAGATATCAGAGAATATTGCAGTAAGAGGAATCCTTGCAGAAATGGCAGCCTTTACGGATGCAGGTTTCCAGTTCGGCAAGTGGGACAATCGTAGTGCTACCATCATGCTTCAAAACTTCTAATTTTCCTTTCACATTGAGTTTTTTAATCTGGTGGGGTTCAAGGTTGTAGTGGGTCTTGAGTTTTCCCAAAATAAGCGCATCATAATCAAACGTCTCCGTGCAGAAAAGACCGATAACGAGACGGATACACTTCCCCATAAGGCTTTAAAAGAATCATTATCACTTTCACGCATTCGTGCTACTGCCTGAACAGCACGGGAACACCGATAACTGCGATCCGTTTGTCTCCCCTTGTGTTTGACCACAGCATATTGAGGGCAGCGGAGCGACCCCCCAACTATTACGGCTACCCGCCTGCTGAACGAGCACTTCCGATTTCGTGATCACAACGGAGGATGGTTTCAGGGTCCAGCGATCCTCAGTTACCGTGACAACCGCATCTATCAGTCCCTCATCCAGAGCATTTGCAAGGATTGCGGTGACTGCTCCCCCACTCTGTTTGTGTGGGACTTCATAAGAAGATTTTGCAGTCATAAGTTCGAGATAATTCCCGAGAGTTTCTTCCGGCTGGTTGCCGATCGGGGACATACCGCATAACATGCCCCGCAATTGACATTATCGGTAGCCTGTTTGCAGTACCCGTTGCTCCTCGGGCTTATTGCCATTTCTCCTTCATCAAATAAGAGACATCCACAGGGCAGACCGCGACACAGGCACCACATCCTGAGCATCTACCCGTGTCCCAGACATCGCTTTTCAAATCAAGATAACTTTTTGCAGCCATTACCATCACTCCCATGTATATTTATTCGCAAATGGTCGTGCGCTCGCAGGAGAAATCCTCGAATAATCAGAGGTCAGAAGAGGTGTCGGATTAATACCGAATGTCCGTGCAAAATCCTCGATAATTGGTTTGATAATTGTCTTCTGCTCTTCTGACACAGGCATTTGTTGTGCACCGACCCCAAGATTATTCTTGTCGACAATACCCGTACAAAGATCTCACCGCCGTGGATCCCACTCCCGACGCCACGTTCTGCAATAGGGGGGGTGCCAGTAAGTCCGAGCACAATCAGAAGACCTCCTGCCATATACTCCCCGAGAAATGCCCGTGCCGCTCCACCGACAACAAGGATCGGACGCTTATCAGTGTACTGTTTCATGTGGATACCACCACGGTACCCGATGTTATCCCTCACGTACACCCTGCCGCCACGCATGCTGTGAGCGACAGCATCACCGGCACTACCATGAATAATTATCTTCCCCTTATCCATGGTATTTCCCGGTGCATGGTCAGCATTTCCGTGAACAATGATCGTCGGGCCACTCATGAACATAGCGAGATCCCCACCAGGAACTCCGTTGACCGTGAGTGTAACACCATCGCCCCTGATCCCATCGCCAATGAATCGCTGCCCAAGAACGTTGTCGATCACGATCTCCTTTGCCCCACCCGCAATCGCTGCTCGGATCTGCTGGTTGAGGGATGTGTAATGGAGATCCTTGGCATCAATTCTGACCGAGGTTGTCATTAAGCCCCCACCGTTTTCACATCGAGAACGTTTAAGAGTCCTTCGTCCAGCATATAACCCCGTAGAGCCGGTCACGGTTGCCCTCAGGCTCTCAATGCTGTTGATACCCGCAGCACCCATCAGTTCAGCGAGCTCGAGAGTCCAGCCATGGATCAGGTTCTCGACCTGCACCGATTCGACATCGGGATCAAGCCGCGAGGTGAGTTCCGGTTTCTGGGTGGCGATACCCCATGCACATTGCCCCCTATAGCAGGTGCCGCATACGCGGCAACCCATAGCAACGAGTGCGGAAGTACCGATATACACAGCATCTGCACCGAGACAGATAATCTTTGCCACATCAGCGCTTTCGCGGATCCCGCCACTTGCGATAATCGAAACCTTATTTCTGATCCCCTGCTGGCGAAGTTTGGCGTCCACGCTTGCCACGGCTGCTTCAATGGGGATCCCGACATGATCCCGGAACACCCGCGGGGCTGCACCGGTACCACCCCGGAAACCATCGATTACGACAGCATCTGCAGAAGAACGTGCGATTCCTGCGGCAATTGCGGCGGAGTTGTGCACCGCTGCAATCTTCACAAAGACTGGTTTCTTCCACTCGGTCGCTTCTTTTAAACCTCGTACCAGACTGCTTGAGATCTTCGATACTATAAATGTCGTGATGAGGTGCAGGACTAATCGCGTCGCTTCCTTCCGGGATCATGCGTGTGCATGACACATCGGCACAGACTTTTTTCACCGGGCAGGTGCCCGCCGATCCCCGGCTTTGCACCCTGCCCGATCTTGATCTCAATGGCAGCACCGCGTTCAAGATAATTGATATCCACCCCGAATCGTCCACTCGCAACCTGGACGATCATATTTTTCTGGTACGGGTAGAGCGATTCGTGGAGTCCGCCTTCACCCGTCCCCATGAACGTCCCGATACGGCTAACTGCTTTTGCAAGCGCGGTCTGGGCGTTTAAGCTGATTGCACCATCGCTCATGTGCCCGATCATGATTGGAGTCTCGATCTGGAGGTTTGGGGAAAGTTTTGTTAAGAGCTCTACTTCACCATTTGCTGATTCTTTAATGGATAGTGAGGAGGGTTTTTTCCCAAGATACGTCCGCAGCTCCATGGGTTCGCGGAGCGGGTCGATGCTTGGATTTGTTACCTGGCAGGCGTCCAGGACAAGGCGATCAAAGATTATCGGGTAGGGAAGTGCATTCCCCAGTCCCGGCAAGGACGATCTTTCCGGTCTTTGCCTGGTTGAAGATGTTCTCACGAACCTCACGCGTCCAGACAGGGTGACTTCGGTGATCCGTGGGTTTCTCATAGATACTGATAGCATCCCTCGGGCAGAATGCGGTGCAGCGATGGCAGGCAACGCAGTTGCGGGAGTTCACCCGGATTGCGTCGCCATCTTTTCGGAACACCCCATACGAGCAGTTGTCCACACAGCGCTCGCAGAGCATGCACTGGTCGGGATCGATCTCGACTTTATATCGAAGAGGGATGCTGCCTATTGTCATGCAATAACCCTCCCAATGACGGGTTCACCGGCTTTTGGCATAGTAATAGTTTCAATATCCGGGCTCTATGCGCCGGATTGCTGCTTCTTCGCTGGAGATATAGAGGCGGTCTCCCTGTTCACCGGTAACAAGCGGGCGCAACTTGATCCTGTCAGTAAAGCCTACGATCGTGTTTTCGTTTGCGACACAGATTGCGAAAGGACCATTATGAGAGCGGATCCGTACACGCAAGACGAATCGCCCGATTAAGTTCCTGCTCTTTTGCCGGCATCCGGTCAATTTCTTCCCAGAAGGGCGGTGCAAGTGCCCGCACAGCCATCTTTTCAGAGAGCCCGTGTTTTCGTATCAACAAGTCAACAAGATATGCTACCACTTCTGTGTCGGTATACATGGTACATTTATAACCGTAGACTTTCAATGTAGCGCCGGTTGGTACCGTAGGAGGTTATCTCACCGTTATGTACAACACTCCAGTTCAGAAGGTTGAAAGGATGTGCCCCCCCCCACCATCCGGGTGTATTTGTCGGGTACCGGTTATGCGCAAGCCAGAGATATCCTTGATAATCCTGGATCCGGTAGAAGTCCGCAACATCCTCAGGCCAGCCTGCAGCTTTGAATACACCCAGGTTTTTACCGGAAGAGAAGATGAGAGCACCATTCTGTTCGGCATTGACTTTCATGACAAGATGAGTGACGATGTCTTCATTTCCCGGAGTGGTACTTTTCGGCATAAGGCTCCGGTCAGGACGGAAAAATAACGCCATGGTGTGTGAACTTTCCGGATATTGGGTTGCTCATACGTTTTGATCTGCTCATCATGTACGAATGGTTCCCCATTTCTCCAGCAGGGTGTCAAGTGCAGCCTTGTTTTCACGGATATTGTCAAAAAAAACATGGAGCGCGAAGAAATCCTTGTATTCGGGATAGATACCATCGCTACGTACCCGGCTCCTTCTCCACTCCCCCGCTCATTCATCATGGATAGCGCCTCTTTGATTTTCGCACCATCTACATTCTGGCGGGTCTTGTCCAACACACCTATAATACCACACATATTATCACAATACAGAATGATGTGTGTACTGATGAACATATGTTCATTGCACTAGCGAACATCGTTCAATCGGATTGCGTGAATAGTGTAAATGTAAATGGGTGGAACAGTCTTCCAATATGTCAGCAGATGTAACCAAACTCTTGAAAAAAATTGAGATCGACAAAATAAAATTTATCCGTCTTACAGTTCACTGACATCCAGGGTCAGCCAAAAACATCTCGATCCCGGTTATTCAGGTCGAGAACGCACTGACCGAGGGTATCTGGTTCGATCGATCCTCTATGAAGGATTGCCACGGATTGAAGAGTCCGACATGATACTTAAGCCGGACCTGGCAACGTACACTGTCATTACCTGGAGTTGCCGGAAGGAAAGCTTGCCCGGTTCATCTGTGATGTCCAGACGTCAGGGAATAAACCGTTTGATGGTGATGCCCGGTTTATCCTCGTAAAACAATTGCTGAAGCGGCAAAGATGGGTTTTACATTTAACACGGGACCTGAACTCGAATTTTTCCTGTTTAAATGTATGATGGTATCCCAACCACGGAGCTGCGGTCATGGCGCCTCTTCGATCTTGCACCCACAGACTCTGCAGAGGACGTCAGACGTGATGTTGTCCTTGCGTTGAGTGATATGGGATTTGAAATTGAAGCCTCTCACCACGAAGTCGCTGACAGCCAGCACGAGATTGACTTCAAATATGGTGATGCCCTCATAACTGCAGACCGCGTTATTACCTTCAAGTTTGCAACCAAATCGATCGCTCTACCGGTACAGGATTGCACGCAGACTCAGGCAAAACCCATGCCCGGCATCAATGGCAGCGGCATGCACACGCATGGGTCACTGGCCAAAAACGGGAAGAATGCATTCTATGATCCCAATGGCGGGAATTCAGCTCCGACACCGCAATGTATTACATCGGGGGTACCTGAAACACGCAAAGGCAATCACGCGTGTCGCCAATCCGACGATCAACTCCTACAAGCGCCTAGTCCCCGGTTACGAAGCCCCCTGCTTATCTCCTGGAGTGCCGCCAACCACTCAGCCCTGGTTCGCGTACCGGCAGCCCGCGGCAACGGCCCCGTGCTGAGTCCGGCAGCCCGGACCCGATGTGCAACCCGTATCTCACGTTTGCCTGTATGCTTCCGACCGGACTGGACGGCATCAAAAACAAGGTTATGCCTACGGAAAGCACGAACACGAATATTTATCATCTCGATGAAAAGCCCGGAAGAGACTCCACATCGATATGCTCCCGGGCAGCCTTATGGAGTCCAATGCAGCACTCCTTAAAGCGATGTACCTCGCAGGACCCTTGGCGACCATGTGGTCTCGAACCTCTCGAGCATTGCACAGATGGAATCCGATTCGTTCCGCCTGCGGTCCACCCCTGGGAGATTAACCGGTATTTGGCAACATACTAATTTTTTCGACTCCTATCACCGGGAAAACTTCAGAAATTTCTACCTCCTGCCAGTTATCATCCGACTTTTTACCGGGATTGTGGATGGTAACGGGAATTGGAATCGGATCGGATGGCAATAATGGTGATCCCGTCAGGGAACTGATCAAATTGTCACAAGTCCGACTCGGTTGCTGTCAGAAGTATGGCACGGACCGGTCAGGTTCTCTGATACCCTAGTTCCCGGATCTGTCTGTTCCCTCAAACACTGGTATAAAGGTGGAAAAATGGCTTTTGATTTAGCAACAACAGTATGGCTTATGGTGTCTGCAGCGTTCGTGATGCTGATGATACCTGGCGTGGGTCTGTTTTATGCAGGACTTGTTCGCAGGAAGAATGTCGTCTCAATGATCGCACTTTCTTTTGTTGTGCTCGCGGTTGTCAGTATTTTCTGGATGGTGATTCGGTATTCGCTCACTTTTGGCCGGATATTGGAGGAGTTATCGGGAACCTGGATCTGCCTTCTTAAACAAGGAGTCGGAACAGATGCAGGTGAGAAGGGATGTCCTCCGCTGGGATTCATGGTTTTCCAGCTCTCTTTGCAGCAGTGACCTTAACCATCATAACCCCGGGGTGGCGACGTGTCAGGCTCTCTTCATTATTCTGTTCATGCTTCTCTGGACCACATTTGTCCCTGCCCGCTTGCCCATTGGGCATGGGGCGGGGGATGGGCACACGTAATGGGGCTTCTGGATTTCCGAGGAGTATGTGGGTTGAGATCTGCTTCGGGTTCTCCGCACTTGCCATTGCCCTTGTGATCAAAAGCCGTGCGGGCTTTGGAAAATATTCGATGGAACCCTACAATATTCCCCTTGCTCTGATCGGGGCTGCACTGCTCTGGTTTCGCTGGTTTGGTTTCAATGCGGGCAGTGCACTTGCGGTGAATGGATTACCATTTATGCATTTGTAATTACCAAAGTCCGACTGCCGCTGCCGGCACACTCGCGTGGATGGGAGCCACTGGTATCACCGGAAAACCACTGACTCGCTGGGCATGGTGGGGGCGATCACGGCATGGTTGCGATTACGCCCGCGGCAGGATATGTTACGCCTATCGTTTCGATCCTGATCGGTGCTGTTACCGGCCTGATCTGTTATGGGGCAATGTTATCCGGATAAGGAAAGAACTCGATGAGAGCCTCGACGCATGGGCAATCCACGGTATGGGAGGCCTCTGGGGGACATTGCCACCGGCGCATTCGCGGCGATGGCCGTCTCCGGAATCTCAGCCTGGTTGAAGGTAACACGCGACGGTTTCTGATAAATGGAATTTCCGCCCTGGCAGCACTTGTCTTTTCCTTCTTTGTTATCACGTATATAATCGCTAGTATCATTGACCGTACCATGGGACTGCGGGTCACCGAAGAAGAAGAGTATGTTGGTCTCGATATCTCCCAGCACGGGGAACGCGGCTGAGGAGGATAATCATGAAAATGGTAAAAGCAATCATCAAACCGGAACGATTCGAGTTCGTAAAAAAAGCACTTGAAGAGAAAGGTTTCAACGGCATGACCATCACCGATGTGAAAGGAAGGGGTGAACAGAAAGGAATCACCCTGGAATACCGCGGGGGCCAGATGATCGTTGATCTCCTGCCCAAGATCCAGATGGAGATCGTTGTCCGGGACAGTGATGTCGACATGCTCATCACG
Organism: uncultured Methanoregulaceae archaeon; assembly: GCA_963806845.1. Lineage (GTDB taxonomy): Archaea > Halobacteriota > Methanomicrobia > Methanomicrobiales > Methanospirillaceae > Methanoregula. Next base: position 7,944 of record CAWDZO010000027.1, read on the forward strand.
ACCCTTACCGATTCGGCACGGACCGGAAAGATCGGTGATGGCAAGATCTTTGTCATCCCGGTCGATACTGCTATCAGAGT
>CAWDZO010000028.1:0-13988 GCA_963806845.1 uncultured Methanoregulaceae archaeon
CATTACGCGGGGAAAGTGATGATTTACAGGAGAATTGTTCAACGAAGTGCGCAATTCGCCGCAAACTACCTTTCCGAAAACCACGACCGGTTATTCGGTGTCGGGTTGGCGCATTGTTCTATGGGCATTGGGTTTGCGAACTTTAATAATTTTTCTATTCTTTCAATGGCCATCAAGTGTGGCTCACGAAGGTAGTTTTTATGAAATCCTTCTGCGTCATCGGAATATTGTTTAAGATAATGCACGCCGTCATATATGTGGTATTCATCCCACGCTTTGTCGTAGGCCGAGGAAGTGTCATCCCTAATGAAGTGCCGAAATTCGTTGACAGCCATAAGATGTCTTTGAAAGGCTCTTTCAAGGATTGTAAGCGTCGGGGGTATCGCCCTTTTGTCTGGATTTGATTACAGCAAGTTCTTCAGCAAAGGCAGTCCGGAAATTATAGGCAGCTTTGTTATATTCATTAATTCGGACGATCTCAAGGGTATTCCTGTGGGTTTGGCGAATAAGCTTCTTGGACAAAAAATAAGTGGATATCGCGCCGACGATGGCACTACAGACAGCGATAATCGCACCGACAACCATGTTCATTTTCTCGGATCAACTGTGTCAGGTAGACATTTATACTCAAAAATCGTATATTCTGACTTTCTTCTATCCCAGACTACGACAGTTTCCCCCGGATTTACCTTTGTCTGTTTCGTCTCGTCTTTTTCCCAACTTTTAAACATTTCTCCTGTGCTACGGACCAGCCTCCTTAGCGTTCATACAATCTGTATATGTAGGATACGCTTTCTGAAGTTCCCATTTCCCCTCTCCTTTTTGGACTAAGGGTGCAACTCTTTCCCACAAGACCCAAGCGCACTCGGTATAAGCTGTTCCAGCCACCCCGCCTATAATGATAGCTATTGTCAGTAGAATTCTTCTCATTTTGTTCCTCCGCTTTTTATCTATTGAGCTATCTGACAGTCTGTGCTCTTTCTGTAATACAAGAAATATCATTTGTACTGTCGTAATTATATCACCATTGGGCCATGTGGACTACAGGAAGTACTGTGCTTTCCATAGTTCTGTTCGAAAGAGTTACTTTCACTGCCTTTTGGGTGCAGGTGTTTATCGGAAAGGTGACAGATGAGTAGTCTTTTTTGCAAATTTCTTTAAATATGAATTGACGAGGATATTTAAAAAATATTACTGTCTAAAAGCAGCATAAGCTGTATGAAAACAATATTATGATCCGATATTAGAAATAGGATATGCCATCAGGTGATGCGCACAGAGAAGATCGGGTATCCGGTGCTGTCAGGCCCTCCTATGTTCTCGGGGGCAGGGCGATGGAGATCGTTCACGATGAGCGCGAACTCGAGACCTACATGAAAGAGGCGGTCCGGGTCAGCAAGAACCACCCGGTACTCATCGATTCCTATCTCCGGAATGCCATCGAACTCGATGTAGATGCAGTCTGCGATGGTCAGGAAGTCCTGATTGGAGGTATTATGGAGCACATAGAACAGGCGGGCATTCATTCAGGAGATTCGGCCTGCGTTATACCGACCCAGTCGCTTTCCCCTGCAGTATTAGACACGATAAGGGATTATACCCGGAAGATCGCACTCGGGCTTGGTGTAGTCGGACTGGTCAACCTCCAGCTTGCGGTCAAGGACAATGTGGTCTACGTCTTAGAAGCAAATCCACGTGCAAGCCGCACCGTACCGTTTGTCTCAAAAGCCACCGGGATACCTGTCGCCAAAATCGCAGCGAAAGTTATGGTGGGAAGGAAACTGCGCGATCTAGGCTATAAAGAGCGCGTGCTGGAACATGTTGCAGTCAAAGAGGTCCTGCTCCCGTTCAATAAGCTCAGTGGTGTCGACACCATGCTCGGTCCCGAAATGAAAAGCACCGGCGAAGTGATGGGAATAGATTATGACTTCGGGCTCGCGTTTTACAAAGCATGCATATCGGCGGATAATGAACTCCCGCTCAAGGGCAATATCTTCATCTCGGTGAATATTGAGCAGAAAGATGAGGTTATTCCTATAGCACGGCAGCTGCGCGATCTCGGGCTCATATTGTACGGAACTGAAGGGACCGTCGATTACCTGTATGAAGCGGGTGTTGAAGCACACCTGGTGAGGAAATTACAGGAAGGTTCTCCCAATGTGCTCGATATGATGCGGCATGGAGAGATCCGCCTTATCATCAATACCCCGCAGGACAAACAATCCCGGCAGGACCATTATCAGATTATGCGTGCGGCAGTAGATTTTGGCATCCCCTACATAACGACGCTCCAGGCAGCGCGTGCGGCAGCACTTGCCATTGATGCGATCAAGCATGAGAAGGTCACCCTGGAACCGCTTGGGCATTATCTGAAGTGAATGTGGTATAAATCCCCCGTTTTTCCTTTTTTTGTATACCTTTTAAATCAGGGAATCATACAACACTATCCATGAGAATGCGGTGTATAGTACAAATTAATTGAATATGCTTATATACCGAAATAACAAAAAAAGATGCATGAAGAAATTATTTGTTGTTCTCGCGATCCTGTTTATCGGGATTCTTCTCGCGGGCTGTACATCCCAGCCGCCAGCACCTGTAGTTACTCCAACACCGACGCCCGTTCCAACGACCGCTCCGGAAGTACGAGGTTGTTATGCCATCGTTGCCGACGATCCACAATTCTCGGTACTCGGAACAGCACTCAGGGCAGCGAAACTTGAGACAGCGTTCGATAACGGATCATTTACTATTCTTGCACCAACTGACACTGCATTCGCGCAGTTACCCAATGGTACACTCACATCTCTGCTTAAGGAGCCCGAGGGTCAGTTAAAACAGATCCTTCTGAACCATGTTATTAACCAGCCGGTAATGGCAGCAGAGGTTGTCAAGCTCGGTGAAGCAAAGACCATGCAGGGAACTGTCCTCAAGATCAATACGACAGATGGTGTCACAATTGGTGGTGCCAAGGTTACCAAAACCGACATTGTCTGCAAAAACGGGGTTATTCATGTTATCGATCGGGTAATACGTACCCCCGGTTACGGTAAAAACAGCAACTCCGACGCCTACCCCGAGCCCGACAATTCAGCCTTCAACCACGATCACATTCACCAGGGATTTAACCCTAAAACCCAGTGCAACGGTATACATTAAGGTTGGCGAAAAAGTTGTCTGGAAGAACGATGATCCCTTCAAGCCTCATGGTATTGCAGCACTCGATAACCCGGATCCGAAGAGCTTAAAACTCTTCGGTAATCAATCCGCACAGAATATACCCTACGGAAAGACGTATGAGGTAACCTTTAATGAAGTTGGCACGTACGATTACAAGACAGTATTCCAGCCGGAAACTACCGGATGGGTAAAAGTTACCAAGTAACACAACAATAATCGTTCAGGATAATTCAGCCTGAACAACCTTTTTTCATGTTCTTCTGAAGATCCAATCAGGTTGCATGCTTATCGTAACATCCGTATCCAATAATTCTGCCCTTTAAAATATATGCTCACACTACCTATTTTGTGTACCATTATCATTCGAGTGGAGTATCCATTATGGGAAAAGGTACTATAGTTCTTGCATATTCGGGAGGGCTTGACACCTCTATCTGCATCCCGCTCTTAAAGGAACGGTATGAATACGATCGTGTCGTTACCGTTGCTGTCCATGTGGGTCAGCGGGATGAAGAGATCGAAGTCGCAACAAAAAAAGGGAAAAAACTCGCTGACCGACATTATACGATCGATGCCCGCGAAAAATTTGTAAACGAGCACATCTTCCCGTCAATCAGGGCAAATGGATCCTATGAGGGATACCCGATGGGCACATCCCTTGCCCGCCCCCTCATCGCTGAGGAAGTCGTGAAGGTTGCCCGCAAGGAACGCGCAACGGCAATTGGACACGGGTGCACCGGAAAAGGCAATGATCAACTCAGGTTTGATGTTATCATTCGCGCAGCCGGGCTTGAGGTTGTTGCCCCTATACGTGAACTGAACCTTACACGGGACTGGGAAATTGAGTATGCCAGAGAACATAAGATTCCCGTACCCGTAAAAAAAGATAAACCATGGAGCATGGATGAGAACTGCTGGAGCCGGAGTATTGAAGGAGGAATGCTTGAAGATCCCGCATATCACCCCCCCGAAGAGATCTATCTCTGGACGGTACCAGCCCAAAAAGCCCCTGATAAACCGGAACAACTCAGCATTGAATTCAAAACCGGTATTCCTTTTGCACTGAACGGCAGGAAACTCCCTGGCTACGAATTAATCCAGGACCTGAACAAACGTGCCGGTAAACACGGGATCGGCCGCAATGACATGATCGAAGACCGGATTCTCGGGCTCAAGGCCCGGGAGAATTACGAGCATCCTGCGGCAACGGTCATTCTCCTGGCACACCGGGATCTCGAGGCCCTTGTGCTTACCCGGCAGGAACTCGCCTTTAAGCGTATGGTGGATGACAAATGGTCCGAACTTGCCTATAAAGGACTTGTCTACGAACCGCTGTACAGTACTCTGAATGCATTTATCAACACCACCCAGGAACGGGTTAATGGTAGCGTGGATCTTGAGCTGTACAAGGGCAATGTCAGGGTACTTGGCAGGAGCTCTCCCGATGCAATTTATTCCAATGATCTTGTATCGTTTGATAGTTCGTCCATTGACCAGTGCCACGCGATCGGTGTCTCCCATTATTTCGGTCTCCAGGCACGACTTGTGCACAACCTGAAAAACCAAAAAACCTCAAAAAAGTAAAAATATCTCCAGAAATAAAATAATTTTATTCTATCTTTTTCCCGGCATTCTGACCCGGGGTGCATTCGAATACTTCCCTGATTGAAAGAATGAGGAGCCCTTTTGCCGGATAGTGTGCGCCTTTTTCCTTGATCTGTGCTTTGATCTTTTCATATTCCGGTCCATTGGTTTTTACCGTTACGGTCCCTTTAATCTGGAAACAGCGCCTCTTTTCAGGATCCCAGATATAGAGTGCCATGTGAGGATTTTCTTTGACGTTTGCGAGCGTCTTTACCATGTAATTGTCTCCAATCCAGATGGTATCGTCAGCAATGAGTGGACGGTTGCAACCGGCGCGACGTTCGGGATAGCACTCTTTGAGGCAGTTGCAGCGGCAAATATTTTTTGACTGGCAAATACTTCTTTCATTTCCGGGGTAAGTCTGACCATTTCTTCACCTCATTCTACCCTACAGGCAAATTGTGCCGTAGAGTCTCATAGATTCTTTATGTGCTTATGTTTTGTGTTGCTGGAAACGAAGCATCGCTATTCTGAAAAAAAATGTTCTGGAGAATTCCTTTTTATCCGGTGCTGAAATAAAAAGCACAGGTACGATGAAGGAGGGGACCGCGCCTGTCCCCCCTTTCCGCCCCAGCGCTTAGAGTCGATGATGACGTATTACCTGTTCAGGATTTATCGCATTTTTTGGGGAGCATAAAGCAGTGGTGGTGAAATCCCCGTGAGTGTTCAGGTTTTTTTGACCGTTTTTCCAGGAAAATCCTAATATTCAGATTTATGGGGGGATTGTTACCCTTCTATCCCCCTCAGAAACGATGAATGCCCCCGCCCCCGACGGGGCGCCCCCGCAACGGATCGATGACTAAAATTCAAAAAAACTCCCTGCCCGGTGTGCCTCGGAGAGGCCCTGAGCGGGCTTCCTTTGTAGAGAGGACGATTTTCATGGTACAGGTGTGAACTGAATCGATTGATGCCCGTTTCATCAGAGCCAAGAAAAATCGAAACTTATATGGATTGACAATAAAGAAACGGATACTAATGTGCGCCAGTTTTTTTTCCCGCTTTATAAAACCAAAACCGCATATTGTTGAAAGTCCTCCTCCCCCTTCGATCACTCATGGAGCAGGCATGAATGTTCCCGAATACAAGAACAAGCCCTATTTTATCGTTGCATCGGTTGAGATGGGGAACACAACTACCAAGTGTATCCTGACCGGGGTGAATCTTGAAACCGGGATGTCCTATGTGATACATAAAACCGTGAGTATGAGCCGGGATATCCGCCCTCCAAAACCCGGGGAGACAATATTTGGCGCAACGCTTGACGGGACAGAGCTTACCCGGGAATCAGTAACTGAACTTGTCAGGGACACCCTGCTCCAGTGCCACAAAGATGCCCATCTGGATGTTATAAAAGATCTTGATTTTGTTGTCCGCAGCACGGGAGTTGTTGCCGAGATGGAGTCCCCTGACCAGATTGGGGATTTTGTCATTGCGCTTGCAAACGGGTGCCTTATCGCGGGAGTCCCTCCCCGTAAGATGACGCCACCTATGTCAAAAGCCAACCAGTCACAAAAACTTCAGCCGTTCAGCTTTGCCGACAAAGTTGTGTTTGTCGGTGCAGTTGCCGGAGTAATTCCTCCCGTTGGTTCTACCGGTGTTGAAATGGTTGCAAACGAAATGGAAGGAGAGCTCGCGATGGCGGGAATCAAGGAAGGGGCAAAATGGACACCGGTCGATTTTCGTAACCCGTGCATCTCGGTTGATTTCGGCACCACACTTGATGGAAGGATAACAAGTGATGTGCAACCTGACAGCCTAAACCCGTTTGCAAAAACCGTGGGGAATTTCTGCGGGCTTGCCGGTGCGATACCCGATGCACTTGTCAGGGGAACCGGTCTTGTGAATGAGCGGACGGGAACCGCACTGGATATCTTCGGTGAACACAGCGTGACCGGGGGATTATTCAGTGGCGGGAACCGCAGGGTCGTGGACGATTATGTTGAACGATGCCACAAGCATATCGATATCCGCATTGTTCCCTCGGATCGTGAACGGTTCGGGCGTGTGCCGGTCAATGCACGGCTCGCCAAGGAATCCGGTATCGCCATGATCGGGTGTGACTGTGGAGTTAACAGCAGTGATCTGCATGAACTGGTTGCCGTTGGATCAGAAATCCATAAAAAATACAATCTTGCAACTCTCAATGAAGTCGTCGATCGCGTCTGCGTAAAGATGGCATTTCGCCTGATCGATGTTGCAGTCGGAGAGAACCTTGTCCCGAGGAATTCCTCGATAGGGTTTACCGGAGAGGGCGGCAATCTCGGGGCGAAAACCCGAATATATCCTTGAGGGGATTATCGAGCGCAACCTCTTTGATGACCCTGTTGACCATCTTGTTTTTGTCGATGACGGGCTTGGCAGGGGCGCGGCACTGATGGGGCGCTGCATGAACTCGCTGGGCAAGCCCAAAAATCCGATTGGGGGCGTTCGCGGGGGCCCATGTATTATGAGCCGGCGGATCAAGATAGGTAAATGAACAAGGTGAAAGAATATGTCCGATGAAGAACCGTTATATGATATCATTATCCCCCCTGGTGTCCCCCAGAAGATTAATTGTGGATATCTCAAAAAAATTCGATGTAACTGTCGTTGACAGAAAAGAGAAGATCAAGTTTGCCAATATGGAGGGTGATGAGCGGGAACTTCTGGCATTCCGTGGTAAACTTGAGGAAATGCAGAAAGTTGAAACGTATATGCGTGACCAGTTAAACGCATTCGTTGCCGAGAAGTAATTAATCGTAAAAAACTTTTTTCAGGTCTCTCATGTCGTGCAAGCCAATATGTTATTAAATTTCGCTCAAGATGTGTCCCTCTCCTGATGGGATCGCTCGGCCGCCTCTTCGGGGCCTCGCTGGGCAAGGCGGTTTTTTAAGGATCGATGTTCAAACACGGACCTGTAGAATTCCTCTTATCAGCCAATGAAATAAAAAATCTCAGGTACAATGATGGAGGGGACCGTGCTAGTCTCCTCATGCCGCCCCTGGGCTCAGAGCGATGAGACGTAGTGCCTGTTCAGGAGTTTATACACTTTTTTAGGTGAGCTAAAGCGGCGGGGGTGCAACCCCCGTGAGCGTTCAGGTTATTTTGAACCTCCAGTCCCTTATAAAAACTGCCATTCAAATTGCCACTGGGGCGTCCCTTCGGCGGCGGCTACGTTCATCGTAATAGTCGGTATGAGCGTGCCATCCACATCCTGGTAACTCTTTCAATACTCGTGTTATGTATAAAAAGCAGCGGGACTTTTTTTTAATTTTTCAGCAGCCGCACCAGCAGCGCTTTTTGTGCATGGAGCCGGTTTTCCGCCTCGTCCCAGACAAGGCTCTGGCCCCCTTCCATCACTTCATCGGCGATCTCTTCCCCGCGGTGCGCCGGAAGACAATGGAGCACCCGGGCATCAGGAGAGGCGTACCGCATGAGCGCTGCATCAACCGTGTACTTGTGAAAGACTCTCATGCGCTCTTCGCGTTCATCATCGTCCCCCATGGAGATCCATGTATCGGTGACAATGACATCCGCATCCTTCACGGCTTGTTCTGGTTTCCTGACAAGGGTTACTTTCCCCCCCAGGGAGTACGCCTTCTTCACGATATCTTCTGCCGGTTCATACCCTTTCGGGGTTGCCACCGTAACGTTCATGCCCGTGAGGACGGTCGAGAGAATCAGGGAGTTACAGACATTGTTCCCATCCCCTACCCAGGCAACGTTAAGGTCGCGTGTTGAGCCGAAATGCTCCTGTATAGTCATGATATCGGCAAGCAGCTGACACGGATGCTCGAGATCGGAGAGGCCGTTGATCACGGGAATCGTAGCGTGTCGTGCAAACTCTTCAATCGTACTGTGCTTATAAGCACGGATCATCAGGCCGGAGACATACCGCGAAGCAGCCCGTGCAGTATCGCGGATCTCCTCACCCCGCCAGATCTGCATGTCGCGGGCATTTAAAAAAAGGGCGTGCCCCCCCAGTTCGTTCATACCGACTTCAAATGAGATATGCGTCCTGGTGGATGACTTCTCAAAGATCATGGCGAGGTTTTTACCCCGCAGGACATCGTGCACTTTTCCCTCTTTTTTCAGGGTTTTGAGTTGTCCAGCTTCGCACAGGATCTGCTCGAGCTCACCTTTGCTGATATCGAGAATCGACAGGAAATCCTTCTTCATCGTAACTCCTTCATATGGGCAATACGCCGGTCAAGCAGTGCTTTGGTTCCGATATCGCGCCGGTAGCGCACGCGGCCTTTGACTGCAGATGCTGATAGTTCCGCCCGCTGTTCTGCCTCTTCAAGCGTTGGACCAACGCCAACATATGCAAGAGTCCGCGAGCTCAGGGTGGAAAGTTTACCCTCCCGTTCCTCAACATTTGCATAATAGAGAAGTGCACCCGTATGAGTGCCAATCGTTATCGGATCACCCTGGGCAGGAGAATCCGGATATCCTGAAGGCACAATATATTTGCATACGGTTGCCTGCTTTTCAAAGGATACGTTTGCAGCAGAAAGTGATCCTTTGGAGATGTTAACAACGATATCGGAAAGGTCAGAACAGAGCAGGGAAAGCACGTTCATTGCCTCGGGATCACCGAACCGGGCATTAAATTCGATGACTTTGGGGCCCCTGGCGGTATTCATGAACTGGCCATACAGGATTCCTTTGTACGGGTGTCCGGTTCTTTCCATGGCAGCAACGGTGGACTTCATAATCGCGAGCGCGTTTTTGTAATCGGTTTCTGATACAAAGGGAAGCATATGGTCTGGCATCGAATACGATCCCATGCCCCCGGTGTTTGGTCCGAGATCTCCGTCGAACGCACGCTTATGATCCTGTACAAGCGGCATGGGAACCAGGTGGGTACCATCAACAAACGCCTGCAGGGTGAACTCCTCCCCGATAAGGCGCTCTTCAAGGACAACACCCCCGTTCAGTGATTTCACGTACGCGATCGCTCCTGCCCGATCAACCTGTTCACCCATTATCCTCACCCCTTTCCCCCCGGTAAGCCCAATCGGTTTTATTGCGAGATCTTCATCGTGGTCGTTGATGAACGAAATCGCCTCTTCAGGGTTTTTAAAGACACGGTATTTTGGGCACCCGTCAATCTTATGCAGCTCCATCATGTCGCGGCAGAACGCCTTATCGGTCTCAATCCTGGCTGCTGCACGCGTGGGCCCCACACAATTGATACCAATAGATTCCAGATGATCCACCACTCCTGCTTCGAGCGGTGCTTCAGGACCAATAAAAGCATATTCAACCCCGGTTTTCTGCGCATAGGATACAATCCGGGAAATGTCGGTCTCTTTGCATAGTTTAACCTCTCTGGCAAGGCAGGAAATCCCGGGATTCCGGTTTCCCATGACGGAAAAAATTTCAGTTTCGCTGTTGCGGGCAAGAGCACTGACTATTGCGTGCTCCCTTCCTCCCCCACCCACAACGAGTATTTTCATATTCATGTACTCTCACGCTGGCAATAAAAATGGTTTACTCTGTTAAGATCTCGCTGACTTTTACAAGCGCAAAGAGGCTCACTCCCTGCTTTTTGAGCATCTCTTCTGCACCCTGCTCCCGGTCAACGACCGTTACAACACGATCGGCCTGTGCACCCGCATCACGAAGGGCATTAATTCCGTAGATCGCTGATCCCCCCGATGTCGTTACATCCTCCACAAGCAGGACATTAACGTCTCTGACATTGCCGATGATGACTTCTTTTTTACCATGACTCTTTTCCGACGCCCGTATGATCGCATAGGGTTTCTTCGTCACCATTGCGGTTGCGACAGCGAGAGGGACACCTCCAACTGCAACACCCGCCACCACATCGAATGTCTGTGTTTGTTCAATTGCCGATGCAATAGCAAAAAGGAGTTCCGGGTTGGTTACCGCAGATTTTACATCAATATAGTACGGACTCTTTTTGCCAGAAGCGAGGGTGAATTCGCCGAATTCGATTGCCTTATGCCTGATGAGCAGGTCTGCAATAGTGTTCACCATGGAACCTCTTTTACTCTGAAACGATAACCGATGATATTTACGGCCCGGTGAAGGATGGGGGTGAGGATCAGGATGAGGATGAAGACCAGAAGGGTCATGTTTGCAAAAAGCCACTCAGGATCAAAGATTAGCACCATGAGCAGGGCTCCTGCAACAAGGTCATACATGTCAGCAATTGGCCATTTAGCTCCCCGCTCTTTTCCCAGTCTTCTCTTAAAGAAGCTTTTACACAAATCGCCGAGGAGCGCTCCGGTTGCAAGTAACGTAATTGACATATACGTTTGTTCAGGCAGATTTTCCCATCCATATACTCCCGATACCCAGATCTGCGCAAGTCCGATCCCGATCCCGGCAAAAATTCCGATGATCAGGCCCCGGAATGTTTTACCATCGCCAAATACCCGTTTTCCATCTGAGAAATTCCTTCCCAGATCAATGGGGGTACCTCCTCCGACGAGCGCAGCAATCGGATTCGGGAGATAGGCCGGGAGCATTATCCAGACAGCCGAGATCAATGATATTATGAACAAATCAAGACTAATAATGTAGCACTCCAATACCTGTAATAAACAGCAGATACAAACATTAAGGTTACTCAAACGAAATATTAGAGAACAATTGTGCAACGGGTGGACATCAATGCTGATAAAAAAAACTCGTAGTCTTTGCCCCACATGCAATTCCGTCATTGATGCGGAAGTTGTGGAAGAAGACAACAAGATCATGCTCCATAGTACGTGCCCTGAGCATGGAAAATTCAATAATCTCTACTGGTCAGATCCGGCAATATATTCACCGGTTCGACCGCTTTGGTGAGATAGGAACCGGCATTGAAAATCCCCAGAATATTGCTCCTCCCGAAAGCTGCCCGTCTTCCTGTGGGCTGTGCAGCAATCACCATTCGCAGACCCTGCTGGCAAATATCGATCTCACAAACCGATGCAATCTTGACTGTGATTTCTGTTTTGCAAATGCCCGTGCATGCGGATTTGTGTATGAACCGGATTTTGATGATATTGTCCGTATGATGCAGGTCCTCCGTGACCAGAAACCCGTCCCGGCTCCTGCCGTGCAGTTCTCCGGCGGGGAACCGACCATGCGTGAGGATCTGGTGGATATTATTATAAACGGCAAAACAGATGGGATTCCCCCAGGTTCAGATTGCATCCAACGGTGTCCGGATAGCAAATGAACCCGGCTTTGCCCAGAAGCTCAAGGATTCCGGGCTGAGTACGGTCTACCTCCACTTTGACGGAATGACACCGGCAACCAATCCCCTCCTGCACATCAATCAGAAAGCGATCGAGAACCTCAAAGCCGTACGTCTTGGGGTTGTCCTTGTCCCCACCATAATCCATGGAAAAAATGATCATGAGGTTGGCGATATAATCCGGTTTGCGGTAAAAAATATCTCGGTTATACGGGGCATAAACTTCCAGCCAATCGCGTTTACCGGTGCAGCAACTGATGATGATGTTAAAAAACTGCGTGTTACGATTCCCGATCTCTTAAAAGAAATTGAGAAACAACTGGATGGAGTTCTCAAAACGGAGGATTTCTATCCGGTTCCCTGTGTCATCCCGTTTTCCGACCTTGTCGAGACCTATACCGGGCGACCTCAGATACGGTTCACTGCCCACCAGCACTGCGGTGCAGCTACCTATGTGTTTGTCCAGACTGATGGTTCAATCGTTCCGATAAACCGGATGGTGAATGTGGATAAGTTTTTTGAATCGATCGAACAGATGACGGAAAAACTCAAAAAAGGTGGCACTATCAACAAATATGCAACCCTGTTGGAAGGCCTTAAAAATGTGCACGAGTCGGTGAAGAAGGGTGAGCAGGGGAACACTACGGAATTCTGGAAGATACTCGGCAAGACCCTTATCGGCCAGAACTTTGAGGCGCTCAAAGAATTTCACTGGAATGCACTTTTTATCGGTACTATGCATTTTATGGACCGGTACAATTATGATCTTGACCGGGTACAGCGGTGCTGTATCCACTATGCCACCCCTGATGGAAAACTCATTCCCTTCTGCACCTACAACAGCGGACCGGTCTATCGGGAACAGGTCTGGAAAAAATATGCACAATCAAAAGAATAATACCCTTTTTTTTAATTGCCATTTCAGGGAAACGGGAGATCAAACGTTTTCCCGTGTTTCATGGCGATCTTGGCAATCGCAAGATCCTGTATTGCAAGACCCGTGGAATCAAAGATGGTGATTGTGTCTGGATCTGCCCTTTTTTTCCTGCCAATCACTACTTCACCAAGAGTTCCGGCAATGTCAGTTGCACGGTAGATGCCGTGGCTTATCGGTACGTTAATCTCTCCTGAATGGATTGCCTGTGCAGGATCATCAACAAAAACCTGCGCACGTCTGAGCAGGGAAGGATCGAGTTCCTCTTTTCCCGGTGCATCTGCGCCGATGGCATTGATGTGGGTTCCTTTGTGGATCCATTCACTTCTGATAATCGGGCTTCTTGAGGGTGTAGTGGTGACCAGTACATCACAGTCGCAGGTATTTTCCAGCGAAGAAGCGACACAGGGAAATTCCATAAACCTGTCAGCAAATTTCCTGACATGTTCAGGATTGCGACTCCAGATGTTTATCTGTCTGATTTTCAGTTCCCGGGAGATGGCCGTAACCTGGGCTTGCGCCTGCCTGCCAGTACCAATAACCCCAAGCACAATCTCTTTTCTGGCAGACAGGTATTTTGCCGCTACTGCACCGGCTGCCCCTGTCCGCATATCCGTAAGCCGTGTTGCATTGATCACCGCAGTGGGCTGGCCCGTATCAATATCAAGGATCACCGTAAGTGCCATCACGGTTGGGAGCCCTTTTGCCGGATTATTGGGATGGACATTCACAATTTTAACACCTGCAATAGCCAGAGATGGAAGGTAGGCTGGCATAGTCCGGAAGTCACCGTCCGGGAGAGTGATGTACACTTTGGGGGGCATTTCGACAAGTCCCTTCCCATGATCAGAGAATGCCGATTCCACAGCCATATTGACCTCCCCGATATCAAGTCCCATGTCAGTGTCAGTAAAATACTGCATGAGCGATCATCAATCGTGATCTGATTTTAACGTATCTTCCATCTTCGAGAATTATCATGGAAAAAACAACTGCCGTTCTGAGAAAAAAATGAGGGAAATTACCTGGGGG
>CAWDZO010000029.1:0-10375 GCA_963806845.1 uncultured Methanoregulaceae archaeon
AGGCACGGCTACCAGGGAGTTTTTCTTGAATTTTTAGTCTCCAATCCGCCAAGGGGTGCCCCGTCGGAGGTGGCGGCATCCATCGTACCAGCACTTTATATTTCATATCATAGCAAAAGGAATTCTGCAGAGCCGGTAAAAAATCTATGGATATTCCATCTCTTTGAGAGTTTTATCGGCGAGTTCCTTCATGCGTGCCGATATCCTGCTTGATGAGGAGTAATCCACATCTTTCATCGCGTTGGCAATCTCCGTTCCGAGTACAAAGATCGCATGTTTGTGCTCCATCTTGCTCTTGTGCTGCTGGGAGGGGGTGATCTTTAATGCGTTGTATTGGGCAAATTTGAGTTCCGGATTTAAGGTTTCAAAATAGACTTTTACATCGTAGAGCATCTGGTGAAGATTGATCAGTTCCTCTTTGTGCATACAACCACTCCGGACAATAACGTAGTTTTACGCACCTTAAATACATATGCCAAAAAAAATTATGACCCCATTTTCATAAGACGGATCGACAAAGGACGCTTAATTATTCCCTTGAAATCTTTTGCCGCCACGTATGCGAGTCCCTTCCCAACCAAACGGTCAAGGAGTTTCTGGTCGACAGCCCGATCGACTACAAGCCCGGTAACTGAACTATCTACCGTCTCGACCGCTTTCTCCACGTCATCGGATTTCAGTTCCTGTAGTACGGTCAGGTCATCGGTGAGAAAACGAGCAAGGTTGTGTCCCTTCACATCCTCAATATGATCCCGGAGGGTAAGTGGTCCTTTAGGTCCTTCCCTTGACCTTTTTACACCGGGAGAAGGCTTTGCCTTTCTTTCCGATCTCTCCTGGTCTTCGTTTGAAGCACGGGGCATCCGAAACTCTGCCGGAAGTTCTCCAGTGTCTTCAAAATACTGGTCCCGGATATACTCAACCGGCACTTTATTGCGCAGGGTCTTGATGACCTCCTTTCTGGCCATATCTTCCACGCTTTTACCTTTCGGAGAAAACGCTACAAAATCGATATCGGCAACCTGCAGGAGCTCCCGCAGGATCAGTTCGCCACCGCGATCCCCGTCAAAAAAAGCCGTGGCAGTCTTCTTCTCGCACAACTCCTCTACGATTTTGGGTATGTGCGTCCCCTCCACTGCAATGGCATTTTTTATGCCGTAGCGGAGAAGGTTCAACACATCGGCCCTGCCCTCAACGATAATGATAGCATCCGAGTCCAGGACATTAGGGCCTGCCGGAACCCTTTCCTCCCCGACGGATCCGATCTTTTCAATCCGGATGCTCTGCCGGACATCATCCAGCAGTTCATCGCTGTCAATGGTTCCGTCTTCAAACCGGTCGAGAAGAATCTCCTTTGCACGCTCGACAATCTTTTTCCGCTTGACGACGCGGATATCCTCAACGGATTCCACATTTACATGCGCTATGCATGGCCCGACACGATCGATCGTCTCAAGGGAAGCCGCAAGAATGGCCGTCTCTGCGCGGTCGAGTGAGGTAGATATTAAAATCTCCCCTTTTGTCTCGCCCTTTTTGCTGGTTATCTGGACGTCAATACGTCCAACACGTCCTGTCCTCTGGAGATCCCGCAGATCTAAGTCTTCGCCGAGCAACCCTTCAGTCTGTCCGAAAATGGCACCGACTACGTCAGGTTTCTCGACCACCCCCTCTGCAGTGATGCTGATGTGAATAAGGTACTTGGTAGTATCTGGTGAATACACGTAAACGCACCCCCATGAATCATACAAATAATGGAATGCCTGATCATAGGTATAAATTATATATTTCCTGTAAAATTACTTAAATTGTCTCCTAACGGTAATTCCAGCAGGAAAAATATGCTCCATTTTTTGGCTCATTCTCATATCATGGGGGTTAGATATGGTATCAGATTTCGTTCCTGATGTGTCTGCTCCCGATGGGGTCGCCGCGATCCTTATCAGGGACTTGCCGGGCAAGGCTGTTTTTTATGAATCACACTCATAAAACCGTCACTTAAATCGTCGCGGGGGCGTCCCTTTTTGGGGCGGCGACGTTCATCGTACCTGATGGATTATGAGGTAACAATTCCGGGCATTCAATCTGAATACCACGATTTTCATAGGAAACAGACATGAATCTGTAACGTTCACACCGGAATTAAAAAAATCGCTAGAATACGATGGAGACACCCGCCTCAGGGCCTCTCCGAGGCACAGCGGGGCAAGGAATTTTTTTTGATTTTTTTGTCATCAATCCACTGCGGGGGCGTCCCTTCGGGGGAGGCGATATTCATCGTACCAGATAAAGAGGGGGTAACAATCTCCACATCATAGCTGAATACTTCGATTTTCATGGGAAATGTTTTTAAAAAACCTGAACGCTCAACCGGGGTTTCACTTCCGCATCTTGTGCTCCCCTCAAAATGCAATACCTCCTCAAAAGGTAATAAGCCACCATCAGTCTCAGCGCAGGGGTGGCAAGGGGGAACAGGCACGGTCTCCTCCTCATCTTACCTGTGCTTTTTATTTCAACTCTTATACATGGAATTCCTATGAAAATTGTATTATTCAGATATAATGCGGGGATTATTACTACTCTGTCCCACAGTTGCGATGAATGCCGTCACCCCCGCAGCGAATCAGTGATTAAGAATTCAAAATAACCTTACCCGCCGTGCCTATGAGAAGCTCATGAGGCAGAGGTCCTTCGTTTAGAGGACGATTTTCATGGTCCGGGTGGGAACTGAATCGATTCATCTCCATTTCTGCAGGGATGAGAAAAACACTAGATTCCTGAGATGGCTGTTTAATCGATCAAGAAGATCTTTTTTATCGATCCCGGTCACCAGCACCCGTTTTTGGGAGGATGTCGCACCGGATTGAATGCTCACACTCGTGGCTGGTACGGCAAGTACCTCTGAAACAAGGCTTATTATTGCACGGTTTGCCTTCCCCTCAACTGCAGGAGCGGTAACACGGCAACCGATAGTCTTTCGCCACATGTTGTAGCCTGCAGGGAAGGAATCGTTCTTTGCACTGGTAGTAACTTCCAGTGCGATAATCGTACCCTCGCCGGTCTTCCAAAAGAGCATCAGCGATATCTGGCATGGGTGCACCATTCGTAAAGGAATGTTGCCCGGCATAAACGCACATGGATCACCAGTGGCGTGCTGCCGTTCTTCACCTGTGTTTAAACCCTGCCGGGCGTTGCCTGTCGCGCATCCGGGTTGTCCCGTGGATCATCTACAGACGCTTGTCAATCAATCACCCGGGGACCTATGGATGCGCTGTATCGGCAGTATTCTTTTTGTTTTTTGCTATATAGCACTTGGGGATAAGCTCATCGCAAAGACCAGATTACAGGAAATCGCAGGATACTACGCTCAGATATTCACAATGTCAATCCTTTTCCGGAAAACCAGCGGGGGTCTGCCCTGAAAAATTCCCCGTCCTGATACACAATCCTGCTGCCCATGATTACCGTTGTGGGGAAGAGGGCGAAATGGCCCTCAAATGGCGTCCAGCCACATTTACTGTGAAGCATTTCAGGAGTGATCGGGGTGGGAATTCTTCCGTAGAGAGCAAAATCCGCACGATCCCCCACGCTGAAACCGGCGCGGGGAATTCCGAGGAGTTCTGCCGGCTTGTAGGAAGTCTTCTCGATAACGGACTGCAGGGGAATTTTACCCTCAATAACCCGTGCAAGAAGAAGCGGCAGGAGAGTTTCAACTCCGGGAATCCCCGAAGGAGCACAGGAAAAATCCTGTGCTTTTTCTGCACGGGTATGGGGAGCATGATCGGATGCAATGATATCTATCCTGTCCCAGCGTCCCCAGAGGTGCTTTCTCTCCCTCTCGGTCCGCAGTGGCGGGTTAACCTTCCCGAAAGGATCGTTGTCCTCAAAGTCTTCCAAAGAAAGGAACAGGTGATGGGGTGTTACCTCAACGGTACCTGATGCGGCATCTATGGATCTCTTCGTGCTGAGATGGCAGAAGTGAAGCCGGCATCCGGCTTTGTTCAACCGCTGGACTGCTTTTACCGCCTGCAGTTCCCCCTCAGGAGATCGACTATGATCATGCGAGATCAATCCCGTGTCAGGAATGTCTGAAACCTCCTCAGCATGAATAGTAAGAAGACCGTCAACCGCGTGAATGCGTCCCATTGCCCTGGTCAACGCTGCATCACCGATCGCGTCCCCATAACTGGACGGGGCAAAAAATGTCTCGCCAAATGCCATCGCACCTGCCCGCCACATCTCCTCGAGATGAGTTTGTGCAGTCACACTACTGTTGATAGCAAAATTGCACCACGAGTTTGTCTGTGCATCGCAGACGCGATCACCAAGATGTTTTGCAGTATTGATGGGAGGCACGGTATTGGGCTGGTCTACGATCACCGTTACTCCTCCGGCAAGTGCACTCATGCTGCCGCTCTTCCAGTCCTCCTTTGCCGACTGGTCGCCCCCTCGCATATGCACATGCATGTCGATTGCTGCGGGAAGAACGAGGAGTCCGGTACAATCAAGGGAATCTGCCGTACCCTGACATGCACCCACGTGAGTAACCCTCCCCTCATCAAGAGTGATATCCGCAACACGCCCTGAGGGAAGTTTCACGTTACGGAGCACGAGAGATGAAAGGGTATCCATAATAATCACTTTTTCTCACAACCATATAGGCATGGTGATCCATCAAACCAGACTGTCCTGTTAAACGATAACCCTCCTGTTTTTATCGACAGCTATTCAATCGCTCTCTGCCAACACTACTCTGCTAAAGTGTATATACAGGAGAGAACACGCGGGAAACAGGCTGAACTACCGCTGATATCCCCTGAAAAGGAGGGTTTTATTCAATGGACAGAATAATCAAAATTTCACTTGGCCTGTTCATGGTCATTCTTGTGGTTTTCGTGTCAGTGGTTTCCTATCAGGTATTTGTGGAAAATGCATACCGTACCTCGCTGTCCAGCACCTATTCCTATACCTGCACTATCACCACCGATTCCACGCTCTCCAATGTGACTCTCTTTTTACCGGTGCCGGCAGATCCTTCTGGTAATTCTCCCATCGTAACACAATTCAGCGCTCAAACTGTTGCCGGACTTCCTGAAGACTGGACGGTATCGCTGTATGATACGGGTAAAGCTACGATGGTCAGGATTACCACACCGGTAAATCACTCCCCCTGTGGCAACCCTTCCTGAAAATCCCTATGGTATCATTCTTTCATCAGAAATGAAATCCGACACGGTGATTGATACCCGGGAGCCGATAAATAACAGTGCCATGTTCCGCCCGGTCAGGGACCTCCGGCAGGTTTCCTGCCCTCCTGGCAGTTCTGAGGAAAAAGGGACCCCCCACTGTTATCGCTACCTCACCTCATTGTATGCTGATTACCAGGCATCGAAAAATGCATCGGTTACGATCACTTCCTCCCTCACCGGCAACAACAGCTGGAAAATATTTGAGCCACGGTCAAATGAGTACACTACTACTATCAGCCTGCTGATGTCCGGTGAACACCCTGGCTGGTCGACAATGAATGGTACACTTACCAAGCAGTATCGGTATATATGATGCTCCAGACATCTCACCATGATATTTTTTATTCACGTATCTTCCTTTCATCAATAACCGGAATTAATTCACCTCAATGGGAAAATCAGGATCATGGAACCACACAGGAATGGAAAGCAAAGGGGCTCAGTCCGGATTGGCTGTGTCGTAGACATTATCCGGAAAGAAGATCAGCGAAGCGGAAAAAAGACGCGGGGTATCGTACAGGAGATCCTGACCAACTCGCTCTCCCATCCTCACGGGATTAAAGTCCGACTGAAAGGGGGTCATGTAGGAAGGGTAGCAGAGATTATCAGTGCGCCATCTTCAGAAGATAGTGATAAGGGGTTCTAACCAAACTGCCAGTGTTCTTTATTCTGGAGATCGCAAAATTTCATGAGAGTGGATTTAATACTATCACTCAAAATCCTGATTAAAAGAATCTATCCGGAATTTTTTATGGTGAGAAAACCCTGTGTTGTGAAATACACCATCATCAGAATACTATAGAAAGGTTATAAATTTAATAATCACCTAAAATTCTGATAGATTATATTTTTAGCAGGAAATATCCATGATCACCGTATTACTTGTCGAGGATGATCCCGATGTGCTTGAGCTTACCCGCCTTTTTCTGGAGCGGGACCTGGAACTCAATATCGATGTCTGTTCCTCGGTTAAAGAAGCACTCCGGAAATTAAACCACAAGATCTATAATGTGATTGTTTCCGATTACGTTATGCCGGAAATTAATGGGATCCAGTTGTTAAAAACACTAAAATTCCAGGGAATAGAAACCCCTTTTATTCTTTTTACCGGAAAGGGAGGAGAAGAGACCGCTATAGAGGCATTAAACTCCGGTGCAACGTTTTATCTCCAGAAGAGTGAAAATCCCCGGTTCCAGTTTGCAAAATTACGCAAGATGATTCATGAAGCTGCCCTGAAGCAACGGACAGAGGAAATATATCGTGAAAATAATATCTGTGTTGTAATCCCCGCGTATAATGAAGAAAAACTTATCGGGCCCACGCTTGCTTCAGTTCCTGATTATATTTTCAGGATTTATGCAGTCGACGATGCATCCACTGACCGGACGCCGGAGATTATTCGTGAATATGCAGAAAAAGATACGAGGATCATACATATCCGGCATGAAATCAATCAGGGAGTAGGTGCATCGATCACATCAGGATACCGTGAAGCCTTAAATGAGGGTATGGATATCGCTGTGGTGATGGCAGGGGATAACCAGATGGACCCGGCATATCTTCCCAAGTTTCTCGATCCTATCATTAACCGGCAGGCAGATTATGCGGTGGGAAATCGTCTCCAGGGTACTGAATATAGTAAAGGAATGCCCCCCTGGAGATTTTTTGGCAATGCTCTCCTCACCCTGCTCACCAAGATTGCATCCGGATACTGGCAGTTGATGGACCCCCAGAATGGTTATACGGCGATATCAAGGAGAGCTCTTGAACGCATGGATCCCAATAAAATATATCCCCGGTACGGGTATTGCAACGACATTCTCGTAAAATTAAATGCATACGGTTTCAAAGCGGTGAACATCAATCATCCGGCACGGTATAATATTGGCGAGAAATCGGGAATCAGGTATCGTACGTATATTTTCAGGCTCTCCCGGCTCCTCCTCAGAGATTTTCTCTGGCGGTTGAAGGAAAAGTATATCGTCCTTAATTTTCATCCACTCGTTTTCTTCTATTTTTTCGGTGTGATTATTGTTTTAATAAGTATCATATTTGGTGTTTATTCAATCTATCTTAAAATGATAAATGAAACGGAAATATTTGCAATCCGGGCCGCTCTTTCACTTCTCATGTTCTTCATGGGTTCGATGTTTCTGCTCTTTGCGATGCTCTTTGACATGGAACAGGAAAGGAATATCGGGTGGTAATTATCCTCGTGTATACAGGATAAGTAACTGCCAATTTTTATGTCCTGGTATCACTTAAAATCTATGCCTACGGTCTTGGAGAAACAGACCTGCATCGATTCAGTTCCTCCCGAACCATGAAAATCGTCCTCTCTAAAAGGGCCCCGCCTCAAGGCCTCTCTTCAAACACGGCGCAATGATTTGCATCAATACAATACATAAAAATAATGTATAATAACACCCATCGTTATCTAGCAATAAACAACCGTGGTATAACAGGAGGGATGAGTATCTATGGAAGATCAGGCAGATGAAATTAACCGGATTCGTGCACTATTAATGGATAATCCGAAAGGATCAACGATTGAGGATATTGCAAAAAAACTGCCATTGAACAGGACTTCTACTGCAAAATATCTCAATACCCTCCTGATATCCGGTCAGGCTGAAATGCGGACATTTGGTCGTGCAAAGGTCTTCACGCTCTCCCAGCGAGTCCCTTTCTCGCAAATGCTGAACCTTTCCTCAGATCTTCTTCTTGTACTGGATCAAAATCTTGTCATCAACCAGGTAAATGAACCGTTCATCAGATTGTTCGGTCTCTCACGGGATACGCTTATAGGTCTGCCTTTTACCCGTTCTCCTTTTATGCCCTATTTATCCGATAATAATCTGTCCCTTATCAGGATGCGGCACGGGGGACTGAACAGATCCAGATAGATCGCATTGAGATCAATGGACAGGGATATTTTTTTAAAATCAAACTGATTCCCCTGGTTTTTGATCAGGGAGGTCAGGGACTTGCAGTCATCCTTGAAGATATCACCGAGCTCAAAAAATACCAGCAGCACCTTGAGCAGCTTGTTGAGCAGCGGACCCATGAGCTGAAAATTACCAATGAACAGCTGGTAAAAGAAATTGACGAACGCCGTCAGGTTGAAAATGCCCTTCACCAGATTAATTCCAAACTGAATCTGGTGAGCAGTATTGCACGTCATGATATCCTCAACAGGCTGACGGTCATCTATGGAATCATCTCACTTTTGCAGGAAGGAATATCAGATCCCACTTTTAGTGATTATTTGAAAAAAGCGGAAGAGTCAGCAATTGCAATCAAACGTCAGATTGAATTTACCGGCGATTACAAGAATATGGGTCTGGAAAAGGCGGATTGGCAGAATGTCAATGATTCGCTACGTCAATCATGCGAAGACGTGGATCTCAAAGGGGTGACCATGGATATTTTTACCGATAAGCTGGAGATTTTTGCTGATCCCTGGCTGAAAAAAGTCTTTTTTAACCTGATCGATAATACTCTCCGTTATGCAGAACATGTGACAAAAATCACGGTTTCCTTTCATGAATCAGCCAATGGATTGGATTTATTATTCGAAGACAATGGTATTGGAATTCCATCTGATGAGAAAGAGAAGATATTTGAACGGGGTTATGGAAAAAATATCGGGTATGGCTTGTTTATGGTCCGTGAAATCCTTGCCATTACAGACCTCACCATACGGGAAACCGGTGAACCTGGGAAAGGGGCCCGGTATGAGATCCATGTGCCAAAGCGGTTTTACCGTATTAATTAAAAGAATCAGCATCCTGAAAATATTTCCACTAAATCCCCGAAAGGTAATACCCAATGAAAATAGGTAAACCCAAAAATAAAATAAATCGCTTTTTTTTCAATTTAAAGACTCTTCTGATTTTTCCTGTCGCCTTCAGGACTATCCAATCGCTCTGGTTCCGCTGGCTGCTATTCTCCTTGAACTTTTTTGTATTTGCAATAAGGCAGTTTCCTTCGTGATGATTACCTGCAGAACAACAGACTAAAAAAAGAAAGGTGCTACAAAAACACTACTGGTTTTTCCTCGGAAAAAAATAGAGCCCGAGTGCGGCGGCGCCTATCTCTACTCAATCTCGTGGAATGCATCCAAGATCGGGTATAACTGATCCGATAATGTTTTTCATCCTGAGATAACTTTATTCAAAGTATGGGTGCAGGAGATGATAGCAATAAACTGTTCCTGCAACCATTTGATACTCGGTTAACGTAACCCATCATCTGACCGGCACCCGACAGGGACAAAAATCTTCCTTTCATTACTGGCCACTCGCCTTCAGTACCCCGCCAAAATAATTATTCGTCAGGTAAATCCGTGTCCAACCGTTCAGAGCCTGAATCCGCGTTGGGAAAATATTATTGTAGATAGACACTTTTTCCGATGGCGTCCCGTAAAGGTTATAGGCCACGCTACCGGCATATTCTATTGTGTTGTGATGGACGAGGTATAACCTGCCGGACACCCCTCCTGCACTCCACCCTCCACAATCCCTGTGACAATCCAGAACCGGGTTAAGACTGTTCTTTCCGTAATGGTTATACCGGTATTCAAACTTCTCCCGGGACATCCTTCCCCGATTACCGCATGCCGGGTATAATCAAAGTTGTTGGCTTCAATCAGAACATCACCGTATGCAACCATAACCCCATACCCGTATCCCTCTCCGGCAATATGGTGGATATTGTTGTGGTGGACGTGTCCTGTCCAACTGCCCGAAGCGCTGTTCTCGAACGCTTCACCGGCATACGACCAGTAATAGATCTCATTGTTATCAACTTCAAGACCGTTCTTGTTCGTTTCCATAATAGCGCATTTTACATTATCCCCGTAACTTGCACCATATCCGGAATGCGGGCCTTGTATCCTTAATCCGGTAACCCTGACGTCATTCCCGCCAGCAATAAATGTTCCTTTCGGTATGGTCGAGGCTGAATTCCTCTTGATAAGACCTCCTGTGCTGCCCTTATATCCCCGGTCAGACGCAAGTGTTACTCCTCCGGAATGGTAATTGATGATGTTTCTGCCGTTACATCAATGGTTGCCGTTGAAGGTACGAATACGACATCGCCGGAGCGGGCGGATGCCAGAGCAGATTAGG
>CAWDZO010000030.1:0-20923 GCA_963806845.1 uncultured Methanoregulaceae archaeon
TTTATATTGCCCTTCCCATAGCAGAGCAGGTGAATGGATCTATGGGAAAAATTTCAGCAGGCAGGAATGTCTTCATGTATCCCATGCCGGTTACCTTACTCGGCACGCTGGTGGACAAAAAACCTGATTTCATGGCACTTGGGTGGATCACCCGCGTCAATGCAAACCCCCCGACCGTTGGCTGCGGTGTCGGGCGACACCACCATTCAGTACGAGGCATCGAGGAGAACAAAACGTTCAGCATCAACTTCCCGTCAGCGGAAATGATGGAGAAAACGGATTATTGCGGGCTGGTCTCGGGAAAGGATACTGACAAGGCATCGCTCTTTGACGTGTATTACGGGGAGCTGAAAACAGCCCCGATGATAACCGAATGTCCGCTCTCCCTGGAATGCCGGTTGCAGGTCACGGTGGAAAATCCCACCAATAATTTTTACATCGGCGAAATTATCGCATCCTACACAGAAGAGAAGTATCTTACCGATGGTAAACCGGATATAAAGAAGATAAACCCGCTCCTGCTCACCATGCCGGACAACCGCTACTGGACCGTGGGCGAATGTGCCGGTGACGCGTGGAGTTGCGGGAAAAAACTGGTGAGGAAATAACCTGCAGGAGTCCAGCCTGATGCTCTACCGCCGGATGAACCGGACCGACAACGAAACTCTCGATTCTCGGTTTTGGCTGCATGCGGCTGCCCCAGACAGCTGATTGCCGGATCGATGAACCAAAGGCAACGGCGATGGTACGGTATGCGATCGATCGCGGTGTCAACTATCTCGACACCGCGTACGTGTACCACAACGGCGAGAGTGAACCGTTTCTCGGGAGAGCACTTGCCAGACGGGTACCGTGAAAAAGTGCATCTCGCAACAAAACTCCCCGTGTGGGATGTGCAGTCCCGGAACGGATATGGATCGTATTCTTGATGAGCAGCTCACGCGGCTCAATACGGATCATATCGATTTTTACCTGCTCCACGGGCTTGGCCGCACATCATGGATGAACATGGTGAATCTCAATGTCGGGGAGTTCCTCGACCAGGCAATTGCCGATGGCAGGATACGCTATGCCGGATTCTCGTTCCACGATGAAGTGCAGGTGTTTAAAGAGATTGTGGATGAGTACCCCTGGACCTTTGCCCAGATCCAGTACAATTACATGGACGAGGAGTACCAGGCAGGCACCGAAGGGCTGAATTATGCTGCAGAAAAAGGGCTCGGCATCGTGATCATGGAACCGCTCCGTGGCGGGGTGCTTGCCCGGGAGACTGCAGAGACAAAGAAAATCTGGGCATCAGGTGGACATTCCCGCACTGCGGCTGAATGGGGCTTACGCTGGCTCTGGAACCGCCCGGAAATTACGGTTGTGCTCTCCGGCATGAGCACGATGCAGCAGGTAAAGGATAACCTGAGTTATGCAAACAGACGGCAAACCCTTGTCGCTCACTAAAGATGAACTCGCGGTCTATGAAACAGTGAAAACCTTCTACCGCAGCAGGATGAAGATACCCTGCACGAAGTGCCGGTACTGCATGCCGTGCATGGCCGGCGTGGAGATCCCGGAGTGCTTTGCCGCATTCAATGATGCGTCTGTCTACAGCGATACGGCAGGAGCAAAGTTTTCCTATGATGCCTTCACCGGTTTTGGCGGTGATGCATCACAGTGCCAGGACTGCGGGGTGTGCGAGAGCCTCTGTCCCCAGCATCTCCCGATACGGAAACACTTACAAAGAGGTCTCCGCATTGTTCGGGCACTGACCCGGGAGAATCACCATGCGCATCGGTTATCCCTGTATCAACCGCTCGATTGGCTGCACTGCTTCCCGCACCTTCCGGCTTGCGTCCTATACCGAAGAGCGGATGAGAGAAACGGTGCACGGAGAACCTTGCCTGCCTTGAAAAAATCCTTGCATACAATGTACATCACGGCATGCTCTTCTTCCGGATCACATCCGATCTCGTGCCGTTTGCCTCGCACCCGGTCTGCACGTTCCCGTGGCAGGAAGAGTTTGCCGGAGAGTTTGAAAAAATCGGCGAATATATCCGGCAACACGGGTTCCGGATATCCATGCACCCGGACCAGTTCGTCCTCCTCAATGCACCGGACAAAGGGGTACTTCAGCGCAGCATTGCCGATCTCGTGTACCAGGTGCAGGTGCTCGACCTGATGGGACTTGACACGTCAGCAAAAGTCCAGGTCCATGTCGGGGGCGTGTATGGCGACAAACCGGCAGCATCGACCGGTTTGTGAAACAGTATGACCTGCTCGACACGACTATCAGGGACCGGCTCGTGATTGAGAACGATGAACGGCTGTACACCATCAGCGACTGCCTCGCCATTCACGAGCGGACCGGTATTCCCGTCATCGCAGATACATTCCACCATTCCCTCCTATAACAACGGGGAGCAGTTTACTGTCCCTGCTCAAACCGGTCCGGAAAACCTGGAAAGCCCATGATGGAATTCCGATGGTCGATTACAGCTCGCAGGAACCGGGGAAACGGGTCGGGGCACATGCCATGCATATCGTGGCAGAAGACTTCCGGCAGTTCCTCAAAGAAACCATGCCTGCGGATTTTGATATCATGCTCGAGATCAAGGACAAGGAAAAAAGTGCCCTGGCAGCACTCGAGATTGCCCGGGATGATCCCCGGCTGGTTACCGGAGATCCGGGCGATGCGTGATCTTATCAGATCTCCCCGCCCACTCTACCGGCACACATGGATCTCCTGACCCCGGCCCTTATTGGCATCGGCCTCTCGATGGACTGTTTTGCCGTCTCGCTTGCCATTGGCACGACAACAAAGACACGGCTCATCTACGCTGCCGCCATCATCGCTCTCTGCTTTGGTGCATTCCAGGCCGGTATGACTGTTATCGGCTGGCTGGCCGGGGTATCCTTAATCGGGCTCATCTCAGCGTACGATCACTGGATTGCATTCATCCTGCTTGCAATTGTCGGCGGAAAAATGATCTGGGAGGGAGTGCAGGGAGGCGATGATGAAGCCCACATTGAAGTTATCCGGATTGTCCCGGTGATTGTTCTCTCGCTTGCCACCAGCATCGATGCCCTTGCCGTTGGCGTTAGTTTCGGGGTGCTCCAGACGGCAGTGCTCATCCCGGCGCTCATTATCGGTATTGTCTGTTTCGGGATCTCCTTTGCCGGTGTAATGCTCGGCGAGCGGCTTGAAACGTTACTTGGCAATAAAATGGAGATTTTTGGCGGGGTTATCCTTATCCTGATTGGTCTTCGAATTCTCACTGAGCACCTGTTCAGCTGAGTAATCTCCTCAGGACTGTACATCGCGAACGATGAAGGAGGAGGCAGTGCCTGTCCCCGCTCTTCCGCCCTGCTCTTTTCGCGATGATGACGCAATACCTGTTCAGGAATATCGCAGTTGGGGGATGCAGATCGGCGGGCATGAACCCGTAGCAAGCGTTCATTTTTTTTAACATTTTCTGCGTAAATTACCCTATTCAGATATGATGCGGGATTCTTACCACTTTATCAATCAATTACGATGAGTGCCGCCGCCCCCGACGGGGCGCCCCCGCGGCGGATCAATTACGAAATTTTTAAAAAACAATCCTGCCCGCCGTGCCTCGGAGAGGCCCTGAGGCGGAGATCCATCGTATAAGTGCGATTTTTATTGTTCGGGTATGAACTGAATCGGTTCTTGTCTGTTTCTCCAAGAATGAAAAGACGGACGTATCGTTCTCTCTCATTTCCGTTAAGAATTCAATCTGATACTGAAAAACGCGTTTCGTATCTCACAGGAATGTAAGGAAAAAAGAGTGGATGCAAGATGCATCCGTTGTGTTTCGGATCTGTCAGGACTGATTACCAGACCTCAGGGAAGGCCATGTTGGTGTAGATGTCCTCGAGCCGGGCTTTGTGTCCGCTCTCCATGTTTGCGAGCTGGGAAAAGAGCAGCTTCTGCTCGGTATCGGTTGAGAGATTCGCAAGCTGGGTGTACATCTGCATGGCTTCCAGTTCCTTCTTGATTGAAATAACAATACCATCGAGAGGTTTCAGATCCGCAGAGAGTGGCGGGCTTGGCATTGCATTTACTATCTTGTAGTCCTGTCTTTGCATCAAAGTGCATCTTGGTGACATCCTTGGTGAGCATCCCCTGCAGAAATTCACGGTGCTGTTTCTCTTCACCGGCAAGTTCGGCAAAGAGTTTTTTGATTGCCGGGTCTTTTGCCTTGTCGCCTACGGTACGGTAAAATGTGTATGCCTCGACTTCCCTGTCGATAGCAGTTGAAATGATTTTCTTTGCGTCTTCTGTCTTCATTTCTATGCTCCTTGATAACGTAAATTATTACCAATTACTCTATATAAGAACATTGGTTTTGGCACCAACGGGAATAAACTCCTGTTTTACGGCTTTGGACATGCACTTCAACAGACGCCCGATAAGTTACGGGAGTTAATAATAATCCTGACCTGAAATCTCTGCTATAAAAAAGGAAAAAGGCAGTGTAAATTAATCAGTCTTCCCTTTTTCTCCAGACATGGACCACCCAGAGCAATGAAACTGCCGTCGCTACGATGGTGGAGATAACAAGCAATGGAATATACCACGATTGTTCTCCCATTGTCACCTCCATATTACGCCGCTTCCTGCAATAGTCGCAATCGTATTCGGGACCAGCAATGCCGTACCGAGAACCGTAAGGTACGCAGTAACAAGTGCGAACCGGTTATTCACGCTCTGGAGCTGGTTGTTATAGATACTCTGCATCACTTCAAGCCCGGATGAAAGCACGTTGGACATCTGCTCCGAGAGCTCGATGTGACGATCGATATTGTCGGATAATATACCTATCCGGCCAAGAAGTTTCTCGTCGTTTGTGATCAGGTCAGCATCCCCGTACCGCAGCGAATCGACCACGTCTTTTGTCGCCCAGAGCACGTTTAAGTAATCGATCAGCACGTGCTTCATGCGGTAGATGTCATGGGCGATCTTTTTCTTGGCTAGGTTCTCTTCAATGAGTGATTTGCTGATAGCATCCCCATGCATCTCGATCTCGCGGAGGTACTCGAAGTTGCGGTCATTATTCTCATCAATGATCCGTTCGAGGACCAGGGTGATTTTGTCCACCAGAGGTTCTTCTGCGATCTTTTTGAAAAACTGCGGGGCGTACCGTGAAAATCTCAGGAGCCGGTTGATCTCTTCAGCAGTGGACGGTTAGGATGAAATTATCGCGGATAAGGACAAAGAGCGGGTGCACTGACATCTTCTCGGCCCGCACGGTTGCCGAAGGGAGCATGATGCCCAGTTCGGTGTCGTAATCTTCGTATGCCGAGTAAAAACCGGTGGTCAGTTTCGGGATCGGGATCCGGGAAAAACCGGCAACCTGGGCGATCGTTCTCGATCTCTTTGTCGTCGTCTTTGGTGCTGCAGTCAATCCAGGCGATACTTGCGTCTCTGATGGCAGTAAGGTATTCTTCAAGAGGGCGGTCCACCAGCCGTTCGATCCTGCCATCCTTATAGAGGATGATGCAGAAACTCAACGGGATTTGCCCGTTATCCTGGGATTTTTGCGGGGTGATTTGCATTTTCATGACGGCGCCTCATGAACTCCGGCGGACATTTTTGTGCCGTGTGTCGCAGGAGTTATTGATACCGAAAGTGTATATAGGTGGCGGGGTTATGGGATTTTTTCCCGTCCTGACAGGGGTGTCGGAATCACTTATTATCCGGTATGCACCTGTCCGGTTATGCATAATTGCAGGTCTTTGCTCCTGGCAGTAATCATCATCGTTGTTGTTCTTGCAGGCGGATGTACATCATCTGCCCCTTCCTCTTCGGTCTCTCCCGCACCATCACAACCAGCGGACCAGCAGGCATCATCCACTGCTCCTCCCGAAACGTTTATCGATCAGGGCAGCTTCTCTTATCGCCTGGATCAGTTCTTCCGGATGTCTATACCTGCAAGGGTGCAAGCGAATCGCCTGAGGTTGCATGGGATGGTGTCCCTACCTGAACGAAAAGTCTTGTCCTGATCCTTGATGACCCCGATGCACCAGATGGCAGGTTCACTCACTGGATCGTGTTTAATATTCCCCCGGACTCATCATGGGTTCCCCCGGGCACAACCGAATGCAAAAGTACTTGCCAACGGGGCACAGCAGGGAGAAACCAGTGGCGGTTCAAGGGGATATTATCCCCCCTGCCCCCCGATCGGGACAACGCACAGGTACGTGTTCAGGTTGTACGCTGTTGATATGGACATCACCCAGCCGACAGCAGACCGGGAATCTATTGACTGGGCTCTGACCGGGCATACTATCGCAACGACAGAGTTCACAACGACGTTCAAACGGTAAGAGAAATCCTTTTTTTACACACGGTCTCGTACCGCGATGATAAAAACAACAGTGACAACAATCGCAAGAAGGAAACTTACAAGGAACCCGATGGTGTAGCTGACGGCGGTAATGATGATCCCCGTAACGAGCGGCCCGGCCGAATGCCCGATGTCCATCGTAGAAGAGAGTGCCCCCATCGATGCCCCGATCTGCTCTTTTTGTGCGATATCTGCGACATAGGCACTGGTTGCCACTGTGGAGAGGGACATACCCAGCCCGAGGATTGCACTTACCAGGAGAAACAGGGTAAACGATGACACGAGCGGAATTGCGGCGACCGAACAACCGAGGATGACAAGCCCTGCTGCGATCTGGATGCGTTTGTCGAAACGGTCAGCGAGTTTCCCAAAGAACGGTTTGGTCCCGGCGATGATCAGGACCTGAACAGCAAAGATGATCCCGGTCTGGAAGGCTGTGATCCCCTGAGATGCAAGAACGAGGGGAAGGAACGTCTCAAACGCCCCGAACGCGAAATAGGTTGCCATATCGACAAGAGCAGTGGCACGGAGCCGGGCATGGGAAAAGAACGTCACAAAACTCTCGCGGAAGCGATGACAACGGGACAGAGCCGAGCGGTGCTGTGACGGTTCTCGCGGTACATGAGTGTCATGATAAGGACGGGAACAGCAGCAAACGCGGCGACCAGGTAGACAATACGGTACGGTATAAGCCCGGGCCAGAACACGAAATACGAGATGATTATCCCGCCGATAAGCGGGTGCGATGGTTCTTCCTATCAGTGTCGCCGATGAGAACTGTCCCAGCATTGCACCTTTGTTATCAGGAAACCGTTCTGCAATAACTGCAGAGATGACCGGAACGAGGATTGCCGTGGCGGTGCCGTGGAAGAACCGGACCGGGATAAGCCAGACAGGGTCGGTGATGAAAAGGTAAAACAGCGGGGCAGACAAAAACACCACGCCCGAGGTGATGAGAAGTTTCCTTCTCCCTAAATGATCCGAGAGCACCCCGACCGGAAACGAGAACAGGATCCCGGCGAGTGGTGAAACTGCTGCAATCAGCCCGATCACCGCATCATCTGCGCCAAGTGCCTGCGAGAAAGAGCGATAGTACCGGGTTTTTTGAGATTGTGGTAGAAAATATCGCAAAGAAACCCAGCAGGAACAGGTACCAGACCATGTTGCGATCCGGGGAGAATTTTTCTTGTGAAGTGATAGTCGTGGGGGACATGATATTCCGGTATCGGGAGTATTTTAAAATTCAGGTTTGCTGATAACGATCAGGATCGCGGGTTCATGAGTGCTCTCATTCCAGGGTTCGCCGGTACGTTGCAATGCCGAGGATAAACATTGCACCGGAAAATATCAGTAATGCAACAAGATCTGTCCAGATGACATCGAGACCCTGCCCGCGGAGAATAATACTCCGGAGTGCATCCACTCCGTAATATTCAGGATTGATCACGGTTATCCAGCGCAGCCAGTCAGGCATCCCTATTACCGGATAGAACGCTCCTGAAGTCATGAACAGGATAAGGTTAAGAAATGCGACTACTGAAGCATACTCCTGCTGGGCGGAGAACCGTGATGCAAAGGATACCACCAGACTGGTGACGCCGACACACGCGATCAGGATCACGAGAATCACTAACAGGAAATCTTGCAGGCTCTGGATTACGATGCCGGTGATCAGGATATCAATCAGAAAGATGGTAAATCCCGCAATAAATGCCCTCACGGTACCGCTGGAAATGATCCCGGCAATGATGCTTGTGCGCTGCACGGGGGTGACAAGGTAACCCTCGTGGATTCCCGCTTCCCGATCCCTGATCAGGGCGATCCCGCCCCCAAACATCGTGGAGGTAAAAATTGCCATCATGATGACACCAACGCCAAAGAACTGGAGGTACGTGATATCCCCGTAAATTTTATAGACTATAACCGGATTGTCTGCCCCGAGCAGTGCAAGAACCCTGCGCACCGCTGATTCGACAAGAGCAGGGATTATCGGTGTTTGAACTGTCAACATACAGCCGGACTGCATGATCATTGGATATTGCTGAGGGAAAAACGACCACTGCAGACAGTTTTCCTTTTGCAAGATCCTCTCTTGCCGCGGTTTCATCCGTGTATACCGTGACATCCAGCAGTTTTTCAGCATCTTTCTGGGGGATATGATTGAGTAATACCACCGCCTGGGTAAAAAGCGGGGTATCCTCATAGGGCGGCATTTCCTGGACAGCCCCGACAGGAATATGACTGATGGTCCCGCCAAATGCATTGCCAAAGATGACCAGGTACATGATGGGCATCATCAGGGTCATGATGACCACAAACGGGTTACTCAGGAATTTCTTGAAATCCCGTTTGAAGATTGCGACTGCACCCCGGATCATGACGGTCGTCCCCCTCGTGCAGGTTTTTGCTCATGGTTTCCGCCATCGTCCAGTTTTTTACCGGTGAGATGGATGAAAACATCTTCCAGTGAAGGTGACCGTATCGATATGGATGTCATGGGAGTGGAAAATTTTTCAAATACTGCGATAATTTCAGGTAATAACCTGCTCCCGTTTTTTGCAGAGATGATGAGTTTTTGATCCTTGACCTCAACTGAATTGATATGGGTATTCTGTCGCAGAACCGGCAGCATATTCCTCGTCAATTGTATCAAAACCAATCTCAATCAGGTCCCCTGCGGGAATTAATTGTTTCAGGTTTTCCAGAACATCCAGGGCGATAAGCCGTCCTTTATCCACAAAGGCGATGCGGTTACAGAGTTTTTCTGCTTCGTCCATGTAGTGCGTGGTCAGGATGATCGTTGTCTTTTCCTCATTCAGTTTTGAAATCTGCTGCCAGACTTCGTGCCGGGCCTCCGGGTCGAGTCCGATGGTCGGTTCATCGAGAAAGAGGATGAGGGGGTGATGAATAAAAGCGCGGACAATCTCCAGTTTCCGTCGCATGCCCCCGGAAAATGTCTGGACTTTCATGTGGGCACGGTCGGTCAGGTCAGTCATCGCAAGGAGTTCCCATATCCGCTGATCCAGGATGTTTTCGTCAACGTTTACCAGTGTTCCGTAAAATTCAAGGTTGTCGTATGCGGTAAGTTCAACATCCAGCGTGCTGTTCTGCGGGCAGACCCCGATGATACTCCGGATCTTTTCCGGGTTCTGGATAATATCATAGGTATCAACGCATGCAGTGCCGCTTGTCGGGAGGAGCAGGGTAGTCAGCACCCGGATAAGCGTACTCTTTCCCGCGCCGTTCGGACCCAGAAGACCGAAGATCTCTCCTCTCCTGACTTCAAGGGTGATATTGTCGACAGCAGTTACCGTACGATTCTTTTCGCGAAAGATTTTTGAAAGGTGGTCAGTTCGGATAATGCTGGAAGAATCGGGAAGAGTGCTGCAGCTGGTGATGGGGATTACCGGATCCAGGTCGGGACCCTTTTGGCTCACTGCAGGGGGACTCATATCGGACTAATCTGATGGTTCGTTTCGGCAATACTAAAATCTCTGCTTTTTTTTGTTCACCCAGCCGCTGGGCTCTCCCGATGCGATAACTCCCTGAACAGGTGCTACGTCATCATCGCTCAGCGCAGGGGCGGCATGGGGGGACAGGCACTGTCCCCTTCTTCATTCGTACCAGCATCCTGAATTTCATATCAATGGAATAGGAATTACCATGAAAAACCCACAGTTATTCATCCATGTTTGCCTGAGTTCATGACTCATGTGTGTTTCTCCAGAGCCCTTCTTTATCCATTTTAAAACTGTGGAAAATAATTATCCGTCTTCAATGACAATGCTGGTCAACAAAAGGATCCATTCTGGAAGGAGAGCACCATGATTACGCTCCGGTTTTACCGGATTTATGATATCGGCAGGGAAATAGATCTCGACTGGCTGGAACAAGCCCTCGCCCAGAGTCTACTTTACCGCAAGGACAAGCTTTGTCCGTGTCAAGCAGAAGTCCATCATGATTGAGGACCCCCCGCTCATGATCCAGATGCACCCCATACGGGTGGAGCGGGAAGGAAGACCGTTTGAGTTCTCCGTAGTTGCCCGTGTCTATGATATTGGTGCAATCAGCTTCTGTTTTATCTATGAAAACAGGGATGCACATTATTCCACGCTCGAGGAGATCGCGTTCCTGTTTGCCGGCCAGGAAGGATTATCGGAATTCTATGTCCAGTACCTTAAAACGCTGGGGGAGATCATCAAACCGCACATCAAAAACTTCGCCATCAACCCTGATTTCTTTGAGGACTACACGGTCTACGTGACGGACCTCAGGGATGATTCGATCGATCCGGTACCCCTGTTAATCGGGGAAAAGGCCAGCACTTCGCCCCAGATGCGGGATGAGATTATCAAAAATTCACTCAGCTATACCACCGATGATCTTGCGATACTCTCCTGGGATTCAGCCCTCCTCTGCAACCCCGAAAACCCGACTGACCTGATTGACCTGATCGAATTTGCCAATGTCCAGGTGCTTGAGCTCCGGTACTATGACCGGGAACTGACCCGCGAGATGGAGAAGATGTATGATGATATCGAACATGCCGAGAGGTATTCATCGTTTCGCCGGAGCCGCCAGTATCATGCAATCATGGCAAAACAGATGGAGACCTATGCAGAGATCTCCGAGGTCATTGAAAAAGTGGACAACCTGATCAAAGTCACGGAGGATGTCTATTATGCCCGCGTGTATGCAACGGCGTTAAAAGTACTCCGGAGCAACCAGTGGAGCGAGAGTGTTACCAGGAAGATTGACGTGATCCGGGAAAACTACTCCATGCTCTCCGATGAAGTCCGTATCCAGCACTCAAACTTTCTCGAGTGGGTGATTATTATCCTGATTGCTCTTGAGTTCGGGCTCGCCATCTGGCAGAGTATACGGTGATAGGGGGACTTTAACCTATATGGTATTTGAATGTCAGCAGTGTGGTGAGTGCTGCCACCACATGGGGCAGGTTCACACCATTCAGGAAATTCGTGGCGGATTTGAGTTTCTGGTCAATAACACCTATACCGGGGAAAAAACGGTGGTGATTATCGATCAGGACAAGCACCCTCTCTTTTTAGACAAAAGCATTTTCCGAGAACAGCCGGAGGCATGCCCCTTCCTGAGGTATCAAACCCGGGACAGGAAAGCCTATTGCACAGTCCATCTGACACGCCCGGAGATATGCAGGGATTACGGGTGCTGGCGCCTGCTCATCCTGAATCCCCGGGGATTACGGGCCGGGAGAATCATGTACCAGCGTGCGTTTTTTTCTGATGATGCTGACCTGACCCGGCTCTGGATGACGTGTATCGATCCCTTACAACGAGCCGGATGATGCGATCTGGGATGAGAAGATAACCAGGATTCTGATAAACGCAGGCTACACGGTAAGGAAGTAAAAAAGGTACCCGTTTTATTGAACGGGAGGGATCACTTTTGGAATGGCGCACAACTGGCCGAATTTGTTGATACCATAGGATGCCAGGATTGTCTCGTCATCCATGTTTTTCTCGCCAATGCCGATCCTGCTCAACTTGTCACGGATTATTCTGATATTCTTTTCAGTGGGCTGCATAACGGTAGATACTATTTCTTTTATGACACGATAAAGAGATGTTTTTTTAAAAATACGGTATTTTACTATTTTTTTGAAAAATCAGCCCCGGATTCGCATGCTGTTCCTGCATCCAGGAACAGGAAAAACCTGGAACAAAAAAACGTGCATTACCTGCACTGCATGATAAAAGAAGATTTTTTTTATAAGTACCGGTTCTTTCGTAACCAGTCTGCCTGTGGCGGCAGGTAGCGGTATATGATGTCACACTTCTCATCCTGGAAAGACCAGGGCGTTACAATCAGGATATCGCCTTCCCGGATCCAGACCCGTTTTTTGATCTTCCCCTTGATCCGGCCCATGCGGGTGACCCCGTCATAGCAGCGGACGCGGATATGGTTTGCTCCCATCATCAGGTCTGCAAAAGCGAATTGTTCATTGGCCCATTTCTTGGGCAGGCGAACACGAACAACCGGTGTTCCGTCCGCATTTACTGCATTTGGATCAGCATCATCGTTATTACTGGGTCTAATTCAGGCAACTCCGTTACTGTATATCTCTGGGGCGTTGAGGACAATGAAGGTATGTATTGTTCGGGTGACAACGACCCGGTCAAAAAAAGAAAAGAAAGAAGAGGAATGATAATAACTTCACCCGGTAACCATTCTTCACCAGTTGTCAGCATCCTGCACACTTCCATGGCTAAAAGAAAAACGCCATTGATGAAACGGTCTTTGGCAGGGACAAGACTGACTCTTATACAAAACCGGAGAGAATCCCCGTGAACCTGCCGCCTTTCCTGTCAAAAAGTGATCGTGTCTGGGATGTTCTGATAGCGGTATCAGCCTTTACTGCCCTGACTTTAAACCTCCTTGGACTCCTCAATGGCATTTTTGTGGCACTTCCCCACCTTCTTTATATTCCGGTGGTGCTTGCCGCGTATCGTTACCCGAAGTGGGGACTACTCATCGCAGGATGCATCGGAGGAACGTATTTTCTGATGGTTGTCCTGGTTGCACGGCGACTCATTCAGCACAATAATTGAAGCACTTGTCCGGACATTCGTTCTCATTGGGATCGGGTGGCTTATCGCATTTCTCTCCTTCAGGCTCCGTGAACGCCAGGATCTCTACCAGGGGCTCTTTTATCATTCAGAAGCAGGAAGCATTCTTGTCCGGGATACACCCCAAGGGAGGGTCGTCGAGGAAGTAAATGACAAAGCCTCAGAACTCCTTTGCAGGAAGGCACAGGATCTTACCGGAAATCCCCTCACCGTGTTCTGGAGCAGCGATGCTATGAGCAGGAGTTTTTCTCACAGATCGGTCGGGAAGGTGCGGTCCATGCAGTGGAGACGGTGTTTTTGCTACCGGATGAAAGTTCAGAAACGGTGCTTGTCTCGGCAGCACTTCTGCCAGAAAAGCGGGTAATTATCACGTTTGTAGAAATCACCCGTCGTGTTCATGCCGAGAAAGCCCTGAAGGCAGCGAATGATAAACTCAAACTTCTTTCACGCATCTCACACGATCATCTCCATCGTACTGTTGACCAGATGGTCCAGACCGTGAAAAATGCGGATGAACACGGTATCGATACTGTTGCACGGGATTTTTTTAACCAGCTGCGGGTGCTTGCCCTTCATCTGAAACAACAGACTTTCCTCATCGAGTCCTATAAAAATCTCGGGATCTCCCCTACCGGCCTGGCTGGGAGTCCAGCAGATTCTTGAATCTGCAATTCTTTCCCTTGCCCCTGGATCTGTTTCTCCAAGGTTCTGGACTGAAAGACTCGAGATTTATGCCGATCCTCTCTTTCAGGACGTCCTCATTCACGTTGCCGGCAACGCTATCAGCCATGGGATTACCCTTAAAAACCTTATCGTCACGTATCATGAAATCCCGCAAGGGCTCGATCTCATCCTGGAAGATGATGGTATCGGGATCCCGGCAGATAAAAAACAGAGCATATTCGACTACGATGAAGAGGGGCACTCCGGAATTGGATTATTCATCTGCCGGGAGATCCTCGGGGTTACGGGCATGACCATCACAGAAACCGGGACAGAAGGGAAGGGAGCCAGGTTTGTGATCCGTGTCCCTCCTGATGGATACCGGATAGAGGGAACCGGAGATGATGCCCCGGCACGCTCTCTTTTAGTAATCCCGGCAACGTCGGGTCTCCGTGGTGCTCACCACCCGGGCGGTACTATCGTCAGGGAACTATCCGCAGCGGAGTTTCCGGTTGCAGAGGCACTCTGGACGGATTATCACCAGACAAAGGGAGATCCGCGGACTGACCGTATATTTGCGGGATTCTCTCAGGGTGAGATTGTCTCTGTTGCCCGGTGCCGGAAACATCCGGACGGGTTTGAGGTAGATGCGGTATTTACTCCCTCAGTTCACCGTGGTCACGGGTATTCACATGCGGTCATGTGGGGTCTGGTTGAGGCATGCGGGCATGATACCCTCTTTATGCATTCGGTAAAAAACCTTACCGGGTTCTACAGCCGGTACGGTTTTGTCACCATTGCGGAGCGTGAGCTCCCCCATCAATCCGGGAGCGGTATGCATGGGCGGAAGGTGAGATGGAAGGTGCCAACGTCTCCCCGATGAAAAGATCTCCTCCTCCATAAAATTCGATTTCTTGGCCATACTCCTGACGGTATCTTCTCATCGGATGGGGAATGATGGGTCGTTCGCCTCCCGTTTTTTGCCGTTCACGATCGGTTCACTTTCTCCCTGCATACCTTACTCCTTTATAGGCCACGGCATCTATTCTCTCACTCAGGAATGATCGGAAAAGGTGCATATCTCAAACAACTGACCGCATCTACCCTGCAGATGAGATCGGTGGAGGTGGGAAAAGAGATGGAGGGAAGTTCTCCCCCATCGGTGTTTATCGGGAGCTGGAATTACCCGGATGTCTATGCCGGCCCGATGATTGCACCGCAGCACGGTGACACCACGATCATGGACATGCCCGAGTCATGGATTTCCGGAAACCATACCCAGGAAGAGATCATCGGGTACCGGCTCAATCTTGTTCGGGGAAAATCCATGGTGAATGCAGGCGATCTCGATACTCCGGTTTGTGGAAAAACTCCAGGAGATCTCCCTGTCTCATCCTCAATCGAAAGCGAAGTGGCTTTCTCATCGGTCCCTACCGGGACAACGTTCTCTGAAGAGCATACACCGTTTGGGCCGAGTGCAGCAATCGAACGGTTTGAGATCGAGAGCGGAAGGTGGGACCAGAAGCTCGAAAAAGTGTTCTATGACACGGACCTGAGATCTGCTGAGGCAGTTATTGACCTGCACCGGCAGGGTGTTCCGTTCTCCAGTATCCAGAAGGCATTTTCTGTCGGGACCATGGGAGTGGACCGGACGGCACCTTGTTCCCACCCGCTGGTCGATCACTGCCTGCGACACCATGATCGGTGACCAGCTTCTCACACGATGTGAAAAAATCCCGGTGATCGATACCTGGCGGGTTCACCAGTTTTCGAGCCTTCACAACAATTACGCAGTCATCCTGATGCCCACCGGCTGGCAGTACGAATGGTCGGAGGCATTTTTGAAAGTGCTGGGCAATGAGGAACTTGTCTTTTCCGATCATGAAGGATACAAAAAGAAGACTGAATACTCTCATCTGGGCGGGTGCTATTACTCCTGCAAGATGGCCGTGCTCGAAGCCCTTGCCCAGGAACAGGAGCAGGCAGGTGCGATCATTCTCCGGGAAGCACACCGGGGCTATGTGCCGATGGGCGTCTTCAATGTCCGTGAGAATGTGAGGAGTGCAATGCGGCAGCCTGCACAGGAGTTTGAAGATATCCGTTCAGCCCTCTCCCATATCTCGGAGACATTTACCCTCCCCATGACCCGGTTTATCGAAGAAGGGCATTGCTGAAGAGATCCATCGGCGAGCGCCAGTGCAGGCTCAGTGATTTTCATCGTCAGCGAACTGATCATGACCAGGATATCACGGAATATAACAGGAATGAGCAATGAAGCGGATCCCGATCAAACGCGGATCATCAGCGGATCATCCTGCACCTGGACATGGACAGTTTCTATGCCTCGGTTGAGATGCGGGAGAACCCGGAACTGAAAGGAAAACCCGTTGTTATCGGTGCTGATCCGAAAACAGGGGACGGGAGGGGAGTTGTCTCCACCTGCTCGTATGAGGCGCGGGCATTTGGCATACGGTCTGCAATGCCCATCTCGCAGGCATTTGTTCTCTGCCCGCATGCAATCTTTCTTCCCCCTCATTTTCCCCGGTATGCCAAAGCCTCTGCTGATGTGATGGCAATCCTGAAATCCCATGATCTTCCGTTCCAGCAGGTGAGTATCGATGAGGCGTTTCTTGACGTGAGCACCTGGGGAATTTTCCGGCAGCAACCGATTTTGCAGCCCGGATCAGGGAATGATCTCCATCGGATCTCGGGCTCACCTGCTCGATCGGCATTGCACCGACAAAAGTGGTGGCAAAGATCGCTTCAGATGTGAACAAACCCGATGGACTCACCGTTGTTGAACCAGAAAACCTGTTCTCATTCCTTGCCCCGATGCCGGTGCGGAAGATTCCCGGTGTTGGCAGGAAGTCAGAAGCAGAGCTCTTTGAGATGGGTATCAGGACGATTAAGGATCTTGCTGAATATGACATCCAGGTGCTGATCGCCCGGTTCGGGCGTTCTGCGATTGCTCTTCAGGCAATTACCATCCGGTATCGATGATGATATGGTAAAAGAGCGGGACGGTGTGAAGTCGGTATCCCGCGAGACAACATTTTCTGAAGATACCATGAATGAGCAGGTGATAGCTGCAACCATTGATGCACTGGCACGGGATGTATGCCGGAATCTTGCAGATGAATCCCTGCGATGCAGGACGGTTACTATCAAGGTGCGGTACCAAGGGTTTTGTCACAAAGACAAAAGCCCGGACGCTCCCGCATTATACGGATGATGCAAATACTGTGCGCTCCTGTGCCCACTCCCTGCTCCGGGATATTTTTGATGGCCGGAAGATCCGTCTTCTTGGCATACGGTTGTCCTCTTTTGAGAAACGGATGCCCGGCAGATGATCCTTAAGGTGTAAATAATCCGGATATCGGGAAAGATTTCCGGGGGTACGGTGGATTTCCCATATATGATATGGGAAATCCCAAATTCCCGTAGATCGACATCCACCTCAGTGAATGGAATCATAGGAAAAAAAGTGTACCATATCGTATGGGGTTGGCAGAAATGTCGCTCTCGCGTGTCGGCTGGCTCAGATTGTGTTTCTGGTGATTTTGTGCTATGGAGGACGTAACCGTTCGGTAAAACCTCCATGAGATTTTTTCTGTAAATGTGAATTTACTGTTATATTATTTAAATATTGTCTTTAAAGAATAGTATTATTTTTATTTCCAGAATCCCAAAAAACCAAATATCCGTTGATCATAAAATTTATTCCGTTATCCCTTTGAAATAAAAGGAAATAACCCTTAAAGTCCGTCTCTCTTTTTTTAAAAAAATCCACGGCCGATCTGTCCTTGTCACAACCCGGTACAAACCAAAAAACCGGACCTGAAAGCGGAAAACTCATCAACAGCAGATGTATATGCTCATAAGAACGTTCTATGAGCTCCCCGCCGGAAATCAGGAATATTCTGGAACTGGTAAAAACTGCCCGGGCCGATCCAGCCGTTGGCATACGGATCGTTCAGGTGACTGGAGATGACCATGTTGGCCTGTATGTGGCCGAACTGGGGCCGCACGCCCGTGTTACTGCCCATTACCACCGTGACGGGAACGAAATCTACCAGATTGTCCACGGTAAAGGAAAACTATTTACGGGTGTCTGCTCGTCAGATAATGCTGTCAGATGGAACACACCCGTCATTGTGAGCAGCGGGGATTGTTTTACCGTGCAGGAGGGACAAGTCCACCAGCTGGAAAATACCGGTTCATTGCCCATGATTGCGATTATTATCTGCCCGGTTGCCCATATCGGCCTTGACCGCTTCATACTACGGGGAGAAGTACCGGGTTAACATGGATTTGGTTTTGTATGCAGCGCTACCGTTTTAAAAAAATTGATGCGTTTGTTGAGGGACAATCGACCGGGTAATCCCGCAGGTTGTGTATACCTGCCGAATCAGGACGCGCTGTCAGATGAGGGAATGCAGCAGATCGCCCGGGAACTTGCGGGATTTGTCAGTGAGGTCGTCTATGTCTACCTTGAGGAAGGGAATACCACCCTCCGGTTTTTCTCTTCAGAGCGTGAAGTTGCGTTCTGCGGTCATGCAACGATTGCTGTCATGTACGATCTCATAAAAAACGATCCGGTACGTGCACGAAATCCTGTCACCCGCATTCATGTACAGGCACGTGAACTTCTTGTACGAAATGAGATTGCCTCAGCAGATGCGGTGTTCATCAGTGCACCCCTTCCCCAGTTTACGAGCACGGACCTGACCCGTGATGATATCGCTGCAGCCTTGAAAATTCCCCCCCGGGGGAATAACGGAAAAGAACCGGATTGTGCTGGTCAATGCCGCCTTGCGACCCTGCTTGTTCCCCTTACTTCACTTGATACCCTGCTGTCTCTCCGTCCTGACCAGAAGAACCTGCGGGAGTTCTGTCTTGCAAACGGCATCGAAATTATCCTGGTCTGGTCTGAGGAGGTCTCAATACCTCAGAATAATTACCGCACACGGGTCTTTGCTCCTATTTACGGATATCTTGAAGATCCCGCAACCGGTTCTGGAAATGCAGCATTGGGCTATTACCTGCTGAATGCTGTTCTCTGGGACGGCCACATGATCAGGATTGAGCAGGGCAGGAGCAGGGAGCGTCCTAATATCATCCGGCTGGCAAGTGACGCTTCCAAGGTGCAGCGCAGCGTATTTTTCGGGGGAAATGCAAAAGTGAGAATTGAGGGGGAGTATCTCCTCTATCCTTAAGTCATGTCTGTCACACTATTACCGTATTAGTACTGTTCCTGACTGGGTGATAAGGAGTACAGGATACAACCCCCGTCACTATCGTATACCTGCCTGTTTTTTGTGTGAGGGAGAGAAACTCTACTTACAGTCAGGGTGCAGCATTGATGGAAAAGGGAACCTTACACAAAATTCCTGAAAAACATGCACGGGCACGCAAAAGGATTGACGATATCGCAGTCCAGCTCGGTAGTGCACGGACGAAAGGCGAGCTTGGAACGTACCTGATTCACGAAATTCAGAATTATACCCTGTTCGATCTCCAGATCATCGGGGGCAGGCTGAATAGCGAGATTGACAGAGCTTCCCTCCCCTTACCGTGAATCGATCCGCCCCTATTTCCGTGAACAGCTTTTCGGCAAACACCACCAGCTCCTCTCCCTGCACCACACTAGGGTATTTGCAAGGATGACTGATCCGATCCATGACCCGGAAACATTCCGCAAATTCTGCGAGATGCTTCCTGCGGGTGTTTTTTCGTGGAATGATTCGGGTGAGCGTAACCCTTACTTCCGCAATCCGATGAACCGCCTCTTCTATTACCTGATAGCAGCTTTCACCATGTTTGTCCTCGATGAGCCGGGTCATCCCGTGGGTATGCCATTCCCTGGTGGTTTTTCCGTTGAACAGCGGGGGAG
The DNA here is from genome assembly GCA_963806845.1 of uncultured Methanoregulaceae archaeon. Taxonomy (GTDB): domain Archaea; phylum Halobacteriota; class Methanomicrobia; order Methanomicrobiales; family Methanospirillaceae; genus Methanoregula. Next base: position 19,527 of record CAWDZO010000030.1, read on the forward strand.
GGATTATTATTGTCTCATCCGGGACAAGGAAAAAGAGGTTTTTTATTCCATCTGCAACTTCTGCCCGGCGCACCAGGCAGAAGAGAACAAATAAGAACCGGGCTCTCTTTGTTTTTCCTCATTTCAGGAAAAACGATTACCCCGATCAAAAAGGATCAGCAGGGAAACGATCAGAAACAGTATAAGGTAATCCGCTGTAAAAGGATACCGGGAGCATCATGTCCCCGACAAAAGAAAAACCGCCTTCCCCCCATGAAAATATCAAGAAGATCAGGGTGAGTAAAAATGGTCCCTACATCGTTTCCGGAGGGATCCCGCTCCAGATAAAAGAGATCCGGAACGACGCTGAGGGATACTGCAGTACCTGGCATGAAGTAAAGACATTCCCCCTTCAGGAACAGTACGCCCTGTGCCGCTGCGGGCATTCAAAAAATAAACCTTTCTGCGACGGTACCCATACAAAAATCCACTTTGAAGGAACCGAAACGGCTGATAATGAACCGTATCTCGATCGGGCGGACACGATAAACGGACCTGCACTGACGCTGACTGACGCTGATGGGATGTGTGTGCATGCCAGGTTTTGCATGCGGGCCGGTGGGATCTGGAACCTGACACGGCAGTCAGACAATCCAAAAGCACGGGACATTGCGATAGAGGAGGCAGGAAACTGTCCTTCCGGGCGGCTTGTTGTCTGGGACAGGAAGACTGGAAAGGCGATTGAACCTGCACTTGAAAAATCCGTTGTGATTATAGAGTATCCCCCACGGAGTGAACATGGTCCTATCTGGGTGCGAGGCGGCATACCGGTTGAATCGTCCGATGGTCGTGTTTATGAAATCCGGAACCGCGTAACCCTGTGCCGTTGTGGAAAGTCGTATAACAAACCGTTCTGTGATGGCAGCCATATCGAGAGATGATGTTTCTCCTGCTCCGGTCACGCAGGGGATTTTATAACAACACTTTAAGATTGCTGCTGTTGTGAAAAGCCAGGTGAGGGTTTCAATCCCAAAATAGAGGGCTCTGGGAAGACCGAAAATCACGATGACCCATGAGAAGTAATCATATCTCAGGAAGACCGTGAAGAGAAGGATTTATATTAACCGTTTAGTTCCGATGACCTGCACGTCTACGCTTATTCCTCCTGCATATCCCGTTGATCCTGACGAAAGCAGGCTGGTCAAAAACAGGAGTGGTTGTCTCCGGCTGGTATCCCCCGCGTCGTTTTAAAAAAGTTTAAATAAATTGGAAAAAAGGGGGAATTCATGACCATGGACAAGAAAAAGGGAATCGGGCTCTGTATGTGTCGTATATGCCCGAGTTTTGTGGATTGTAAAGAAGAGATTGCCTACTGTCTTGCGACTACCGGTAAAAGCACCTGCATACGGGAAGAAAAT
>CAWDZO010000031.1:0-18705 GCA_963806845.1 uncultured Methanoregulaceae archaeon
AAGGGCACGATAGAATTCCTTTTGGGTATGATATGGAATACAAAACACGGGAACGATAAATGAGAGGCTAAAAGTCTGTCCCCCCAGACCGCCCCTGCGCTTAAGCGATGATGACGTAGTACCTGTTCAGAGATCATCGCATTTTTCGGGAGCCACAGCAGCCGGGGTGAAACCCCTGTTTGAGCGTTTTGCTGGTTATTGAGCATTTCCTATGAAAATACACAGTTAACTGTAGTTAGAAGTGAAAATGGTTTGGACCATCCCTCTTAAATCTCTTTAGTTTGTGCTCGGATTACTCAATCACTCTTAAAATAGTATACTATCCTATAAAGTCCCCTTCCCGGCAATGTCCCGAACAATTGCGGAAAGATGCATCGTTGCCATATCAGGATCACTGAGAATAAAATTCAAAGATGGCATGCAGTACCATGGCAGTTTTGTGATAAGTGCAAAATGATGTTACCCGATTAATAGGAATATTGTTGCTCAGCGCACTATAACATTTATCGCAATTATTCCATTCAGCATGATAAGAACATACGCGAGTCCAGGAGATCTGCCAACAGAACGCGAATATGACCTTTGAATTTTTCATCCGTCTGGTTTAGGAATGGATTATAATCTCCACTCATACTGGAAGGACGGGTAAACCGGATGCGAGCCTGTATGTCCCGAGTCAACCCTTCATCTTTATATTAGAAATCATACTATGTCTTTGTTGGTGAAAATGCGGATGGATGGAACAAACAAGAACTTCTGGATAGGGGCAGTAATTGGTGCAGTCATTATCATCATCATCGATCTTCTCATTTCCTTCCTCGGTCCCTTTATTGGGGGGTTCGTGGCCGGGTACATTGCGAAAGGAGATATTTTAAATGGCGCGAAATCAGGATTACTTGCGGGGATACTAGCCGCAATCGTCATCTCCCTTGTCGTCTATGCAGGGTTGATATCGCATGCGGTTGCCGGGTACGTTCCTGCAGTTGGTACCGGATTTTTATTGTATATCACCATATCTCTGTATCTGGCAATATTTGCTTTCTTGGGCGGTGCAATTTCAGGAGCTTTTAGGAAATAGATTATCTAATTCAATGGTATTTTTTTTATTGATTTTAGAGATAAAATAATTCACTCGAGTTAATGAGATTCGTCAATATATGCCACCGACCCCGACGGGACGCCCCCGCGGCGGATACTTCCTAAATCAAAAAACACCCAGTCCCGCCATGCCTTGGAGAGGCCCTGAGCCGTTGGTCTATCGTAGAAAGTACGATTTTCATGGTTCTGGTGAGAAACGAATCGATTCATGGCTGTTCTCCAGTGCCCAAAAAGGATTTTTTTTAAAAATAGTACCGAGTCTGCAAAAAGAACGAATTATGGAGATCTTCCAAGAAAGGATGCTTACCGAAACTCCTTTATCATCGGATCATCTCATAGAGCTGTTACTATGGAAAAGATTCAGGTCATGGGTGTGCAGGGGCTCCCCCTCATCCATGCGGGTGACGATATTGCGGCGATGATCTGTGAAACGAGTGCCATTGCAGGATGGCGATATTCTCTGCATTGCGTCAACAATATATTCAAAGGCAAAAGGCTATACAAAACCTCTCGCATCCATTACACCATCCGAACGGGCGAAGCGGCTTGCGAAACTGAATGGCGAAGATCCCCGGTTTGTCCAGGCAGTGCTTGATGCGTCGGCAGATATCATCATGGAACACCCGTTCATCCTCTCTGAACTTGCCTTCGGTCACATCGGTGTCCGGGCCGGCGTCGACCAGAGCAATATCGAGGACGGGATGGTGATCTTCCTGCCACCGGATCCGATGAAGGCTGCACAGGAACTACGGGAATACATAAGAGATCTGGTTTCCCGGGATGTCGGTGTCATCATCACCGACACCTGCGGCAGATCATTCCGTCGCGGGCAGACCGGTAATGCAATCGGGTGGAGTGGTTTTACCGCGATACGGGATTTCCGCGGGGATACCGATCTGTTCGGGCATGTCCTCAAGATAACTGAAGAAGCGGTTGTGGATGAGATTGCCGGTTTTGCAAACTTTGTCATGGGCGAGAGCAATAATGGTGTCCCGGCGGTTATCTTCCGCAACTGCCCGAAATGGACAGGTCATGACAATCTGTATTTCACGGAATGATGAGGATATCACAAAACGTGTGCTGAAAAAAGAATGGTGCCATTAACGTATAAGAAAAAATGAACGGTTAAAAAAACGGGAAGTTATAATTGTGTCCCGTAGACGATATCCAGGATCAAAATGATGATACCAACCGCTGCTGCAACTACCATCACCGTTACAGGACTGATATGAATTGCCCGCCGGTCTTCGCTCTCGTAATAGTTGACGAGACCTGCTGATGAGAGTAATCTGCCACCTTGTTTCTTTGCCATGCAAATATATTTCGTTTTTCAATATATAAAGAAGAGTCACGGCGTATGAAAAACATCCCGCTCAGGTCTCCGGACAAGCACTCATTGGGGAGGATCTTACACTCCCACCGGTCGATATCATTATTGAGAACGGCATTATTACGGCAATAGAAGAAAACCCCAAGGCACCCAGGGTATGGATCTGCCCGGCATTGTTTAATGCACATACGCATCTCGGGGATACCATTGCGATGGATTGCGGGGTGAAAGGAGATCTCATGTCTCTGGTCACTCCACCCGACGGACTGAAACATCGCCTGCTCGCTGCCGCTTCACACCAGGATCTGGTCAGGGGTATGCGTGCGAGCATACAGGGAATGATAGCCGGGGGCACTGCCGGGTGTGCGGATTTCCGTGAGGGCGGGGTTACCGGAGTTTCTGCACTCAGAGAAGCAGCAGAGGGGTTGTCATTCCGGCCGCTCATTTTCGGGCGTGACGGGGGGGAAGCAGGTGCCGATGGACTGGGGATCAGCAGCACCCGGGACATATCCGGTGCTGAGACGCTGGTAGCAGACGCACAACGGGCAGGAAAAAAGATTGCCCTGCATGCCGGTGAACGGGATGCCGCTGATGTTGATGAAGCGCTTGCTCTCGACCCGGATCTTCTCATTCACTGCACCCATGCAACAAAAAAACAACTCCGGGAATGTGCGGACAGGCAGATTCCGATCGCAGTCTGTCCCCGGTCCAACTGGACCCTCGGTGTTACAACATCAGCACACCACCCTCCCCTGCAGCTTATGCAGGATCTGGGATGTACAATACTCCTTGGTACCGACAATGTGATGTTCGTACCTCCGGATATGTTCTCTGAAATGGCTTTTACTTCCGCGGTTTACCGGATTGATCCAAAAATCCTGCTGCGTGCTGCCATTCAGGGTTCTGAGCTGACCGGGCACTCATTTTTTATCCGCACAGGAGTCGAAGGCAAATCTGTTCACGATAGATCCGGCACAATCCTCTCTTCATTTCAGCCGCGATCCGGTTACATCCATCATAAAAAGGGCTTCTTACTGCCAAATAGGCCATAACGTTTTTAATTTGTAAATCCAATAAAAGAGCCATGTTTGTTGTGGGTGATGCCAGTGTTTACTAACATACTTGTCGCACTAGATGGATCGGAGGTAAGCCAGCGCGCGCTTACCCGAGCCGCTGATGAAGCGAAATTATGGAATGCAAATCTCCATGTCATCTACGTGGTGGAGACTGGCCTGTTCTCTTCCCTCCCCCTGGACAATACCGTAGAAATCATGTACAGTGTTCTCGAAAAAGAGGGGAACGAGGTGCTGGAGAGAGCAAAAAAGTACGGTGCTGACATGGGTATCACGGTCTTCACTCACATGGAACAGGGACATGCCGGGAGCGAGATTGTTGCTCTTGCAGAACGGGAAAAAGTCGACCTCATCATGGTCGGTTCTCATGGCAAGAGTAATACTGATCGCCTGCTTATTGGCAGTGTCAGCTCATTTGTAGTTACCCACGGCACAGCGTCGACCATGGTGGTGAGATCATAACAGAGATGGTTGTCAAAGACTACATGACATCTGACGTAGTTCACGTCGAAATCCCGGGAAACCGTGACGATGTCTTAAAAATACTCAAGCGAACAGGAATCTCCGGTGTCCCCGTTATCAAGAACAATAAGATCGTTGGCATCATCACGCGAAAGGACCTGTTGAGAAAACCTGAAGAGATCCAGCTCGGGCTCCTGATGACGCCCAAACCCCTCACCATCAAACCGGATACCGATATCCGGGAGGCCGCCCGCATCCTGATCACCCGCCGCATCCGCAGGCTCCCGGTTGTGGAGGATGGTCACCTGGTCGGTCTCCTCTCCGTTGCAGATCTCCTGCAGGCAATTGCCAAGCTCAAGATAAAAGACGAGATCAAGGATAAGTATACCAGCCTGACATTTGCGCTCTGGGAAGAGACACCCCTCCCGGTTGTCGGGAGAGTAATGGAAATATCCGGTGTCGATGCAATCCCCATCCTTGATGCCGAGAACCGGCTGCAGGGTATCATATCAGAGCGGGACCTCATCAGGAGTTCAAGTATAGAAGATAGTGTCGGTGTAAGCGATTTCTCCAATGGCACTGATGATGATGAATGGACCTGGGAAAGTATCCGGGACAACCACACGATCAGCTTCGGTATCTCAAAAGTCCAGCTCCCGAACCGCCCGGTAAAACTTGCCATGGTGAAGAATGTTCTCGCTGTTCCGGTAAATGCTGAAGTAAGTGAGTGTGCACTCAAGATGCGCCGTGCACGGGTAGACCAGATTCCCGTGGTGAACGGGGATAAGCGTCTCGTTGCAATGCTCTATGACCGGGAACTTATCCGGGCTCTCTGCCAGGATCCGGCAGAATAAAAACCTTTAAATTTCTCCCTGTCATTTAATAGCACAAAGCGCTTTTAAAAAAAAGGATTATAGCGTTTATTTGTTTTTGAGGTGTTAATATGCCTGAACAGTACCAGGAGTCCATGAAGGGGACGACAACCATTGGTCTCATTTTTTCCAGCGGTGTGATTCTCGCGACCGAGAAAAGAGCGACCATGGGTTACATGATCGCAAGCAAGAAAGCAAAAAAAGTATACCAGGTTGCAGACCGGATCGGTATGACCACAGCAGGCGGTGTCGGTGATGCCCAGCAGCTCGCACGTATCCTGACCGTGGAGTGCAATCTTTACCAGATCCGCAGGTCACGCCCGATTACTGTCGGAGCCACAGCAACGCTGCTCTCGAATTACCTGAACCAGAACCGGTATTTCCCGTACTATGTCCAGCTCCTGGTGGGCGGGATTGACGAGACCGGCCCGAGCGTTTACTCGGTCGATGCAATGGGTGGTGCGACAAAGGAAGAAGAGATCGTTGCAACCGGTTCAGGTTCTCCGATGGCATATGGTGTGCTTGAAGACCGGTTCCTGCCCAAGATGAGTGAAGATGAGGCGATTGACCTTGCAGTCCGGGGACTGAAATCCGCAATGAAGCGCGATGCCGGTTCCGGTGAAGGTATCCACGTCGTGGTTATCACAAAAGACAAGTATGAGGAGTTAAACGAGGACCAGCTCAAAAAGTATCTTGCCAAAACTCCTGCATGATCTTTTTTTATTAGGACGACTTTTTTATGCTGATTGAAGAACGGCTCAAAGAGCTTAAAGACAAGATTAATGAGAAAGTGCCCCAGTGGCATTACGGTTACGCAGGTTGAATTCGAAGGACCCGAACTTGTCATCTACACGGACGACCCGAAACGGTTTGCGGATGAGGCGGACTTAATCAAGATTCTCGCCCGCGACCTGCGCAAGCGGATTGTGGTCAGACCCACGATACTCGAAGATCCCGAAAAGGCATACAATGAGATCAAGTCTGTCGTACCGGACACCGCCGGGATTACCGATATCTTTTTTGATGCAGATACCGGTGAGGTCCTGATAGAGGCGGAAAAACCCGGTGTTGTCATAGGTAAGAACGGTGCTACGTTACGGGAGATCACCAAACATATCGGCTGGACTCCCAAGGTTGTCCGGACTCCCCCCATCGAAAGTTCGACGGTCAAACAGATCCGGCAGTACCTCGCGCTCACGTAAATGAGGAACGCAAGCAGTTCCTCCGTACTATCGGCAGGCGGATACACCGGGATATACCCGGGAAAAGACGATACCAGCAAGGACGCGATAAAAAGGGACCAGTGGGTCAGGGTCACCATGCTCGGCTGCTGCCGTGAAGTCGGGCGGGCTGCATTCCTGCTTACGACCCCCAACAGCCGTGTACTGATTGACTGCGGGGAAAAACCGGACAACTCAAACGGTACTCCCTATCTCTATGTCCCCGAGATTCATCCCGCTTGCCCAGCTCGATGCCGTTGTGCTGACTCATGCTCACCTCGACCACTGTGCACTTATCCCTCTCCTGTACAAGTACGGCTACGAAGGCCCGGTCTACTCAACACCGCCAACCCGCGATCTCTCGGCCATGCTCCAGCTCGATTACCTTGACGTGATCCACAAGGAAGACCGGAAAGTCCCCTACTCCTCCAATGAGGTCAAGACCTATATCCGGCATTCCATCACCCTTAACTATGGCAGCGTGACGGATATTGCACCGGATATCAAACTCACCTTCCACAATGCCGGTCATATCCTCGGTTCGGCGATTGCCCACTTTCATATCGGGGACGGTTTGTACAATATCGCATTTACCGGCGATTTCAACTACAGCAAGAGCCGCCTTTTCAATCCGGCAATCAACCAGTTCCCCCGGCTTGAAGCGCTCTTTATGGAGAGCACCTATGGGGGCTCCAATGATTTCCAGCCTGCCCGTTCCGATGCTGAGGCGAAGTTATACGAGACTATCAATACCGTGCTCTCCCGCGGCGGCAAGGTAATCATCCCGGCTTTCTCTGTCGGGCGGTCCCAGGAAGTAATGCTCGCCCTTGAAGAAGGGATGCGTCTTGACAAAATCCCGAAAGGGAAGATCTATCTTGACGGTATGATCCGTGAGGCAACGGCAATCCATACCACGTATCCCGAATACTTGAACACTGAACTCCGCAACCTGATCTTCCGCGAAGGTATGAACCCGTTCCTGGCCGAGTGTTTCCAGCAGGTGGACAGCCAGGAACTGCGCGAAAAAGTGATGGGCGGGGATCCCTGCGTGATAATTTCGACCAGCGGTATGCTGAATGGCGGACCGGTCATGGAATATCTCCAGAACCTTGCACAGGACGAGAAGAATGCTCTGGTCTTTGTCGGGTACCAGGCAGATGGCACGTACGGGCGACGTATCCAGAAAGGATGGCGCGAGGTGCCGATGGGGCGCAAAGGTACGATCACCATCAACCTTGAGATCGTGACCATTGACGGTTTTTCCGGTCACTCAGACCGTCGCCAGCTGATGAACTATATCGGTCAGATCCAGCCGCGTCCGGAGAAGATCTTCTGCATCCACGGCGATGAGAATAACACCATCGACCTCGCAAGTTCCATTTACAAACGGTATCATATCGAGACACACTCTCCGATGAACCTTGAAACGTACCGCATGGTCTGACGGTATCAATGAGGACACGTCTCTCCATCTTTTTTGGCATTTTTGCCGTAATGGCACTTTCCAATGCCATTGTTCCTGTGCTCCCTGCCTATGCGGAGAGATCTGCACTTCAGGGCACCATCTATTCTGCATATTTCCTGGGAGCATTTGTTAGCACACTTCCCGGCAGGTATCCTGTCAGACCGGTATGGCCGTGTTCCCATCATGCGTATCGGGCTTGTAATTACGGTTACCAGCGGGCTCCTGCTGTCGGTTCTGGTCTCCCCATTCCCGGTAATTGTCACCCGCATTATTGAAGGGGTGGGGGCGTGGGTTCTTTGTGGCTGCAGCGATGTCGTATGTCAATTCACTTCCGGACCATGAAAAAAAGAGCGGATACTTCATGGCATCACTCAATGCCGGGCTCGTTATCGGGCTGGTTTTTGCCGGGTGGCTTGCAGCACATATTCCGAACCCGGCAGCCGGTATACTGGTGTTTGCGGGACTCTGCCCTTATTCCTGCCGCTGCAAGTTTTTTTGTTCGCGAAACACGGCTGCGGTTACCTCCCACAGGAAATCATAACGCCCTTCATCCCGCTCGTAAAAGAATACCGGTGGTTGTGGTACTCAGCGGTGATCCTCATCGGTATTACCGGGGTGGTTACCTCGCTCTATCCGAAATTTTCCGGCTATTCAACGGATAGCGTCGGTATATGGATTTCCCTGATGAGTGTTGCAACCATTGCCGGTGTGCTGGTTGCATCCCGGCTCTCACTACCTCCGGTTCCGACTATCCGCTGGTCTGCAGTCCTGATGGTTATCGCGGTCATGGTTTCGTATTTCTCACCGCTGGGCTTTGTGATGATCGGCATAGGTGCCGGTGATTGTGATGATCGCCCAGATGACGTTTCTTGCACAGGTTAAGGATCACCAGGGTAGTAGCGATGGGATTGTTCTCAACCGCTACCTATCTGGGAATGGCAGCACTTCCGTTTATTGCCGGTATTATCGCAGATTCAACCGGCTTTTTTTATGCATTTTGTGCAACTGCCCTCTTTGCATTGACCGTTTTTCTTACGATTGACCGGTGCGAGTGCCAGACTGCACAGGACCCTTTAGGCACCCTGCGAAAAAAACAATACATTCATCTGCGATCAAGGGAAATTTCGTCATGAGATTATGAAATCAAAGGCACTGTTTCTGGTTTTTCTCCTCCTCCTCGTGGGTATACCCGGGGTGCATGGAGAAGATGCTCTTGATTGGTACACACGGGGACAGTACGCTCTTGGATTGGGGAATTATGCTGATGCCCTGGCCAATTTCGACAAGGCACTTGCTGTTGACAAAAATTATGCCCCTGCACTGTCAGGAAAGGCAGTTGCACTGAATGGCCTTGGAAACTATGCTGACGCAATCATTGCAGCGGAAAAGGCAATTGCCATAAAACCATCTGACCAGAATGCCCTGAATGCACGGGCATTCGGCCTGCTCAAAACAGGACGGTATGCAGAATCAGCAACTGCCTATGATACACTCTTTTCGGTCGGGTTCGTCCGTGCGGATGCCTACTGCAACCAGGGCTATGCCTACCTGATGCTGAACAAATCTGAAAATGCAGTTATCTCCTTTGAAAAGTGTACAGCAATTGACCAGTCAAATCTCGATGGATGGAATCAGAAAGGTCTCGCACTTATGAATCTCGGTAAATACCAGGATGCCCTGAAGGCCTATGACGAGGCAACCTCAATCACGGTCAAGAATGCTGAACTCTGGAACAACAAGGGATTAGCCTATGCAGCCCTGGGAAGGTACCAGGACGCACTCCAGAGCTTCAACAAGGCGCTGGGATTAAAACCGGATTTTGCTGACGCACTGAAGAATAAGGAGAGCGTGATGGGAAAGGCACAGGTGGTTACTTTTTCGGGGACTGTCACCCCGACCGTAACCGTAAGTCGTATCGGAACATTTTTTACGACGGTGACACCTTCCCCGCTCCCAACTGAGGTCACACCACAGGTTACGGTTACCGGAGAACCACAAAAAACAACCGTCCCGGTTGCAAAAAAGACGACATACTCCCCGGTTTCACCTCTCACTGCACTTGCCAGTCTGTTCGTTGTCTGTGGATTCGTACTTGCGGCAAACCGTATCAGAAAATAACCAATACTCTTTTTTTGCTCATTTTTTGATGCGGAGAAATCAAATAGAAAACTTTCATAGCGCTCTTGGGGGGCTTTTTGCCTATATTGCTCTCGCAGCTGCCGCTCGGGCTACCCACATCCGAAATTGTTCTTAAAAAGGTAATCCAGCACTATGTTAAAAAAATTCTCCTGTGAAAATTGTATTATTCAGATATGATGCGGAAATTATTATCACTCTATCCACCTGGTACGATGAATGCCGCCACCCCGGACGGGGCGCCCCCGTGGCGGATGGAGACTAAAAATCAAACTCTCTGCCCGCCGTGCCTCGGAGAGCCCTGATGCGAGAGTCCTTCGTACAAAGTAAGATTTTCATGGTTCTGGTGCGAACCGAATCGATTCATGTCTGTTTCTACCCAGCAAATTTTTTAATCCTTTTTGTGAGGTATTATAGATGATGATTATAATTGTGGAAGGATCCTACTTGTCCTCAGTGCGTGAGTACATAAGCGAGTGGGAGGTAAAATCCCACAAAGCGTTCACATTCCTGAACACATCTGATAATAAAGAACACATTATGCATCTTTACCGGCATAGGCGGTCATGATCCCCGCATACACCGCAGAGGCCTTCTTCAGGTCGTCAATCTTAACCCGTTCATTCACTGCGTGCAGGGTTGAAATCTCACCGGGCCCGTACTCGATCACATTAAATCCGCAAAGACGGAGGTGACGGGCATCGCTTGCCGCCCACTGGACAATGGGAAACACCGTTCCGCCATGAACCCGTTCCACTTCGTTACAGGTAACCGTAACGAGACGGCAGGAAGGATCCGTCATTGACGGTTCATGGGTTGTCTGTGAAATGATTTTCCCATAAGGGGCATGAGATTTTATCTCTTCAACAGACTCCGGTATCGAACAGCCCCACGGTACCCGTAGTTCAAGGTCAAGGTCACAGTGCTGTGCAACCACGTTCGACTTCTCTCCCCCCTTGATGACACCCGGGTTGTACATCAGTTTTTTCAGGACTTCACTGACGTTATGGATTTTGAATTCCTTTTCAAGGACACCAGAAGAACGTTCAATGATCTCTTTGAGCCGCTCATCGACGGGATATTCCCGATTATGCATCACTTTTACGCATTCAAGCAGGGATAATGCTTCCATAACTGCACTCACCCCAACCGCGGGGTAGAGTGATCCATGTGCAGGCGTCCCGTTGAATTTCATCTCGAGCCGGCAGAGCCCTTTTTGTCCGATGCAGGGATGACGGACAGGTGAGGGTTCAGCAATCAGGCAGTCCATGGGTTTGATCATTTTTTTTGCGAGAAGATACCGTATTCCCTGCTGACCACCCGTCTCTTCATCGCAGACAAATGCACAGGTTGCCGGTACTTCCTTACCCTTGTCAACCAGCATCTGGCAGGAGGCAAGCAGCGATGCACACCCGCCCTTCATGTCCGTAGCGCCCCGCCCCCACACAAAACCGTCCCGGATGGTTCCGGAAAAGGGAGGGTGTGTCCACCCTTCATCCAGTGCGGGTACGACGTCCACATGGCCACAGAAGAGAAGCCGGCTGCCGGTTCCGGTGGTTATCAGGTTATTTTCTCCGGTTTTGGTCAGGGTAATTTTCGATCCGATACCCAGGGTATCGAGAAATGTTCTGATATATTCGATAACTTCGGCTGTACTCCCGGGAGGATTTTCGCTCCTGATTGCAACAAGTTCAGAACAGATACGGCTGACATCCATACCAGGACACCTTTATCTGGTTTTTAGCACGTGGCACTATAGGTTTTAAACAGAGTCGAGAGCGAGGCATCTTCGTACAGGCTTTTTAAGAATTCCGTTTCAAAGAATTCATCGATGATTACATAGAAGAAGTCGATCGGCAGGGTGTTTCTGCTGTCCGGGTCAAGCACAATCCGGAAACTCCGATAACCCGCCGGGTCTTCAGCATCGTAAATCATCTGCCAGAGCGAAGGCAGACGAGCGAACTTCTCCGGGCGGTTCTCCTTAAGCCAGCTAATAAATCCGGGAAATTTTGCCCGGTCTCCTTTTTTCTCTTCATCGATACGCCAGCGCAGGTATTCCGCACCCATGATGTTTTTCGGTGACAGGATATTGAAGGCATAGATACCTGCAGTGTAATCGATATGGGCAAGGGAATCGACCAGGTAAAAATAGAGTACTTTGTTGAACTGGCCGGGGTCCTGGAGGATCAGGGTTTTTTCATACAGGTAGGAAAGAACCGACAGGAACTCATTTTCTTCCATATCCTCTTTATTCGTGCCGGAGTTGTAAATAATTGCCGTATTGACAAAAACATCAATCAGGGATTCGTGCTATCGTTCATGAGGATGGCAATCACCGTTATTTGTAAAATGGTTCCCGCAGTGATACCGCTTTTTGGAACAATGCTTCGAGTTCCGCGCCTTTCTTTCCCCGGATATCGATGTGGTTGTCGGTACGCAGGAGGCAGGGTTTGAGTTTCCCGTCAGAAGTAACCCTGAGGCGGTTGCAGAAAGCGCAGAACTCGGTATTATGGAGCGGGCGGACAACTTCGACTTCAGCACCGTCAAGGCAGTATTTTTTCCGGTGGTGCATCCTCCGGGTGATGATCTGTTTTGAACGGGAGGCAAGGGAATCCTCCAGCCCGTGTAAGTCCCCATGGTAGGTGCAGTCATTGAAATGCATCAGTTCAATCAGCTGCAGAACAAGATTCCGGTTGCCCCTGACATAGGCGAGGAAATCGTCGATCTCGTTGTCATTGACCCCCTCAAGCACGACCATGTTCAGCTTGACCGGTGTAAGTCCGGCATCGAGTGCAGCGTCAATACCAGCGAGTACATCACTCAGCCGATCGATCCCGGTGATCTTTTTGTAGGTGTCCGGATTCAGGCTGTCGAGGCTTACATTAACCCTCCTGAGACCGGCATCTTTGAGAGCGGATGCACAATCAGCAAGGAGGGTGCCGTTGGTGGTGAGTGAAGACTCCATACCACGGGGTACTGATTTTACAATCTCAATAAGATCCGGACGGAGCAATGGTTCACCACCGGTAAATTTTACGCTGCGGATTTCAAATGTTGCCGCAACCCGCAGGATCTCTGCGATATCCCCGGCCGATATCTGATCCTTGGGAGATTTTTCCCCCTCTTTATGGCAGTAGATGCAGGAAAGGTTACACTTCGGGGTAAGACTTACCCGAAGGTTGCTTACCGGACGGTTATAAGGGTCTTTGAGGATCATGTTGATTTTTTCAGCCTTTGAAATTCTTTGCTACGATATAGAGCTCGGTACTCCCTTTACGGGTTGATCGGGTGATGCAGGTTTTCACGGAATAGAACTGTTCTTTTGTCATGGCATACAGCTCAGGAAAATCCGTACCCTGGAAGGATTTTACTACAAAATTTCCGCCTTGCTTTAAGACTTTGCAGGCAAACACCAGTGCCTGTTCATTCAGCTCGATGATGCGTGCCTGGTCGTAACTCTTATGCCCGGAGAGCTTGGGTGCCGCATCACAGACTACCACGTTGACAACACCGAGCATGGACCGAACCTTCTCCTGCACTTCGGGATCGTTGAGATCCCCTTCAATAGTTTCCACGCCATCAAGTGAGGCGATCTGATTGAGATCAATGCCAACAACTTTTGCCTGCGTGAGCGTCCGCTCCACCTGCAGCCAGCTTCCGGGAGCTGCTCCAGATCGACAATATTGTCATCTGGCCGGATAATGGCAAACTTCTTCTGGATCTCGAGGAGCTTGTAAGCTGCCCGGGAGCGGTATCCCTCGTGTTTTGCCCTTAAATGTGTCCGATCATATCCCCATTGTGAACCCATTGTCCTGATCGTTCCCCTTTGTTAGTCCGGATGGATTAACCAACAAACGCTATACTCTATCGTATAATGGATTGGATTTATCGGGATAGTAATATGATTGGGTTAACGGAATTCGACGAGAATGGTAAATACTCACTTAACCGCTCTCGGCATCCATAGATTCCTGACGTATCACCATGCGATAGCCAAGTGCGGCAGGGGGGACAGGTTTTTTTTATCACATGATTTAGAAGATAGCAGGTTCATATTATTATCAAAGGAATTTTGCGATTACTTTGTTTGCAAAACAAGATGCAACGTGATGCTGATATCAGAATACCGGATAACTTCCCGCAGAAGAGATTCATAAAAGTTCACCTTCGTACATCATCTCACCGGAATCCCCATTCACCAGAACCTGTACTCCACTTCGCAACCGGTTCATCGGGATCTCAATACGGTCGATCATCGGGATCCCGCCAATGATTGCCCCTGTTGCGATGATAGGTTCAGCCTCGGTATTGATAATCGCTGCCGGTGCATGCCCGTTCCGGCTTAAGGCATAGAGGACATAGGAACCAACCGTTGAACCCTTGCCGTAAGGAAATGCAAGAACCTTTCCGGTAATACACGCGCCCTGGAGCGGGTGGCCTTTTTCGACAATGATCCCGGATGCCGGATCAACTCCCGATAAAAACGATAGTGGTACCGGGCTGACGAGCAGGGGACCCTTCCCCTGCCCTCCTGCTATTCCTCTTCCCCTGATTAGCAAAATCACACCTAATAAATGTTTGAAGATTACACTATAAGAGTAATATGGAAGAGACTTCCGTCAATAATACTGCGCCTTCAACTGAGCTCAAATACCAGATCCAGCTCAACGAGCTTGAAGCCAGCCTGCTCGACATGAAGGTGAAAGTTGACGAACTCGTAAAGGAGAATGCCCAGCTCCGGCGTGAGAACAACCAGCTCAAGCGCATGCCGCTGTTTGTCGCCGTTGTCGTTGATATCCTGGAAAACGGTGAAATTTATCTCCGTCAGCAGGGAAACAACCAGGAATACCTCACCACGGCAACCGAAGAACTCCGCCCGCTCTTAAAACCCGGTGCCAAAGTCGCTGTCAATAACGCGCTCTCCATTGTCAAAGTAATTGGCAACATCTACGATTCACGTATCCGTGTCATGGAACTTGAGGTATCACCGGATACCAGCTATGCCCAGATTGGCGGGCTTGCTGATGTGATCAAAGAAGTGCGCGAGGCAGTGGAGTACCCGCTGACCAAACCGGAGATATTCAGGCGCATCGGTGTGGAACCCCCCAAGGGCATTTTACTCTACGGTGCACCAGGAACCGGAAAAACCCTGATCGCAAAAGCCGTGGCTCATGAGGCACATGCCACGTTCATCCGGATGTCCGGCAGTGAACTTGTCCACAAGTTTATCGGTGAAGGCGCCGGGCTTGTCCGCGAACTGTTCATGCTTGCACGCGAACGTGCACCTGCCATCGTCTTCATTGATGAGATCGATGCGGTGGGAAGCACGCGAACCCATGACGGTACATCAGGAAGTGCCGAAGTGCAGCGTACGCTCATGCACTCCTTGCCGAAATGGACGGGTTTGACAACCGGGGGGATGTGCGCATCATGGCAGCCACCAACCGCCCGGATATGCTGGATCCGGCACTTCTGCGGCCCGGGCGGTTTGACCGGGTGATCGAGATCCCCCTTCCGGATAAGGAGGCACGGCTCCAGATCCTGAAGATTCACTCGCGCAAGATGCACCTTGCCAGCGTGAACTTCGAAGAACTCGTGGACATGACCGAACATACCACGGGTGCTGAACTCGAAGCGGTCTGCCGTGAGGCCGGTATGATGGCCGTCAGAAGGGAAGCTGAATTCGTTGAGATGGTAGATTTTATCGATGCAGTCCACAAAGTGAAGAACGAGATCATCACCGACAACCGCATGTATACGTAAATCACGGGTACGTGCGTTTTATCGTCCATTTTTATCGGAGACCCGGATGAATATCCTTTTAATTCAGCGGGACGGAGTCGATCTCCACCATACTCTTTTTGCCTCCGAGACCAGCCGTCTGGTACTGCGTTTTTATCACCCGAAAAAAAAATCCTGCGGGGTTTATATTACCGTTTCTACACTTGGAAGCGCCTTGTCCCTTGTCTCAGAACTGCGCTGGTATATCCGTCGCTATGTGAAAGAGACGCTGTTTGAAGTGACCCCCGGAATATTCTGCACCCGCACACTGGCACAGGATGTGTATTACGAACGGACAGCGGTTCTTGGACCAGCATGGCCGTTCCGCAGGCTCTACGGGTTCCGTCAGGGGAAACTGATCAGCAGGGTCGTGATGTCACCCGGGTCTACTATCGAGGAATATCACCAGGAATATCCCGGTATTGATCGATCGATCGAGTGCTGGTGCACGGAAGATGAAGTTGAAGAGGGTGAACCGATGGCAGAAGAACCCGGGGATGCTGAAGTACCCTGCCGGAAGATGAAGAATAAGTACCCGGATAAATCGTAAATCCGGGCGTCTTTTTGGGATATACTTTTTTTTAAACCTCCTCATTTTCATTTACTGGAGGGAGATAAGATGGTTGAATTTGGAGACTGCGGTTAAAAAGGTGTACGGGTAGTCCCGGTTCAGGAGAATCAGACCACAATAGAAAAGATTTTCATCGTCAATCTGAATGATCAATACATGAAAAGAGTGCTCTTTCTGCTCATTATCTGCCTGACCTTTTGTTTCATTATGGGATGCTGCAATCCTCCTCCGTTACCTCCCCCGTCAGAAAATCCTCAGTCATCTCAATCATCTAATCATATTATAATGGATCAACTCTCCATACCATCCCGTTAATCCCTTCAAGAATTGAAATTGCATGGAAACCGAAGCCAACTGAAACAATCCCTTCCATGTACGAAGTCCAGATTGAGACGTATAAAAATCCGTTGGGATCAGATCCTTTTATTTCCACTACGTTCCGGGGGGGTTCAGGTCAGGCATATACGCAAAGCATGGATGCACTCGTTCTCCGCTCGGATAACATGATTGAATTTGAATCAATACCGTATCCCCAGGTCGGATCCCAGATTATCATGAATGGTACCACAGGCACCGACAGGCTGGTTGTTGATATTGTCATGGCAAATGAACGGTACAGGGTTGTTGATGAATTAATGCCCCTGAAGTCCTATAATTGAGAGAAAAAGCCAGGTCACGGGAAGAAGGTGGAGAAAAACAGACCGGATAGGATCCAGGGAACCGACTCTGGATTGGGGTTTCGGTTAGTGGGGTCGAAAATAAGCCCTTTATGCGGGCTACGATTCTCTTCCCGCTAGTGCGGACACTATCGGGAAACCCCGTAAAACCATCCGTTTTGATGCATATAAAAACGGGGGCTATATTTCACCCCCTATTACCAAAATACGGCCAATTTGCATCTCATGAAAAGCCCACTAATGGTCATTAAATTGAGGTAAATTTTATCACTATATTTACCCGTTTACCGGGTCCTGGAAAGGCTGCCAGAACACCAATATGAGGGTCATTTTTTCCGAGGATGCGAAAAACCGGGCTTTTAACCAGGAATAAATCCCAGCGATCCAGACCCTTGATCCATTTTTTGCGATAAGCGTGATATCATTCGTATGAATTTTACTCTCCTTACCGGGTTTAGCTGGAAATGAGCGAGCCCACCAGCAACCAGTTGTTTGAACCACTCTCTAATATGGAAAAATAATCTGTAACAATGGCGTAGAGGTAATATACCCTGATGAACCAATAGCAGTGATAGAATACTCTTAAAAAATTTACCATCTTCTTTAAAAAATAGGGTGAAATTACCATGGCAAAACTCAGAGGTACCAAGGACGGGACACCCTTTACGGGTGTTATCGGACGCACTGTCGAGGAGATCCTTCACCAGCCTGGCTAAGTCAACGCCCCCGGAAGGTGCCCCGAACGTCATCTTCTACGTGCTTGATGATGTCGGGTATGGCCAGTTGTCTCTCCCTTCGGCGGGCTGGTCGAGACACCCGTCCTGGACAAGCTGGCGGGTGACGGCCTGCGCTACCCAACATGCACACCACCGCGGTGTGCTTCCCGTCGCGTGGATGCATCCTGACCGGGCGGAATCACCACTCCATCGGGCTTGCGTCCATCACCGAGACCTCGACGGGCTACCCGGGCTACAACGCCATCCTGCCCTTCGACCGGGCGATGCTGTCCGAGATGCTTCTACCGCTGGGCTACAACACCTTCTGCGTGGGCAAGTGGCACCTGACTCCGGCTGAGAACACAACGGCGGCTGGGCCGTTCGACCGGTGGCCGTTGGGCCAGGGGCTTCGAGCGGTACTACGGGTTCCTGGGTGGGGAGACCAACCAGTGGTACCCGGAGCTGACCTATGACAACCACGAGGTGGAGCAGCCCGCGCTGCCCGAGGACGGGTACCACCTGTCAGCGGACCTGGCCAGCAAGGCGATCGAGTTCATCAAGGACGCCCACACGACCGCACCGGACAAGCCCTTCTTCCTCTACTACGCGACAGCGCGCTGCGCCACGCCCCGCACCACGTCCCCAAGGAGTGGGCCGACAAGTACCAGGGCAAGTTCGATGCCGGCTGCGGATCGGTTTCCGCAAGATCGTCCACCAGCGCCAGCTCGAGATGGGGATCATCCCACCGGGCACGGAATTGTCACCGCATGACCCCGATATACCTGTCTGGGACACGTTGTCAGCGGACGAGAAGCGGCTCTTTATCCGGTTGATGGAGGTCTATGCCGGGTTTGTCACCTTCACCGATTACCACTTCGGGCGCATCCTTGATTTCCTCAAGGAGATCGGCGAGGCTGGACAACACGCTGATCATCGTCATCTCCGACAACGGAGCCATGCTCCGAGGGTGGGCAACCGTGGTATTCCTCAACGAGATGTTCTTTTTTAACAATGCGAAGGAAACGCTGGAAGACAACCTTAAGGTTATCGACAAGCTGGGCGGTGTCGAGACCTGCAACCACTACCCCTGGGGCTGGACGAATGCCGGAACACGCCCTTCCGCCGCTGGAAGCGCGAGACATACCGGGGCGGCACCACCCATCCGTGCATCGTGTCGTGGCCAAAGGGGATCCAGGCCAGCGGCGAAGCGCGTTCCAGTACGGGCATATCATCGACTTCGTCCCGACAGTCCTGGAAGCCCTTGGCATCGAGGCGCCGCAGGACATCCGCGGCGTGACCCAGGC
>CAWDZO010000032.1:0-213536 GCA_963806845.1 uncultured Methanoregulaceae archaeon
GAGCACGGACTTTACCCGCGGGGATGCGAGTTCTGATACGTAAATAGCACAGCCGATGGAAAGCGGGACGGCAAATACTATCGACCCGATCGTGACGAGGAGAGTCCCGACGATGAGCGGTAAGATTCCATACAGGGGTTCTACTGCGGTCGGAGCCCAGGTATCCCCGAAAAGAAAGGGGATGATCCCAACATCCACGAAGATCGGGTATCCGTCCCGTAACAGGAAAAGGAGAATGAAGGATACAACTACGACGGCTAATGATGCTGTGCAGAAGAACAGGGTTTTAATCGCCCGCTCTTTGAGGAATGACAAGCGGGCAGATCTTTCGGTGGTGATCAGGTTCCCATTCATTTTTTTTATGAATTTTGCCATCTCCGCCACCAGATAAAGAAAAAAATGTGTTGGTCCTTTTGTCGGATTACAATCAACTGATGGTCACATATCCTTCATCAGCTACGATCTTCTGGCCTTCCGGGCTGAGGATATACTTGATGAAGTCACCGGCAAGGCCGGTGGGCTGACCATTGGTGATCACATACAGGTCACGGGAGACCGGGTAGGTCTTGGATTTCACATTTTCGAGCGTGGGTGAAATGATTTTATCATAATTGTACCAGATTGGCAGGGCTTTGACATCCTTGCTGACAAAACCGATGGAGACGTAACCGATAGAACCGGGTGTCTGGGCATATGGTCTGGAGTACAGCTCCATTGGAATTCTTTTCCAGCATGGTCTTTGTGGGTGTTGCTTTAAGCAGGACTGATTCATCGAAATACGCCCGGGTACCGGATGCACTGTCGCGACCGATGATCACGATCTGGTTGTTGGTGTTGGGAACATTAGCTCCGGTTATCTGGGTCCACTTCGTGATTTTCCCAAGGTAGATGTCCTTTATCTGATCGAGCGTGATGTATTGGATCTCGTTTGCCGGATTCACGACGACAGCAATGCCATCCTGTGCAACGGAAGTAACGACAAAAGCGGGATATTTTGCCATCTCCGTCTTCGTTACTTCACGGGAGGACATACCGATATCGACTGTCTTGGCACCAATCGCCTGGATACCGACACCGGATCCGCCGCCGGATACCTGGATGTCTGCATCCGGGTGGCTGGCCATATACTCGTCAGCTGCCTTCTGGATAATCGGCAGGACGGTTGTTGAACCACTGATCTTGATGGTCTGCCTCTGGCCGGTTGAGACCGGGGCTGTCGTCATTACCGGCGCAGCTGTGGTCGATACCTGAGCAGGTGTTTGAGAAGTTACGGCACCTGTGGGAGCCGGTGTTGCTGCGGGTGTTTTCGATCCACTGTCTGTACAGCCTGCAACTGCCATCGAGACGATGAGCAATGCTGCGAGGCTCAGGACTACGAATATATGCGAACTCTTTTTTCTGTTCATGGTGTTCACCCTGATCATCAACCCGGGGGAATATACCCTTTTTCGACATAAACTATAGTTATATATATTGTTATCAGAGAACAATAGAGGTATAGAGAAACCAGGTGCATACCTGGGAGATTGTTATGGAAATCCGGAAAGTCCAGTTTACAGGAGGATCATCGTATGTTCTTACGTTGCCAAAGGATTGGATCGAAGCAGAAAAAATTAAAAAGAATGATTCACTGGGTGTGGAGGTTCAGCCAGATGGGGCGCTTCTTATTACCCGATCTATCGATAAGGAACCGGCGCAGAGAACAAAAGAATTTGATCTGGCAGGCATTACTGAACCGGCGTACCTTTTCCGTCTGCTGATTGGCGCATATATCTCCGGTTATACCTTTATTGTCATCCACTCACGACAACGGATACCCCCCTTTGTTCGTGTGGTTGTCCGGGACTTCACCCAGATGACCATCGGACAGGAGATGATCGATGAAACTGATACCACGATCATGTTGAAGGATCTTCTGAATCCTGCTGAAATGCCGTTTGACAACACCCTGAAGAGGATGTACATGATTGTCAAGGAAATGCATGAGGATGCGATCAAAGTCTATCCGTTCACAGAACCCGACTCTTGCTGATGATGTCACCGCACGGGACAATGATGTTGATCGGCTTCACTGGTTGATAGCCCGGCAGACAAATATGATCCTGTCGAATGCTACTCTCTCCCGTAAGATGGGTATTACACCCATAATGGCAGTTCATTATTTTACCATCAGCCGGATCATCGAGCGGATTGGGGACCATGCAGAAAGGATTGTCGTTAATGCACAGACAATTATTTCCCGGGAAATTGATCCCGTAATAATCGGAAAAATTGCTAAAGCAAGTGAATTATCCGTGGGAATATTCAACCGGAGTATCGTTTCATTCTTCAGCAAAGATATGAAACAGGCGAATCAGAATATTGAATCCCTGCGTGTACTCGAAACCCTGTGCGAGGAGATCAATACTATCGTGCGCCAGAAGGAAAATCCCGATGCGATTGCACTCGGGTATATCACGGAGAGTGTAAGAAGAGCCGGGGAATACGCGTCTGATATTTCTGAGAATGTGATCAATTACCTGGTAGAAGAAGACACGTCATCCGGGAAACGGAAATAAGGAGTGTGAATTTCGGTGTGAGAAAAAAAACTAAAAAAAAAATTTCTGAATGCAGTCAATAGTTAATTGAAAAAAATAAAAAAAACCCAGGGATGGTCATTGGCTCTCTCTTTATCGATGTTATTTTCCCCCCCCTTTCTATGAGACCGGGTACTCTTGGTTTTTTTATTAATGCCTGACGGAGTAGTGCGGAAGGATTACCCTCTCTTTATCGTTTCACGAAGTTCTATGGAGCCAAAAGGAGTTGCTTTTGTGCTGCGGGTGACCATCCTGCCGTTTTGATACACTTCAACCACGAGCATATTTCCCGACCCGTCCTCTTTCTGGAGTAATACTTCAACTATTCCGTCATTTATCGGAATCTGGTAATACTGGTCTCCGGATGCATTCACCATCTTCAGATTACCTGAAGTTCCAATCCGTCCGGTAAAATTCCCTGCATATTGTACCTTCACCCAGACACCTTTATCCGGTATAATCAATGTGGGCGGGGGTGTGGGTACTACCGTAATCTGAGGAGCTGGCGTTTGTGACACCGTGGGTGTCGGGATCATGGTTGCTTCCGTTGTTATTGCCGGGGTAACCGGTAGTCACCTGAGGCTCGCCTTCGTTACCCTGAAGGATAATTGCATAGATGAACGCCCCTGCAACAAGTGCAATTATGACGACGATTGCAGTGACCGCAATGAGTTTTGCCTTTCCCGGTTGGGCAGGCGGAGGTTGTAAACGGTCGGATGATGAATCATTTTCAGTGGTTTTTGGAGAATCCTGACCCTGAGATCCTTGTGGTTCCGGAGACTGCAGGAATATCGGTGTCGGGTAGCACTGCTTCACTTCCGATATCTGCCTCTCTCCAGGTCAACGGGCTGTTCACGAGTGGTTCGACTGGTCCGGTAGACTGGTGCAGGCTGTGTTTCGGGGGACTGCTCTGTTCCGCTGGTGCTGATATCTTCAAAAATAATGTCATTGTCCTGGTGGGAGACGGGTTGCGGGGGAAGAAGCGCCTGAAGGCGCATGGAAGCGATCTGTTCCTTAAGTTGTCTTACCCACTCTTCACATTCCTGCTTCCGGTCCCCCGCTGCCTGCCGGGAAAAAGTAAACTCCCTTGACTGTGGAGGGCTGTCAGGAGTTATCGGCGAGATCGAGAGTAAGATTACCGGATTATCCTGTGCGTCCTCCCTGATCACGACCGTCTCGATCGTTGCAAGGGGGATTGTCTGGTACCTGAACTGGGCATGCCTGCTGTCAAAAAGGATAAGGCGCTGGTTGGTGAATATAACCTCTGTCACAACGGTATTGTAGTTCACGTTGTGTGTTGTCAGAATTATGGATTCATCGCGGTTCAGATACGGGTTTCCCATAGTCCCACAGTTCCTGCGTTAATTTTCATTCTCCTTCTCTTTAGAAATATGCTTTCATATGGACTGGTGGTTTTGTGATAATCGCAGCATCCTGAGCAGGAAATATCAACGCGATCCACACACTGCAGGATCACCGACAGGTTCTCAGGCAGAAGTGTCATCGTCAGAAATACATGATCCGGCCGACATTTGATCCCGTTTCATTCACGGATGGTGTGACAACCGGAGTCATGGCTGGGGGATTTCCGGTTTTTGCATCAATGAGAAGTTCAATTGAACCCATCGGGATTGAAACAGAGCGATTGCCGATGACTTTCCCGTCCCGATAGATCTCAACGGTAAGCGTATCTCCTGTGTTATCCATCTTTTGAATCTGCGCCTGTACAATACCCTCACTTTCATATATCTTATAAACCTGGTCACCCGATCCGGTTACTCCTCTCATTAATCCCGTATTACCGATCAATCCGTAATAGGTACGCGGATAATCTACCCTCACCCAGACACCTGTTGTGGGAATTATTACTGCTGTCGGCAGAGGAATTACCGGTGTCGGTTGAAGCGTCTGTTGAATCGTTTGAGTGGGGAGGGGGGTGGGTTCCCCCTGGGGTGCAGTCAGGTTCTGTGGGTAAAAAACCATTATTCCTGCGATCCCAAGGATAATGATGATGATCGCAGCGACTGCGATGAAGGTCAGCCTTCGGGAACCCGGACCGGCGGACGGCGGAGGTGATCCCGGAGTATGCGGGGTCGCTTCCGGAGCAGGCTGTTGAACTGACTCATCCCCTTTTCCTGCTTCAGCTGGTACCGGTTCTGAGTGTGGGGAATCTTGTCCGGAAACGGACGGAGACTCAAGGGTTGCCGGTTTTGGTGAATTTGGAAGGTCAGGATAACCGGTATCTTCTTGCAAAACACCAAGTTTTTCCCCGATGGCTGAGGTTTCAGGAAGTAGTATTGGCTCTGTTTTTTCTCTCTGGGTATATGAGGACGCAACAACTTTCGGTACTTCAGGGTGCAGCGGTGTGTCCAATGATCCCGTCACCTCTGGTGCATCAACCGTTGTTTCTTCAATTCCCTGAAGGGGAGGCACCACCGTATCGGCTACCCCGGACCTTCCTTGTGGAGAAATCAGGGATTTCACCGCTGCCAGGAGAGAAACACTACCTGATCTCTGCCGCCCGGAGTCCGCTTCCGGAGCCTCAGGTAGCTCTTCGAAAGCCGGAACCAGGGTTACCGAATCCGGAGATTCAGATGTTTCTTCGGGTACAAGTACGGATTCAACGAGTATCGGTTTTTCAGGAGGTGATAGTGTATCCCTGGATTCTGCCACCTCCTGTGAAGCATTCATTGTCTCTTCAAAAACAGGAAGTGAATCTGTCATTGTGTCCGGGGATTCAGTCAGATCCGGTGAAGTACCCGGTGCCCCCTCTATTGCACATGGTGCCGGTGTGACTTCAGTCTCTGTTTTTTCTCCGGGAAAAGACATTTCAGGTAATTCCTGTTTCTCTTCTGAAATAACCGGAGATTCAGGTTCATCAGGAATTATGATCAATTCGATCTGAGCAGGACGTGTTTCAACGACTTTTGTATACGGAGGGGGAATCTCGGGAGAGATCTGACGTCTTTTTGAGGGTCGTATACCGATCTCCGGATCAGCGGTGGTTATACTTTCGTAGCTTGATTCCTGGCGTACAGATACGATAAGTCCCATAAGGGTTTTTAACCAGTCATCACGTTCCCTCTTTCTTTGTTCACCAGGTTGCTGGGAAAAGATAAGGACCATGGGCTCTGATTTGCCACTGCTGCCATTTTCTGTGAAAAAGAGGGTTATAACCAGCTCACCACTGGCGGTCTTTCCTCCCTTCACCGATTGTATTGTCAGAAGAGGGATCATCTGTGGCTGGAATTGGGCATACCTCGCATCAACCAGGATGAGGTAGCGGGTGGTGAGCAGCACATCGTACTGCACGGTGTTGACACTCACTCTGTCCGTTGTCAGGATAAGGGATTCGCCGATTTCCAGATAAGGACTGCCCGTTTTTGCCATACTGCCTACTGTATTTTGTGTTGTCTGTAGCAATATGCTTTATAGCTGGATCTCATGGTTATCGCTGCAGTGACTCCCGTGGATAATTTTTTACGGTCGTGATGCAGTATGTCCAATGGTAGCATAGCAAAAAAGATTCTTATTGTTCATGGCAGAAATCGGAAACGCCCTTTCGAATTTATTATATGATAATGATAATTCAGGTAATCCGGTTCACCGGCCCTTTTTAAACCCCTTCCCTTCCACTGGAACGGACAGCATATTAATCTCCAATCTGCCCGGACGAGCTTTATAAAGGATTCCTGTTTCCCTGTCCTGATACTCTCCCGCTCCTCCATTATGGATGATAAACACAATGTTAACAATGTTAACAGACAACCGCACGTATGTTTATGGGAAAGAATATCCGGGTGCTGTAAACCTGTTATTTTGATCGAGCCTCAGAATATGGCCGGCTATATTCCCTGTGACTGAATCCTGAAAAAAATCATTCATACTGTTGAACCTATGGGGAAGAGATAATGGAGGAAAACGGAGATTTGACGGGACTTGGTTTTTGGATTTATCATGATTAATTATTTATAATTCGATTACCTTTAATCATATAATGTACCAAAAACCACTCCACACAACAATCTTGTCCGGTCAGGTACATGCCCACCTTGGTAAGCGGCAGCCACTTTTCGTAGCTTAAAAAATTCTGTCGGTTTTCCGGTAGAAAGAGTATTGATTTCTGACTATCGTTTCATGGTGTAAAATGGGTATGATTGCGGAAAGGTCGATGGATGAATGGTACAGTTCCCTGCCAAAAACGGGTGGGGTGTATCGTCTCATCAACGGAACAATGAGTGAAAGGAACCAAAAAGAAAGGATCAGTGCAGTAATTGCCCTGGGTGAGAGTGACGATCCCCGGGCTGTGCGTCCCCTTATGGACTGTTGCAACGATTCCGATGCGCTGATCCGGAGACATGCAACCGAGGCTCTCCTGAAGCTGAGGAGCGGGCGGGCAGTCGATGTATTGATAGAGCGCCTGAAGGATAAGAACGAACACCTGGCAACACGGGAGCGTGCTGCTGCGGCACTGGCTGCGGTACGGAGTTATAGCGCGATTGAGGGGCTCAGGGACCTGTATTCTGATACCGATGAGGATCCTGCGCTTCGATCCTTTGTCGCTGAGGAGATACACCGGATTCGTATACGGTGAGTGCAGGGGGATTCTGTCTCCTGTCCTTTTGCCCCGTTTCACCGCTCTGATTAAGGACACAAGCGAACAAATGCCTCTGGCGGATCCAGCCTAAGGCACTTTTTTTTAATTGCCCGGGAGAGACCGGAGAACGAATTCTGATGAAGTGCGAATCAGGGAGCTTGAAGCATTTACCTTGTCACGGTGGGTTTTTTTGAGTCGCTCATCTCACCAAAAGAGCAGTTGACCTGCAGAAATGCATCGATACTATCCGTGATAACAGGATTATCCTCCACCCTCTACGGTTTTGATTAAAAAAGCGATCAAGGCAAAATGTCAGCGTTACTTACCCGTAAAGGAAATCAGTTGAACTGCAGTTTTTTCTTCGTACACCTACCGTTTGCACTCCGGAATAAAGCCGTTATTTCCCGCAACGAAACTTTAACAATCTTTCCTGCCGTAGCTATTGGCACTATGTGGAAGGCAGTCGGGATCGATGCGTGGCTCGCTGGCAGGAAGTCAAGCCTTGAAGATGCGCGAGGTACAGTCACCGAAATAATTGACCGTGTGCAGAAGAATGGCGATACTGCATTACGGGAACTCTCACGCCATGTATGATCTTCACGAGATTGCAGTATCAGATGAAGAGCGTGAATCGGCCTATGACGATGTTGAAACAAAAATTGTTGAGAGTCTTATTGAGGCACATGCACGCATAGAACGCTTCCACGAACTCCAGAAACCCCGGGATCTCTGGCTGCAGGAGATGGAGCCCGGGATCGTTCTTGGGGTTAAGACAACCGCACTTGAACCGTATCGGTATTTATGTGCCCGGTGGCCGTGCACCCTACCCCTCATCTGCACTCATGTGTGCAGTGCCGGCAAAAGTGGCCGGAGTCCGTGAAATCTGCGCCTGTTCCCCCCCGCCGATTAATCCCATGACGCTTGTTGCGCTGGACATCGCCGGTGTCACCGAGATCTACCGTTCCGGTGGTGCCCAGGCCATTGCAGCCATGGCTCTCGGTACAGAAACCGTAAAGCCCGTGCAGAAAATTGTCGGACCCGGCAATGTGTATGTCACGCTGGCAAAGATGATGCTGCGGGAAAAAGTGGAGATTGATTTTCCGGCAGGTCCCAGCGAGATTGGCATTATTGCCGACCACACTGCCAATCCCCGCATTGTAGCCGCTGATGTGCTTGCGCAGGCAGAACATGACCCGAATGCTGCCTGCATCCTGATCACGACTGATAAAAACCTTCCCGGAAAAGTCGGAAAGGAAATAGCAGACCTCCTCACCAGGGCACCAAGAAAGGAGATCATCGAAAAGGCTCTCAATAATTCAGGGTATGTGATTGTTGAACGATATGGAAGAAGCGATTGCTGCATCAGACAGGGTTGCACCCGAGCACCTCTCTATCCAGGTTGCAGATCCCCTGTCGGTTGTCACCCGGGTGAAAAACGCCGGTGCAATTTTTGTTGGTAAGTATTCAGCAGTTGCATGCGGGGATTATGCGGTTGGTACCAACCATGTTCTGCCGACAGCAGGATATTCAAAAATGTATTCAGGACTCGATGTCTCACATTTCTGTAAGACTGCATCGGTTGAGATCATTGATAAAAACGGTCTTGAGGCAATCGGGGATATTGTAGAGACTATTGCAGAGGCAGAAGGTCTGCATGCCCATGCCCAGTCAGTTAAAATCCGCCGGCAGTGTTAGGATAAGAAACAGACTGGATTTGGCTTGAGAAAATTATCTTTTTTTAGTAAACACAACTGTCCTGTTAAACCGTTAAATTCAGAGTTATTCCATCGGTAGATGCTTTTCGATCGGTCTGTTAGGTACGATGAGATGCCGCCGCCCCCGACGGGGCGCTCCACGCGGCGGATTGGCAACTATTCAAAAAACCTCCCTGTCCGCCGTGCCTCGGAGAGGCCCTGAGGCGGGATTCCATCGTAAGAAATACGATTTTTATAGTTCTGGAATGAAAAAGTGAACTTTGAATTAAGATTTGTTCAACGGGTAACCCAGGACCGAAACAAAAAAACTTCCCGCTATTTCCTTTTTCCCTGCATCCGGAGTCAAACAAAGTCCCAGAACCGCTCCAACTCCCACCGCGATAACCGGGATAGCCGGTCCGAGCGGTGTTTCAGGTGAGGGTTTGTCAGAAGGGAGAAACTCTATTTCGGCGGTTGCAAAATCTTCCCTGGCATATCGTGAGCGATCGAGAGGGGAACTTACGACATAATACGGTATATTTTCCTGGTTTCAGCTCTCCAAGAATCACCGATGTATCCCAGGTATATGTCCAGGTACCATCACTCAGTTGCACCGGTGCAGTGGTAAATAATCCCCGTCCCGGCAGGGATATTGAGATTATCCAGTGTCACCCCCCGGGTGTCAAGATCAGGACCTATCACAAAGAGATATACAGCGATCGTTGTAATTCCCGAGACTGTTCCGTTGAGGGTGATAGTATCGCCGATGTGCGCCTGGTGCGGTGATGCAGAGATGGTGAGTATTGATGCTGCTGCGACAGGCATGGCAATAGCGCCCAGTAACGCTGCAGTGATGATCAGAAGGCACACCCATCTCATACCGGTACCATGCAATTTATTGCATAAAACCTTTTCATGCCGAGATATAATCAGAACCTGACCACCATAACCGCCTCTTCTTCTTTTTTCAGCTCGCCCTTGAGATGCTCGGTATCGAAATCATAGGTATCTGCGGGATTATAATCCTCATAGAGTTCGCACTTGTCCAGCACATCGACAAACTCTTTTAAGAATATCCGGGGGATTACATCCACCCTCCCGCCAAATCGCGTGGTGATCTTTTTGATCATCGCACGGATGAAGCGGTGCGAGACCCGCTCCCGGTCCGGCTCTGCATATGCCTGTGCATAGACATCCACTACCTTGAGTGCAACCAGTTCGAGTTTTGAGGTGTCAAACTTCGAGAGCATAATCTGGGGCTGCCGTGGGTTCCGGTACGCATCGGTCTGCACCACGCTGATCCGATCATAGAGCGGGGGAACGGAACGTATGCCCCGTGAACCGTCATACATGGCAGGAGTTCCGGTAAAGAGGAAGTAGCAGCGTGGCATATCGCCCCGGTCAAGTGCATCAATGATCTGAACGAGTGTCTGGTACCCTTTTTCCCGCTGGTTGCGCTGGAGTCCCTGCGTTGTTTCCATCTCATCAACGGCGATCGCGATGCCCCGGTATCCGGCCCCGTGGATGATTGCAACAAGCCCGCGGAGGAAAATAAAGGCGATGGTATCATCGATATCCCCCCGGATCCCTGCCTTCTGCTTGAAGTCCCTCCCGATATTGGGTTCAGCGGCGATCCACCCCAGTGCTGACTGGGCAAGCTGGAATTCACCGGCATTGTTCGCCCGGTAATAGGTGCGTAATGCAGCAGCAAGTGCGGTGTTCACTTCGCTGATACCCGACAGGGATGCTTCGATCTCCCGTTCGGTTGCTGCTTCAAGAGCCGTATCTTCAACTTCGCTCCCACCCACGGAAATCAGGCGCTCTTCTATTGAATAGAGCCAGTTGTCGATGATGGTTTTGATCGCGTGCTCTTCATCGCTCGTCCTGAGGTTTGCACAGATTTGCTGGTAGATCCCTTTGAGTTTGTAGAGCGGTGTTGAGGAAGATATGACCACATGGGAGGTGACAAAACCCTTGGTGCGTGCGATCTCAAGAGCACGGGCAACGAGAAATGTCTTGCCGCTCCCGTATTCACCCCGGATGAATTTTGTGTCGCCACCGCCCTGTGATACGTAATCCAGTCTGTTTGCCGATCACGCCCTCTTCAACATCGAGCCCGACAGCGATCCGCTCAAGTCCGCTTGCAGGAACCGTTCCCCGGCGCAGTGCGTTGATGATGTTGATACTTTCAAGCCGGCGCCGGTCCATCTGTTCAGGTTCCGGTATATTCATAGACTTCTCCATCCTCTCCAACCCCTTTCTTTTCGATAATCGATACTCCCTGCAATGCCGCCTTCTGGATCAGCTGGTTCACTATCCCGACCACCCTGCGGGTACCGAGCAGTTTGCGCAGGTCCATCTCGCTTGCTTTCCGGTGCGACCGGAGGAATTCAACAATCTTTTGCTCCTGTTCGGAAAGCCCGAGTTGATCGGTGATGATCTTTACCGGGGGAACTGTAACTGTACGTTTTTTTGTCTGCGGTGCATTCATGATCGGCCGATCGGCAATCGATCGTTCCTTGCATGCCCGAATCAGCTGGAGGTAATCCTCAAGCCTGATGGCACGGGAATGAGCAGGCATCACATCCACCCCGCAGAGGCAGTAATACTTGCACCCCGCGTAGTCCATCTCTTCGTGTGCATTGGTTGCGGTGATGAAAAAAGCGATGGCAAGCAGTTCCAGGCCCTCCGAGTTTAACGTCTGCCGCCGCTCTTCGAGTTTTTTAATCAGCTGCTCCATCAGACGCTTCAGGCGGAACATTCCCCCCCGCTTATCAAGGATCACTGCTGCCACACGCCCGACATCAGCATTTTTTTTGACGTTTGACAGGATATAGAGCATTACTTTTTCACATTCCCGTTCTTCCCCGTGTACTGAGAGAAATTGTGCATAGTCAAGACCCCCGGCTCAGAAAGTCTGCCCGGTACGCCCGGTAATACCATGACCGTGCTTCTGTCACATTTCCTGACTCCTCATAGAAACGTGCTGTCTCAAGGAGGCTTGCGACGTTCACATCTTTTGAAACGATAGTCAGGAATCGCCGGTCTGGCTTCATCCATCAGGGACATGTGCCTTGAGGATACTGGCGGTACTTACTGATGATAAGGACGAGCACATCCAGATCATTTTTTGTTACCAGTTCATCCCGGATAAGGTTTTCATAGGCTGCAAGCGCTTTTTTTTCCTGACCGAGGCTTGCGAGAAGCTCGCACTCGGCCAGCCGGTATATCGGATCATCTGAATGTTCAAGGAGCGTTTTTGTAGCAGCAAGTGCTGTTGCATAATCCCCGTTGGCTTGTAAGAGCAGGATGTAATCAAACAGGATTTCCGCATCCGGATTTTCCTTCATGTGGGAAGCATAGGCATCCAGTGATGCCTGCACATCGTAACGGGAAAGGGTGTCAAGGTATTTCCTCTGTATGGCGGGATCTTTTGTATCGCGGTAGATCCTGAAGGCAGATTCAGCAGCAGCCTGGAACTTACGGGTTTTTATCAGTGCATCAATGTATTCATGGGTCTTTGCAGCATCTCCCCCAAGCACGGAATATGTTGAGAGCGCTTCTTCCGGCTCGCCAATCTCAATCAGTGCCCGCATCAGGTTTTGTACATCCCCGGGTTTTTTCCCGAGCTGCACAAGCCGCCGGAGTACCGGGAGAGCCCCCCGGTAATCCTTATGCGAGATGAGATACCCTGCATAGCTTCGTGAGGGCATCCTGATTGGTGGGATCGAGATGAACGGCAGTTGCAAATTCTGCAATCGCTCCCTCATCTTTTCGTGCTTCAAGCACTTTTCCCAGATAACTATGGACATAGGATGAATCCGGCATTTTTTGGGTAAGATCCCGGAAAAACACTTCGGCATCTTCGAGTTTACCCGTATAGAAGAGGTTCGTGGCAGCAAGCACTTCAACAGCCGAATCCCTGCCTCCTTCAAGGAGGACTGGTGCAGATCTGCAGGGACTCCAGGTATCGCCCGTCTTCAAAGAGCCTGAACGCCTCTTTCTTCTGTTCTTCACGCGATGCCGGAATCATGGTCGTCCAAACCCAAATCTTACCCTGAAAAGACCTGAGAGCATCCCAATCATATCTCTTTTATGGACCCGTGAGTCCCCTTTATTCTGCCATTCGATAGGAACTTCAGTAACCCTGAATCCTGCACTCCTGTAGTCTCCAGAGCAGCTCGACATCGAATTCAAAACCCCGGGAAATCATACGGGGTAATACGGCATCAATTGCTGATTTTTTAAATACCTTCGCCCCGCACTGTGTGTCGTGATAGCTCAACCCGAAGAGGACCCGGATGAGCAGATTGAATGCCCGGCTCTCCATCTGCCGCAGGATGCTCTGGCGCACTTTGAGGGTTGAGTCTGGCATCCAGCGTGAACCGATTGCACCATCCACGTTGGAAAGCGAGAGAAAAAGCCGTTTCATCTCATCAATACTGGTCGAGCCATCAGCATCGAAATACCCGACAAGGGGTGAACGGGCAGCCATAAGTCCTGCAATCACTCCTCCCCCTTTTCCAAGACGGTGGTCAAACCGAAGACAACGGATAGTCAGATCCTGTCTTTGCGCCGCGATGCGATCGACGATATCTGCTGTGCTGTCCCCCCCATCGCATACAACGATGAGTTCCCCGTCAAACCTTTCTATGGCATCAAAGAGCGGTGTAATCCTGTGTTCCTCATTATATGCGGGAATGATAAGGCTGTATTGTGCCTCAGGTGGAGTTGTCATGATGAACACTATCTGGTATCGATCGCTGGCTAATGTTTAAAATTCCTTATCCTGGAGGCTATCAGCGGTGCCCTGTCATGCACACATTCGTGAACACAATCCGGGCAGGTTCATTACAGTACTTTTCGCAGAGTCTCCCAATAACATTACTGGTGTTTTGTGAGGTGCTGTGAGAGCATGGTGCCGGGCCGGTATTTCTCCGCCATAAAAAGCGCGGTTTCACGGAGTGCCTGGTGCTCCTGCAGGCAGCTTTCCGGTGGCGGGGATTTCCTGAGGATTGCCGAACTATTCTCGGTCACCTGGATGAGTTCTGTTGCAATCAGGGCGTTCAGCCAGATCAAATCGGCGAGCATCTCCTTAATTTCCTGGTCTTGCATAGAGGATACGTCATTGTGCGGACAATATAAACAGATTGCACAGGCGGGTAAAAGAAAATCTTAATCCCTTTTTATGCTAATATCAGGTATGAGGATAATGTCATATCTGGAAAAAATCAAGAAAGACGGGAAATACGCCAACCCTTTTTTTTGCCTGATGGGGATTGATGTGGTCAGCGTTGAGCCGGGGAAAGCGGTGCTGAACATGCAGGTCCGGCCTGATATGCAGAACGGTGTCGGGTGGTTACAGGGAGGGATTCTCGCGGCGGTTGCCGATGAAGCGATGGCACTTGCTCTCTACCCGCTACTTTCAAAAACCGAAGGAATTGCAACCATCTCTGAATCCACCAGTTTCATCAGGGGGATACAGGAAGGTTCCATTATTGCAGAAGGCCGCGTAATCAGGAAGGGGCGACGGGTTGCATTCGCTGAAGGCGAGGTATTTGTTGACAACGATGAGAAGACGTTGCTTTCCCGGACTTCGGCAGCATTTGCAGTGACAACAAATAAAATATAACCCAGACGCTCCTGAGGAAACAGACACCAACCGATTCAGTTTCTCCCCCGGACTTTGTTCTTTATTCGATTGACCCCCGCCTCAGGCCTCTTCAGGCACGGCGGGCAGGGAGTTTTATTTTTGAATTCTTTGTCACCGATCCTTTGCGGGGACGCCCCTTCGGGGCGGCGTAATTATCGCATCTCTGCTGGATAGCAGGGTAACAATCTTCGCATCGTGATATCCTGAATTCATTTCACTCAGTTGCTGCTGGAAAAACCGATCCGACGCCACTAATTTTTCCGATTTACGAGGGTGACCCCCTCTCTCCCCCAGAGGGGGAGGCATGCCTAATGGGGGTGCGCCCCTTTGACCCCCACGTAAATCAAAGATTTTAAACAACCTTCTTGCCCAGCGAGACCCTTGTAGGCGGCAGCGACCCCCGAAGGGGTGGGCTTGCTCATATTTTCAAATATTTTTGTGAAATGATTTCGGGATAGGACATAACAATTCTTCACATCATATCTGGAATACGATTTTCAAAGGAATTCCTTTTTTTCAGCAATGAATAACAATCAATGGTGAAGAAAGGGACCACATCGGTTCCACCGTTACACCCTGCGCTTGATGCGATAATTAAGGATTTCCTGATTGAGAAGGTATCGCATGTGAGGGTGGGCCTATGGCAACCGGTTGAACTCCCCATAAGCGTCGAACTTTTTAAAAGTGCTAAAAAAAATTGCTATTTCTTCATCGCTTTTTCATCAGGACTATGGATAATAACCCCATAAGGGTGAGAAGCTGCCACAATCGGGAGGGGGAGAGAGGGGATTTGGTATTTGTAGGAATGGCAGTTGGAACTATTGTTGGTGTGAGAGAGGACTGGGTATTTGCAGGCAGGGTAGTTGGAATTATTGTCTGAGAGGGAGCGGTAGTTGGCGGTGTTGCTGCAGCCAGAGCACGCTGAGCCTTTTCGAGTCCGGCAGAAGCATAACTGTTCCCCGGATCTTTTTCATTTGCCCGGATATAGGAATCGACTGCATCCTGGTATCTTCCCATCTGGAAATACGTATCACCCTTGTTGTTCAGGGCGGGAACCGACTGATTGTTTATCTGCAGTACCTTATCGTAGGCAGTGATCGCATCCTGGTAATTACCGAGTTTGAAGAGAGCAAAACCTTTGTTGTACCAGAGTTTTTCATCATTTTCGTAGACTGCCAGACCCTGATCAATCGTCTGGACTGCAGCGGTGTAATTATTCAGCTGAATCAAAGCATACGCTTTATTCTGGTACGTATACAACAGAGCGTCTGACCACCGGATCATGGTGGTATTTGATGCCAGGGCTTGATCGAAAGTCTGCTATTGCTCTCGCATATTCCTTTTCTTCAAGAAGAAGTACGCCGCTATTGTAAAAAGCCGTGGCTGCATCTGCCGTTTCATTTTCTGCGGCCATAACTGGCAGGACGAAACCGGTAATCAATAAGAGAACCGCCAGAATATGGATACATTGCCTGATTTTCATACCTACTATGTACGGTTTTGTGACAAATTAAAGTTCCTTGAACGGGCAGAGAACGCTGCCCGTATCGTGCAGTGAACCGAACCTCCCGGGAAAAAATAATCAGACGCAATCCGTGTGAAAATCCTCCCTCACTCACGATAAGATAACACTAATAGGTATTGTGAGCAAAATGTAAAGCAATCGGGGAGATCTGTGTGAAGTACATTATTGTTACCGGTGGTGTGATGAGCGGACTCGGGAAAGGGATCACCGCAGCTTCTGTCGGGCGCATCCTGAAAAACCGTGGCTACCGGGTCACCGCAGTCAAGATCGACCCCTACCTGAATATCGATGCAGGAACGATGAACCCGGCACAGCATGGTGAAGTGTTTGTGCTCAGGGACGGGAGCGAGGTTGACCTCGACCTTGGTAACTACGAGCGGTTCCTTGATATCGAACTTACCGCTGCTCATAATATCACCACCGGTAAGGTGTACCGCACGGTTATCGAAAAGGAGCGCCGGGGCGATTTCCTCGGGGAGACCGTGCAGATCATCCCCCATATTACGGACCAGATTAAGACCTGCATACGTCAGGCTGCAGAAGAAGAATTTCCGGATGGAACGAAGGCTGACATCTGCCTTGTTGAAGTTGGCGGTACTGTTGGTGACATTGAGAGCATGCCGTTTCTGGAAGCGATCCGACAGATGAGGGGGGACCTGCCAGTCACAGGACTACATTCTCCTGCATGTAACCCTCATCCCTGAAGATACCATGGGGGACCTTAAAACAAAACCCACACAGCACTCGGTGAAGGCGCTGCGGGAGCTGGGACTCCACGCAGAGATCATTGTCGGCAGGAGCGAGCATCCCATCAGTGCCCATACGAAACGCAAGATCTCCGCATTCTGCGATCTCCCCCAGCATGCAGTCATCTCTGCAGCTACCGTGCCCGGACATCTATGAAGTCCCCATGGAGATGGAGAAAGAAGGTATTGCGGATGTTCTTTCAGCTCATCTCGGGCCTGGAGAAACGCGATGTCGATACCAGCTGGTACCGGCTCGTGACCAAAGAGTATACCAGCCGGGTAACTGTTGCAATAGTGAGTAAATACGGTATCGAAGATGTGTATATCAGCATCAAGGAAGCGCTCAAGCATGCGGGAAGGGCTCTTTCGACGGAAGTGAAGATCGGGTGGCTGGACGCTGAACGCTACGAGCGCTGCCAGCTCAAGGATTATGACGGGATCCTGATACCCGGTGGATTTGGCAAGCGGGGTATTGAAGGAAAGATAGAAGCAATCAGGTTTGCCCGTGAAAACAAGATCCCCTTCCTCGGGCTCTGCCTGGGATTCCAGTTGGCAGTGGTCGAATATGCCCGCAATAAACTCGATATTGCTGATGCCACGAGCGAAGAATTTGGCGAGGGATCCCATGTAATCGCCCTCCTTCCCGAACAGGAAGGGCTCAATGAACTGGGCGGTACGATGCGGCTGGGTGATTATGTCGCCACATCTCAAGGAAGGAACCCGTGCAATGAACCTGTACGGGCAGACAGGAGATCACCGAACGGCACCGGCACCGGTATGAAGTGAACCCGCGGTATATTCAGGATCTGGAAAAAGCAGGATTGATCTTCTCGGCTACCAATAAAAACCGGATGGAGTGCCTGGAACTTGCCGATCACCCGTTCTTCTTTGCCACCCAGTTCCACCCGGAATTCAAATCCCGTCCGACCCGCCCGTCACCCCCGTATCTGGGATTTGTTGAAGCATGCAGGGCAAACAAACGGACAAAATAAGGAAACGAAACCATGGTCAATACAGAGAAATTTATCAGCCAGTCCATAACGGAAATCCAGACAGCCGCCGGCACAGAAAAAGTGGTTATGGCGCTCTCCGGGGGTGTCGACAGTCTCGGTCTGTGCCGCCCTTGCAGCCCGTGCGATCGGGGATAATCTCATTCCGATCTATATCGATACCGGCCTGATGCGCAAAGGTGAGACCGAACGGATCAGGACAATCTTTGCTAACATCCACCTCCAGATTGTTGATGCCGGTGATGAGTTCCTTGAGGCACTCAAAGGTATCACCGATCCTGAAGCCAAACGCAAGGCAATCGGTGAACGGTTCATCCGGGTCTTTGAACGGGAGGCCCGGAAGCAGGGGGCGAAATGCCTGCTGCAGGGCACCATTTACCCGGACCGGATCGAGAGCGAAGGGGGTATCAAGAGCCACCATAATGTCGGGGGTATGCCGCTGCACATGGAGTTTACGAAAGTGATCGAGCCGATCCGCGATCTCTACAAGGATGAGGTGCGGGAAGTGGCAGGAGCACTTGGTCTGCCAAAAGAGATCCAGCACCGGATGCCATTTCCCGGACCCGGGCTTGCGGTGCGGGTCTTGGAGAAGTTACCCGAGAGAAGGTTGCGATCATACGGGAGGCAAACTGGATCGTTGAAGACGAACTGGTTGAAAAGTACCGCCCATGGCAGTGTTTTGCCGCCCTGCTCGGTCTTGGCACCGGTGTCAAAGGCGACAACCGGATCCATGGCTGGATTGTTGCGATCCGTGCCGTGAACTCCCGGGACGGGATGACTGCCGATCCGCTCGATATCCCGTTTGAGCACCTGATGAGAATCGGCTCAAGAATCACTGCTGACATTCCCCGTGTTGCCAGAGTGGTATACGATATCACGGCAAAACCTCCGGCAACCATTGAATATGAATAACGTCTGCAACACAACAAATAAACAAAAAGAATACTGTGATGGAAATGGAAACAACAAGCCAGTTCAAAGCTCTCGATGAACGCTACTTTATGCCTGCGTTCTCGCGGGATATGGCGATTGTAAAGGGTGAGGGATCAACCGTCTGGGATGCGGAAGGAAAGCAGTATCTCGATTGTGTCGCAGGTATTGCCGTCTGCAGCACCGGGCACTGCCACCCGGCCGTGGTAAAAGCGATCTGCGATCAGGCACACCAGCTGATCCACTGCTCCAATCTCTATTACGTGCCCCACCAGGGAGATCTGGCAAAGAAACTCGTAGAGATTACCGGCATGCACAAGGCCTTCTTCTCCAACTCAGGAGCAGAAGCAACTGACGGGGCACTCAAACTTGCCCGGGTCCGGACCGGTAAGAAAAAATTTGTTGCATTCACCCACGGGTTCCACGGCCGTACCGTAGGTTCACTTGCCGTCACGCACAAACCTGCAATCCGCGAACCGTTCGAACCTCTCGGGATGGTCAAGACCTTTGTTGAATATGGCGATCTTGACGCGCTGAAAAAAGTCGTGGACAAGGATACCGCCGGGGTCATCTTCGAACCGATCCAGGGAGAAGCAGGTGTCATCATCCCTCCCGACAGTTTCATTGAAGGCATCCGTGAAATATGCGATGATACCGGCGCTCTCATGATCGCTGATGAAGTCCAGACCGGCATGGGACGTACCGGGAAATGGCTTGCCATGCAGCACACGAAAGTGCAAACCTGATATTGTCACCCTTGCAAAAGGGATTGCAAGCGGGTTTCCCATGGGTGCACTGGTTGCCCGTGAAGATCTGGAATTCAAAAAGAGCGAGCACGGGAGCACGTTTGCCGGTGGCCCGCTTGCCTGTGCAGCAGCGCTTGCTACGATCGGCGTGATCGAGAAGATACTCCCGGATGTAGCCCGGAAAGGCGAGCGGTTCAGCAAGGGTCTTGCCTCGTATAACCCCCGTGTCCGCGGGCTGATGATCGGTATGACCATCGGGGACAAATGCCCGGATGTCCAGAAGAAATGTGCAGAACAGGGTGTGCTGGTCAATTGTGCAGCGGACGGGAACCTGCGTCTGGTCCCGCCGCTGGTTATTACCGATGCTGAGATCGACCGTGTGGTCGGAGTGATCAATGGAGCGCTTGGTTAGATCCTGCTATAAAAAAAAGAGCGGCTATGTCTTTGCAAAGAAAGCCGAGGATATTGCCCGTGAGTACGGTATCGACCGGATCGCACGGCTTGCAAGCAATGAGAATCCTTACCCCCTGTCACCTGCTGCACGGGAAGCTGCAGAGATTGCCCTCCGGAACGTGAACCGGTATCCCGATGAGCGTGTCAATATCCTGACGAATGCGCTCCGGGCATATTATGGGGATTACCCCTTTGTCACCGGTGTCGGTATGGATGGGGTCATCGAGACGGTCATCCGGACGCTGGTGGATCCCGGAGAGACGGTGGCAATCTCGACTCCTACATTTTCTTTCTATGCACTCGCTGCGATGGGTCAGGGTGCTGAGGTGATTACCGTACCGCGGGAAGCGGACTTCTCGGTCGATCACAAAGACCCTGATCCAGGCGGCAAAAGAGGCAAAGATCACGGTTCTCTGTTCTCCAAATAATCCTACGGGCAATGCAACCAGTCCTGAGATTGTCAGGGAAATTCTCGAAGGTATCGAAGGTGTGCTCTTTCTCGACAATGCCTATGTCGAGTTCTCGGATTACGATTACCTCCCGCTGATGAAAAAACATGAAAACCTCATTCTCGGCAGGACATTTTCCAAGATCCACTCACTTGCCGGGCTTCGTATCGGGTATGCATTCATCCCGGGATGGCTCGTGCCCTGGTATCAGCGTGCCAGTACACCCTTTACGGTCAATTCGGTATCAGCAGCGGCCGCAGCGGCTGCCCTTCCCGACAAGGATCATACACAACGGTATCTTGCACAGGTAAAGCGGTGGAGAAAACGATTCACCACAGAAGTGAAATACCCGGTTCTCCCTTCAGATGCGAACTTTGTGATGATTGATATCGCTCCCCGAACGGGTGATGAGATGGTGGAGGAACTTGCCCGGAAAGGCGTTGTCGTCCGCTCCTGCCGGAGCTTTGCCGGTCTTCCTGACCACTATATCCGGGTCAGTATTGGAGAGGACTGGGAGAACGAACGGTTCTTAAAGGAGATCAATACACTATGATGTGCGGCATCACCGGAACTCCGGGTACCGGGAAATCACTGGTAGGCAGTGAGCTTGCTCAGCGGGGACATACCGTTGTCCACCTCACCACTACGGTCGGTCCGTATGTAATCGGTGATGATGATGAGCGGGACGCCCAAATCATCGATGTGGATCGCTGGGCTGCGGAATTCGTGCCCGTTGATGGATTTGTCGAAGGACACATCGCCCACCTGCTTCCCTGTGACCGGATTGTCGTACTCCGTTGCCGTCCGGATGAGCTGAAAAAACGCCTGTCAAAGCGGAAGTACCGGGCGAAAAAGATTCAGGAGAATGCCGATGCCGAAGCTCTTGATGTCTGCCTGATCGAGACCGTTGAGAAGTTCCGTCCTGAACAGATCCTTGAACTGGATACCACTGCCCATGATGCGATGTACTGTGCTGACCAGATTGAACGGTTTGAGAAAGGAGAGATCCCCGCAGACTTTGGCCATATTGACTGGTCAGAGTTCCTTGAGGTGCACGAATGACGCTTGACCAATACCGCTCCCATGCAAAAGTCTTCACTGACCCTCTGGTGTCCATCGCAATAAAATGCAGGATTACCCCGAATATTCTCACCATTGCAGCCCTGCTGGCATCAGCAGCTGCAGGAGTCCTGTTTTATCTCCGGCTGGAACTCTGGGGAATAGTGGCTGTTGCAGTTAACGCATTTTGTGATATGATGGATGGTGCGGTTGCCCGTGAGATGAAGATCCAGAGCCTCCGCGGGGATTTCCTTGATCATGCGGTAGACCGGTATGCTGATATTTTCATCATCTGCGGTCTCTTTGCCGGGGGACTGGTCCCGTGGCCGGTCGGCGTCTTTGCCCTGACCGGTGTCCTGATGGCATCCTACCTTGGCACGCAGGCACAGGCCGTTGGTGTCGGAAGATTTTATGGCGGGCTGCTCGGGAGAGCTGACCGGCTCGTACTGATCATGGTGGTCGGTATTATTGGTCTGGTATACCCCATAACCTTCTACGGTCTCACCTGGCTGGGCTGGCTGATGATGCTGTTTGGCGTCTTCGGGCACATTACCGCATTCCAGCGGTTCGCTCATGTGTGGGCAAATGTGAAGTGATTTTTTTGGGGTTTCTTAACATTTACGCCAATTTTTTTCAAATATTGAATTGTAAACTGTGCATTCATCAAAAAACAGGGTTTGAACAAAAATAGTTAATCACGGCTAAAGCTGTGGTATAATAAATATAAGTATTGTTATCTGATATACCAACTGAATTAAAATCGAAAGTTATTTTTCATACCACAAAGATTTTAATAATATAATCAGGTGATGATTCGATGAAAAAAACAACACTTGTATTTCTCTTACTGGTAGTCATTTCAACTATGTTGATTGCCGGATGCACAGAGCAAAAATCTGCAGTAACATCTACGCCAGCGCCGGCGGTAACCGCAGTACCAACCTACGTCCAAAACCAACAGGGAGTCGCGATCTTCCGGACCGTCAACGTTACGGCTACCCCGACTGTTGCAGTTCAGGCTACCCCGACTGTTGAGATCAATATTGTCCAAAACAGTTGTGATCAAGACGAATCAAACAGTCTCGAACGTGACTAACAAAACTGAACAAATAGTCTCGAACGTGATTAACAAAACTGAACAAAAAATTGCGAACCTGACTAAGTAAATCTGGTTCTCAAAGAATCTTTTTTTCTTTTTACGGCTAAAAATGTGAGTCGTAGGGTTTTGAACATTAAAAGTCAATCATGACTGAGACATTTTTTTCAAAAAACCCGTGACGTGGATCAACAAAAAGGAGGAACGGTCTTTACCGCTCCTTTCAGGTCATCAGTTCGTCTTTGACCCGGTAGGTTTCTCCGGAGGACATCTTTACAATAATTTCCACACGATCGGTCTC
Organism: uncultured Methanoregulaceae archaeon; assembly: GCA_963806845.1. Lineage (GTDB taxonomy): Archaea > Halobacteriota > Methanomicrobia > Methanomicrobiales > Methanospirillaceae > Methanoregula. The sequence continues at coordinate 22,836 of CAWDZO010000032.1, forward strand.
TTTCGATCCATCGAGGGTTATCTCGGTCATGCCCTTCAGGGGCAGAATGATGCCCGTTGTTACCGATCCGTCCTTATGGGTGACCTTGATATCCGCACTGCTGATACTGCCCGCCCCCGCACTTCCGGTGAAAATTACCGAGATCTTTGAAGTAATTGGATTTTTCTGGACCTGAAAGTAGAACTTCTGGCCTGTGGGTATCAGCTGTGTTGGCATGGGGACGAGAGTACGGGAGGCGGCTGGGGTGGGTGTCCTGGCGATGGTTGGTTGTCGGTATGGGGGTGATCTCCGCTGCTGTCGGATTGCTGTTGGCGACAAAACCCCCGTTGCCCGTGAGCATCGGCAGTCCGATGAAAAAAACGGCTGCAAGAATGATTATCAGCACAATACCTCCTCCGATAATCCTTACCTTGTTTACCCGTGGTTTTGCCGGTGCCTCCGGCTTCCCCGGAGACAAAAACAGCGCGTCATCGACGGTCTCTGATGATCCCCGCTTTGGTGGTGCAGGAACCGTGACTGGTTTTTTTGCCTCATTTTTTATTGAAGACGGGGGTTTTGGCGTATGGTAGGATTCCAGAGTCTCATCCTCCTCATATCCCTTCCCAAATTGTTCCAATAATTCATCCGTATCCGGTTCCTGAATTTCCTCTTTATAATGGTGCGGAGTCTCATCCTCATCCGGTACGATGTTTTCTTCATCATTGTCTTCCGGTAATTCATCCGTGTCTGGTTCCGGAATTTCCTCTTTATGATGGTGCGGAGTCTCATCCTCATCCGGTACGATGTTTTCTTCATCATTGTCTTCCGGTAATTCATCCGTGTCTGGTTCCGGAATTTCCTCCTCATCTCGTTCCGATGTCTGATCTTCAACCGGCCCGGTGTTCTCTTCCTCAGAGTGTTCCGATGAATCATCCGGTTCCGGTACTTCCCCCAGGATAACCGGGGCTCCACACAAATCGCAATACTTTATCGGAGCTGTGAACTGAGTACCGCATTTGCTGCAGGTTAACAGTTCCGGTATCCGCGTCCCGCAGGTTGCACAGAATTTATTGCCGGGCTCGACTGGCCTGCTGCAGGTGGGGCAGGTACGCTCGGACTTTGGGGGTGAGGCCGGATTCTGCATGGAACGCAGTTTCAGCTTTCACGTATTAAAAAGGTGGGGCATCCAGCCTGGGCGGCTTGTATTTCTCAATAATTGGTTGAATGACGGATCCGGTAATTTTTTTGAACCGTTCGGTCGCGTTACTAGTAAATCGCGGTGTTTCGTCCGCCAGATTCATTATCTTTCCTTCAAGGAAGGATAACGCGAATATGTGCGTCAAACGTACTGCCAAAGCTGAAGAGATGGCAAAAAGAGTAAAACAGGTTCTGACATCGACCCCCTTCCGATCCTTGGGTTAATCGATACAGGGAAAAACCGCCTTCTTACTCAGGAAAATCGGTCTGCATCCTTATTCTGATAGATAGAGCGATTGTTGCCAGGTCAGTAAAAAAGAGTGGCAGGAGAAGCGCGATTTGAATAAGTGAGAGGGTTCAAAATTTTTGAGATACCTGACATGGCTGAGGATTTTATCGGTTTATTTTTCCCCGGCTATTTTCCTGATATACTCCAGCGCTGCGACCGCATCTTCCCTCTTCTGGTCGCACTGCCCCGTCTCCACCCACACTAAAAACCGTTCCTGTGTTTTTTTATCGACCGTATCATTGGTTTGAGAAACAATCGTCCGGTACGTTCTCTGCGGGTAGAATACCGACACGGGCAGAGGCAAGAAGTGCATCATGCTCAGCAGCATCGATGATGCCCTCCTCCCTCGCCCGTTTCAGGGTAAACCGGATATTGATGAGCGGTTCTGAGAGTGCCAGACCTGATGAGGGATCGAAGACGAGTGCCACTTCATCGTCAGACTCAAGTTCCCCGCTCTTATACATCCGGTAGATCTCACCGATGCCCACCATGCCCAGGGTGTCCATTTCCGCTGCCCGGAGCGCTCCCATACTGGATGCACCAACGACCCTGACACCTTTTTTTATCGCGGTCAGGATCTCACGGTGGGCAACTGCACTTTCCTGGTGGAAGACACCGTCGATCAACCCGATTATTGTAGCGCCATCGTGTACTGCAGCAAGCAGGTCACCACGCTTCGCGGGCGGACGATATTCGGCAGGAAGGATCTTCTCTGCCGCTGTAAGGTTCAAGACTTGGCCCGAGAAAGACGATGATCTTTTGCATGATTCACCCGCTCTCCCCGGCGTTCCGGGTCCATCGCAAAGACTTCAAGCCCCGGAACAATCACTCTCACGACAGGTATCCCGATCTCTTCGCGGGTCAGGTCAACCACAATGACCCGGTCGAGCCCCTGTTTTCCCAGTGCTTCGATAACAAACCGGATGTCGGTGAGGAAATCATCGCTGTCACAGGAAGCGATCTGGTTATAGTCTACCGAACCGTTATCCCTGAACCAGTATGCGTTGATCCGCTTTGCACGGTCATAGCCCATCTTTTTCCGGAGATCGGCAAGTGTAGTGTCTTCTCGTGCTCCATGGATCTGCGTAAGCCGGCTCTGCGCAACCTCAGTGAGGGCCCGCATAACCGCGATCCGTGCACTGGTATGCGTCCCGATACCAATCGTGAGCAGCATCGGGTCCTTGAGCAGCACATCATCAGCGACGGCAGCCATCGTGGGGATCCCGATATCACTGGTGATATCCCTCACCCTGACCTCTACCTGTGCATCGGAAAATTTCTTCTGCATCTCAAGGCAGGTCGGGTCATCGATGTTTTCAACCGTTGCCCCGGTATCCCGTGAAGCCTCGACCAGTGACCATGCGTCCCGTTCAATCACTTCAGACAAGGGCATGGAAGATGGCCTCCTCCATGGTATTCCCGGACGCTAACCCGTTCGTGTTCGTGCGGAAGAGCTGACGGAATTTCTGGGGGAGCGGGTGAAAAACCGCATGGGCCGGAACGATGATAGGCTGATTATTGGCGATATCAAACCCTTCGACCCAGGGCATGAGGCGATCCACCTCTGCCTCTTTGGGAAGGATCAGGTCTTTTGGATCGAGCACCCGTCCATGCGCAAACATCTCCTGGTAGGGTGCAAGGTGAACCCTCCGGTCGTGCAGTTCCGAGGAATACCGTTCGATTCCTTCCATGATCGCCGAGATACGGGACTCTTCAACGGTTGCCCCTTTACCGTTGTATACGGTAATCGCTCCTGCTTCTGCAGTCGGGCGGATACAGGAAAAGACCGGAATACCGATCCGGTCAAGGTTGGTGATATCCGCTACTCGGGTTATCCCTGCTGCGGGCACTTTCGGTTCAATGCGGGCGAGTGTCTCTTCAAGGGGGGCAGCACGCTGCGTTTCGAGGTTGTAGGTCTTTTTGCAGGATTTCAACTGCATGGGGGTCACCGTGGTATTAGTGTATGATTTGACAGAAATATCGGATTCTTATGTAGGAACCGGGTGCCAGATTATTACTAAAAATATTCCGTGCCGGGGTTTATACACTTTGATTGGTGGGGTTCGAACACAACAGTGATTATCCGAACCGTATATCATAACTCATGGAAGATCAAGCACAGCAACTTTACAAAGAAGGTTCTGATTTTTTCAAAAAAGGTCACTTTCCCGAAGCTCTCGCCTCCTGCAACAAGGCACTTGCCATCAGGCCGGATTATGCTGAAGCGTGGAACGGTCGCGGAGTCGCCCTCGCTGAACTCAGACAACCTGCCGAAGCGCTCGCCTCGTATGACAAGGCACTTGCCATCCGGCCGGATTACGCCGATGCGTGGATAAACCGCGGATGGATACTCGTTGAACTCGGACGGGATGCAGAAGCAGTCAACTCGTATGACAAAGGGCTTGCCATCAACCCGGATGACGCCAGTGCGTGGTTCATCCGCGGTGCCGAGCTGGGTATCCTCGGACAGCCCTCCGAAGCTCTTGCATCGTTCGATAAGGCAATCGCCATCAACCCGGATGATGCCTATGCATGGAACTTCCGCGGAGTTGCGCTCCATGAACTCGGAAGGTACGCAGAAGCGGTCGGCTCGTATGACAAGGCTCTTGCCATCAACCCGGATTACGCTGAGGTGAAACTGAATCGGAAACTGGCTCTTAAAAAACAAACATAAACTACTATTCTTAAGGTGGGTGACCCGTCGATCACGTGGTTGTTTCAATGGTCATAATCTTATTTTACACACCAGCAGGTGGTGGTAGCTACCTAAGAGGTGGAATCTACCTCACCCCTTATCTCCCGCCCGTCATACTTTTTCCTGTCAAAACTACCCCTTTTTCAGCCCTTCGTCGGAGAAAAATGAGCCTCATATTCGCGTTCTGGCAGGGTTTGTGGGTTCCAGGCAGGATAAACTATGGGGCAAAAAACAGATCGGTTTAAGGGCCTTTGCTAGCCACCAGGTGAGGTGCAAAACAGCCTTATTTTGGCTAACAGGGCTATAATTGGACGTATTTTCCACACGAACCGAAACTGGAGGGTTTTACGGGTTTTTCCCCAGGGCAGGTTAAAATCAAGGAGAGAATCGGAGTCCGTATGGGGCTTATTTCATTCGATCTCAGCACATGCACAACACGTGGGGGGAACACCCCCATTTTTTCAGGTAATCCGTAGAACTTCCTAGAACCAGCTCTCGAGTGTCTTCTGCCCGGCCTTGACGCAGAAATTCTCCATCGCTTTCTCCACCCGTTCTTCAGAAAAATCGTACTCCCCGCAGAGCATGTTCTTGATGCCCGTGATATCAGGATGCCCCCATGACGAGGGTATACTCGTCCGTCACATCCGGGTGCAGGAATATATCCATAATCGGAGCGGGGTCAAAATCCGGCAGTTTCTCGTGGATCTTTGACGCGAACTCACCACGCTGCACGATCTTAAGTCCGGTCTTTGCCCCGATTCCCTCGACACCCGGGTTGAAATCCGTACCGACGAGGATACCGATCTCGATCAGCTGTTCGCGGGTCAGTTTCAGCCCGTCGAGCACATCCGTGAGAATGAGTCGTTCCGGGTTTACCGTGATCTGCCGTCCCCGGATCTTCCGCTTGCCGCTGACCGTGAGGTTCCGGACAAGGTTGGGAGCGCCGAAGAGGAGCGTGTCATAGTCCTGCGACACCACGTACCGCGCCTCTCCCTTTGCCCACCATGTATGCTGCCTGGGCTTCGCCTTCTCCTGGCGCCTGGATGGTCGGGAGACCCATAAGCCGGAGGAGTTCCTTTGATGTCTCGATGATGGTGGTATCGACCCTTGATGACGAACGCGCCTGTTTGTAGGCCTCAGCCTCATCGCCCCGCTCGATCGCTTCTTTCCATTTCTCACCGGCCTCGTCCCGCATCTTCCGGCGCCCGTCAATGGTCCCCTGCTTGAGAGCGGCGGGTTTCCCGTCAAAGACAAAGATCGGCTTTATCCCCTTCTCCATAAAATTCGAGACCCGGAAGAGTATGCCGGAGAGGTGTGAAGTGACACGCCCCCGCTGGTCCATCAGGGGTGTCCCGTCAGGCTGCCGGATGATGGTCAGGAACTGGTAGAGTGCGTTGTTTGCGTCGATTGCCGCGACACCTGGCAGTGAATCCCATGTCACCGGAGTCTTGTAATCCGATAAAATATCCCGTATTGCAACGCCCATAACGACTCACGAAGGTATAAAAAAATTAACGGTAGGTACGTTTTGAATATTCCCCGACAATTTCATCCAGATGGGTCATTGACATATCGAATTTTTCCGCCATCCGCCGGGAGATCTCCTCGAGATTGTTGCGTAAAATTCGTTCACGGAGCACAATACTCCGTTCCAGGTGGCGCATCTTGATCTGCAGTGAGAGAAAGAGTCCTCCCAGTGCAAGCATCATAAGACCTGCGGCAATTGCAATAGTAAGATCCTGCCAGAACCGGTTGATGAGGACGAGTGTGGAAATGATCATAACGATAGTGAGCAGGATATCGACCCAGTATTCACGTATGTCCATACTTTTAGATGATGAGAGCACAGTAATTAATCTAACTACTTACATGGAGATGCAGCTTGGATATTAAACGAATAATTCCCTTCCTTGTGATGCCCCTCCTGCTCCTTGCCGTGGAAATCGGGTCAATCCTGATCTCACTTCCTGTGCAGGCTGCAGGAATCACCGCATTTGAAGATCCTGAGTCACTGGCAAATCCGTTTATCTTTATTGTGATCCTGCTGGTCTTCACCGGCTTTTTACTGCTGCTGATAAAATTTAATTTAAAAAAGGTCATTGCAGTAATTATCGGGCTGTCAATCTTCCTCACCTTTGTGTATATCTTCTGGGCACTCGTATACGCAATAGCAGGTGATTCAGATTGGGGGCTCATCATCCTGTTCACCCTCTCAATACTTGCGACGGTCCTTCTCTATAAATACCCTGAATGGTACGTGATTGACGGTCTTGGAATTCTGATTGCTGCGGGAGTTGCAGCGATTTTTGGATCCTCTCTCGTATGGTATCTTGTGGTAATCCTGCTTGTACTTCTTGCGGTGTATGATGCAATCTCCGTGTATAAAACAAAACATATGATCACGCTTGCCGAAGGGGTGATCGATCTCAAAACCCCGATCCTCTTTGTCATTCCAAAGCGGCGTGACTACTCGTTCATACGTGACGGGGTTGGAAAACTGGATGATGGCGGCGAACGAGCAGCGTTCATCATCGGGATGGGTGACCTGATCATGCCCTCCATACTCGTTGTCTCTGCGAATGTCTTTTTACAAGGATGGCGGCTTTTTGGAATTATCAACCTTCCGGCACTTGGTGCCATGATCGGTTCCCTTGCCGGACTTGCAGTCCTTTTACACTTTGTCTCATCGGGAAAACCTCAGGCAGGGCTACCGCCTTTGAACGGTGGCACTATTCTTGGATTTCTTGCAGGATATGCAATAATGATGTCGATGGGATAGTATCGATCATATTTCCTCAATACTATAATGCAGACCAAAACAGAAAACGAAAAAGTTTTTTTTAAAAAATTTGTTTACTATCCTGTTACACTACGGTCCGGGGCTTCCTGGCCCTCTTGGGTTTCGGTTTCCGCTCATGTCTGCCTTCCTCTTCCGGGTAAGGAAATTCGTCCAAGACCCTCTCCTCAGGTTCATGGGGGAGGGGCGACCGAATGTCGGGAACCGCATCACTCACCTTTGCCAGCGGTTCCGGTTTATGCGAAAGGATCTCCGCAAGTACTGCCTCGACTCCATCTCCCGTCTGTGTGGACATGGTGAGATACCCTTCGGCTGCCGTAATATCCGACTTATTCGAAACGACGACAAGAGGCACGTCTATAAGTCCCTTCACTTCTTCGAGCAGGTTGAGCTGAACCTCCATCGGGTACCCGCAGTGCTCTGACGGGTCAAGAATGAAGAGGATGATATCAGCGACATTCATCATGGCAGAAAGAGCCTGTTTTTCGATGGCATTTCGTTCATCTGCCGGACGATCAAGAATACCTGGCGTATCGACAAACTGGATCCGTTCCCGTCCAACGATCCGGTGACCGACAATGATGCCTTTTGTCGTGAACGGATAGGATGCAACCTCGGGCGCTGCGGAGGAGACATGCCGGATGAATGAAGATTTACCTACATTGGGGTATCCCGCAATGACTATCGTGCATGCGTCTTCAACATGGGGGAGCTTCCGGAGGACATTCCGCACTTCGTTGAGGAAGTGCAGGTCCTTATCTATCTGGTGCACCATGGAGGCAAGCCGGGCAACCGTCCTTTTACGCACCATGGTCGTATCTTCGGATTTCCGTGACTGTACCGCAAGCTGATTCCCCACCATTTTTGTGTGTTTTGCGGCCCAGCCAACAGCACCCAGCGATTGTCGTATCCGGTCCATGCCAAAGAGGATATCAGCCATCTCCCGGTAAAAACGGGGGATCTGGTCAAATTCAGGGAATCCGCGTATGATGGCGACCAGCCGGTCATGGACCGCTGCACCAACCGCCCGCACAAACTCTTCATTGGCGCGATCTTTATTGGTCTTTTCTTTCATTTTCTTTGCCGCACGGCGGAAGCTCCGGTCAAGGATTTCATCTGCTGTCGGTACTGTAGGTATTTTTTCGAATTCCACAAATCTCCAACCTATTTATAGTATGGGAAGTTATACGGTTTATCGTTATGGAGCTGTCCCTGATCCAAAAAGATATCCTCATCACCCTCATCACTCTTTACCAGCAGCATTCCCACTCCATCAAAGGAGAAGAGATAGCCGATGTCATCCAGCGGAATCCGGGGACCGTGCGAAACCAGATGCAGGCACTTAAAACAATAGGGCTTGTTGATGGCGTACCCGGTCCTAAGGGGGGCTACATCCCCACCGCGCTTGCCTACAAGGAACTCAGCCTGAATGTCACTGAAGGTGATTATGATGTCAGTATCAGCAGGGACGGCAAAATTATTTCCGGAGCAACTGTCCAGGAAATTGATTTTACCACGCTCTGCCACCCGGATATCTGTCATGCAGAGATCAAACTTTTTGGCAGTGCCAAGCTCTTTGAAATCGGCGACCAGATCACGATCGGTCCCACACCGGTGAATAAACTCCTGGTCCGGGGAGAAGTATTCGGGAAAGACGAATCGAAACAGCTGCTCCTCATTGCAACCACCGAGATGATCTCGCTTCCCAAACAACCGATTAAAACCTACATGAGCAGCCCGCTCAAGACATTAAATGGTTCAGATACGCTCCGGGATGCTCTGGTCCTTTTCAATAAGGATCATATCCATGGTGCCCCCATCATCAACCAGGGAAAACTCGCCGGTATCATTACCATGAGTGATATTGCACGGGCGGTGGAAAATAATCTGCCCTTGACGACAAAAGTGTCTGCAGTCATGACAACCGATGTTGTTGAAGCTCCATCGGACACTAAACTCTTTGAGGTGATCAGCAGGTTTAAGGAACTGGAGATCGGGCGACTTATTGTTGTCGAGGATGGAAAACCTGTAGGGATCCTCACGCAGTCTGATATTATCAGGGTATTCCCCTCATTATAAATCCAATATCTTTAGATATCATAAACTAAATTGAATGAAAGGATCGTGTATCATGACAGAATTATCCCAGGCGGCAGTTGAACGTATCATAAAAAAAGCCGGTGCCGAACGTATCAGTGCCGATGCCACAGAAACCCTTGCGGTTTTAATGGAAGAATATGGGGTATTTTTGGCAAAAGAAGCAAAAAAGATGTCAGATCATGCGGGAAGAAAGACGCTGCGAGGATCTGATATCCAGATGGCGGCTGAAATTTTCAAATAACGTAAATGGGATATTAATTGCAAAAAGCACTCTTTTTCCGCGCCATTTTAGAACACTTTAAATATTTATAAGCGTCATAATTTTTTTATGTCTCGTGTATTTGCCCGCAGCCTTTCAAGAAAAAAGATCATGAGCAATGATGGCAAGCTCATTGGAACCCTCAAAAATATCAGGGTTGATTTTGATTCCGGCCAGGTTCAGGCGATGATTGTCCACCCTGACCAGACTTTTGTCACTGATGGATATACTATGGAAGACGATAAACTCCTGGTAATCCCGTTTGAATCGGTCAAGGACATCAAGGACTATATTGTAGTTGACCGCTTCCTTGCGCGAAAATAAGAGGAATATTTCGTAATTACTTCAACAAATCCATTTCCATATTCTTTTTCTGCAATAAATTGAGCAACTGCCTTGGTATCGGGATGGGCATTTGCCACAGTGACCCCGATACCTGCAGTCCTGAGCATCTGGATGTCATTCAGGGAGTCCCCGATTGCAAGAAAATCTGAGGGTGACAGGTCCATCTCCTGCGCGAGTGCTTCCAGTGCAGTTCCCTTGTCAATGCCGGGTGACTGCAGGTGAATCGCATAGCCGGTATCGATCACCTTTACCGGGGAGGTCATGAGGATTTTTTTCACCTCATCAGGAGGAACGGTCCGGGCAAATGCAAGATCAGAAAAGCGGTATGCAGGGCTGAAGAGCACCAGTTCTTTCCCCCGTTCCCGGTAATAAGCCTGAACGATTTCCAGTGCCTTCCTGCAGGGAGTCTGGTCTCCTTTGATGCGGAGCGTGCCGGTAAATCCCACCCGGAATACCCCGCCGTTCTCTGCAATGAAGGTCCCGTCTGTTCCTATCATCTTGCAGAGAGCATCCATAAAACAGGAAGTATTCCCGCTTGCAAGGACTACTTCTACCCCCTCGTCAACAAGCGATCGTATTGCGTCGATTGCACCGGTGTTCATCCGGCGGGACGAATCAGTGATCGTCCCGTCAATATCGGTAAGGAGCGCCTTTAGCACGATTTGAGACCTGCCTCTTCTACCATGAACGGGGCTTCCCCCTCGGGAAGGTTGGGGCTGTCGACAAGGCGTGCAATACGTTTGCCGCCTTTGCTCTTGCGCAGGTAGAGCCGGAAGGTTGCCGTATGTCCGACAATATTGCCGCCTATCGGCTTTGTCGGGTCACCGAAAAAGACTGCCGGGTTGGACATTACCTGGTTTGTCACCAGTGCAACAGCATTATGCTGGTCTATGAGCTTGAAGAGCTCGTGCATGTGCCGGTTCAGTTTCTGCTGGCGTGTTGCGAGGGTCCCCCGTCCCGCGTACTCAGCCCTGAAGTGGGCGGTGAGTGAATCAATGATGAAGAGTTTAACCGGACGCCCGCTGTCTTTCAGTTCCTCTGCAAGGTCACGTGAATTATCCACAAGAAGCATCTGGTGATCTGAGGTATGTGCCCGTGCAATGTGGATATTGTTTAAGAACTCCTGCGGGTCCGCATTATCAATCCCCAGTCCGTGCACCATCTGCTCAATACGCTCAGGACGGAATGTGTTTTCGGTATCGATATAGATGGCACTACCGTTAAGACCCCCCTGATCTTCGGGAAGCTGAACATTCACTGCCATCTGGTGGACGATCTGACTCTTACCTGATCCGAACTCACCATACATCTCGGTGATAGCCTGTGTCTCCAGACCCCCTCCCATCAGAGCATCGAGTTCGGGAACACGAAACGATAGTTTCCTGATGTCCTTTCGCTGTTCGAAGATGTCTTTTCCGGTCTTGAACCCGCCTATATCTGCGGCTTCCCGGGCAGCTTTGACAATCTTTTTTGCTACCGATTCGGAGATTTCCGAGATCTCGGAAAGCTCTGCCGGTGATGCAGTTGCAATACTCTCTACCGATATATATCCCGCTTCACGGAGTTTATCTGCGGTGCTTGGGCCTACGCCCGGTAAATCTTCAATCTCTAAAGCTCGTTCAGCCATTTCTTGCACATCTCCTATGGCACATCAAGATGTTAAACTTGGGCATATATGCTCTCGGACTGCGCGGGGTGAAAGTGAGGTTTATTTGTCGAGTTCTTCAATAAACCCGCGGAGCTGTATCAGCAGGGTTCCCGGTTTGAGATCGACCGGTTGGGTGTATTCAGCGGTGATCCGATTACCTGAAAGAATGCCGGTCACCTGCATCTCACCACCATGCGGGAGATTCCCGTCAATAAGATAGCGTTCGGTGCCATTATCGATAAAGGTGCATCCCTGCCCGGTAATGATGGTGCCTTCAAAAATGATTGGGTGTGACTCTTCCTCCGGCACATGGAATGAACTTCCCCGTCCGACACCAAGCTCAATCCCCCCGTAACGACCGGGTTTGGCGGTGGCATGGTAGACTTTAACCGTGTCCCCAGGAAGGAGCGGAAGTAACGCTTTTTCGCCCCAGAGTACCACTTTTACTTCATCCTTGCCATCACTCACGACAATATTTCTTACCCAGGACACAGAACCGTTACGGGTTGTAAACGATCGCGGTTCTTTTACCTCTTTTACGTCACCCGTTATTGAATAGATCCCCTCTTCACTGACGGAACAAAGGGGGGTGAACGGCACGGTGAACACCTGATCAGTGACCGCCACAGAACTCTTCTCATCGAGGCTGTAGGCTCTCCCCCTGCTGCGCCCATCGGGTTTTGCACCGGTGATGTGGACGGAAGTGCCCGGGAGGATATTTGCGAACAGGTCCGGAACCCATGCTATTACCCGGGCAGTTCCACGAGTATCCCCGATGACAGCTTCCATCATCTCACCGCTCGTACCATCCCGGCGGTTGAAGGTCCGGGGCTCTTCGCGTGCAATCAGGATCGCATCAAGATCCACCGGTTCGGTCGACAGGCTCTCAACGGCTGTCCCGTTTGCAGGCAGTGCACAGGCTGATCTCACAGCCTGCCTTGCGCAGGGCAAGTGCGTAGATCTCTGTGCTCTTTTCCGGGTGGCGCCCGATGATCTCCAGCACATCCCCGACAGCAATATCAACGGCAGCCCCTGCTTTCTCATCCCAGAGTACCACCCGTGTGGTTCCGGTTTCGTCACCCAGAAGCAGGGTGGCAACCCAGCCTTTCTCTCCGTCTTTCCGGTCAAATTCCTTTGGTTCGGTCTTGTCGATCACTTTTCCGAAAAAAGAAAAAAGGCTGGATTTTCCTGCAAGTCCCCGGATCTTCACATGCTGGCGGCCCAGTTCGCCGACTACGAGCATGGCCGCTGTCGGCTCATCGACAAGATCCCCGCACTCTTCGATCTTCGACTCTACACGCCGTTCGAACTCCTCTTTTGAAATAAGGTCATCGACCAGCGCATAGTGGAACAGCACAGGTTTTTTTCGCCCCCTTACTGTTGCCAGGGCGGGCACTGCATGGTGGCAGTGATATCCCCGATATTTTCGCCCCTGCGCATCAGTGATACCTGTGTCCCCTGTATCAGCACCTCAGGGCAGCGGGGACGGCAATTATACTGCGAGGACATTGCATATCCGTATGCACCGGTATCCAGTACTGCAATGATGTCACCGGCAGCAATCTGCGGGAGTTTCCGGTCCGGTGCAAGAATGTCACCCGTCTCGCAGATGGGGCCGGTGACGGTATATTCTGTGGTCAGTGGGGCATCCGCTTTATTTGCAACGATGACTTCGTGGTAGGCATCATACATTGCGGGACGGATGAGCAGGTTAAATCCGGCATCCACATTGGCAAATTTCTTGTGTGCCGATTTGGTCGAGTTGACCCTCGTTAAGAGAACCGTTGAGTCAGCAACGAGCGATCGCCCGGGCTCAACCCAGAGTTCCGGGGTAATCCCGCATGCTTCGACACCGGCTTTGAATATCGGGACCACTTTTGCCGCATACTCCTCTGGAGCAGGAGCCGGGTCAGTGTCATGGTGGTAAGGAATCCCCAGCCCCCCACCCAGATCGATGAATTCAAGCTTGACTCCCATATCCGTAAGTTCCTTTGCGATCCTGACCATCACTTCTGCAGCCCGGACAAATGGCTCAATATCAAGGATCTGCGAGCCGATATGGCAGTGAATCCCGACCGGCTGGATATTTTTACATGACATGGCTTCCCGGTATGCAGCAGGGATCTCTTTATGGGGAATGCCAAACTTGCTGGTTGCAAGCCCGGTTGCGATCTTCGGGTGTGTGGGGACTTCGAGTGCCGGATTCACCCGGAACGCAATCTTTGCGGTTTTTCCTGCTGCTTTTGCCGCCGCATCGAGCTGGTGGAGTTCGTCGAGTGAATCTACCGACACTTTCACCCCCTTCCCGACTGCAAGTTTCAGGTCTTCCGGTGTTTTTGAACTGCCGTTGAAGAGGAGATTCTCTGCCGGTATTCCGGCTTCAAGAGCGAGATGAAGTTCTCCGGATGAAAAAACATCCGCACCTGCACCCAGCCGGGCGAGAGCCCGCATGACAGCAAGGTTGCCATTTGCTTTTGCCGCAAAAAGGATCCTGATCTTCGGGTACCGGCTGGTCAGTGCTTTTTTGTAACTCTCAAACTGCTCGCAGACCCGGTCCTCGCTGGTTACGTAGAGGGGTGTCCCGTACTGTTGTGCAAGAGTGACACAGTCATGCCCGTTGATGTGCAGGTGACCGTTTCTTATCGTGAGGTGGTGGGGTAGTTTCACAGGTCAAGCCCCCGCATGCGTTCGATTGCCTCTTGTATCCTCACAACCGGTCGCGTAATCGCGAACCTGACATACCCCTCCCCGCTTGAGCCAAAGCCAATACCCGGTGTTGCAACGATACCGGCATCATTCAATAATTTTGCCGAAAATGCCATACAGTCGTCTACCGGCAGCCAGACATAGAAGGTTGCCTTGGGAGCAGGCACATCAAAACCAAGATCCCGCAGCCCGGCAATGAGCACATCCCGCCGCTCCTGGTAGATGGCGCAGGCTTCTTTTACGCAATTCCTGTGATCCGCTCAGTGCAGTGATAGCGGCGTGCTGAACTGCATTGAAGACTCCCGAATCCACGTTGGTCTTGACCCGCCCAAGACCGGCAAGAATATCTGCATTGCCGACTGCCATACCGATCCGCCAGCCGGTCATATTGTAGGTCTTTGAAAGCGAGTGCATCTCAATACCGACTTCCATGGCTCCTTTTGTCTCCAGAAATGATGGGGCACTATACCCGTCATACGCGATCTCGGAGTACGCATTGTCCGAAACGACAACAATATTGTGCTCCTGGGCAAAATCAACCACCTCGCGGTAGAAACCTTCAGGAGCGACTGCCGCAGTGGGATTATTCGGATAATTGATGAACATAAGTTTCGCTGACTTTATGACCTTTTTTGGGATATCATCGAGTACCGGGACAAAAGTATTCTCTCTTGTGAGCGGCATCTCATGCACAATCCCCTCAGCAAAGAGGGTCCCGGTCCGGTATACCGGATAGCCGGGACTTGGAGCGAGCACGTAGTCACCCGGATTTACAAAAGCTTCAGCGATATGGGCGATCCCATCCTTGGAACCCATGAGAGCGACTACCTCTTTTCCGAAATCAAGCGATACGCCGAACCGGTTTTTGTACCAGTCTGCTACTGCACCCCTATATGCAGGCATACCGGAGTAGGATGGATAGTGGTGGTTTTCCGGGTTCTTTGCCGCTTCACAAAGAGATGCTACGATATGGTCCGGGGTGGGGAGGTCCGGGTCTCCAACCCCGAGATCGATGATGTCAACACCTTTTTTTTGTTGTTCCGCTTTCATCTCGTCAATCCGGGCAAAAAGATACGGAGGGAGATTGCTCATGCGTGCTGCGTACATAGGTAGTACCTGTAGGTGTCCGGATTTATTGTAATTACCGTTCCCGCACATTTCCGGTCTTCCCGTATGTCAGACAGAATGGTTATGCTTATTTATCTGGAATAAAAAAATGAGCCCTATGGAGAAAAAGCAGGAAATTATCAAAGTAAACCGGTTCTTCAGTCTGTATGATCACCTAAAAGGGCTGTCGGGAGTACGTTCATGAGCATGCAGAAGGATATCATTGTGGTTTTCTCTACCGCTCCCTCAGACAAATCAGAATTACTCGCACGGATGCTTATAGAGAAACATGTTGTTGCGTGTGTCAATGTCGTTCCCGTGCGTTCATACTATCGCTGGAAGGGTGAATTCTGCGATGAACAGGAACACCTGCTTATTGCAAAGACAACCAGGGAAAAAGCGGGAGAGGTTATTGCTGCAATAAAAGGTCTCCATCCTTATGAGGTGCCGGAGATCATCGCACTTCCGGTCATTGACGGCTACCTTCCCTATCTGGAATGGGTAAATGAGGAGACGCTGGATGAACCTTGACCACCACCACGGCATCCAGGTCAGGAATGGTGAACTATCAGAAATTGACGATGCAATCGTCATCGAGGACCGGTTCCAGATACTCTTTAATGACTGTCCGGTGACTGAAATGATTGCCAGCCGCGATCAGCTTATGGAGCTCGGTGCCGGTTTTGTCATAACTGAAGGACTTGCCCGGTGCGTGGACAAAGTGAAACTTGATGGTGATCGTATTCTTGTCTATTCCGATCGTGGGTGTGATGTATCGCGATCGAAAAAAGAGGTTGGATCTTCAGGAGGGATGAGCATCCTTGCAGAACCAGGAAAAGTTTCATCAGATATCCGTATCACGCCGGAAGATGTTTTTTCCTGTACACGCGAGATTGAAACTGAGGTATGGCGAAAAACCGGTGCGGTCCATTGTTCGGTTCTTTTTTATGAGGGGAAATGTGTCGTAAAAAGCAGTGACGTGGGAAGGCATAACACGGTTGACAAGGTGGTCGGGCATGCCATTCTGAACAGGATTGATCTCTCCCGGTGCGTGATTGGTTGTACGGGAAGACAACCTGCCGGGATGATAAAAAAAGATGCAAACGCAGGAATACCTGTAGTGATTTCCCGCGCTGCATCGACTGATAAGGGAATTGCAGCTGCTGATGCAGCGGGTATTACGCTTGTAT
The DNA here is from genome assembly GCA_963806845.1 of uncultured Methanoregulaceae archaeon. Lineage (GTDB taxonomy): Archaea > Halobacteriota > Methanomicrobia > Methanomicrobiales > Methanospirillaceae > Methanoregula. The sequence goes on from CAWDZO010000032.1 coordinate 39,148, forward strand.
GTTTCTCCCGCGGGGACCGTTTTACGATTTACACTCATCCGGAGCGTATACTGGGTGCAGGGAATACCACGCTCCCGAACAAGGTGATCAAGCACAAAGTTATTCCCTGTGGCTGAAAAAATGGAACTATACAAAACGGCAGGAACTGGTAAATTTGTCAGGTGAACCACCAACATCCACGGGATCGGCACTCCTCGTGCTCGGGTGCCCGCAGGTACCTGTGCAGACAAGCATCGCATTGTACCTGATCAACCGGCTCAAAAAATCCGGTTTTGTCCCGGTCGTTGCCGGAAATAAAGCGGCAAATACGCTTCTTGTTATCGCAGATCCGGACCGGCACTACCTTGGAGAGGTTATGGATCTCGACCGTGCGGTAGCGATGATAACCGAGAAGAAACGGGACTTTGACCGTTGCTTTGTTTTCATCCACAACGATGCCGGTATCAGCTATGCAGCGACAATGGGTGCGATCTCCAGGGCGAAGGTCTTCACGCTCGTTTATGGAGAGCATTATGACGATCTGGTAAAACAGATTGACTTTCCCTGCACAATAATTGCAGCAAAAGCCGTGCATAATCCCCTGCCCCTGAAAAAAGCACTTGATGAGGTGACCCCATGGGCTGCGTAGAATCGATGAACTATGAAATCCTCCTGCGGGATCAATCGTTTAAGGAATGCAGGGAATATGTCCGGCAGCATTTTAAAGAGTATATCGATGTGCAGCCGGGTTTCAAGGTCTTTGATATCCACCTCATCGGCATCCCCCCGATTGCGATAGGTCTCGAAAATGATTTTATCATTTTCCCGTACACAAAACCCTGCCATGGAACATTTCTTCTCCGCATGGAGGATACTGCTGAAGCAGCCCGTTTACGAACATTTAAGAAATGAGTTAAATGAGCACATTGTCAGTATAATCGGGAAGGAATTTGTATGTCCGGCAAAGGAAAAGTACTCCTGATGGATGATGAGCAGATCATCCTTGATGTGACAGGAGAAATACTGACATTTCTCAAGTATGAAGTCATGACAGCCAAAGACGGTCTGGCTGCGATCGATCTCTATAAAAAAGAGAAATCCGCCGGATCTCCTTTTGATATTGTGATCCTGGATCTCTCCGTTCCCGCCGGGCTCGGGGGAAAAGAGACGATTGAACAGCTCAGGAACTTTGATCCTGCCGTAAAAGCTGTGGTATCCAGTGGATACACCAACGATCCCGTTGTCCAGAATTTCTCACACTACGGTTTTAGCGAAAGACTTGCCAAACCCTACAATATTCAGGAAATGAAAAACCTTCTCGAGAAAGTTATTAAAAAATAACGAGGTGAATGGAGTGGATGACCTGCCCTTCTCATGCAGTGTTATCTGAGTTATTTGCCCGAATCTTTTCAATCGCTTCTTTACCAGCTCTTTGCACATAATCATCCTCATCATCTTTTAACAGTATCAATGGTTCAATCGCCCTTTTGTCACCAATTTTACCGAGTGCATCAGCAGCACCCCAGCGGATATACCAGTCAGGGTTTTTCAGTGACCCGATAAGAGAATCAACTGAAATACTGCTCCCCAGTTTTCCCAGCGCCCACAATGCAGGTACCTGGACATAGGAATCCGACTCTTTCAATGCGGTTCCAAGACACTTTGCTGCTCTTTTGTCACCAATTTTACCGAGTGCATCAGCAGCACTCCAGCGGACATACCAGTCCTGGTCATTCACTGACTGGATAAGAGGTTCCACTGCACGCGTGTCTTTAATCTCACCAAGAGCCCAGGCAGATCGTGTTCTCACCCACCAGTGTTTATCCTTAAGTGCGAGGATCAGTGAGTCGACTGCGGGCTTTCCAATCATTGAGAGGGTAAGTGCGCTGTGCCACTGAACATCACTGTCTCCTTCGCTGAGCAGGGACACGAGCTGGGGTATTGCCGGCTCCCCGATTTCTGCCAGTATACGGGTTGCATGCCACCGCACATCATAATCTTCTTCATGCATAGCCCTGATGAGCTGGGGGATAGCATCCCTGCCGATCTTGCCCAACGCGAGTGCAGCCAGCCAGCGAACGTCCTGATCATGTTCCTTAAGTGCACGGATTAAGGGTTTTACTGCCGGCTCACCAAGATCTCCCAGCGCGAGTGCAGCCCGCCAGCGGACACCAAGGTTGTGATGTCGGATTGCTTTGACCAGACCGTTCATGTCCATGTCAGTTGCGGAATACATAGAAAATGACTTCTTATCCGGACTTATCCTCTCATTATTCACGATTCTACCTCATTGCTATCCTGTAAGAGAAAGATCGATTGTTGCAAATACCGGGCAGTAATGATGACATCGTTGCCCGGTTCAAATCAATGAACTGACCGTATTTAAAAAAAATTATGACCCCCCATATATATTAATGTGGATAGGAGATGTCGCTCTATTTTAATATAGCTATGTGAAAAAATGGATTGAATGAAAATCGATGATGTGATTGTTCCCCTTTCGTGAAAAAGAACCTCAGCAAATACCGTATGCTAACCTATTTACGTCTTTAAAAAAAGTATCAGAACATACGGGGAATCCGCATGAAAGACGTTTCTGTGCTGATCGGAGGGAAAGCGGGTGACGGTATCAACAGTGCAGGTGCATTGGTTGCCCAGCTGCTCAATTACCTTGGTTATGACGTATACCTGTACTTTGAATACCCCTCCCTGATACGAGGAGGGCATAACTTTGCGATAATCCGGGGTTCAGAACAGAGTGTCGGAACCTGCTGGAATTCCCTGGATTTTATCCTGGCACTCAATAATGAAACAATAGAGCGGCATCGGGACAAATGTACCCGTGAAACGGTAATCATATTCAATGCAGATCTGGTGAAATCTGCTGGTCAGGGTATTCCGGTACAGGCTATTCTGAATGGAGAACACGCCCCTGCAATCATGGGGAACTCGGCAATTATCGGGGGATTTGCAAAAGCAGCAGGTATTGAATGGGATGTTGTTGAAGCAGTATTTAATGCCCACATCCCCAAAGGAGTTGACCTTAACCTCAAAGTGGCAAAGAGGGCATATGATCAGGGAGAGAAAGTACACCCTGTCAGCAAAGGGCTGAAACCACCCCGCCCCCTTCTCACCGGGAATGAAGCGATCGGGGTGGGTATGGTGAAAGGAGGACTTGATGCCTATGTCTCGTATCCGATGACGCCCTCATCAAGCCTCCTCCATTTCCTTGCCGAGCATCAGGAAAAGTTCGGCATTACCGTCGTACATCCCGAGAACGAGATTGCGGTAATCCTTATGGCACTCGGGTTTGCCTATGCCGGTAAACGGTCAGGAGTTGGCACATCTGGAGGAGGGTTCTGCCTGATGACCGAAGGACTTTCTCTTGCCGGGATGGCAGAGCTGCCCCTCGTGCTTGTGGTATCCCAGCGGACCGGGCCTTCGACAGGCCTTCCTACCTATACCGGCCAGTCTGAGCTCCAGTTCATCGTCCATGCCGGACAGGGAGAGTATCCCCGGTTGATTGTAGCCCCGGGGGATGCGCAGGAAGCACTGTTCTGGTCAGAAATCGCCATGAATATGGCATGGAAATTTCAGATTCCTGCATTCATCCTCACCGATAAAACCCTTTCTGAGGGAACATTCAGTGTCGATCCTGCTGCAATTTCAGATGTCCGGAGAGGGGACTCCCCCGTATGGTCAGGGAGTATGCCCTATCTCCGGTATGCAGATACACCGTCCGGCGTATCACCCCTTGCCGTTCCGGGAATGAAAGATGCAGTGATCAAGGTGAACAGCTATGCGCATGATACGGCAGGTATCACGAGCGAAGAGGCTGATGTTGTTGCTCAGATGACAAAAAAACGTCTGCGCAAGTGGGAAGGCCTGGCAGAGGAGATGCAACACTATCCGGGTGTCACGCTGTCCGGAGTTTCTGACGCTTCCACTGCACTTCTCTGCTGGGGATCCACAAAAGGTGTGTGTAATGAAATAGCATCTCTCCTCGGACTGCGGGTGATCCAGCCGATACTGCTCTCTCCGTTTCCCGTGAGATTCAGCTGAAAAATGCGATCCAGGGAGTCACGAAACTGATTGCAGTCGAGGAGAATGCAACAGCACAACTTGCCACACTTGCAGGGCAGTACGGGATCGTTCCGGACGAAAGGATCCTGCGGTATGACGGGCGCCCCTTTTCTCCTGATGACCTGCTCGTAAAGATAAAGGAGGTAATGGTATGACGGGCCGCCAGATCATAACCAATGCACAGAATACGTGGTGCCCGGGGTGCGGGAATTTCTCTATCCAGCATACCTTGAAAAATGTCCTTATGGAGATGGAGCAGGAGGGAAGATCGCTTGATGATGTTGTTTTGGTGTCCGGCATCGGGTGTCATGCAAAAATCGCTGATTATCTCAATATCAATAGTTTTTACGCACTTCACGGGCGTACGATCCCGGTAGCGACCGGTATCAAACTTGCCAACCCCCGGCTGACCGTTATCTGCTGCACTGGTGACGGTGACTCCTATGCCGAAGGGCTTGATCACCTGATCTTTGCTGCCAAACGCAATATTGATATCACGGTGATCATCCACAACAACCGGGTGTACGGACTTACAACAGGGCAATATACACCTACATCACCCTTGGGTTTCAAAGGAAAATCCACACCCTCAGGTACTGCAGAATATCCTTTCAATCCCCTCGAGTTGATGCTTGCAAGCGGGGCAACCTCTGTCGCACGGGGGTATTCAAAGAAGATGGATCATTTAAAGAAGCTGGTTCTGGAGGGCATTGCACACAAGGGTTTTGCGTTTATAGACGTGCTCCAGATCTGTGCCACGTTCTTTCCCGCTGCTGACTACTATACCCCACGGGTCTACGAACTATCAGATCATGACCCGACAGACTTTGAATCTGCATGCATAAAAGCAAGGGAATGGGATTATAACAGCGACGCACGGATCGGGATCGGCACGTTTTTTACCCGATCCCGCCCCTGTTTTAATGACAAAATGGCTGTACGTGAGATTGAGGCAAAAGACCGAAAACAGGCTATCCGGGAGTTCCTTTCGATGAGGACATAACGTGTCACCCTCATCCGGCACACGATCGCGATTAATGGTGAATAAAACAAACGACACCCTGCATTTACCCGTGCAATATAACAGGGATATCCTATGTACTACATGCAAACTACGGGAATTCCCCCACAGGTGTCTTTAACGTGACCGGGCAACAATCTCCCGAATTGCGTTCTGCAACACTACGGTTGCTGGTGATTCCCTTTGCGATCTATACGGCATGGTTGCTTGAGACCTTCCTGCTTGAAGGGAGTATGCACACTTTTGAGCGCTTTGACCCCCCCGGAATCTTCCTGTACACAATCATTGCATGCATTATTACCGGTATTGTTGCGCCACTGCTCTATATACGAAAAACCTTTATTTCAGGTGCTGTCAACATGTTCCATATCGGATTCAGGTCATTAAGATACACATTCCTTACCTGTTTCCTTACCTGCAGTATCTGCTACGGAACTGTCATCCTTTTCAATCCGTTCGGCAATGACCGGTTCGCGTTTTTAAACGCCTTCATTCTCCTTTTGCCCAGTGCAATTGCATCAGTGATGATGTGCTGGGTGCTTATGGGGACTCACGTGCAGGCGTTTGTCCGCAGTGGAGGGGCAATAGTATCTATTTCCATCGGGATCATGGTAACTACGGTGCTGTTCGGGGTGACGACGTTTGCATACTTTCCCGCTTTCCCGCAGCAGGATATGATTTTCTCATCTGTTATTATCGGGATTATTGCGGCAATTTTTTTCTTTGCCGTTCGTGAAGTATATGCGACTATTCTTGTGGTAGCGATATGCAGTGTTTTTACCCTGGCAGATCGTATCAACCCGTTCTATGTGCAGAATGCTGTCCCCTATGTCTGGATGAGTGCGGTTCTCGCGGTCAGTGTTTTGATGGGTATCCATCTGTATCTTTCCCGGAATTATATGACCTTAAAGATACCCTGAAGTCACGGGAACCTCCAGGTATGAAGTTCCCAATCCGACGCCATGAATCCGGCTGGCAAAGGGAAGAATTGATCTCCCGATTCGAATCAGATCTGGCTTTAAACGCGGTATAGTGAATGAATACTGCATCATGAGTTCAAAAAAAAATTTCCGATAAAAAATCTTATACAGTCCTGCGTTGAAGGATACCAGTATGATACCAAAATATGGCTATGGGATACTGGTAAGTCTAATCCTGATTTCCGGAGTGTTAATTGCAGGATGTTCGGATCAGTCTCCCGCTGGGACAACAACCGTCCCAACAACTGCGGTATATAATGCAAAATACGTGGCAGGAGATGTCATTGGAAAAACCGTATCGGCAACGGAAAATATGGCGTATGTCATAACAAAGTATGACAGTTCGACTGATCAGTACACACGACAATTACTCTATAAAAATGCGAATGGATCCTGGGGGCATTTTATCAACAACCACACTGAAAAGGTTGAAAGAACCCTTGTTGAGAAAGTCTATCCGGTAAAAATATCCCACGTGACTATTGCTTCTATCCCGATTATCACCCCAACCGTTCCCCCAACTGTTACCACTGCGCTTTCCGGAAATGCACCCGTCATATCAGGTATTTCCCCAACAAACGGAGGCACGAATGCAACCGTGAGTGCAACGATTACCGGGGATAATTTCCGGAGTGGTGCAACAGCAAAGTTAATGCGGCCGGGATATACGGCGATTCATGCAACCGCTGTGTCGGTATCTTCTGCAACAACTATTGACTGTACGTTCAATCTTGCCAAAGCGGAAAAAGGGAGTTATAATCTGGTTGTTACCAATCCTGACGGCCAGTCTGATACGATGGTGGGCGCATTCACCATTACTGATCCAGTCCCTGTCATATCAGGTGTCAGTCCGAGTCAGGGTGCAATAAACGGCGTCCTGTCTTTAATAATTAATGGCCAGAACTTCAAAGAAGGGGTGAAAGTCTCAATCATAAAAAGCTCGACTGAAATTGTCTGCACCAGTCCGGTATCTACGGATTCGACCAAAATTCTCTGCAATCTCGATCTTAAGGGTGCGGTTGCCGGTGACTGGGATGTAACGGTTCTTAACATAGACGGCCAGCAGAAGGGCACCTGGAACCAAAAATTCCATGTTACTAATTCAACCTGAACGTGATTCTCCTCTCCTCTTTTTTTTAAAAAAAATACATCACTCTCCCGGGAATTCACCGGATGCTAATAGTCGAGCTGGCATGACTATCCGTGATATCATTCTTTTATTATTATATTCGAACTTTTTCCATCCAATAATCTTTTATGCCATCCTTTCAAATACTTCCCGGACAGGAATGACGGGAAAAAAGATCCTCACGCTCATATTCGCCGTTGGCATATGCCTGCTTGCGGGGTATATCGGCTCTTATTATACAACTCCTGAAATTCCGACATGGTATGCCGGCCTGCAAAAACCTGATCTCAATCCTCCTTCATGGGTTTTTGCTCCCGTCTGGACCGTACTCTATATCCTGATGGGAATTTCTCTTTACCTGATCCTGCAGTCGAATTTAAAGAGCCAGGAAGTGCAATTTGGTCTGATCCTTTTTATTTTCCAGCTCATGGTGAATATCGGATGGTCTTTTTTCTTTTTTGGTCTCCATTCAACGTTCTTTGGTTTCCTGGCTATCGTGCTGCTCTGGGCAGTTCTGCTCTGTACAATCATCCAGGTATGGCGGTTTTCCATTCCTGCTGCAGTGTTGCTTATACCTTATTTTATCTGGGTATCCTTTGCCGCGTATCTCAACTACGCAATTCTGGTACTGAATCCAACTATTTTTGGGATAACATTTTAGGAAAAATCTCGTTTTTCGCCATCCTGCCAGACCAATATCTTCTTTTTGTTCAAAGGTGACGATGACATACGGAGTTCCTATGCCAATTCAGCGTATTCATGTGGAAAATTTCAAGAGTTTTTCTGAACTTGATATTGAGTTGTCCCGGTTCAATGTAGTGATCGGTTCCAATGCAGCAGGAAAATCCAATTTCATCAGCATCTTTAAATTCCTGCGGGATATCGCAAAACACGGGATTGTCAATGCGATTGCAATGCAGGGGGGGTCAGAATATCTTCAGAATACGAAGATCGGGCCATTAAAAGACCTTCAGATGAAGGTTGTTTACCTGCCCGATCAAAAATTAGAGATTCTTGAACACCAAGGCAAGGACACCATCGCTTCTCGCCATACAATCGTGTCAGTCTTCCTATGAGTTTGCGATCAGGTTTCATCCACGGGGAGACGGATTTACGATCACAAAGGACAGGATCATTATTGGATGTGAGGTGATGTCGTGCGACCGTCAAAATAACCATATTGTCGAAAAACAGAGCATTGGACGCGGTGAGATACGGGTGACGAGTGATGGTGGTGATTTGACGTATGCGGTCAGATCTCCCGGAAGGTTGTCCCCTTTCCGAACAGGAAATCATCCCCCTGTTTCTCCGCGGGAAACACCTGCCGGAAAAAACACTTCTCCTGGAAACTTCGTACGCCTATCCTTTGCCCCATGGGGAAAAATTCTTTGATCGTATTGCCGTGTATGATATCGACCCAAAACTCATGAAAAAAGGAGTGGCAATAACGGGAAAGAGGGAACTTGAGGAGGATGCCGGAAATCTTGCGCTTGTCCTGGAAAATATTATCGAGGATCCGGAAAAAAAGCGGAAATTTTCAAACCTTTTACGGGATGTGCTTCCCTTTATCGAGGATTTCTCTGTCGAAAAGTTCATGGACATTTCGCTGGTCCTCACGCTTCGCGAAAGATATGCAAAAAATCACACACTTCCTTCACCATCGCTTTCCGATGGTACATTGACAATATTTGCCCTGATCATTGCGCTCTATTTTGAAGAAAAACCGTTTATTATCATTGAAGAACCGGTAAGCCACATCCACCCGTTTTTGGTTGCCCGTGTCATTTCGATGATGAAGGAGTCATCGAAAAGAAAGCAGGTAATGATTACCACCCATAGCACTGAGGTAGTAAAACATGCCTCTCTGGAACATCTCCTTCTCGTATCACGGGATTCTGAAGGATTCTCTGTTCATTTCCCGCCCTGCCGACAAAGAAGAGGTCCGGACCTTTCTGGAAAATGAGATCGGGATTGAAGAACTTTACGTCCAGAACCTGCTGGGATTGTAAGCATGAAAAAACGCCTTTTCATCCTGGTTGAAGGTGAAGATGATGTCCGGTTTTTCGGGCGCATTATCAAACCCCTGTTTATCACTCGGTATGATTCAGTAGAGATTATCCCGTATGCCTGTATCAAACGCACAAAAGTGAATAATTTTTTAAAGAGTATCCGGCTCATGAACAACGATTATATTTTTGTTGCGGATATCGATACCGAACGATCGGTGAGGGATAAAAAACAGGTCCTTTATTCCCATTTCAGTCACATTGATGGAGGCAGTATCATTGTGGTCATCAAAGAGATCGAAAGCTGGTATTATGCCGGCCTTTCACCAGAATCTGTGCAGAACCTTACTGTTCCCGACCTTCCCTTCACTGATGATCTCACCAAGGAGGATTTCAATCGTCTCATCCCCGGAAATTATGATTCACGGATCGATTTTATGTTTGAAATTCTCAAGTACTTCTCAATCGAAACTGCGATAAAGAAAAACCATTCATTCAGGTTCTTTGTTGAACGGTATCATCTGGAAGATCCTGTCAGAGTGAATACGTATCAATAATTTCCTCTTTATCCTTTATGGGATAGTGTAGTATCGAAATGATTAATTCAAATCTCCACGCTATTGTGTACTCGGCTAAAACATCCGGAGGTTTTTTCATTTGATGGAAAAATATACCTGTGCTATCTGTGGGCATGAATACGACCCGGAAAAGGGAGAACCGCTGCAGAACATCCCCCCCGGTAGAGAATTTACTGATCTGCCTGAAGACTGGCAGTGTCCGGTCTGCGGAGCATCAAAGAAAAATTTCAGAAAGGAGTACTAACTGATAGTATGGTTTCACGAGAAATTATTCAGGGATTCACTGGGTCGGAGCAATTGATTTTGACCGGAGGCTCTTTGATGACCTGATTCCGCTTCCGGACGGTACGAGTTACAATTCGTATCTTGTTCAAGGCAGCGAGAAGACAGCACTGATCGATACGGTCGATCCCACCAAAGAGTTTGAACTGATCTCAAACCTTGTCAAGCTCGATGTCGAACGGATCGATTATGTGGTCGTCAACCATGCTGAACAGGATCATTCGGGTTCCCTGCCGATGATCCTGGAATTTTTCCCGGATGCGGTCGTGGTGACCAACGAGAAGTGCAAAGACTTTCTTATCGCACTGCTCCACCTGCCGCCAAACCGGTTCCAGGTCATCAAGGACAAAGAAACCCTCTCTTTGGGCGACCGCACCCTCGAATTTTTCCTCACCCCGTGGACACACTGGCCTGAGACCCAGATTACCTACCTTCGTGAGGACAAAATCCTCTTCTCCTGCGATCTCTTCGGGTTCCACACGGCCACATCCGATCTCTATGTGACCGATGAAGCCGAGATCTATCCGGTCCGCAAAAAGGTATTATGCCGAGATTATGATGCCATTCCGCAACAGTATCAAAGGGTACGTTGACGATGGTAAAAACACTCCCGCTTGCAATGATCGCACCCAGTCATGGGCCCGATCCACCAGAGACCCGCAGTTCATTCTTGATGCATATGCTGACTGGACATCGGATACTGTGAAAAACGAAGTTGTGATCCCGTATGTCTCGATGCACGGAAGCACACAGAAAATGGTAGAGCACCTCACCAATGCCCTGATCGCCCGCGGGATCACGGTAAAACCGTTCAACCTGACCCGTACGGATATCGGGGATCTGGCACTTGCACTGGTGGATACAGCAACTGTGGTGGTAGCAACACCTACCGTGCTCTTTGGCCCCCACCCACAGGTCGTGTATGCCACCTATCTTGCCAACCTGCTCAAACCCAAAGTCCGGTTTGCATCGGTGATCGGATCGTATGGCTGGGGGGGCAAAACTGTCGAAACGATTGTAAAGATGCTTAGACCATGTCAAGGTAGAAGTCCTTGAACCGGTTATGGTGAAAGGTCAACCGGATGAAACAACGTTACAGGCACTCGACCGGCTTGCAGACGATATCTTAAAGAAGCATCGCGAGATCAACATTGTGTAAGAAAGGAGGATATGATTATGACAAAAATGTTTGAAGTATACAAATGTGAAGTGTGCGGAAATATCACCAAGGTTGTCCATGCATCCGGTGGAATTCTGGTCTGTTGCGGCAAACCGATGATCCTGCAGCAGGAAAAGACTGCGATGCAGGGAAAAGAGAAACATGTCCCGGTTGTTGAAAAATCTGCAACGGGCATTATCGTGAAAGTCGGATCAGTTCCCCACCCCATGGAAGAGAAGCACTATATCGAGTGGGTTGAAGTCAGGACTGGCGAGAATGTCTATGTCAGGGGGTTTAAACCCGGGGAAAAACCTGAAGCCGAGTTCTGTACTGCTGATACAAATGCCAAGGTACGGGCATACTGTAATGTGCACGGGCTCTGGACAAACAAAGCGTGATAAAAATGCACAAAAAACCTTTTTTCTTTCATTCTGACGAGAGGCAAACACTAATAGAGCCCCAGTGGCAATTCTTTAGCGATGCACCGGTTTGAGCATCTTTCCACGATTATTGCAGATCTCGGGGATATTTTTGTCTTTATTGCCCCGATCACCTGTGTTCCCGCTCATCGTTGCGATTCTCTTTTCCGAGTGGAATATGCTCCTGCCCATGGCGGCGGTGCCTGTCACATTCTTTATCCTCGGTATGCTCATACGAAGACTGCCCCGCACCGAGTCGGGGCGTGAGACTTTCGACTGCACTGTGTTCGGTTGCCCTCTTCTGGCTTACCAGTGCAATGGTGAGTGGTCTGCCGTTCATGCTCGGGCTGCATATGGGATTTACCGATGCACTCTTCGAAGGGATGGCAGGATGGACCGGGACAGCGTTTTCCATGATGCGGTCGCTGGAGACTGCCCCCCATACTCTCCTCTTCTGGCGATCCTATATGCAGTGGATCAGCGGCATCGGGATTATTGCATTTACGATTGCAATGGCCAGCAGTACCGGTCTTTTCCGTTCAAAGATCTTCCGCACGGAAAGCAGGGATGAACCGCTGATGCCAGTGTGATTGCTACCGGGCGGGCGCTCTGGAAGATTTACGGGATTCTTACCTTTTTTGCCCTTGGTCTTATCCTGTTCACCGGTCTCTCCTTATGGGAATCGGTCAATCTTGCTCTTGCGGCAATATCAACCGGAGGGTTTACCCTGCATGAAGGGGGAATCCTGTATTATCAATAACAGTGCACTTCAACTCATCCTCATCCCGATCATGATCGCAGGTGCCCTGCCGTTCAAACTCTATTATCTTATCGTGGAAAACCGGCGCTGGAGCCTGTTTGGGGATGAACAGGTCAAACTCTTCTTTCTCTTTATTGGTATTGGGATTGCTGTCCTGACCTATGATCTGGTTTTTTTTAACAACCTTGAATTCTGCCGGCCTTGAACCAGGGTCTCTTCATGACCGTATCTGCCCTCACAACTACCGGTTTTCAGAATGCAAACATCCATACCTGGGCAAGTGTAACCATGCTCTTCCTCACCATGCTTACCTTTATCGGGGGAGCATTCGGCAGTACTGCCGGCGGTATTAAACTACACCGGGTCACGCTTGCCTTCCGTGCCCTGCTCTGGTGGTTCCGCCGTCTCTTTGTCAGCGGGAAGGTGCTCCTGCCGTTCAAGATCGAAGGACGGGTGATCCCAAAGGCAACCGCAGAACTGGAGGCTGCAAAGAACATGCTCATCATCATCCTCTCGGTGGTTACCATCTTTATTGCTACGCTTGCCGTTATGCAGTTCCATCTCACAACATTTTCATTGACCGAGATTGTCTTTGAAGTTGTCTCAGCATTCTCAACCTGTGGTCTGGGTACCGGGTATGTATCTCCGGATATGCCTATCATTTCAAAATGGATCTTTATCTGGCGTGATGTGGGTGGGCAGACTGGAAGTGATTCCGGTAGTGATGCTCATTATGGCTCTGTTTGGCAGGACGGACTGAATAATTCGTTTGTATAACATGCACTGATGAATTCTGCAACACAACTTTACTTTTCTTAACATCAGGAGATCTAATATAAATTGCCAGCTCCATAGTACGGTGATGAAACAGATCGCCCTGTATGGCAAGGGAGGTATCGGGAAATCCACCACCTCGGCCAATCTCTCTGCTGCACTTTCCGGTATGGGGCTTGATATCCTGCAGATCGGGTGCGACCCCAAACGGGACAGCACACGGATGCTGATGCACGGGAACTTTTATTCCTACCGTCATGGATCTGGTCCGGGTGCGGGGCGAAGCCGCACTCTCTCTTTCAGAGATCGAGTTTACCGGGTTTAACGGTGTCCGCTGTGTGGAGGCAGGAGGACCGGAACCCGGTGTCGGGTGTGCCGGGCGGGGGATTATCGCCACGTTCCAGCTTCTCGAGAAATTCGGGGCACTTAAAAGGCGATGTCATTGTGTATGATGTGCTCGGCGATGTCGTCTGCGGGGGATTTGCCATGCCGATGCGGGAGGGTTATGCACAGGATGTCTATCTCGTTACCTCCGGGGAACTGATGTCTCTGTATGCAGCGAATAACATCTGCAAAGCGATAAAACGCCTTTCATCACGGACAAAGAGCACCTGCCGGCTTGCCGGGGTGATCTGCAATGCAAAGAACCAGCCTCATGAAGAAGAACTCGTGGCAGAGTTTGCAAAGCGGGTGAACAGTTCGCTTATCCAGTATATCCCCCGGGATCGTGTTGTGCAGCTTGCAGAACTCAACCGGAAGACGGTGATTGAGTATGAACCTGCCTCTGCACAGGCAGCAATGTTACCGCATCCCTTGCAGAACGTGTGATGAAAAATACCCGTTTTACTATCCCGACCCCGTTTGAGATTGATGACCTCGAATCCCTTGCCTATTCATATATCTAGATTCGGGGGGTGCACTCTTACCGGGGCACTCTCGGTGACTACCCATGTCCGGGATACCGTCACTATTGTCCATGGGCCAAAAGGGTGCACCCATCATAACTTTTCCCTTTTGCATGCAACCGGGTTTGATAATGACCGGTCATCACTGCCGGATTTGATCTCAACCGGGCTCTCCGAGAGCGATATTATTTTTGGCGGGGAAGGGGCGCTCGAACGGACTCTTGATGCGGTTGCAGAGCGAAATGTCGGTGCAATTTTTGTGCTTTCAACCTGCATTGTTGATACCATTGGTGATGATGTTGCGGCGTCTGCAGCAGGGACTATGGAGTGCCGGTTATTACCTGTTCCCAGCGGCGGGATTTCTCGGGGGCACATTCCAGAATGGGGTGAATAATGCCCTCAGTGCTATTGCTGATACTGCAGAACCCTGTCACAAAGGACTGGTGCGTGAATATTATCGGTGAGAAAAATCTCGAGTATGAAGTTGAGGAGAACTATGCAGAAGTTACCCGGTTACTTATCAGCACTCGGCATATCCGTAAATCTGCGGTTCGTGCGTGATTGCTCCATGACTGACATAACCCGTCTTGGGGCTGCGCGGCTCAACATTCTTCGTGACGATGACCTGCGTACTGTTGGCAAACGGCTTACACCAACGATTCGCTACACCTTTTATTTCCTCATTTCCGGTTGGACTTGCAGGAACAATCGGCTTTCTTGAGTCCGTTGCAGATAGTTTTGGTGTGAATTACCTGCGAGCTGTTACGTGAGGAAAAGGTCCTGCAGGAAGAGATCCTTGCAGAATTTAAAGATATTACCGGCACTTCAATAACATTTGATCCTGTCCTTACAGATACTGATACTTTCAAGCTTGCCTGCGAAGTTGCAGACCAGATCGATATCACGATAGATCATGACGGATGCAGGGTTCCCCTTGAGATATCACCTCCCGTGGGGACAACCGGTGTCAGGCGGATGCTCCATCGGTGGAGGCGTGCAATCCATGCCTGAGTGCGAAAATCCTCTCTGGCCGTGTGCTATGACCGGAGCTGCGGCATGTCTTGCCGGTTTTGATGGTATAACGGTGGTTATCCATGGCTCAAGCGGGTGCTATTATTATCCTACCACGCTCCTTCATGCTCCTCTCCATGGCACCTTTATCCTGGAGAACGAGGTAATTTTCGGGTCAGAGCAGCGACTTCATGAAGTGCTTGACGGGCTTTCTGAGAAGGGTAAAAAGATTGCTGTGGTTATGACCTGCGTTCCTGCAATACTCGGTGAGGATGTACAGGTCGATGCTCAAAAACTACGATGTGATCCTTGTCGACAGTCCGGGTTTTTCCGGAGATGTGGAGGCAGGATATAAAAAGGCGCTTTCCGTTCTTGCACCATCGGTTGATCCTGACAACGAAGGGATAAATATTGATGGTGTCTGTCTTTTCGATCCATTTTCCTGTGGCAATGTGCGGGAAATTATGCGGTTGCTGGGTTGTGCATCGGTACCCGTTGGCACTGTTTTTTGCTCGGACCGACTTGAGAATGTGGGGCATGCCGCCGGATATACGATTGGAACAAACATGGATTTTTCCAGTGGTGTCGGTTCATGGCTTGGGAGGAACGCTCGGGTTTGAAGAGATAAGCGCAACGTTTAAGAGAATTGCCTCGGTGTATCCGGAAGCAGATATCAGTCCGGTTGAAAGAGGAAATTGAACGGGAAGATGAAAGAATTGTCAGGGCATGTGATAAGTTTCTCCGCAGGTTTGATCCCCCGCAGGTAGTAATTTTTAGTGGTTTTTCGTATGCAACATTTGCAGCGGGAACCCTGAAGCATTACCTTGATGCAGATATCCTGTATGTTGGTTCCCGCAATGACCCGGGTACCTCTACCTATCCCGGTGGGCATGTGCAGGGTTTTTCCCAGGTAACGTCACTTATCCGGCAGTATAATCCCGATCTCGTAATAGGGTCATCGTTTGAACGGTCTGTGGATAGCAAGCGGGCTTTTGTCGGCCTTACACCTCCACTCAGGGGGATGGTGAAGCTGGCCCCGCATTCTGTTGCAGGTATTACGGGCACCCTCTCATTTGTCGAGGATGTACTGAATGCATGCATGGACCAGGAAAAAATAACGAGACTGCGTACTTCTGGCCATTTATGGTACCGATTACCGGGCGCTCTTAAGATCTTCCGGTCACTTTCACCCTGCGCAGGCTGATGGATTATATACCCATGCTCCCAACGCCGTAGTACGACTGAAGGTGGTCGTGTATGATGGAAAAGGCAGGATATCTCCAAAGGACCGGATGCAGGGCATTTGACAGTGATGGGGTCATGCACGAAGTAATCGAGATACATATCCACGGGTCACGATATGCGATTCGTGTAGCCGGCCTTGCAGGTGCTATTACTGGCCGGGTATTTGTCCAGGTGGAAGACCTGACCCATAACTGGAATTACTATCTGGGATCCACCTGCGGTCTTGCCCAGGTATCAGTGTCCGGCAAAGCCCTGAATATAGATCTTTTCAAAGACGGAAGTTTCACCGTATCCCTTAAAGCGCTCCGTAACGTGATGTACGGAAAAGATCGGTATGCCTTCATCGTGAAGATACCGGAACAGACCCTGCAGTTGTACAGGATGCGAAGAGTATCACAGGATCAGAAGCGAATATCTGCAGCGGTATAATCCTGAGAGATCAGGAATTTGCACATATCGTGCAACATTAATAGTCCTGCAACAGATGATCCTTAGTAAAGAGGGAGTTTCCTTTTTTTATGAAAGGAAACATCTTTTTCAACAACTCATGAAGGGGGCGGGAATCATGACAGACACGGAGAATTTTTACCGGGATCTTGTCGAGTCGCTGCAGGATCTTATCGTCAAGTTCAGTCCGGAGGGTCGCCTTCTTTATGTAAATTCTGCGTACTGCGATATCCTCGGAAAAACCCGGGAGGATCTGATCGGCAGCGTTTTCATGCCGGTTATCAGTGAGCGTTATTCCGATGTGATTGCCACGCAGATGACCAAACTTTTCCGCCCCCCATTTTCCTGTACTGTTGAGCAGTGGATACATACACCAAAAGGAATGCGATGCATCAGCTGGTCTGCGCATTCGATTCTTGAAAATGGCACTACGGTTTTGGCAATCGTTGCATCCGGTCGTGATATCACCCGAATCAAACATGAGCAGAAGGCAATTAAAAAGAAAGACGATGAGCTCATGTTCGTTCTTGAGAGTGGGAACCAGATGTACTACTCCCATAATCCTGATCATGTGGTGACGTTTGTCAGTCCGAGAATACGCACACTGCTGGGTTGCCGTCCGCACGCAGGAAAACGCGTGTGGACTGATTACCTGACCGATAATCCGGTGAATGCCGCGGGTCTTGAACGAACGATAAGGGCAATTTCATCCGGGAGACGTGAACCCCCCTACCGGCTGGAGATGAGCCGGAAAGGATGGACGTATCATCTGGGTTGAGGTCAACGAGATTCCGGTAGTGAAGAACGGGAAGACCGTCTCAATTGTCGGCTCCATAACGGATATAACCGAGAAAAAGCTGGTGGAAGAAGCGGTTGCAGAAGCTGAAGATCTCTTCAAGGATTTCAGTGTCAAAAAACGCACCGAGACCCGCGTTTCATCCCCGACTACAAAAGGGCCGATTAATTATTTCCGGTATGTTATCTCGGGTGGTTCAGATGAGGATGAGGATGAAGAGTTTCCTGATATTCCCAAGGACTTAAAAAAACTCATCCGGGACTGAAACTGCAGATTTTGGCAGGGCCAGCGGTTCAACGGTGAAAAAAGGATAAAGACTCAGTCCAGCCCCTGAATTTTTTATTCTTGCGGCGATTTTTTTTTAAAATTTTGAAACTAAAACGAAACATAAATTAAGTGATTCTGATTTTCAAGCATCACTTTCTCGTGTTGATGGACCCTGTATTCAGGGCTGTCGGGGTTTGGGAGTTGCCACGATGCCAGGGTGAAGATTTGGCGAAAGGACCATGGGAGCGTGATACTTATTGATTGGAGAATTAATTTTTGTTTCTCTAGAAATGTTCCCTAAAAAATCTGAATGCCCACGGGGGTTTCACCCCCACGCTGTGGCTCCCCCTACGATATCCCCCCGAACAGGTAATACATCATCACAATAAGCGCAGGGGCGGTATCGGGGGACAGGCACGGTCCCTTCCTTCATCGAACAAGTACGTTATATTTCATATCATAGCAAAAGAAATTCTCCAGAGCTGGATAAATTACACTATACTAAAAAAAATTACTTTCCTTTCTTCACCAATCAGCGATATACGATCCTGCCTTTGTTGTCCGTGCTGAACCGCCCATATCCTTTGTGACAACACCGTCTTTTATGCTCTGCTCGATGGCAGTAACGACTGCGGCAGCCGCCTTGTGCTCCCCGATATGATCGAGCAGTAACGATCCTGCCCAGATGGTGGCAATCGGGTTTGCAACACCCATACCCTTGTACTTCGGTGCCGAACCGTGGATCGGCTCAAACATCGATGTGCCCTTCGGGTTGATGTTGCCTCCGGGTGCAAGACCGAGCCCGCCCTGGATCATTGCGCCGAGATCGGTGATGATGTCGCCGAACATGTTGGGCGTGACCACGACATCGAACCACTCGGGGTTCTTGACAAACCACATGGTGACGGCATCGACGAAGTTGAAATCGGTCTTGACATCGGGATACTTCTTTGCGGTTTCGGTAAAGACATCCCGCCAGAGCCCGTACACGTCCGAGAGGACATTGGCCTTGTCGACGGAGGTGAGTTTCTTCTTCCGCTGCATGGCAAGGTCAAAGGCATAGGTCTGGACCCGGCGTGAACCCTCGCGGGTGATGACCCCAATCTGGTACGCGATCTCCTCGGCATCGCTCTCCACATCGAGGCCGAACTTCACGCTGTACATATCGCGGATTACGTTGAGTTCCTTCTTCTCGTGCTTCTTAAACCGGGAGCCGATCCCCACGTAGAAGTCCTCGGTGTTCTCCCGGACTACGACAAAATCGATATCTGCAGGAGTCTTTCCGGCCAGCGGGGTCTCGACACCGCTCAAGAGCCTGATGGGCCGGAGGTTGACGTACATGTCGAAATGGAAGCGGAGCGCTAAGCAGGATGCCTTTTTCAAGGATACCCGGTTTTACCCGCTCATCGCCAATCGCACCGAAATAGATTGCCTTGAATTTCGAGAGTTCCTCAAGTTCATCTTCGGTGACGAGTTTTCCTGAATTGATATACCGGTCAGCCCCGATATCAAAATCCGTCCACTGGATATCGAAGTTGAACCGTTCTCCTGCTGCCTCTAGTACCTTCTTTCCCTCGGCCACGATCTCCGGGCCGATCCCGTCTCCGCCTATCGCTGCGATTTTGTACATACCGGAACCTCCTTTAAGATTCTTTGCATATTCCACAAGCCCGCCGGCATCGATGATGCCCTGCATGAACTCCGGTACCGGTTCGATCCTGAACTGTTTACCGTCCGCTTCGATGAAGCCCTTTTTGATATTCAGGGTGATCTTTGCCCCGTCTGCAATCTTGTCTGCATCCTTGCAGACTACGGGAAGCACCCCGACATTGACCGAATTCCGGAAGAAGATCCGGGCAAATGACTGGGCTACTACGACGTTCACTCCCCCGCCAATGAGGGCGAGCGGGGCGTGTTCGCGGGAAGAGCCACAGCCGAAGTTTCGTCCTCCGACAATGATATCTCCCGCTTTCACTTTCTTTGCGTACTCATCCCTTGTGCCTTCAAAGGCGTGCTTTGCGAGTTCCTTGGGATCATAGATGGTCAGGAACCTGCCCGGAATGATGGCATCCGTATCGATATCGTCTCCAAATTTCCAGACTCGCATGTTCAGACCTCCCGTGGATCGGTGATAACACCCGTGATCGCACTTGCCGCTGCAGTTGCCGGGGAGCAGAGGTATACCTTGCCCTCGGTGCTTCCCTGTCTGCCCCTTGAAGTTCCGGTTCGAGGTTGACAGCGACACCTCTCCGGGTGCCAGCAGCCCGAATGCCCCGCCCATGCAGGGACCGCAGCACGGTGCTTCCACAAGTGCTCCGGCCTTTACAAACTTCTCGATGAGCCCGGCCTTCAAGGTCTTTAGATATTCATCCCGGGATGCCGGGATGATGATGACCCGGACATTCCGGTTGAACTTCTTCTTGCCCAGCACTTCTGCTGCTTCCTCAAGATCCTCAAACCGCCCGTTCGTGCACGAACCGATGAACACCTGGTCTACATGTGTTCCGGCAACCTTGCTGACCGGTACCCCGGTATCCACATTATGCGGAACAGCGACCTGCGGTTCCATATCCGAGACATTGTAGGTGCGTTTTGCTACATAGTCTGCATCGTCATCGCTCTCCAGTTCGAACGACTTCATCTTGCGCCGTCCCTTCATGTATTCCCAGGTGATCTTGTCCGGAGCAACAATGCCTGCCTTTCCTCCCATCTCAATGGCCATATTGCAGCAGGTCATCCGCCCTGCCATATCGAGTTTCGAGATCGTCTTTCCGGCAAATTCAATTGCCTGGTAGGTTGCCCCATCAGCCCCGATATCTGCGGCAATCGAGAGGATCAGGTCTTTTGCCCCGACCCGCTTCGGGAATTTCCCTGATACCTCTGCACGGATGGTCTCAGGCACCTTGAAGTACAGGGCACCGTACTTCAGGACAAAACCCATATCGGTTGAACCGATACCGGTAGCAAACGCTCCCGCTGCACCATACATGCAGGTATGGGAATCAGCCCCGACCACGATCTCTCCCGGTGCTGCCCTCCCTTTCTCGAGCACCACCTGGTGACAGACACCTTCATTGATGTCATAGTTGTGAATCCCCTGCTCTGCTGCAAATTTCCGCATATAGACATGGTTCTCCGCTGCCGGAATGGAATCTGCCGGAATCTGGTGGTCAAAGAGCATGATGACGTGTTCCGGGTCAAAGACTTTGGATCCACCCATCTCGTAGAACTTCTGGATGGCAAGCGGCCCGGTAATATCATGAATCATCGCCCCGTCAATCGGCGCCATGACCACTTCACCGGCTCGTATATCGCTGCCACATTTTCGAGAAAATATTTTCTCTACGATTGTTGCTCCCATGCTGAATCGGGGTACTATTTGTGCTCAATTATATTGTAGTTTGGGGAGAGCAGGTTTGCATCGATAACTGCGGGTTTTTTCGCAGTTAAAGCAATCTTTAATCTCCTTTCCCGACAAGATCAAGTGATAATTATGATGAAAAAGATCTCTTTCCTCATTCTGGCCATCGTCATTCATGGCGATGACATGTATCGGCAGTGTTGCAGCTGCAACGCCAGGCAACCTGTGACGAAAACGTGATTCACTCATACCGGCAGCGGCAATGTGATCGGAACTCCTGACCGGGCACAGGTCACTTTTCTGTTCAGACCGAAAATCCCGATGTGAAAATCGCACAGCAGGCCAATGCTGTACAGATGACAAAAGTGATCGATGCACTCGTCGCCGCAGGTATTCCAAGGGATGCACTCAAGACTACCGGATACAATATTTACCCGGTATATGAGGACTACTCAAAAGTCCTCTTTGACCAGAAGATCAAAGCACCTACCAGGTAACCAATACCCTGACCGTCACGCTCCATGATGTGAACAGGACTGGTGATGTCATTGATGTCGCAGTTGCAAACGGCATCAACCAGGCAAGTTCAATCCAGTTCCTCTTTCGGATGAACAGTCGCAGGTACTCCGCACCGAAGCGTTAAAAAAAGCAGTGCACGTGCCCGCGCAGATGCAGATACCGTTGCCAGTGCACTGGGTACCACCATTATTGGTGTACAGAGTGCCGATATCAGCGGAGGGTATTCCCCGGTACTGTTTGAGAATTACCAGGCAGGTAATGCAATGATAAAATCAGCAGCACCAACCCCGATCCAGCCCGGGGATATCACGGTAAGCGCACAGGTATCTGTCACTATACCTGATCCGCTGATAATTTGGTCAGGATCTCTTCACAACTTTTTTACATAAGCAGTGTGTGATTATATCTTAAGGCACAGTGCATCATCCGGATTTCCGGAAAATATCAGCACAGTAAAAAAATTTCGAATATCCCAAAAATTGCGGATACAATAGGATTGATTTTACTATGGAACGCAATATTGGCTTTAAAGAGCGACGGTATATTGAGGAGTTGAGAATTCTTACAAAATCCACTGCAAACGACTGCGTGATTGATGACCGTTTCGACCGGGTGATCTACGTGATCCGCCAGGGAGACATGGGCCTTGCGATCGGTAAAAAAGGTGACAATATCAAACGTCTCCAGAATGTGCTCGGCAAACGGATCGAGATGGTCGAGTATGCCGATACCCCGGAGGAATTTATTAGCAAATATCTTCAAACCCGCAGAAGTGGTGAGGATTGAACGGGATGCAGAAAACGGGCCAGTGAATGTCTTTGTGAGGCAGCGAAGTGACCTTGGTATTGCGATCGGAAAGGCGGGCTGCAATATCGAAAAAGCGCGCATCCTCTCCCGCAGGTTTTTTGGTCTTGAAGTCGGGGAAGTGCTTCTCACGCAGGAGGCAGCATGAAACACTGCGGTTGATCCTGCGGTTATTGCAGAAATCTGGTCCGTTATTGAGAACGGGCAAAAAATCCCTCGCCGGAATCCTATACAAGCCGGTCTGCTGACCGATGCCAAGGGTATCGATAAGGTACTGGAAAAAGTGGGTGAGGAATCAACCGAGTTTATTATTGCAGCAAAAAACGGAGTGAACGAACGTACCGTTGAAGAAGCGTCTGATCTCCTGTTCCATCTTCTCGTTGCACTGCGTGCAGCAGACATTGATCTGTCTGATGTGATGCAGGAACTCAAACGGCGGCGAAAATAGTAACTGCAGACAATCTGGTTCATATCCGAACCATGAAAATCGTCCGATATACGAAGGATTGCCGCTTCAAGACCTATCAGAGGAACAGCGGGCAATGAGTTTTTTTTTAAATTTTTTTGTCGCCGATCCGCCGCGGGAGTGCCCGTCGGTGGTGGTGGCATTCATCGTACCTGATGGATAATGGGATACCATACCTTAAAAAATGAAATTTCACAGAAACCAAAAATAAACTCCTCTTATTTCTGAGAAACGTTGACAGGTCAACCATCTTTGGAAGATCCGCTGTTTTCTGCCCTGCTGATGCAAGTACGGTTTCATCAACAAATATGGGGACATCTCCCCGGAGTGCAAGCGCAATGCCGTCGCTTGGACGGCAGTCGAGATACTCCTCGTGGTGATCTGCCGAGAGTACGAGCTGGGCATAATAAGACACCATCCTCGATGCTGTCTATCTGAAGATAATGCGCAGCGTGATGGAAAATTTTTCAAGCAGATCGAAAAAGAGATCGTGGGTGAATGGTCGGGGCAGGACTTCTTTGATTTTTGCGCTATTGATGGATACTGCCTCCCAGAGCCCGATAAATATCGGCAGGTGAAGGGTTCATCTCCATCAGTGAGGACCACCAGCGGAACAGTAGCACCATCGCTCATGGCGACAAATACACCCTTTACCTCGCACCTGATTTGCGTCATACCCGTGCACAATGGTTGCTGTCATCAGAGATAAGAGTTAAGGTTAGCATAAAAATGCCTCATTCCTTGGATTGTGCTTCACGACGGACAATAATGATGCTTGAAAGAATACCGAGTGCAATATTGAAATAGTAGAGCACGACCCTCCAGATAACAACGAATATACCGACGATCGATAGCAGGAATGAACAGGGAATACATCGAATATGCCCCTGCCTCTGCGATACCTGAGCTTCCCGGGGTGAGCGGAAGCATCATCAGGATTGCAAGGATGAGCTGAATTACAAATGATTCAAGAAAAAGTGGTGGCTGCCCGAGCCCGACAAGGATAAGGGATGCGGTAACAATCTCGGAGAGCCAGTAGAGCAGGGTAAACAGCATCCCCCACAATAGTCCCCCTTTGGCACTTTTTACAAATTTGATAACCGCTTCATTGAAATTATCGATCTCCGTGTCAGCCCGCACGACAAGTTTCTCCACCCTGGTGCTCTCCCAGTTACGGGTGAAGAAGCGGGAAATATGGTTTACAACTTTTTTTACAACATCCGGTCGCTTTATGGCAAGGTAAAAGAGGAACAGGCATCCTGAAACAAAGATCCAGGTAATATACACCATAACTTCTGAGATTGCGCCAAGACTCTTCCACTGGTCAGTCAGGACAATCATAGCAAAAGCTGCAAGTGCCGCCAGCGCGATGCCATCCAGCGCCCTTTCCATGATCACGATTGCTGTTGCATCTCCGATTGGTACATTCGCCCGGTAAAGTTCGTGAACACGCACCGGCTCTCCTCCTGCCTGTGCGGGAGTTATCGCTGCTGCAAGAAGGTTGGCAAAAACAAGGTTCAGACAGTAAAAAAAACCGATCCGGTAACCCAGCGAACCAGACATCTTCTGGACGCGCAATGCCCAGAAGCACATCGTAAGAATGTGGGTTAAGAATGCGAGAAGCAGGAAGTATGGGATTGATCTCCCTGATGATACTGTGACGGTATTTTCGTTGATGGTGAGAAACAGGATAATGACTAAAACGAGAAGGGAGAACCCGATTGAAATGTAGAGCCATTTTACCTGTGACTTCTCCATGTGTGTTCCCTCATCTGAATTGGGCACATGTTATTGTGCGTGGTATCTTAAACAGGTTATTGAACATAGTATAAACGCTTTTATGACTTGAATCTATGTCTGGACAGTGACACATAATGCCAGAGGGCAGTCAGTCATCACGATTATACGGTGAAGAGATCCCGCTGTGCCACTATGCGGAAGAATCCTGCAGTAACCCCGGCATCGAGCCAGCCATGTCCGTAACTGAAACTGGCAAGGGCATCTTCACGTAAGCCGCGCATTCAGAAGATAATCCCCGTGTCCTGCATACACTGCAGCGATAGAGAAGATTCTCTCTGCAAAATCATGACTGATTGTTGCAGGCTCCGACGCACATTTCACTGAAGACAGGGCAGTGTCCAGCAGATGTGCATAGCGATATGTCTTTCTCTTCAAGTTTTGCTCTGAACGGTGAGCGGGAGTATCTCCTGAGGGTCCTGAAAAAGGGCACATGGCGGGCTGATCGTAATCGCAAGCAGTCCGGATGACAAGCCAAAATGCAGCCAGCCAGACCCATAGTAAAAACCTGCAAGTGCATTGACAGGATCTCCTGACAGCAAAAAATGTGATCCCGTCGCTTTCATAGGCACGTGCCATTTCCAGGAACAGAGGCAGCGATTGTGTTGAGAGGAGTACTCTCCGGTGCTGAGACAATCCGTGTCGCTGGAGAGCGTTGTAGTAAACAGGACCCGGCATTCTGTCAATCTTCATAAACCGGCAAACCTCTCCAGGTAGGAGCGTTCCATGTCATGCAGTTCAGCAGGGACAATCAGGATGTGAAGTGGTGGACCGAAATCAACAGATTTCAGGGTATCTGCAGATCCAGCTCTTACCACGTGGATCATCTGATCCTGCCCGGGCAATGCCGACATAAAGAGGCAGCTGAATCTTTTTTTCTTCTGCCATCTTTTCGAGAAGGATATATTGCTTCCTGGACGGTCATATACCGTTCATCCTGGATATCAAGATACACCAGCGTGTGCAACCGCAGCGACAGGTTCTGCGCGATAACATCAATGGATGTTGTCGGGAACCAGTTCTTCTGCGGGAAGGGTACCGAGCAGGACTTTCCAAACCGGTAGTTCTGGAGTCCGGAAAGACCGCAGACTGCACTTGAGATGGATGCTGCATGAATAATTGCTGTTTTTATCCCCCTTGCAGCGGCACGCATCCGGAGGTCTGCGTGGGTAGTAGAGACCATCGGATCTCCTGCACAGAGAAATACCACGTCTGCACTCTCTGCTTTGGTCAGCAGTTCCTCGGGATGCTGTTCAACATCCTCTCGGCCGAGCAGGTGAACGGGTTTTCCATAATATCTTCTGAGTTCTTCATACGATGTGCCCATGAGCCGGGAGGTGTAGTATTTCAAGAAAGATGTGGTCAGCGTTCCGGATACAGGACGAGCCCTTTTTCTGAGACATCAGTCTTTGTCATAGAGCCCGAGACCGATAAATGTCAGCATTATTTCACACCTCATCCAGTTATCCTTTGAATCATCCACGTAAATCCTCACAATCATCGTAGGAATGATTTTAGTGGTTCCTGTTTCAAAATCGCTAAAAAACCTGATCATTCTGTCCGATCCCTGTTTTATACCAGTACATTTATCGGTTGATCATTTCATGAGCATGTTTATAATTGCTCCTATGAAAAGCCCAGAAAAACCGTGTAAACCGATGTAAGGATGGCAATTCTTGCTCCCAATTGCCGGTACAGGACGGCAATCGTGGATATGCAGGGAATAAAGAGCACACTCACGATAGCAAATGTGTAGAGCTGGCCACTGGTCATCACCGAACCAAGATCTGCGGTACCGGCAAGGACCGCAAGCGTCTCAAAGGCGAGTTCTTTTCTGAAGATTCCAAACAGGAGTGCTGTGGATGCATAGTCAGGTAACCCGAGCAGGGTGACGGTTACCGGGGCAACCATCTGCTCGAAGGCATCGGTCACACCGAAATACTGGAAGAGACCGAGTAGGATGCTGGTGACGATCAGGACCGGCATCGCAATAAAGAGGAACTCTTTGATCCTGAGCCAGGATTTTGCCAGCACCAGACGTGCCTGCGGTCTGCGGAGTGTTGACATCTCAACAATCATACCAAACTGTTCACCCGGTGTGATGCGGCTGAGAACAACTGCGGTGAGAATGATGCAGGATAAACACGATAAGGTAGATGGAAAATGCCCAGAGAATGCCGACAAAAGCAGCAACGATTCCGGCAATAACAACGGTCCGGGCAGAGCAGGGGATCATGGTGACAAGAAACGCTGCAATCGTCTGTTCCCTGCGTGTCTTGAGCAGACGCAGGCTCATAACTGCAGGAACCGTGCACCCAAAACCTATCACCATGGGAATGATTGCCTCCCCGTGAAGCCCGATCCGGTGCATGGCCCGGTCCGCAAGGAATGCAGCACGGGTCATATATCCCGTATCTTCGAGAAGGGAGAGCCCGATATAGAACGTAAAGATAAACGGAAATGCGATCCCAAGACCTGCCTGCAGTGCAATCAGGAGGGAAAACCCGATTCTGTTCCACAAGGGTGGCAATTCCAGTGCAGTAAACGGAGTGATGATGTAGGTGGTGAATGTCTGAACAATGATCTCCTCCATCCATGAGCCGATCATAAAGACGGACAGGAGCAGAAAAAAGAGAATGGTGACAGAGGATCGGGATACCGGGAAATACCCGGGTGAGCAGACTGTCGAGATCATAGGTTTTTTTCCGATCTCCCTGTCTGACTGCTGATGCTGCAATCTCCCGGGACAAATTGTGCCGGTTTGTTGCTATGATCTGGCCGACTGACATCCGGTGGCGCATTTCGATCTCCTGTGCGATTGCCCCTGCGGCATCGAGGAGCACCGGATCATCGCCGGTACCCTGCAGGGCGAGCAGGTTCGTATGCAGGGGTGTCCCGATCGTTTTTTCCAGGCTTTTTAAGGCTGCTTCGATATGGTGGTCGTAGGGACATGCACCTGCAAGGGTTGCCTCTGCGACCCAGTGCAACCGGAAGAATCCTGTCGATATTTCTTCCTTCTGATGCAGCAGCAAGAAGAACGGGAACTCCCAGATGTGAGGAAAGGCTATCAGCATCGATGATGCAGGCCCTGCCGTTCGGCTTCATCGATCATATTGACGACTGCAATCATCTTTGGTGAGAATTCAGCAGCCTGCACAAAGAGGTAGAGATTTCTCTCGAGTTTTGTGGCATCGAGGACTGCGACAATGACATCCGCCCCGCCGCTCGTTCAAGGAATGTGCGCACCAGTGTCTCTTCTTCCGAGTTGCCATCAAGGGAATAGATGCCCGGCAGGTCAACGATCTCGGTCTTCTCCTGCTTGTAGCAGACATTGCCGCATTCCAGTGCACACGGAAGATCCGGGATAACGGTTCACTTCAACACCAAGACCGGTGAGCTGGTTGAAGATGAGGGATTTTCCCACACCGGGGTTTCCCAGAAGTGCAATTTTCATGGCGAGCGCTCCACACCGATTGCAGAAGCGATCTCCGGGCTCACTGCCACATCACATCCTTTGACCTGCACGACAAGCGCACCATTGGATAATTTTCTTTTAATTGTGGCACGTTCACCGGGTACAAGGCCGAGATCGAGGAGACGCTGGGCACATGCCCTGCCATGGATACACTGGATGATGACCTCTTCCCCCTCAGAGAATCAGAGATGCTGGGCTGACTGGCAGAATCTCATCGGTTTCACCCTGCAGTGTCCTCGTCTGCCCGCTTTCGTGTCTTCCCTTTCCATGGTGCCGCTGGTGATCCTGGGTCACTATCAGTTTTCCCAACCGGTCAATGGTCTCATCGGATACCGCATGTTCGAGTGTGCATGCCTCATCGGATGCCGAGGATGGAATCCATACCGAGAATTTCGGATAAAAAACACTGGAGTGTCTCATGTTTTTTCATGACACAGGTCCCGGTCTGTTTTCCCTGCCCGGTCAGGGTAATCACCCCGTCAGGCAGCAATAGATCACATCCCCGCTGGAAACCAGGTCTTCCATATCAGAACGCACTCCTGACACGGGTTTTACCAAGTGCTGCGGCAAGCTCTTCGTAGCAGGGGAAATCGGGCATTTTTTTCCGAGAAGTGCTGGATTGCTTCCAGGTAATCTTCCCGCAGGGAGGGCTGCATAGTATATCTCTTTTCATATCTGTGTGCATCTGCGACTTTATTGATTTGGGTAAGGGTCACTATGGCAAATCCTGCGAGCAACGGATATGAACCCTCAATGATAGTATCAGCAGGTCACGCCAGAATGGAAAAGGGTACAACACTATAAAGAAGACCTGACCAAATTAAATGGTACATCTTAAAAAATGATTGATCTGGCAATAACTGAGGAAGATGATATACTGGCTTTATGAACAGATGCTCAAACGGCAGATCACCGAGTTGCCGGGGCATGTCTGTTTCATGATCAGCGGGCAGGATATGGCAGATGCCCCGGAGAATCTGTTTCTGATTACTGCATGGTGCAATGAGATATCTGCATTTGTCGCAAAGCATAACGCTCTCAGCCAAGCCGGTGATTCGTGGTCTTACGTTCCATATCGCAACCCGCTTCCCGGATGATATGAAGCAATACCTATCCGAGATCAGGAAAATCGGCACCATTGCCCACCTGATCCTCCATGTGGGAGACAAAGAAGAGGTGATCGGGAACGGTATGGATGTTGTTGTTGCGATCGGAAAGAGCGGCAGGGAGGAGATTACCGCTTGTATCCGGAGGATGGCGCAGGATCATATCTCTTCCGGAAGATGTGGATGAAAAACTCCTCGAATCCTACCTGACGTTCAAATATACACCCGATGTGGTGATCAAGAGCGGGGGGGATCATCTCACCGATTTCCTCATCTGGCAGTCGGTCTATTCCGAACTCTTCTTTTCTGATGTGAACTGGAAATATTTCCGGAAAGTGGATTTTCTGCGGATAATGCGGGATTACCAGTCACGGATACGGCGTTTCGGGAAGTAAAACAGATTACTTGAACCGGACATTCACCCAGCAGGGAGTACCGTTTACTGTTTTATCAAAGAAGGCAAACTTGTTTTTAAGTAAAGTGGCAAATGCCTTTCGATCCGGTACCGTTGCATACCGATGATCCCTGCACAATCGGGTAAATGCCTGGTACATATCATCTTTTGAGATCACCGCATCATCTGCATCCACACGGGTAATCTTTGTTGCGACAAATTTTTTCAGACCGTCATCTTTTCTTTTCTTGCCTGATGCACCTGTCTTTCCTTTTCCAGCAGGAGAAAGACCGTGCACAGGAGCCTGAAGTGGGATATTCGTTTCCGGTGGAGGGAACTCAGCGGCAACCGGAATTTCAGGTTCGGGTTTTTGCGTTGGCTGCCGTTTTGTTTTCATCACCTTTGCAATGGCTGCAGGATCATCGGCATTAATGACCGGGTGAAGAACGGGAGCCCGCGGTTTTGGGGTTGTTTGTTCATCTCCTTTGGGAGGGGTATCTGAACCATGGATGGTGTGGTCCGAAATTGCCCGATCGTTAATCTGCTGTTGCCGGTAATCAACGCCGACAAGATGAGCGAGTGCCTGGTTACATTCATTGCTGATATCCAGTCCCATTTCACCGGCTTTTAAAAAGATATCCGCCCGTATAACAACAGATGTCTGCCTCCACTGGCCCCCCGGATCTTTTTTCTCCGACATACCTTCTCACCAAGTGATCTGGCAGTGAACAGAAATATAGTATATGATCTTTCTCTGGAAGAAAAAACCGTATTTTTATTCAGGTTCGTTTTGCAGAAACCCGCTGGTCATAGATCCTGATAGCACGCAACAGATCAATTTTTCTGAAAAGTGGCCAGTAGGGGGCACAGAAATATACTGCCGATTCATGCCCGTTTGCAAGCCACGGGAGGAAGTTAGAGGTACGGTAATCGTTCCCGGTCCTGATGATCAGATCAACCGGCGGGATCCCTTTTCCTTCATGCAGGTGCTGCTCTACCATGTGGACATCAATCATATCCGGGGAGACCTCGTTGTTTGCAACTGCCGAAAGGATCTCACGGGCCGCAAGCACGATCTCGTTTCTTCCTCCATA
The DNA here is from genome assembly GCA_963806845.1 of uncultured Methanoregulaceae archaeon. Classification (GTDB taxonomy): domain Archaea; phylum Halobacteriota; class Methanomicrobia; order Methanomicrobiales; family Methanospirillaceae; genus Methanoregula. The sequence continues at coordinate 70,005 of CAWDZO010000032.1, forward strand.
GGCAAGTGCGATATTAAGGTGAAAACCGGTATTATCCTGTGTTGCTTTTTCAGCCTTATTCACCGCATCCAGCAGGTCATCAGGAAGCATCGACCTGTCGCCAACCATCTGCACCCGGATCTTATACTTGTCTACTCGTTCATCGTGGAGTATTGCAAGAAATTTTTCTTTGAACAGGGCAAAGAGATGGGCGACTTCCTCTTTGTTCCTCGAGAAATTTTCCGTGGAGAACGTATACAGGGTGATATGCCTGATGCCGAGTTCATGTGCCCAGTCAAGCATCTCCTCAGTTTTATCAGCTCCCGCACGGTGTCCCTTCGGGGTGTCTATCCCCAGCATTTTTGCATAGCGCCGGTTACCATCCTGGATAATGGCGATATGGTTGGGTACATGCTGGTACTGCACCTTCAGGTACCTCTCATACAGTGGCTCAATAAGCGGGCGCAGGATCATAGCGGGGTCACCTCGACAACCATGCCACCGTTGGGATAACGTTCTACAACGTATTTTTTCCCGGGCAGATCATCAGTATTTTTTTCAAGCAGCCACCATGCCATCTCGATCCGGTCACCGCAGTCCTCAAAACTTCCCGGATCTAATTTCCGTTCACAGAATTGAGTGCATACCTCTTTTTGCTGGAGTGGAGGCTCAAGCACACCGTACACAATCGTTCCGTCCGGAGTAATTTCATCAAACGGACGGGCGGTATTTTCTGCGATCCGCTTCAATCGCTCCCGCAGCTGCACCGAGTCCTTGAACGCAGATGAACACCAGTGCACCTTGTCATGCCGGCATAATTCGTCAGCCCAGCCTTTTGCCCCCTCAATCGCATTGTGCACTTCATCAGCGAGTTCGTATCCCCGCTCCCGCATCTGGTACGCGTTTGACTCTCCCCATTCCAGTTCGTTGATATTAAGGAAGTCAAGATAAGGAAGGGCAGGTATAAGCTGTTCCAGACCAGGGAGTGCGGGTACTTCAATACCGATATCAAACCCCATCTCTTTTGCCCGCTTTGCCGATCGGATATAGTCAGTATCGAGTATGGTATTCCAGCATTCATGCGGGGGATGAAGCCGGATTTCATCAACGAGCCCCTTCATGCGTCTCCAGTTCGTCATCGCCGGGAGCCTTTGCAGTATACAGGTGTATCTGGTGATCCGGTCCGAAATGATCTTTGAGCAGCCGGCAATATCCGGTCACCCTGTCAAGGCACAGCAGCGGTTCTCCTCCGGTGATTCCTGTGCCAAGGGCACTCATGTTCTCCGCTTCCTCAATCATCTGCGACGGGATATCAACCGGGTGCTCATTTGCAAAAACGGTATCGGACCCTTTTCGTTCACGGGAGAGCGGGCAGTACCAGCAGGAGCGGTGGCATCGTCCCGTAACAAAGAGTACCATCTTTGCGCCCTGATGGCAGAGAACACAGCCTTTTGAAAGTGACACTTTGACCCCCTGATTGGATACCAGACTATTATAGAAATTCCGTTCTTATTTATTAGTGATCCAAGCACAAAACTCTTCTGTACATGCCCTATAAAAACGACAGGGATCCGACCTTTTCCCTTGATTCCTTTTTTTGGGAATATAAGACCAAAAATATAGGTTTTTCCATGTACCCTGTCGTAAAAAAGCACAATTTCTGACGAATAACATTTATATGAGGCATTGCCATACGAATCATAAGAAATGATAAAAAATTCCCGGGTTTGTCACTCATTTGAATCGGGACTATCCGAAGTGATCGGATTTGTACTGATCATTGGTTTGATCGTTGTTGTAGCCTCTCTGTACCTGACCTACGGGGTTCCTGCGCAGGGCCGGGAGAATGAAATTGTTCATATGAACGAGATAAAAGACCAGTTTGTCGGCTACAAACTCAGCCTTGACTCGCTTTTCAATAACAATAAAGTCGGAACAACGGTCAGCAACTCGTTTACCCTCGGGACGGCAGGAGGGTATACCCAGGGAACAATCAGTCTTTATCCCGATTATGAGCCCGGTAAGCTCATCCGGTGTCATTGCAATAAACGACCGGACAAAAGAGCCGGAGATGCTCTTGCTCACATCACGCTCTCTCATCCTCAACGATACAGTAAATGATGCAGTAGATCTTCCAGCACGAATTGAGAATCTTCCAAAACATATCTATGTCACTATTTCCGGAATAACCTCAGATGACCTCTCAAAAGACACCTATTACGGAGTCGAGATAAATGGGTCGGGCTGGCTGGCAACGGTGAATCTCACCCCCCGTTTGGCATATTATGATGCATATAGTGTTGTGCAGCTGCCTTCCTGTCCACCTGGGCAGGTTATTGGCATGAATGCGGGTGGTGGAGTCAACTGTCTTGTCTCAACCCCGGCATCCAACTATACCGGCTCAGACATCAGTGTCACCGTATTGAAAGGTAAAATCCCCACCGTGCAGGATCTTACCGTCTACAGAACAATTTTACCCGGCACGTATACCGTTGATTTGATGGACGATGCGTACGGGCTGAAATCATCTCTTCAGAATCCCGACAATCTATTCCTGTCCCCTACCCTGGACCAATTCGATTCCCTTCACTTTACTCCCCACATCAAGGGGAAAGGGAATGTTACCTATGGCTATACAGAAATGACGTATACCGTGCCGCCAATCCCTCTGGGATCCCTGGAATACCGTGGACAGAACAATTACTGGATCCCCCAGACGTATTATTATCAGCTGGGAGGGGTGTTCCTCTCCCAGGGAGATGGCAACACTATTTACAAACTCCCGCCGGAGATTTCCTTCAATTATATTAATGACCCCGTTGTTACGAATAAAATTGTCACGGTAAATATCAATGCCCTCACCTTTGATCCAAATAACCGTGGGATTGTTGGCGGGAGCAGTTCAATCCAGGTCAAGACACATCTTGACAGTGTCAGTATGTTTCCCTATGCTCCCGGCAGTGCCAACACAAAGTGGATAAAAATTTCGGTCAATACCACAAACAATCAGTCGAGGACAATGTGGAAAAATTATTTTGATTATACTGCTACAGTTGCCGGGGTGCCAAATTTCACCACGGGTATTGCAGGGAACGAGAGTTATATCACGATATATGGTTACGACCTGTCTGACAGCTGGAACGATATCAATGTGATCGCAGCCAGGGGGACCTACACAACCACAATACATGGCGCCGGTGGAGTCATGCCGTGAGGAATATATACCCTGACAGCGGCCTTTCAGATGCTCTTGGTGCAATTATTCTTGTTGCGGTAGTCGGAACAGGAGTAGCTCTGCTGGGTGTCAGTATACTCTCCAATCCCCCCCAGCAGAAGATCCCTGCGCTTGATGTGGATTTCACAACGATTGATCATTCTATCCTCCTCCGCCATGAAGGCGGAGATACCCTCCGGAAAGAAGACGTTTCTTTCCTGATAAACGGGAACGATACGAAGAACTTTTTTAAAAATATGGATGGAACCCCCTGGTCACGCTGGTCTGTTGGTGACACACTCAGATATGATATCCCTGCAGGTCAGATCGTACCTGACAGTCTTCAACTGGTCTCTACCAGCGGCACTTCACCGCAGGTCATTCTTTCCTTAGGAAAGCCCATGGTCAACATCAGGGTGAATTGCGGAGACGGAGCCTATACTGATAAAAAGAACAATTTCTGGTCTGCAGACCAGCAATATACCCCAGGAGGCTGGGGATACGGTGGAAACCGGCAATCCTATTCGGTAGGAAATCCTATCTCGAATACGATGGATCCGACCCTCTATCAGACCGAAACCTGGTTCTCAGGAGGTAACGGACAGTACCGCTTTACTGTACCGGATGGTAATTATAAGGTGACCCTGAAATTTGCTGAAATCTACAATGGCATCAATCCCAATAATCCGAGAATATTCAGCGTGGTAGTCGAAGGAAAGCAGGTTATCACGGATCTTTATCTGCTCTCCACTGCGGGTCTTTACTCAGCAACGGATGGAACCTACCATATTACGGTACATGACGGTATCCTTGATATCGATTTCATCAAAGGTAGGGAGAACCCAAAGATTTCAGCAATAGAGATTTTGAGTGAATGAGATCTTATTGTATTTTTATGATGATATTTGCCACCGTTTTTTGAGATAGACTAATGAGATAAAACGCTCAACACTGGGTAAACGGGAAATGGATATAAGGATGTTGTCAGCGATGCAGGAACAGAAAAAGAACAGATATCATGACTCTGCTGTATCGGAAATGATCGGCTCAGTGATGCTTATTTCGGTTGTTGTGATCGCTGTTGCAATCATCGGAGTTGTAGTTACCTCACAACCTCTCCCGCAAAAGATCCCTGCACTTGATGCAATCATATCATCAAATGGCAACGACACCATCAGGGTATATCATAATGGCGGGGATGCCCTCTTACGTCAGGAAATGATTATACTTGTGGATGGGGTGGATAGAACATCCAATTTTACTATCCGTGGTTCAGGCTGGACAACGTGGTCCCAGGGTGAATCTCTTGATTACCTCTCTGGTTCACTGCCGGGAAAAGTGCAGATACTCTTTCTGGGCGGATCATCACAGACTGTCCTTGTCTCCACCGATTTTATAGGTGGAATGCCCACCTTCGTCCCAACAGCCATCCCCACACCAGGAGAAGCAGCGATTGTCACGGGAATTAACCCGAACCTCGGTATAACCGGTTCTTCAATTCCCACGATGATTTCCGGTGCCGGGTTCGTGAATGGTGCAACAGCACGGCTTGTCCAGGGAGCGTCCATCATTCCAGCTACGAATGTTCTGGTGGTTTCACAGAACCAAATAAACTGCATTTTTAATCTGAACGGTGCTCTGACCGGACAATGGAATGTCACGGTAACAAATCCCGGGAGTGCTGTGGGGATCCTTGCCAATGGCTTCACGGTCATTCCTGCCCGGCCCTGCACCCACAGTAATACGTCTTACCCCGAATTCCGGAAACAGTAGCAGTGCAGTCAGTATCAGAAATCTTACTGGTACGAACTTTATCAGCGGAGCATCAGTTAAAATTTCAAGAACAGGAAACCCCGATCTCTTTGCTTCAAACGTAATCGTACTGGACTCAACAAATCTTACGTGTACCTTTACCCTGCCTGCCGGGACATCCCCGGGATCATGGGATGTGACGGTGATAAACACTGATGGTCAATCAGGGATTCTTCCCAACGGTTTTACGGTCAACAATCCCACAATGGTTATTACCGGGATCAGCCCGGACTCAGGACTTACGGGTAATTCCATCACGATCACCAGTCTTGCCGGGTCTGGTTTCCAGAATGGGGCCACCGTTATCCTCAACAGTACTTCGGCCTCTTCTATTGTTGCATCCGGTGTTATTGTGGTGAACCAGAACCAGATCATCTGCACGGTCGATCTTGCCGGTGCATCCCTTGGTACCCGTAATGTCGTGGTTACCAACCCCGATGGCAGAGTGGCGGTATTACCGAACGGGTTTTTGGTAAAAGGTGCGGGTGTGTTTGTCAGTGGGATATCACCCTCGTCAGGGATTGTGGGTTCAACAGTTGTACCGGTTTCTGTTGGAGGGAATGGTTTTGTGAGTGGTGCAACGGTCAGGCTCAATAAGACCGGGCGATCCGGATATCATTGCAACTGGAGTGAATGTGGGGTCTTCCAACCTTATCACCTGCTCAATTTCCCTTCCTGCCGGCGCCACCCCGGGCTTGTGGAATGTGGCGGTCATCAATGCCGATGGCCAGGGAGGTATTTTACCGGCCGGGTTCAGGGTCAAGACACCGACACCAACCGTCACTGCAATCACCCCCAATACACAGGTTCGCGGCTGGAAGGTAAACATCACCAATCTTGCCGGTACCAACTTCAGATCAGGTGCCATCGTTAGTCTCGTAAACAGCTCTGCCGGTCCGGATATTATTGCTACCAACGTCGTCATTGTATCAGCCACGCGGATTACCTGTACCTTTGACCTGGCCGGGGCAACAGCCGCACCACGAAATGTCACGGTGACCAACCAGTATTCCGATACCGGTACCTTCACAAACGGGTTCGGGGTAACCAGCAACGCACCAACCCTCACTGCGAGAAATGTGAGTTCCGGTAACCGGGGATGGCCGGTGGGTGTCAGCCTTACCGGCACCGGATTCCAGCCGGGAGTTACCGTGCGACTGACGCGGGCAGGATATTCAGATATTATTGCAACAGGAGTGACAATGGTATCACCGACGCAAATTACCTGCTCCTTTAACCTGCTTGGGGCTGCCCCGGGCACATGGAATATCCTGGTTACCAATCCGGATGGAAAAACATCCGGCACGCTGACTTTTACCGTCAACAGCCCCACTCCGACAATCTCAACAAGCACCCCAGCGACAGGAGTCCGTGGGACATCAGTGAGTATAACGAGCCTTACCGGCACCGGATTCCAGCCGGGAGCGCTGGTGGATTATTACTCTGGTACCACAAGGATCAACCTGACCGATGTAAATGTGATTTCAGGTACCCGACTATCCGGGACGCTGAATATTCCCTCAGGTGCCACGGCCGGTTCGTACGGTGTCAGGGTTATCAATACTGATGGGACTACGGGGTCCCGGACTGGCCGGTTTACGGTTACAAACCCCCCACCCACCGTAACCGCCATAAGTCCGGTACAGGGCAGGGATGGTATGGTTGTCAGCCCGATAGTAGTGACCGGCACCAATTTCCTGACGGGAGCTCAGGTCAGATTATACCGGGGAACTACCCTGATATATACAGCTCCCGCAGGTACGGTGAATTCACCCACCCAGATTACCACATCGTTCACTCTTCCGGAAACCGTTGTAGTCGGGGTGACTGATGTCCGGGTGACCAACACGGACGCCCTGTATGGCACGCTGCCAAATGGCTACACAATTCTGGAGTAATTTCTTTTTTGTCCGGTGAGCAGATACTATGTCCTGATTCTGATCCTGTCATCAATGCAATACTGCCTGAAAATGTTCATTGAATCGAAACATTTTACAACCATCGCAATAACTAATCACATATGCAAGTTCCCTTGAAGGATGGGATGGCAGTTTCTGACCGGAACGTCAAGATAATAATTGTTGGTATACTTATCAGTGTCTCTGTTTTCTGTGAGCTCGTCATGCATTTCTGGCAGAATATCGACATCGGCTATACCCATTTTTTTTATGTCCTTATCGTCATTGTGGGGATCTGGTTCCAGAGAAAAGCGATCTGGCTCGCCCTGATCCTTGCCGCGATGCATCTCGTGACCTCCTATGCGCTTACCGGAGAATTTCTGTGGGGTCCTTTAGTACCGAGCTTCCATGTTTGTTCTTGTTGCTATCCTTGTGGCCATGCTTTCTGAAGAAAAAGAAGAATACAGCCAGGCACTGTTACAATCCAAGAGGGAAATTGAGAAGAAAAATGTGACACTTATCGGGTTCATGGCCGAGTACACACAACGGATGAAAAATCCCATGCGCCTGAGTCTCTGGAATCTTATGGAAATCAAGGAGAATCTGGAAAAAAATTCCGGGGTAGCCTCACCGGAAACCCTTGACTCCCTTCAGGTCCAGATCAAGAACATGGAGCAGATCCTTGAAACCCTGCAGTTTCTGAATGCAGCGGTCGTAGAGGGATCCTCTGACATTCCGGATGCGTACCGCGAATTTTTAACACGGTGAGGGGGAAATACCATGACCTTTTCCATCAACCTGTCCGGAGAACAAAAACTCTATCTGGTGATGTCGGCTCCTGACCACCTGAAGATCAATAATATTGAGATTATCCGGTTTTTGATAGAGAATAAGAACAGCGTTATCATCGTAACAACAAACCAGCCCTACTCCACCCTGGTAGCATCGTACGAGAAAAACATGCTTGATATCTCAAAAATCCATTTTATTGACGCAATCACGAAGTATGCGATTGGAAAAGTCCCGGTCGAGGCAAGGAACTGCCGGTTTATCAATAACCCCTCAAACCTGACCGATCTCGGAATTGCGATTACCGAAGTCCTGAATGCATGTTCCCAGGAGAAACCCTGTATCCTGTTCGACTCGGTAAGTACCATGCTCATTTACATCCCCTCAACCAATATCTCCAAGTTCATCCATTTCGTGACAAGCAAACTCCGGCTCCTGGATTCTCCGGGTGTCTTTCTCGCCGTAGAAAAAGGGCTTGATCCCCTGCTCATGACGCAGCTCACAACCTATGTTGATGCTGTTATTGATATGGAATAAAAAACTACGGAGCAAAAAAAAATATTTTTTCTCCCACTCATTCCGGATTTTTGTTCAGGTTCCCTCGGGAACCTTATTTTAAAAGACGTTTGCTTCTGAATATACCTCCACCCTGTCCTCCAGTATATCGTAGGGTTTAATCTCCCGGGAGTGTGGTGACATTCTCATCTTGACAACTTCGAGAGCGAGGTGAACATTTGTCAGGTCGCTTGGCCGGACATAGCGGAGCAGAATCACGGTATCAGCCAGGTATTCTATGAGCCCATGACGGCTTGAAAAAATATTATCCCGGTGCGTTTCTGAAGTCATCACGATAGTGCATTGCTTATCACGAAGCCCTTCGGCAAACTGGTACATTTCCTGCCTGCGTTCTGCATCACTCGTGAAAAGATCTTCAAAAAGTGAAATAGGATCAATCACCACCCGTGTTGCCTTCACTTCTTCAATGAGCCGGGGGAGTTCATTTTTTATGCGGTTATTGGCGATATTAAAATCAGTTGGATCGAGTTTGAGAATGTGGAGTGACCTGTCAAGGTAATCTTCAATATCCCAGCCTTTCTGTTTCATATAGGTCTGGATACGGTCTTTACTCTCTTCAAGACTGATATATATGACATTTTCCTGTTTTTCCAGTCCTTCCCAGATAAAGTTCAGGGAAAATGTTGTTTTCCCTGTACCGTAGGTTCCGATAATTACACAGATGCTTTTAGGGATGAGACCCCCACCCATCATATGCATCAAGCCCGTCAATACCGATTTTTACTCTCTCTGTGCTCATATGACCACCCGTATATTGCTCACTTCAAATCCACTGGATAGTGGAGATACGGACTGCAAATTTCACCAGATCGCGTTCTTCAAGATGGGGCATTACTCCCCGGAATTTTTCGAAATACATCACGCGTTGTCTCCTGGCACTCGGAGCTCTCCTCCCATTTGAAGAGCAAAACGGCATCGGCAATATCTGCCAGTTCCCTTTCTTTGGAAGAATCAAGAATACCCCGGCTGAGGAGCAGATACAGGGTGATGTTCCTCTGTTTTGCCACACGTTGTAACCCCCGAAGGAATCCCGTCAGGTTGTTCCAGAGGGCAGGGGTATTGCATTGGGTTGCAATTTCTGTTACAGAATCCAGAACAACAAGGCTGTCCGGTTGTACAGCATTTATCACGTTTGAAATCTGGACAAAAATACTCTCATGACCCGATCGTTTCTGCAATCGGGTTTTTATATCGCCTTTACAATACCATTCATCAGGAACCATGCTGCCGTCAAAATAGATGTTCCGAAAGATCATCAAACTGGATCCTGTCCACGAGTCGTGGCGATATCATCGATTGAAAACGAATTGATGATCTTCCTGCTTCACATCCTCTTTTAACCGGGTAAATGTGATGTACCGCACTTCTTTTGGAGCAATAACACCTTCTGGTGCACTGCCTTTCCTGGACGTTTAGGGTATTTACCAGGGAACTGAACACGAATTCATAATTTCCTGCCCCAAGATCCCCGAGAAGAAGAATGACGGATCCCGCAGGGCACACCTCCCCCAAGGATCGGGTCGAGGGATTTGATACCGGTTGGCATTTTTACGTTTTTTCAATTTCTGCATAAAAATATCCTCACTAACGATAGTAACTTAACTTCTTAAAAGAGACTCTCGTAAGGATTTGTGATAAAGATATCTGTCATTTTATTAAAAATCGGATGATGAAAACGAAATAAAAACTTGAAAATACGATGAAATCTTCCTGAAATACTACATAATTATATAAAATGATCTCCCGAATTATTATTCGAGAGAATAAAAATGATTCAGCGAGAAGGAAGGGGATGAGTACCTATCCAGATAGTCCATGTCTTTCATATCAATTAAAAACTTTAAAAAGTAAGGGCGATCGCTCAAGGCAACGGATGAATTATCCATGACTGGATCCTGACTTTGGAAAAAAAGTAGTTCCCGCACCAGGAACAGAAAACGGAGCCAACCACACCCGATTCCACCTATCGCCACTATTTTCATTTCCTGAAGAAGAAGGAGTCAAAACACCTGTTGTGGAATATGATTTTGAACGGTATGGGACGCTTGTTGAAGCGCAGATTCCACCTGAGTTATGAACAAATCGATCGCTACTGGGTTGAAAAAGGGTGCTCACTGGTAGTAATCGCTCTCAATAAGAAGACCAACCAGGAAGAGTATCTCCTGTCTGAACCGGCACTTTCTGAATTTGAATACGAGCTGCTCGAACGTCTTTATGAGGACCTGCGGGATGTCCTGATCCTTTCCTCCGATGAGATCAAAAAGGATCCCAAACGCATTCTCCTGGAAAAATAAATGATCTTATCGATGATTATGGTACTAACTCCTGATTCCCTGTCCCTTTTCAAACTCCAGTATTATCTAATCAGGAATTTCATCGGGATGGTCCCGTATTGATGCCCTTATGAAGGATTCCCAGCTTGAGGATATTTCCTGTGATGGTAACAACATCCCCCTGTTCCTCTATCACCGCAATTACCGCAACATCAAAACCAATATCGCCTTTGAATCAGATGTCCTCAATCTCACTCGCAATTGCTCTTGCCCAGCGTTCAGGAAAGCACATCTCGACCGGCTCACCCATGGTCGATGCTACCCTCCCCGATGGGTCAAGACTGCAGCTCACCCTTGGCTACTGAGGTGACAACACGGGGTACCTCATTTACCATCAGGAAATTCAGGGAAGACCCGTTCTCTCCGGTCGAGCTGATGGAAAACGGTACCTTCAATGCGGAGTCACTCGCGTATTTCTGGCTTGCCATTGAAAACAACAAGAGCCTGATCTTTATTGGTGGAACCGCATCCGGAAAGACCAGTTCTCTCAATGCAGTCTCCCTTTTCATCCCCCCGGTTGCAAAGGTCGTGAGCATTGAAGACACCCGCGAGATCACCCTCTATCATGATAACTGGATCGCAAGTGTGACCCGCGAGGCTCTGCTGAAGGAGGAAATGCCATAAATATGTTTGACCTGTTGAAAGTCCGCCATGCGACAGCGTCCTGAGTTCATCCTTGTAGGGGAAGTGCGGGGTCCTGAGGCACAGACGCTCTTCCAGGCAATGAATACCGGGCATACCACGTTCTCAACTATGCATGCAGGAAGTGTTGATGCGGCTATTCACCGTCTTGAAAGTGAACCCCTGAATGTCCCAAGAAATATGCTGCAGGCACTGAATATCGTGAGTGTTCAGGCACTGATCTATCGCGGGAAAGAACGGGTCCGTCGTGTCCAGGAAATTGTCGAAATTGCCGGAATCGATCCTTCAACCGGAAACCTGCGGGTCAATAACGTCTTTGTGTACGATCCCGTTCACGACATGTTCAGTTATACCGGGCGGTCGCAGATATATGCTGAAATTGCTGAAAAACGGGGATGGACCCGGGAACAGCTTGAATCTGAAATTAGCACACGAAAAAACGTTCTTGTGGCAATGAAAAAACAGGGTATAAAGGATTATATCTCTGTTGCATCCCTCTTTCACTGCTATTATATTGATGCCCCGAAGGTTCTTGCCAATATCGCTGACCTGCGACAAGGTATTCCAATGAATGTCAAGACATTACATCAGGAAATGGATACAACACGACCCCCTCCGTTATTCACGCTTCACGCAGATCTGGTATCAGTCAGGATCGGGCCTGACTCTTGAGCAGTTTATCTGGCGATCGATTAAGATCGCATTTCTGGTGGGCTTTCATTTTTGCTGCTGCTTGGATATTTTGTCAGCACGTTCCTGACCCTGCAGATCCAGATCGGAAAAATCGGCATCTACAATGTATTCAATATCCCGTTTCCCATCAATCCTGAGTACCACCGATCCGGCATCCTGTATATCCAGATATTTACGGTGATTGTTATCGTTCATCCTGGGAACATATATCGGATACTTCCGTTCTTTTAAGACTCCCCGGGTATCGAAAAGAGAAATCGTGCGACAAAAATCAACCTTACCCTTCATAATGCGGTTGCGTATATGTACGCGATGCGGAGGGGAGGTGCCCAGCTGATGACTATCTTCCGCTCCCTTTCAGATCGTGCGGATATTTATGGTGAAGTTGCTCTTGATTTTCGCCAGATTGTAAGAGATGCGGACTTTTTCGGGTACGATGTCGTAACTGCAATTCGCCATCTCGCTGAAACTACCCCCTCTGAGAAGTTTAAGGATTTTTTGGAGGATCTGCTTTCGGTGATTGAGAGTGGTGGGAATATGGCAGAGTTTCTCTCTCTGCGGGTCAGGTTGTACCAGGAAGAAGCACGCTTTGAACAGAAACAGTTTCTCAATCTCCTCTCTCTTGTGGCCGAGTCCTATGTCACTCTCTTTGTTGCGGGGCCGCTTTTTTTGATTATCATCATGGTTGTTATGGGGATGATGGGAGGATCAGCGGTATTTCAGCTGACTCTGGTGACCTACGCAATCATGCCTGTCGGATCAATGGTATTTATTCTTCTTATTAATCTCCTGTCAGTACAATGACTGAGAAGACCGAACGATATATCAGGACAAAATGGCTTAGGACCTATGCAGATGTCGGAATTTACAGAAAAACAATGAAGAATCCCTCTTTGAGCAACTGAAAAAATACGACCGGATCAGGAATTTTGTTCATTTTATCCGTCATCCCCTTGAGAGTTTTATCAAAAACGTCAATCTTACCCTGTATGTTACTATCCCTATTGCCATTCTCTATATTGTTTTAGCTTTTTTACAGGTTCCTCACTATACCAACATTGAGACATTTATCAGTGTCATCGATGATCATATCGTAATTGCACTGCTCATCGTACTCATTCCCTATGCTGTCTTCTATGAAATCTGGGCTAAAAAAGTTCTTGGCATTCAGGAACTTATCCCGGATTTCCTTGAACGAATGGCCGGGATCAACCAGGTCCGGACTCACCATTGCCCAGGGAATTTCAATCATGGTTAACACCAATCTTGGGCTTATCAGTTATGAAATCAGGAAAATCAAGAAGGATATGGACTGGGGTGCGAATTTTACCGAAGCACTGGTGAGGTTTGAAGAGCGGGTCAGCACACCTTCGATTGCACGGACCGTCACGCTGATTACCAAGGCAAGTGAGATGAGCGGGCAGATCGGTGAAGTGCTTTCCATTGCTGCCGCTGATGCAAAAATGACCGAGATGCTCAAAAAAGAGCGCCATGCGGAGATGTTTATCTATACGGTTATTGTGTATCTCGCATTTTTTGTATTCCTTTTTGTTGTGGCGGTCCTGACAATGCAGTTTCTCCCCGTCCTGGCAAATATCTCTACGCAGGGAATTTCTGCAACCGGAATCCTTTCGGGGATTGGAACAATATCGATCGCTACGTTTGGAAGGCTCCTCTATCATGCGTGCCTTATCCAGGCATTTTTCTCCGGCTTGATTGCCCGGCCAGATGGGGGAGTCATCCCTTGCAGCGGGTGTTAAGCATGCGTGCGTTTTACTCCTGATAACTATCGTGGTATTCAATCTCATTCTTGTTTAAAATTGGGTATAGTGCCATTTTAACCACCAACTCGTACAGGAAATGACGAGAAAAAATGTAATCAGCATAGTGTTCCAAAATTCAAATCGAAAAAGTGTTCCTGTTCAAAGGACCAAAAACGCGGGACGCTCCAGGGGCTTCGCCCCGCCACTATGGCGCCCCGGTTGCGATGGCGTTGTATAACCAGGGATCAGGTATACCGGTACTACCGATGAATCGCATGTGCCCCCGCCCCCAAAGGGGGCAGGGCTGGCGCAAGGGGGGCGGGGGGCGTTCAATACAACAAGAAATTAGTCGCCAGAATATGACTATACCCTAAAATTTTTCAGAATTTCTTGTCTCCTTTTTGACAAAAGTGACCTTCGTATTCCGGCTCACCAGCAGATTATACGCATCATGGGTCTTGTTATACCGCACCAGTACATTGCGCAGTTCAAGGATTGATCCATACGGTGCTGAAGTGATCAGGTCATTTTCCGGTGTGATATGATAGGAAGGCAGCACTGCATACACCGGTGTTTTCGCAGTCCCGTCACATATCTTGAATACATGCGACCGTGCATCACCGAGTTCCCCGGACATTTTTACCCCGGCAACGTTGATCCGTTTTCCCACATGCAGGTGCAGTTTGGATAACCGGAGGAATTTTGATCCGACGGGTAACCGGAAATTCTCCTTTCTCCTGCCATCCTTTCGCAGGATTGCATAACTGTACTTGATGTCTGTGTTCACGTACCGGTAGGAATCCTCGCAGTGGGCAAGCGTCTCCATCAACCGGGAGAGTTTGATCGCAGGTGCAGTCTCAAAACTCCAGCAGCGGGGGGCAGTGCAGGTTGAACCCCAGATGAATGAACACGGGCTATAGATAGAAAGCCCTTTTTTTTGCAGCGCAATGGTGAGTGATCGCATACGGGTCGCGTTCTCCTCATCCGCAGGTTCGACTATCAGGATTGAACCATCGGGAGCGAGTCGCTCTGAGATGAGTGCCACAATGTCAGCCCTGACTTCCATGGTGGCATCCGGAAGTTCATTCAGGACATTGGAAAAGATAACCAGATCGATTTTTTCCGGAAGTCTGGTGAGGTCGAGTGATCTGATATCTGTTTTAATCGGAGATTTAATGGATACTCTGCCCCCCCTGGGTACGAAAGCATCGCGTAAATAGGTGAATGCCTCGATATGCTCTTCTGACCGTTCTACGGAATAGATCGATGCCTGTGCATCATCAAGTCGTGAATAAAAATCAGCGATTGCGAGCGGTACAACACCCGGTCCGGTTCCCACGTCAAGGATAGTCATGCTTTTTTTGAGCAGCCCATCGCGTGCGAGCATCAGGAGCAGGTGCCCGGTCTGGATAAAATACACCGGGAAGTGGTAGGCAAGATACCCCAGAACACTGTAGCCTTTTATGTACTGCAGGGACCGTTTGTGGGAAGGTTTCCAGTAGTCGTCTTTCTGGGCGACAATTGCCTTGCGGAGCCGTTCGATGATGACCGGATCGTTCCAGTCTTTTCCAACTTTTTTTGTGATGTACTTTTCGATGCTTTGCGCAAGGGAACCAGGCAATTCCCTTTTGTAAAAAAATGCTGCTGCCGTTCAAGTTCCTCCTGATTCATCAGATATGGTTGTGCAGGAGGGATTCGGCTGATCTCAAAATCCCCTTTACCTTTTTTTGCCATAAGTCCCAGAGCGGAAAGTTCAGGAGATATGATGCTGAACAGCTGGTGCACCGGCAACGGCTCATCGAGATAGGGGATAATCTCTGACAGGAAAAATGCCGGCTTTGTTGCGGCAACATACTTTATTGTCGAGATAAGTTGTTGTTCTGCCATTAGTTGCCAGTTACTTGGTAGTGGGCGATATTACATCTTTGTATAGTGGGTGTCTTTGCAGGCAGATTATTTTCAGGCTCCCTGCGGCAGGATGATATATTTATTCAGCGAACATCCGAAACGATCATGCACCATGTGTGGCAGGTATTCGTTAGTCTTTATTGATGATCTCGGCAACCGGTTCAGGGTGTTCAACCCGATGATTGGGGCACGTTCACGGTTCAACATCGCTCCGGGAAATGAGATGCCGGTCATTATTCATGAAGAAAAAAATGAACTTGTCATGATGAAATGGGGACTGGTGCCCCACTGGACACAGGACATTACGCATGGCACAACGACCGATCAATGCACGGGCCGAAACCTTATCAGAAAAATCCTCCTTTAAAGGAGCTGCTGAAAAACCAGCGTTGTCTTGTTCCGGCATCAGGGTTTTTCGAATGGAAAAAAGAAGGCAGTAAGAAAGATTCCATTTTACCTTCACCTGCCGAAGATCCCGCTCTTTGCATTTGCCGGGCTTTATGATCGCTGGAAATGTCCAGATGGAAAACTTCTGCTTTACGTATACGATCATTACGACCGAACCCAATGAACTTGTAGCAAAAATCCACAACCGTATGCCGTCAATCTCTCAAGCCAGAACATGAAGATCGCTGGCTATCAAAAATCCCTTTGAGCGCCGGGGATCTCAAAGAAATCCTCTCACCGTTCCCGGCAGAGAACATCTCGATGTATCCTGTCTCACCACTTGTTAATTCGCCGGATACTGATGATGAGCGGGTAATCCAGCCCATGAATTCATCTGATCTAGCTAACCTTGTATGAGAAACTAATGCTCGACCATTGCCCCGGTGCCGCGAACCTGCGGACACCCACCCTCACGATCAAAAAGTGCCCGCAGTGCGGTGAGGAAGTGGAACTTTTTTCAAATGATATCTCCGTGAAATGCAGCGGGTGCGGTTTTGTAGTCTACAATGATATCGAATCCTGCATCCAGTGGTGCAGGCACGCAAAGGAATGTGTTGGTGAGGAGATGTACAGGAAACTTATGGAACGAAAAAGTGCTCCCGCCCAGCAGAAGGGGAAATAATGGTTCCTTTTAAACGGAATTGAGTTATAAACTCAGGCAAACCTGAGGAATAACCGGTGATTGTTCAAAGAAATTCCTTTTTTTCCGATATGAAAATAAAAACGTATGTCAGATGAAGGAAGGGACAATGCCTGTCCTCCTAACCGCCCCTGCATTTAGCGCGATGACGATGCATTACCTGTTCAGGAATTGTAGTACCTTTCCTTGAGGTATCGTATTTGGGGGGAGCCGAAGCGGCGGGGGTGAAACCCCCGAGAGCGTTTGAGTTTTGTACTATCTTTTCAGACTGCTAACATTCTCTCTATCGCACAGCGGGCACGATGAGCAATCTCTTCCGGTACCGTGATGCGGGGCTGCAGTGAGATGAGTGCATTCCGGACTTTATTCAGATCCGTCTTTTTCATGTTCTGCAGATTGCTGCCGGTGATAATGGATAACATTTCTTTGTCGGGCATTCCCTTTCGAGCCGGTGCAGGATACCGATCTTCAGTTCCGATGATGAACTCCTTTTTCGGGGACATTGCACACGTACCTGATGATACCTGATGTGCTCGCGACATGGTCTGCAAGATCGATTACCTCCGGGCGGCACTCCGGGTGCACCAGGAGGATTGCATCGGGATGAAGATTCCTGTGCCTCGCGCACATGATCCGGGGTGATCTGGTCGTGAACAATGCAGAATCCTTCCCAGGGCAGGATCTCCTTTTTGGTAAACCGCTGGGTATAGAGTCCAAGATTGCGGTCAGGAACAAAAATTATCTGGTCTTCTTTTACTGAGTTGACCACCTTCACCGCATTTGAAGAGGTGCAGCAGATATCGCTCTCTGCTTTTACTTCTGCAGTTGTGTTCACGTAACAGACAACCGCTGCATCCGGGTGCCGGGATTTCACGAGTTTCAGTTCGTCTGCCGTGATCATATCCGCCATCGGGCAGCAGGCATCACTGGCAGGTAAAAGGACTGTTTTATCCGGGGAAATGATCGCGGCAGTCTCAGCCATGAAGTCTACGCCGCAGAATACAATGACGTCGCCTTCCATGGTGGCAGCAGCCCGGGAAAGTTCGAGTGAATCCCCGGTAAGGTCAGCGATATCCTGCACATCGGCGGTCTGGTAATTATGCGCAAGAATAATCGCGTGCCGATCCTCTTTCAGCCGGAGAATTTCCTCATGAATGAATGATAGCACCCTGCACCCTGAACACTTCCGTAATTGTATGTGTTGATCCTGTGTATCAAATAAGTGGATGAGTATCAGTCTTTTAATTATAGAATTTTTTTATTGTCAGAGTACCTGTCAATGACAATGTTCCCCAAGCGGGATGTTTAAGAAACCTGCTCGCAAAACTACTAGGTGAGCACATGAAACTTATCCTTTCGGACCAGAAAACGATCCGGATTTTTGAGCAGAGTCCGGCTCCTGTTGAACAGATCCTGCTCGAACAGGGTATAAATCCCCTTGAGGTGATTGTATCGCCGGAACGGGAAAATGATATCAGAGGATACGGTTATTCAGGCGAGTGATGAGATTCGGATTATCAGGATAGCACACGGGGGTTAATGGTTGAAACTCAAATGAAGTGCAACCGGATGTGCCGGTATGTTCCCTGTGCACAGAACCGGCAGTTGTATACCAGCGATCACATCAATCGTCACCTGTGCGGGACTCATTTTACTGCAGATGTGGAACTCCGTGTGGCAGATACGATAAAAACCCGGCAGATGATCGATCCCTCGGGATCGTGTGGCAGTTGCCCTGAGCGGGGGGAAAGACAGCACAGCACTTCTGCTCCTCCTGCACCGTCTCCTCCCGTTATGGGAGGATGTCCGGCTTATTGCCATAACGATCGATGAAGGGATTGTCGGCTACCGTGAAGAAACGATCCAGTCAGCCGAACAGCTCACCCGCCAGCTCGGGATTGAACATCACTGCATTTCGTTTACCAGCCTGTTCGGGGATTCACTCGATGCGTTCCTCACCGGCAGGGAGACCCAGGCCTGTAGTATCTGTGGTATTCTCCGGAAAAAGGCGCTGGTGGTCGGTGCGCAACAGGCAGGGGCAACAAAGCTTGCCACCGGTCATAACCTTGACGATGAGGCGCAATCGGTGTTGATGAATGTGTTCAGGGGTGACCTGCCACGTCTTGTCCGGAATTCCAGTCGTGATTCATCAGGGAAGTTTATCCCGAGGATCAAACCGCTTTCCCGGATTTCAGAAAAAGAGATTGCCACGTATCTTATGCTCAATGATGCGTGGAGCGAACTTCCCGAGTGCCCGTACACCCGTTATGCCTTGCGGCGGGAGGTCCGGTCAATGCTATCAGGTTTTGAATATAAGCATCCCGGCACGATGCTCCACCTTATGGAGAGCAAAGAAAAGATCGAGCGCTGCGGTAAAGGTTCAGTGATGTCTGAACCCCTCCGTTCCTGCCGGGAGTGTGGTGATCCCTGCAGCGGGGATCTCTGCCAGGTATGCCTGCTCCGTCAGTCACTTGATCGATGATGGGCCGGACACTGACTCCATTCCGGTAATTCGCTGTGGTTGTGAATAAATATTCATTTTTCCCGCCCGCACAAAACCGATGATAGTAAGCCCGGTCTTTTCTGCAATCTCCACTGATAGTGTCGTTGTTGCACTGCGCGAGATGATCACGGGAATATTTGCAATGAGGCATTTGCGCACCATTTCAGAAGAGATCCTGCCCGATGAAACGATAAATGTCCGGGAAAAATCGATACCGGTGCGGAGCCCGTACCCGATCACCCGGTCAACTGCGTTATGCCTGCCGATATCTTCAGAAACCGAGATGACTTTTTCTGTATCGAGTAAGGCAACGACATGGATACCACCGGTTGTTTTGTGAAGATCTGAAGAGAGCGCATCCCTGACCGATTCGTTGATTTTCTCTATGCCGATCACAAAATCAGACTTGATCTTCGGGAGTTTTTCTGCATCAATATAGGATACACTCCCCCCGCAACCGGATAGAATGGTCTTTTTTGGGCCGAGCACCTTGAACAGGTTTTTGGTGATAACACTGATCCGGTTCTTCTCAATCCTGATCGATTCGATCTCATCGACGCCCTTGATGATCTGTTCGGTGAAGAGATAGCCGGTAACAAAATCTTCGAGCTGCACCGGGCTCATCATCGCAGTCATCGCGTGCCTGCCGTTGATAAAAAGGGCAACAGGTATTTCTTCAACAACTTCGTGGAGTGCATTTCCGAATGTATCCCCGTCAACCCTTATACAGGGCAGTTTCCGGAACATCTTTTCGCTCATATCTATATCCCCTTCGTTCTCCTTGACAATAGTGCGGCATGACTATAGTATACCTCACAATACTTCATCCATACTCCCGCTCCGGTAGCCTTCAAGATCGAGCGTGACATAGGAAAACCCGATTGATTTGAAGTTTCTTTACCACTGCGGACTGCATATCCAGTATTTTCCCCATCTCCTCTTTATGCACTTCTATCCGGGCAATAGTCCCGTGCATCCTGACCCGGAACTGGGCGAATCCCTGGCCTGCGAGGAATGCCTCGGCCTCTTCGATCATCGGCAGTTTTTCCCGGGTGATCTCATCCCCGTAGGGAATCCGGGATGAAAGGCAGGCAGCAGATGGTTTCTTCCAGAACTGACAGACCGTACTTACGGGCAATTTCCCGGATGTCCTGCTTTGGTGATACCGGCTTCAATAAACGGGTGGAAGATCCCCTCTTCGTGCTGTGCGGCAAGCCCGGGCGATGCTCACCCGTATCCGAGACATTGATGCCATCAGCAATGCAGGCAAAGTACCCCGTTCTTCTGCCCGTTGTCAGCACACTGCGGAGATTTTTTTGCACCAGTAGCAGCGTCTGCCGGATTTTTCCGGAATTCTTCATCGTCCATCAGGGGGACGGGAATGATCTCCAGCTCGAGTCCGAGTTCCTCTGCGATCTGTCGTGCCTGCTGCAATTGCAGCACGCGGGACAACCGGGCTGTCGAGCAGGACACACCGGGTGTTGTTGCCCAGCACTTCTGTTGCGAGCACCGCAAGCAGGGCGCTGTCTACACCCCCGGAAAAGGATATGAGCATCGATCCCTTCGATGCGATCATCTCTTTGAGTGCTTGCGTTTTTTCTGCGATATTCATCGGGACACCAGAATCATGGGAATTGAACAAATGTCAGGCAGATAAAAAAATTATGAACCGCACCGTTCAGGAACAGGGCCGGTACATCCGCCTTCCCCTTCACGGAGCTGGCGGCAGATCCCGCAGATCCGTTCGATTACATTGATCTGTTTTTTGTCGATCAGATCCTGTGCCAGCAGTGGCGATCGATTTTTTCACTTCGTCTTCAAATTCGATCCTGTACCCGCGTTTGCCGGAAAGGTACTGTGAGACTGCTGATGGTGCAATCTCCAGCATTCGTGCTGCCTCTACCTGGGAGACCCCGCACCTGACGAGCTCTACGGCGATTGCCGCCCGGATTGCCGGCAGGACATCCCAGACTATTTTCTGACAGGGTGCTTCCATGGTATCACAACGTTTAAGTTATCACAATTGTCACATAATATATTGCATTCACAATTGTGAATTAAGTCGGGAAACTACAAAAATCTTTCTGACCAGTCAGACAACCACCGCATCCGTGTCTTCTCGGGAACTACCGAGTATGGTTTCTGGTATGAACAGGGTGGAAAAGAATAATCTCACCAGATCAACGCACATATTCAGGTACGAGAGAAGCCATGGGAGCACAGCGCACAATCTACATGGATCATTCCGCAACCACGTTTGTAAAACCGGAGGTGGTAGAGGCAATGATCCCCTACTTCACGGAACATTTCGGTAACCCCTCATCCATCTACGGCATTGCCCGCGAATCGAAGAAGGCGATCGATGCCGCACGGGTGCAGACGGCAAAGGCACTGGGTGCTGACCCGGACGAGATTTATTTTACTTCGGCGGGAGCGAGTCGGACAACTGGGCGATCAAGGGAGTGGCACTTGCGAACCGGAAGCGGGGCAACCATATCATCACCACCCAGATCGAGCACCATGCGGTGCTTCACACCTGCCAGTTTCTTGAAAAGGAAGGCTTTGAAGTCACGTATCTCCCGGTTGACCAGTATGGGCTTGTGGATCCGGCGGATGCTCGAAAAGGCGATCACGGAAAAGACGATCCTGATCTCGATCATGTACGCGAACAACGAGATCGGGACGATCGAACCGATCGCCGAACTCGGTGCAATCGCCCGGAAGCACAAGGTGTACTTCCATACCGATGCGGTGCAGGCAATCGGCAGTGTTCCGATTGATGTGAAGGCACAGAACATCGACCTGCTCTCGCTCTCTGCCCACAAGTTCTATGGCCCGAAAGGAGCAGGGGCTCTCTACATCAGAAAAGGTGTCCGGATCGAGAACCTGATCCATGGCGGAGGCCAGGAGCGCAAACGGCGTGCGGGTACAGAAAATATTGCCGGTATTGTCGGTCTGGGAAAAGCAATCGAGACTGGCGACTGCGGATATCCCGGGACACACCGCAAAGATCCGAGCGATGCGGGACCGTCTCATCAAAGGCGTTCTGGAAAAAATTCCCAACGCCCGGCTGAACGGTCACCCGGAAAAACGGCTGCCGGGCAACTTCAATGTGAGTTTTGAATTTATCGAAGGCGAGTCCATGCTCCTCTGGCTGGATGATGAGGGCATCTGCGCATCTACCGGAAGTGCCTGCACCTCCGGTTCCCTTGAACCGTCCCATGTGCTGCTTGCAACCGGTCTTCCGGTGGAAATATCGCACGGTTCGCTCCGGCTCACGCTGGGCGATGCAAATACGGAAAAGGATGTGGATTTCGTGCTCGAAGTTCTTCCGAAAGTCGTTACAAAAACTGCGGGATATGTCCCCGTTATACGTAAAGAGCGGAAAGGAAGGTGGCTGCAATGTATAGTGACAAGGTCATGGACCATTTCAAGAACCCCCGGAATGTTGGCGAGATCGAAAATGCCGATGGTATCGGGGAAGTCGGGAACCCTGTCTGCGGGGACATCATGAAGATCTTTTTAAAGATCGAGAACAACATCGTCACCGACGCGAAGTTCAAGACGTTCGGCTGCGGTGCTGCGATCGCATCCAGCAGCATGGCAACGGAACTTGTCCGGGGAAAGACACTCGAAGAGGCATGGGATGTTATCGAACAAGGCAGTGGCCGAGGCGCTCGATGGTCTCCCCCCTATCAAGATGCACTGCTCGGTGCTGGCCGAAGAAGGGATTCACAAGGCAATCAACGATTACCGGGTGAAGAAGGGGCTTGAACCTGGGTGGAGAAGAATCCCCACTCGCATGACATACTGAAGATATGACCTGCGAGCACTAAGCAGGACTGCAATGCACAAATCCAAAATTCCGGTGAACAATGTTTTCAGAACGGGAACTCGAACGATACAAGCGGCAGATGATGCTCTTTGGCGAGGAAGGCCAGGAGCGGCTGAAAAAAGCGCATATCTTTATTGCCGGTGCCGGTGGACTGGGTTCCCCGGTCTCCATCTACCTTGCTGTTGCCGGTGTGGGAACGATCACGATTGTCGATATGGATGTGGTTGACCAGACGAACTTAAACCGCCAGATTCTCCACTTCGACCGGGATATCGGCAGGAAGAAGACTGCATCTGCTGAAGAGAAATTGCAGGAACTCAACCCGGATATCACGATCAACGCCATCGATGTAAAGATCGATGAAATCGAATGCGGCAAAACTCATCGGGAATGCCGATGGGATTGTGGATGCCATGGATAACTACCCGACCCGGTACCTGCTCAACGATGTCGCGATTGCAAAGAAGATCCCGCTCTTCCATGGCGGTATCCGGGGATTTTACGGGCAGGCAACCACGATCATTCCCGGAACAACCCCGTGCCTGAAATGCATCTTTCCCAAAGCCCCGCCACAGGAAGTATTCCCGGTTGTGGGTGTGACAGCCGGATATCATCGGCACGATCCAGGCAAATGAAGTGATCAAGTACCTGCTGGGCAGCGGCGAACTGCTCACGGGGCGTCTCTTCATCTGGGACGGGATGCAGGCGCATGCAGAGGAGATCTGCGTTGAACGCAACCCTGCCTGCGAAGCGTGCGGTGGCATGACAAAGAAGACACCAGCGAGGAAGAAGAAATGACCGTTAAGATCCGGTTTTTTGCACGGTTCCGCGAACTGCTCGGGACCGATATCGTGACTGATGTAGCAGCAGGGACGATGTTTACCTCCCTGATTACCACGGTCGCAAAGAAAAATCCCGAGGGATATGCTGCCATCTTTGATGAGAACGGCGCTTTTCACGAGTTTGTGATCCTGATGAAGAACGGCAAACGGATCGAGATCGCGGATGCGGCAAAGACCCCGGTTGCTGACGGCGACGAGATCGCAGTTTTCCCACCGGTTGCAGGTGGATAAATCAGGTGAATCATGATTGCAATCCAGACAGATGATGTCGATATCGGGGCTCTCATCACTGCGGCAAAGAAGCACGGGACGGGTGCCGTCGTTGTCTTCGATGGTGTTGTCCGTGACGATGAGATCACCGAGATGGAACTCGAAGCCTATGAGGAAGTCGCAGTACAGGAACTGGAAAAAATTGCCAAAGACGCAACCGAGCAGTTCAGGCTCCTGCATGTCGATATCATCCACCGGATCGGGCGGCTTGCTGTTGGTGAGAATATCCTGATCATTGTCGTGAGTGCCGGGCACCGGCACGAGGCATATGCCGGATCCCGGTTTATTATCGAGGAGATCAAGACAGGTGTCCCGATCTGGAAGAAGGAACTGACAAAGGATGGTGGGCGGTGGGTACCGGGCGAGCACGGGCACGGGAAGCCGAAAACCACTAAATGGCTTGTCATTGCAAAGGTAAAGGAAAACGGGCAGTAGTGATCTGCTCGCCAAAAAGGGATTATGTTTTTAGCAAGGCTTCATCATCGTGACAGTTCTCGTTTACTATTTTTTTATTTCAACACTACTGACGGTCGGTTTTCTTCCAGTGCAGCAACTGTTGCTGCAAGTATACGCATTTCATCAATAAACGTGGATTCACGTGACAACAGCCGGTTGACTGCTGGTTCGAGATGAATTATTTCAGGATCACAAGGTAAAAAAATCATCCGGGAAAATCCTGTAAACCCCCCCATTCTCTCACGTATTTTATCAATTTCTGCCTGATTGCCAGCCTTGTTTACTACCAGGATAATATCCTGAATCCCCAGCTGCTGTGCAAGCCCTGCCGATTCCCTGGCAACAGAAAGCGCATTATAGGACGGGTCAGCGACAACCAGTGCACAGGTAAAACCGTCCGCAACCGCCCTGCCGAAATGCTCCATGCCCGCCGGCGTGTCAAGCAGGACCACCTCATCAGGAAGAAGTCGCATATGACGGAAGATCGCGGCAAGGAGCGTATACTCGGGACAGAGACACCCGCATCCGGCCTGGCTGACACCACCCATGACAAGGAGCCGAAGGTTTTTGGCAACGGTGACCGAGAACCGGTCGATGACATCGCTCACATCGGGATTGAGGGTGAGGAGACCCCCCGGGGAAATTCCCGGGCCGGCACCGGTCTTTTCCCGCAGGTACTCAGCGCTCTTCGAGACCGGGACTATCTGCTCTGCATCCTGCGGCAGGATACCCAAGGTCACTGCAAGGTTCTGCTGGGGATCACCGTCAACAGCAAGGACCCTGAACCCTTCCTGTGCAAACAGGTGGGCGAGGAGGGCGGTGATCGTGGTCTTACCGACCCCGCCCTTTCCCGGTAATTACGATCCGGATTCCCGTCCCGCCTGCAAGTGAGAGAGTTGACTTTTTCCTGCCGATGGTGCACGGTCTGCTGTCTGGTACACACTTAAATCCCGAGTTCAGTCCGCTTGCGTTCGATGTGGTCCGAGATGAGCACCGCTGCCTTTGACCGGGTCCGGTTCAACGGAGAAACTCGCGTTCACCGCACCTTTCAGTCCTTCGGTCAGGAGCGATACGGTTGCCGGGCTTCCCGCGATGTGCGGCATCACGCCGAGCACCGTGTATACACCGGATGCAACAAAGTATGCCCCGATAGAGACTGCCTTCTGCGAATACCATTCGGGCGCTGCACCGGCGATGGGCAGTTTGTGGATCGGGACATTGAGGGCATTGCCAAGTTCCGCTGCGAGCACGAGGATACGGGAGTTGTCAACGCAGGAGCCCATGTGGAGCACCGGCGGGATCTTGAGCGACTCGCAGACCGCCCGGAGGTCATCGCCTGCAAGCGATGCAGCTTCGGGCCGGAGCAGCCCGGCTTTTCCTGATGCGATCGCGGCACAGCCCGTCTCGACACAGAGAATATTTCTCTTGATCAGTTCCTTTGCCAGCGTCACGTGGCCGGAATCATGCTTCACGTGCGGGTTGTTGCACCCGACAATCCCGACCGCTCCCCGGATCTTCCCGGCAGCGATCAGGTCGATGAGCGGTTTGAACGAGCCGCCGAGCGCGTTCTTGATCGCCTCATTGGAGAATCCCGCCATGACCGGTACGGGCTCTCCCGGGATAAGGACACGCTGCGGGTTCCGGTTCTTGTAATTCTCCACTGCCATCCGCACAATCGCTTTTGCCGTGAGATATGCATCCTCCGCATGGAAGTCAAAGAAGTACGAGCCCGGGATCGTGGCTTTCGAACTCGTGGAGATGATCTGGGTATGGTAACAGCTTGCAGTCCGGGGAAGCGAGGGGAAGATGCACTGGTAGTCCACGACCATCGCTTCAAGGGCACCGGTTGCGATGATCAGTTCCTGGTTGAGATGGTTACCGGTCATCGGGATGCCTTTTCTCATGAGCAGTTCGTTGCCGGTACAGCACATCCCGACAAGGTTGATCCCCTTTGCACCGTATTTCTGCGCGAGTGCTTTCATCTCCGGATCAGCAACTGCCTTCACAATCACTTCGGAGAGCATCGGGTTGTGGCCGTGCACCGAGATGTTCACGTGGTCTGCTTTCAGCACGGCCAGGTTCATCTTCGAGCTTGGTGATCGTCGGTGTGCCAAACAGGATATCCGAGACCTCGGTGCCGATCATCGATCCGCCCCAGCCATCCGAGAGCGAGGTGCGCAGCCCCTGGAGCAGGATATTGACATAATCAGCACCGACACCCATCTGGACGCGGTGCATCGAGTCCACCACTTCGCGGTCAATGCCCCGCGGGGTAATGCCCAGTTTGTCCCAGATCTCCCGGGTCGCTTTCGGGGCACGGTTGAGGAACTGGAGCGTGTTCTTCCTCATGCCGTACTCGTCAAGCATGGCACCGCCCAGTTCGGCGGCAAGCTGCTCCGGTTTCTTCCCGTCAGTTTTTATCCCAAATTCCTTGCAGATTCGTCTGGAGTTTTTCCGTGATCGGTGATTGCATAATCCTTGGTCTTTCCGGTGCCGAGGAGATACAGCGTCTCGACAATATCGCGGCCATGATCCGAGTGGGCTGCTGCACCGGTTGCGATCATGTCCAGCAGGTTCCGGGAAACGATCAGGTCGGCATCGGCACCGCAGACACCACGGATGCGGTGGGGCGGGATGATCCGGCAGGGCCCCATGGTACAGCGTGAACAGGATGTACCGGCTTCACAGTATTTGCAGGGAGGCTGCTGCATCTCGAACCGGTCCCAGACCGTCTCGATGCCCTCCCTCATCATCAGTTCAAGGACCGGTTTGGCATTCTCATCGATCGTCCGCTCATTCTTCTTCTGCTCGATCAATGCCGGGTTCAGGAGCGACATTCTCGCCCTGTCGAGCTCGCAGACATCGAGCTTCTCCCGGATCAGCTGGGGTTTTGGTTCTTCGGTCATAACGCATCATTCCATTGGCAGTTGATAGTTGGTAATCCGTTAATGGGGTATATATTCCCTCTCCTGATTTTCAAAAATCGTTAGTGAATAAAAAATATTTTATCATTGCAGATAATTTCAGGTAGATCTTCATGGACTACTGTAGTCCTCCACACTTTCGTTTGTCTGATATCCTTCCTTGGGTCAGACAGAATATGCCTACCCCCCGGCTATTGGCGGAAACAATGCGATTACGTCCCCGTCTTCGAGCGGGGTGTCCAGCCCTGACAGAAAATGGACATTCCTGCCGTTCTTGAGAATGTTAACAAAGTCCCGGAGGGTATCCGGAGTGGCGAACATCAGTTCGCCCAACCCTCCGTATCGTCTGGTAAGGTCAGCAAGAAGTGTGCGTAGGGTTGCACCCTCAGTAAATTCCAAATCAACCTGGTTATCCATAACCTCGCGAAATGTTGCAAACGCCTTCACGTGGACCTTCATTGCACTCTCTCTGGTTATTTTTTTAAGTCCTGTTATGTAAGACCCAGTTCCTTGCGTTTCTCCGGTGTCGGAGTTCCTTCTTTATCCCAGCCCCGCAGGGTGTAATACTCATCGAGCATCTCTTCCCGTCTCCATACCTGCCCGGTGGGTGCGCCTTCCTTGAGCGGTTCGTTCAGGAGACGGGCCGGCAGTGTGTCGTCCTTGCGCCCGAACCCGCGTTTGATGTTGTAGAGTTTCTGGAGGTTCCAGATCCGTTCGCCGATCTTCAGCAGTTCGGCAGTATCGATCTTCATTCCGGTGGTTGCCGTAAGGAGATCCGCATAATCCTCCGGGCCCAGTGCAAACGAGGTGAACAGGCACATGCCCGATGCATCGATGGCCGCAGTCAGGTCCTGGAAGGTCTTGACCCACTGCGGTTTTCCCTTGGTCACGTACGGGTCGAGTTTCTCCGGTGCCCCGAGCACTTCGGGAGAGATCATGTACCCGTACACATGGTCACCGCCACGGACCGATGTGGCAGTCGCAAGCCCGTATCCCTGGATTCCCCGGGGATCATAGGCCGGCAGTTCCTGCTTCTTGGAACTCATCGAGAATTCGGGATGCCCGTATTTCGTGGCGAACCGGAAGGAGCCCTCGGCAAGTTCATTGCCGATATCCTCACGTTTCGCGATCTGCTCCACCAGTTTCAGCATCCCTTTCGCGTCACCGAACCGGATCGGGTGCTTGACATACCCTTTCTCTGCCATCTCCATCAGGCAGGCAATCGTTGCCGGTGCCGAGATCGCGTCGAGCCCGTACTCGTTGCAGATGTTGTTCGCCCGGGCAACTGCCTTGAGATCATCGATCCCGCAGTCCGGCCCGAACGCCCAGTCGGGTTCGTACTCCGGGCCTTCCCCGGCCTCGCCGTCGAATTCGTGGACCCGGCCGCACTGCACGATGCAGGCATAGCATCCCTTGGGTTTCTTGAGGATGGTTTTTGCAATTGTCTCACCGGAGATATTCTCCGCATTCGGGAAATGGGCGGTCTGGAAGTTCCGGGTCGGCAGGACATAGTTCTCGTTGATGATGTTGACGAGCACCGCCGTGCCGTAGTTGTGCAGCGCCTTTTCGATCCCGTTCTCCTCGATCTTCTTGCGCACGCGGTCCTTGACTATGTTGAGTTTTTCTTCATCCGCTGCCTTGATGGGCAGGTCTCCCCGGGCTGCAATCGCTTTCAGGTTCTTCGAGCCCATGACCGCACCGACACCCCCGCGCCCGGCAGCCCGCGTCTTCTCGTTGATGATGCAGGCAAACAGCACGAGTTTTTCTCCGCCGGTCCGATGCAGGAGACCCGGACGCTCTTGTCATTCAGTTCGTCCACGATCGCATCGGTTGTCTGCCCGGTGGTTTTGCCCCAGAGATGGGCGGCATCCCGGAGTTCTGCCTTCCCATTGTCCAGGAGGAGGTAGACCGGTTTTTTCGATTTGCCGGTTACGACAACCGCATCGAATCCCGCCTTCTTCATCTTCCAGCCAAAGACCCCGCCGCTGTTGGCGCTCATGGCAGTCCCGGTGAGTGGTGAGATCGTCGAGACCTCGTACCGGCTCCCCAGCGGGATACCGGTGCCGGTCAGCGGGCCGGCTGCATATACGAGAATATTCTTGTCGCCCAGCGGATCGATCTTCGGATCAACCATGTCGGTCAGAAGCCGGATGCCAAACCCCCGCCCGCCAAGATATTGCTTTTTGAGTTCCGGTGGCGTGGGTTTGATCGTAACCTTCCCTGCCGAGAGATCGGCATAGACCATATTTCCTGCGTATCCGTCCATGATGATTACCAAATGCTTACTTCACGGTCATTGCTCATAAAGGAAAGGTTATTCAAAAAAAATTGAAATATTAACTGGAATGGATTGTTAAGGAAATCCATTCGCATATCAGGGTCTGTTCGATCCCCCGTGTATTGCGGATTCCGGATTCGGCTGCGAAAGAAAAAAAAGTCCCCCGCTATTAAACGAGTTACCCGGTCAATAATCCTCAACTATCACATCCTCTTTGGCATGGTCCTCTTGTGCAGGTACATCGTGCCAACGGTGAACACCAGCGTGAACACAGCAAGCGCTGCGATATCGATCCACACGGGGAAATAGTGTGTATCGGTAAACGCGTACCGAACAAGATCGGTGAAGTAGGTGAGCGGTGAGAACACCGAAAGCACCAGTCCCCAGAACGGCATCTGCTCCAGCGGGACGAAGATGCCGGAGATGAAGACGAGCGGGAACTTGATCAGCGATGAGAGCATCATGATGTTCGACGGCACGTTCGTCGGTGGCACCGCGAGCAGCATCCCGATTGCCGAGAAGCAGCAGGCGGCAAGGAGGATGGCGGCAAGCAGCGTGATGCCGTGGAGGAGCGAAAGCCCGAGCGCCAGCCCGATGATGACGGTAATAATCGTAATCCCGATACCGAAGAGGATGGAGGCGATCATGTCGCCAAAGACAATTGCCTCGACCGTGACCGGGCACGAAGCGAGCCGTTCAAGGGTCTTTGCCTGTCCCTCCCACGGGAAGATGGCGGGGGACACGGCCGTGGCCGTGAAAAACAGTGTCATCCCGACCAGCCCGGATACGAGAAATGAAAGGGGAAGCTGCCTGCTGCCCATCAGGAAGGCAAGGAACATGAAGAGCGGCATGAAGACGCCGAAGATGAGCACGGGACCTTTGATGTAATAGATGCGGATGTCCTTCTTTGCAATCGCCCATGCCCGCCGCATCTGTTCGGAAAATCCTGCCGGGTTCATGGTTGTGCCTCCTGCGTCAACCGGAGGAACGCTTCATCGAGCGAGGGGGCCAGCGTGTTCAGCGTGACAATCGCCGCACCGTTCTGCTGGCTGAAGGTCGCGAGGGAATGGATGGTGGCATCCTTGTTCTCTGTGGTGATCTGCCATTTGTCACCGGTCCGGTTCGCCGTGATGACACCGTCAAGTCCTGCAAGGGCGTCGTCGGGCACCTCACGGTCAAAACTCACTTCGATCTTGTGCACCCGGTCGATTGCCGTCTTGAGTTTCTCCGGTGCATCGATGGCTACCATCTTCCCGGCCCGGATGATGCCGACCCGGTGACAGAGCCGGTTGGCCTCCTCCATGTTGTGCGTGGTGAGAAAGATGGTGGTTCCCTGCTTGTTCAGGTCACGGAGCAGGGAGAGGATCATCTGGGTGCTCTGCACATCGAGACCGCTCGTGGGTTCATCGAGGAAGAGGAGTTCCGGTTCATGGATAAGCGCCATCGCGAGGATGAGCCGCTGCTTCATGCCTTTGGAGTACGCCTGTACCTTCTGGTCTTTGCGCTCAAGGAGCCCCACCATGCCGAGCAGGTCGGATGAACGCTGCTCTGCCCGGGCACGCGGAAGCCCGTACAGCTCGCCCATCAGCATCAGGTTCTGCCATGCGGTGAGATCCGTGTAGGCATTCGAGGTCTCCGGCACCACGCCGAATCCCTGTTTTGCCAGCACCGGCTCGGACCGGATATCATGGCCGAGGATCGTGGCGGTCCCGGCATCGGGCGGAATGACACCGGTCAGCATCCGGGTGGTGGTGGTCTTGCCCGCACCGTTCGGGCCAAGGAAGCCGAAGATCTCGCCCTTCTGGACATCGAACGAGATATGGTCTACGGCAGTGCTCTTGCCAAAAATTTTTGTCAGATTTGAAGCATGAATTACCGCGGTCATAGGCGTTCTCATCTCCTCATACGTCTTCGCGGATGCCGAGAAGGACCATCCGCTGATCGCACCGGATCCCCCGGTTCTCATCCTTTTTCACCGAAACAAGATGCAGGGGTTTGACGGGATGCTCAGTAGTCCCCGATGTGATGATCCCCTCGCCCTGCAGAACGACAAACACCACGGCATACGGTTCCGGGTGAGGCGGGATCACCTGCCCGGTCTCAAGGCAGACGAGGACGATGTTCGAACCTGCGGTTTTCATCAGGTCTTTTTTGACCGGGCCGGTAGCGGAAAATTCCGCTGCTTTGAGGAGATCTATCATTGTTTCACCATGTCCCATAAATCTTCTTTTTCTGATTCATATCTTAAAACAATCTGGATTATTGCCGTAATTCCCTGCGAACCGCAGCAATCAGCGTTTCAATCTCTTCGAACTTCGGGTCCGCCATGCCGTTCTTTTCGATTCCTTCTTCTGTTGCGATGATATGGATATGGGGAGTCAGACAGAGACTTTTCAGTTTCTTTGCTGCACACCGATCTCCGCACCCGTCAATCACCACCACCTTCCCGCCATTGATCACCGTTTCCATGTCGCGGGTGGACTGCTTTGCATGCAGGTGCCCTTCGAAAAGATCCGGTTCTTTCTGCGCAAGGATTCCCGCGACTTGTGCCGTCAGTTTCCCGGTATTGGAGACCCCCGAGCAGGTGATGAGGATCAATGGACTTTCGTCAGTAATTTTTCCCACCTTATAGACAATTTTCCAGAACCTGGTAATAATCCATCCATTATTTTCTTTTCACGGCTTTCACTTTTACACTCTTCACGGATTCCGCGATTTGGGCATAATCATCTTTCGAAGAGGAAAAAGATACAAAACCTGCTTTCAGCAAAGGATCGGCCTCTGCAAGATCGGAGAGGACTTGTGTTTCCTCAAGTACCGCCACATCGGAAAAATGTGCCTTTCGGATCAGGTCAAGATAGGCATCTTTCAGGCTCGCACCCGCGATGCAGCTGGCATAGGCTTCCATCGAAGTACGCACTGACTCGGGGAGCTCACGCGTCAGGACAATATCTGAAACCATGAGCAATCCCCCCGGCTTCAGCACGCGGTATGCCTCGCGGAAGACTCTCGCCTTGTCAGGAGAGAGATTGATAACACAATTTGAGATGATGAGATCAACGGAGTTATCAGCAACCGGCAGGGCTTCGATCTCCCCGAGCCGGAACTCAACATTGGTTGCACCCGACTTTTTTGCATTTTCCCGTGCTTTCATCAGCATCTCGTGCGTCATGTCAACCCCGATAACCCGTCCCGTCTTTCCGACTTTCCGGGCAGCAAGGAAGCAATCGAACCCGGCACCGGATCCCAGATCAAGGACCGTGTCCCCTTCATGAATCGCCGCGTGGGCAAGCGGGTTCCCGCATCCGAGGCCAAGATTCGAGCCATCCGGGACAGCACCCATCTCCTCGGCTGAGTAGCCGACCTTCGCGCTTATTTGTTCTGCTGTTGTTGCTCCGCCACAGCAGGAGGAGTTTGGGCCGCAGCTGCATCCGCTACTCCCTTCAACAACCTTTGCGTAGCTTTTCCGTACTTGTTTCCGTATTTCGTGTTCGTCAGTCATGGTTTTACCTTCTGTAAAATATTCATCGATCCATTGGATAATCTCATCTCTCACGCGGTGGAACCCGGCCCGGATTCCTCATCAGACCCATTGAATGCCGAAGGATCCGGAAAACTCGGTGAATTTCTTCCTTTGCACCCGGGAAGAACGGACAGGCTTTCTGTGCAGAATCGCAAACCGTGACTACGGTCTCTATTCCTTTACCGAAGAACTCATCGATTAGTTTCGAACGGTGCTGGAGATGTCGATACCAATCTCCTTCATGACCTCAATTGCCATCGGGTGGACCCGGGTTGCTTCAGTTCCGCCACTGAATACTTCGAACCGGTCGCTATACTTTGCATTCAGGTACCCTTCCGCCATCTGGGAACGGGCGGAGTTATGGGTGCAGATGAACAGGACCTTCTTTTTCATGAGATCCTCGTTTTCTTTGACGGCAGCACGGGCTGCACGTGTCATCACTCTTTCCGCCATACCATCTCTTCTTGAGCCAGAATGAGACATTCACGAGTGAAATCAGGACCGGCACTTCGACAAGCGGTCCGATTACCGTGGCAAATGCCGCTGGTGATGCAATGCCAAAGACAGCGATGGCAACAGCAATTGCGAGCTCGAAGTTATTGGATGCGGCGGTGAACGAGAGCGAGGCCGACTTCGGGTAATCAACACCGAGACGCCAGGACATCCAGAAGCTCGCAAAGAACATGATGACGAAGTAGAAGAGCAGCGGGATTGCAACCTGGACGACAGCAAGGGGGACGTTGACAATATACTCTCCCTTTCAGGGAGAACA
Source organism: uncultured Methanoregulaceae archaeon (assembly GCA_963806845.1). Taxonomy (GTDB): domain Archaea; phylum Halobacteriota; class Methanomicrobia; order Methanomicrobiales; family Methanospirillaceae; genus Methanoregula. Next base: position 104,102 of record CAWDZO010000032.1, read on the forward strand.
TCACGATGATCGTAAAGAGCAGGGCAATCAGCGTAATCGGCGAGATCTTCGGGATGAAGACCTGTTCGTACCATGCCTTTGATTTCACGCGGATCAGGATATACCGGGTGACGATGCCGGCAATGAACGGGATGCCGAGATAGATGAAGACACTCTCGGCAATCTGGATCATCGTGATCGAGACTTCAGAACCGGTCCCGATGCCGAGCAGCGGGGGCAGATACGTGATAAAGAACCAGGCATAGACCGAGTAGAAGAAAACCTGGAAGACCGAGTTCAGGCCCACAATAGCAGCACAGTACTCACAATCACCTTCAGCGAGATCATTCCAGACAATAACCATCGCGATACAGCGGGCGATGCCGACGAGGATCAGGCCGTACATGAACATCGGCTGGTCGCGGAGGAAGACGACGGCAAGGACAAACATCAGCACCGGTCCGACAATCCAGTTCTGGACGAGCGATAGCCCCAGCACCTTCGTGTCCTGGAAGACTTTTCCGCAGCTCCTCGTACTTCACCTTCGCGAGTGGCGGGTACATCATCAGGATCAGCCCGATGGCAATCGGAATTGAGGTTGTCCCGACCGAAAGGCCGGTGATCACTACCGGTACCGCAGGTAAAAAGTACCCGATACCGATACCGACAGCCATCGCAAGGAAGATCCATAGGGTCAGGTACCGGTCAAGAAATGAGAGTTGTTTCCCTGTTGCCATGTTCGCCATACCGGATCACCTGTATGAGAATTTTCAGCACTTACCGCCGCACCCACAGCCACACCGCTGTCCGGGCCCTTCCGTTTTTCTCCGAGGGTTTTGGGCATTCTTCTTCCCTTCACCGCCCCAGCAGGCCGATACCACTTCTCGATATCCTCATCGGTGTAGTTTGTCGACCCGGCCTTTTGCGATACCGAGTTCCGTCACAACAATATGCTGTGCAGGCAGGGACTCCCTGTGCTGCGGCAATCTTTTTCGCACAGAGCATCGGGCAGCCATCAAGGATAACAACTTCGTCAGCGTTTTTTGCGTTCGAAAGAGTCCTTCGGCACCGATTGCAAGCAGATGCGACGCAGGCGATGTTTCCATATCCTTCCTCTGTCAGCTGGACTGCTGCAAGGTTCGTGAGCTGGCCGGTGTTTGCCTGCCCTGCACAGGGAAAGATGATCCGTTTCGGTTCGTTCTGCTCCGCATGAACAGGCAGGTGTTTCTGCCATTCATGCACCCCCGGTCAGGAACTTTTTGATTTCAGGCACATCGGCGATCCTGCCGGAGATTTTCAGATCTCCGTCAATGAATAATGCGCCGGCAACAGCATCACACCGCGTTCCATGATTTGGGCAATATCTTCCATCTTTATGATCTCTGCGGTAATCCCGAGATCTGTTTGACTGCTGTTTCAACATTGCTCATCTGCCGTTTGCAGTTTGCGCAGCCGTTCCCGAGTACTTCAATGGTTACCATGATCTTCATCGCATCCTGAAATGTGAAATATTTCGGAATCTGAAAGTATTTTGAATTTAATTGAAACTAAGGAAGACTACGTGATAAAGGTAGCTGTTTCATACTATTTTGAAATCACCTCTTTTTGGTGATTGGGGAGAACTCTAAAAAAGTACACCCTGCTTCACCCTTATGCTTCCTTAAGTCCAACCGCACGATACGCCGCCCGCTTGATAAGCCATGCGGGGATCTCCTCATACTGCTGGTTGTCAACCTCGACCGCCCGGCAGCATGCTGATGTCCCGGTCAGCGTTGAGCAGGAACTGCAGGAAGTTTCAGTTACGCCCCCTGCAATGAGATCCTCAATCGGTTTGCCGTTCAGCAGGATTTTATTGGATTCCTCCAGCCGATCCGTACCAAGCGGAGTCTCTTTGAATACGACTTTGATGCCATGTGCACCCAGTTCTTGTGTGAGAGCATCGACTGCGGTTCTGACCTCGCTGCCTGTTGCACCGCACCGCTCGCAGGTTCCGCCGTCTACAACAAGATGTCGCCATTCGATCACCAGCCGTTTTATTCGTGGCAGGTCGGGTGTTCGGTACTGCTCTTGATGGATTTTTGGTGATTCAGTCATGAGGGTTCGTCTCCATTTCCCGAAAAATCGATACTCCGAGGTCTGGAGTGCAGGATTCATCCAGCCGGATGATGGGCATCAGCAGGTATTTTCTCATCATTTCATTCTCACTTTTTGGCGATGTGGTATTCCCGCATGATGGCTTCTGCGTATGCATCGGCCACACCGGGCGGGATATAGTTGTAGATCGTTATCCGCTTCAGCAGTGCATCACGGATCTCGCGTATCATCAGTGAGTCCGAGATTTCTCACTTCGCTCATGCTTTCATCCAGCATGGTGATTCCCGTGGGGAACCCGTTCACGTTGATCTGGCGGATTCTCCGGAGCGCATCAGCGGCACAGCATGGTTTGTCTGCCATCAGAATCACCGTATTTGTTCTGTTTTTTTATCCTTTACCCAAGCACTGCATTGAACAAGTAGCCTGTCATCGTAAAGGCTACGAACAGGATTCCTGCAAAGATTGCAATCAGTCTGATCTTGATTACTTTTCGGAGAATTATCATCTCCGGGAGCGAAAGCCCGATGACGGCCATCATGAACGCGAGCGCTGTTCCCATCGCCATGCCTTTTGACGTGAGCACCTCCATGATCGGGATCATCCCGGCTGCATTGGCATACAGCGGGATCCCGATCAATACCGCAATCGGAACAGCGAGCGGGTTGTCCGGCCCGGCAATGTCTGCGAGGAAGTCCGCAGGAGCATATCCATGGATGACTGCACCGATGGCGATACCGAGCAGGATATACGGCAGGACCCGCAACGTGATATCTTTTGATTCATTCTTTGCAAACACAAGTCTGTCCTTCCAGGTCATCTCCTTCTCTGCCAGGTCATGCAACTTGCATTTGTACACAAACTCTTCGACTTCTCCCTCAAGATGGAGGCGCCCGATAAGGATCCCCGCGAGAATCGCGATGATCAGACCTGAGATGATATAGAGCATTGCGATCTGCCAGCCGAACATGGCGAACAGCATTGCAGCGGCAACCTCATTGATCAATGGTGATGCAATCAGGAACGAGAACGTGATCCCAAGAGAGTACACCAGATTCGACAAAACCGATGAACAGCGGCACTGCCGAGCACGAACAGAATGGCGTAGGAATGCCAAGAATTGCCGCAAGTACGTTGCCAACGCCTTCGGTACGGCCCGCAACCAGTTTTTTTACTTTCTGCGGTGTGATAAACGTGCGGATGATCGCGACAGCAAAGACGATGACCGCGAGCATGAGCGTGACCTTGATTGAGTCGTAGATGAAGAAGTTCACGGACGATGCAAGTGCGGTTCCCTCTACCAGCCCGAGGACGGAGTAGGTCACCCAGTCAGCAAATTGTTGTAAATAATCAGGGAACATCAGTACGCCTCATATGAGTCACTTCATAGGTACCAGGTTGATGTTCGGGTTCTGGATCGATAGTCATACTCTCATAAGTTTCCCGCTGCATCTTGCAGCTCAAGGTTCAAATTTTCTTGAACCTTTATTATCATGGAAAACATATATACTTTACCATTTCATATAAATTTGAATCTCCATGACACAGACACTAAAATCCCCCTCGAGGGAAAAATGCTGTGATTTTACCAAAGGCCTTCCGGATCCTATACAAAGTGAACTCAACAAACAGGGTGGCATGGAGGGTCTTCTCGCCCGGATTCCGGAAGCCTCTGCGCTCTACACAGCCAGCCGTCTCCACCAGGCCCTGGCTGACCCCATCCGGCTCACGGTCATGTATTCACTGCTCTCCCAGCCGCTCTGCGTCTGTGTCATCAAAGAGGTCGTCAAAATCGCGGACTCGAAACTATCATATCATCTTAGTATTCTCAAAGAACAGGACTTCATTGCTGGTGAGCAACAAGGGAACTGGATCATTTACTCCATCACTGATCACGGGCGCCAGGCACTGAAGTGCACAGAACGCATGGGGAAATAAACCAGGGGGAGTGTGGCCATCATATAACGGGATGCATTCTTTCCTATCCATATTTTTCATAATAGTTCTCCTGTTCACCGCAGGTTGCACTGACTCGTCCACACATCTTGGTGCAGCAACCCCCTCGGCGTCTCAACCGGGCAATCAGTTCCAATAGCACCGTTGAGCGAGTGGAAATCTACCATTTCCATGGCAACCAGCCAGTGTACTTCATGCATCGCAGTCGGCGACCTCGCGGAAAAGACAGTGAATGCCAATTTCAAAGACGAACTCGCTTCTGGACGACTCGTGTTTGCACATGTCAACTACTGATCTTCCGGATAATGCTGCCCTTGCAGCAAAATACGGTGTGACCGGGTCATCACTCTGGCTTGGAATTTACGATACCAATGGTTTTCACAGGCAACAGAATATGGATGTCTGGTACCTGACAGGGGACGAAGAGAAATACAAAACATACCTCACAGGGGTTATCTCAAAACGTCTGAACGGGGATCTCTCCTGAAATGGATCTCCTGAATTTTCTCGGGACCATGGGGGAAAGCCCCGTCCCGGTCATTGCCGCATTTTTCCTCGGGCTGATGACCGCTATCAGCCCCTGCCCGCTTGCAACCAACATCACCGCCATTGCCTATATCTCCAAAAGGATTGACAACAGCCGGCATACCCTTCTCACCGGGATCGTGTACACAATCGGCAGGATGGTGGCCTATGTCGCGGTCGCATCTGTAATTGTATTCTTCGGCATGAATCTCCAGATCATTGCGTTGGGACTCCAGCATTACGGTGAACTGCTGCTCGGGCCGTTCCTCGTCCTGTGCGGCATCTATCTTCTCGATATCTTCCATTTCGATCGGCTGCCCGGAGGAGACTGGTTCTCCGGGTTCACGTCCGGGATTCCGGCACGGCTTGCAGACAAGGGATACCTGGGGGCATTCCTGCTTGGGGTTATCTTTGCGCTGAGTTTCTGCCCGTTTTCCGCCGTACTCTTCTTTGCCATGCTCATCCCGCTCGCCTTGGTGCGGGGGATCCGCTGGTCATCCCGGCAGTATTCGCCATTGCTACCGGTCTTCCGGTGATTGTCATCTCGTATCTTCTTGTGAAGGGTGTGGGGAAGTGTAGCGGAATTGTTCAGAGAATCGGAGCAGTGGAGTGCTGGATCCGGAGAGTGGTTGCTGCGGTTTTCATAATTGTCGGTGTGTACTATATCGTAATAATCTATGGTGGAGGATTCTTCTAAAATACGATATGTTTTTTAGAAAAGAGTGCTTTGATGGGATGACTATAATCAGGGAAAATACGCCCAAAATGGACTCCTTTTCCCGTCCAGATATATTTACCATTACCGGAAAAACCCGTAAAACCCTCCGTTTCGTTTCGTGTGGAGAATATGCCCAATATTCGCTTTGTTTGTCAAAATAAGGCAGATTTGCACCTCGCCCAGTGGCCATCAAAGGCCTTTAAATCGAGGTTATTTTTACCCCATACTTTACCCCATCCGGACCTCAGAAACCCTGCCAGAACACCAATATGAGGGTCGTTTTTTCGAGCGAAGGCTAAAAAAAGTGAAAAATACAAACCCCGCTATTCTTTTTCCGAACCACTCATACAATAGTATCCTTGACTCAGTCCCATTATCGGGTAACCGGACAGGTCGGGCAGAAGCAGGCTTTTTTGGTGAGCGTGCAGGAAATTTTGCCAATCGAACAAAATATTGTTTCCCTATTTCCCTTTGTGCAATTATTGTAGGTCGGGCATTTCCCGCAGGTGCACATCACCTTATTCTTCGCCAGCAGGTCATTTCCCTTCATCAATACAGGTCCCGTTCTTATCGTAGCCGCTATACTCCCCGCGATAGAACCAGTTCCGGTAAACAATCGGTGTAATCAGCGTGGTGAGCAGGCTCATCAGCACCAGCGTGACATAGACCTCCTGCCCGATGATACCGGTTTCAAGCCCGATAAGGGCGACGATCATCGCCACCTCGCCCCGGGGAGCCATGCCAAACCCGACAATGAGCGCATCTTTGGTGCAGAGGCCGGAAAGTCTGGCCGGTATACCACAGCCGACAACTTTTGTTATGATTGCAACGATGGTGAGTGCGATCAGGAAGACCACTACCTCTGGCGTGAGGGCATGGAAATCTGCGAGAATTCCTAACGAGACAAAGAATATCGACGCAAAGATGATCTGGAGGTACTCGGCTCCTTCCTTCAGGCTCTTGCTCCGGTAAAGCCGGACTCCTTCAAACGAGACTCCGGCAATGAATGCCCCGACAATGGCAGACAACCCGACGAGCTCGGCGAGCATGGCATAGAGAAAGGCCATCATCATCGCAAAGATGAAGATGAATTCCGGGTATTTTTCTGCAAAAGGAGTTTTGTCCAGGCGTTCCATGAACCGGCTGACCACCAGAAGCCCGAATGCACCGGCGATCACGATGAAGGCAATCGCTTTTATCGCGACAATGGCAATGCCCCCAGCGGTTACGGTACCGCTGACAACATCGGTGCTGATCGCAAGAGCAAGCAGGCTGAGCACGTCATCGATGACCGCTGCACCGATAATCGCTTTTGCTGCTTCAGTCTGGAGCTTGCCGAGCTCTTTTAACACATTCGCCGTGATTGCAATACTGGTTGCCGTCAGGGCAGTCCCGATAAAGATCGCACTTGGCGTATCATACCCGAAAAGCAGCGAGAGCCAGTACCCTCCAATCCACGGAATGATCACCCCAACCGCTGCAATTATCCCGTTTCTTGCCGAGAGGATATCCTTTAGATTGAATTCAAGACCGATGACAAAGAGCAGGATGACAGCACCCAGATGTGCAAGACCTGCGACAAAATCCGTGTAGGTGATCCAGCCCAGCACGCTGGGGCCGACAACAATACCAACGAGAATGAGGCCGATGACGGCTGACTGGTTGATACGCGAAGCAATCAGATACCCCCCGAGCGCAACGAACAGGAGCAGGCTCATCTGGAATTCGGGTGAGGTAAAGATGCTTTCCATCGCACTACATAGGTAAGAATAGTAAAAAACTCTTTTTCATTTATAATAACGGATATTCGTTAATATCAGAACCTTTATCCGTTTTCCCTCTGATCTACAGTGTTAATCAGGTCGTTATACGGTGCATCCCATGCTTGATGAACCCCTCCGGATTCTTATTGCCGCTCTCATCTGCTGGCTCAACTTCATGACTATTGATCTGATCTTTAAATTACCCGACAGCGGGGGCGTTTGCGGGGCAACCGCGATAGCCCAGGAAGTTGAGAAAGGCGGCGGAAACCTGAACGGGGGTTACATGATGGGCAATATCGTCTCATCTCCCGATGCATCGGCAGGGACCCTTCTTGCAGCCTGCGGGGTATACTGCGCAGGTCTTCCCGGTGGCCTTTTTGCCGCACTGCTCGTGTATATCGGTAACCGGATCTGTTATGATCCCGGTTATGCGGGCACAACGGGTTGTATCACTGCCACCTTGATCGTGTACGGGGCTGTCCAGTCGGGCTGGTTTGCAGCTTCGGATTTCATCGCCGGCATGGTGATTGCCATCCTTACCATCCAGGGATTATCTTCAGTCCATGCGAGCAGGCTTATTGCGCGGTTATGGAAGATCAGGTGCCGGTTGTTGCGGGGGTGCACATGATCGCGATATACGTTTGTGCAGTAATTGCGGTGTATGCGGCACTGCGGGTTATTATCGAGCGGAACACGATGCGCAAACTGCCCTTCTTAAATGTCGTTTCGTTTGCCGTTACCGGGATCATTGCACTCCTGTTGCCGCATCCGCTTACCATCCTTGCCGCAGCAGCGTTTTTTGTGGGATCCACCTTTGAGTCAAATGCTATCGCGAGCACCTGGTCCGGAGGGATGAAACGCAATGGATGAGATCGTGATGGCCGCAAGCATTGTGCTTGTCCTGATCGGCACCTTTTCTGCCATATTCGGGCGCGATCCGTTTGACAAGCTTATCTCGCTCTCTGTTATGATTGCCGGGATCTTTCCGTTCATTGTCGACCGCGGATTTCTTGATGTGGCTGTAGCACTGGCACTGATTGCTCCGCTTTCCACGATTTTTATCCTGATGGCCTGCCAGAGGAAAGTGCCCTCATGATATATGGTTACGCTCCGGAATTCATTGTCGGCCTCTTCATACTTGTTGCCGGAACGATCGCGGCAGCGTTTCCCCGTCCCAAGAATTACCTGACCCGGCTGATCAATCTTGAAATCCCCGGCTTTGGTCTCCTGCTCATCATGCTCTCGTATAATGAGGCGCTCGCCCTCTTCACCTTCGGGGCAATATCCGTGCTCTCGACGTTCATCTATGTCCGCGTGATACAAAAACGGGAGGCCGCAGCATGATCATCACGAAAGATCTCGCACTTCCTGTGCAACTATGAAAATATCGTGCCGCTCTTTGCCGGTGCCTGCATGCTCCTCTTTATTGCCGGCATTCTGCTCCTCCCGATCACCTACGAGCGAGAACCAGCTGTATCCAAAAACGATTGACCGTAACAGCTCGCTTGACCCGTACGACCGTGGCGGACCGCCTTTCACGCAGGTGACTATCGTCTCGCAGTACCCGGAAAATTCTCCCACCGCTGGTCTCGTAACCTCATACCTGACACCTTTGTCTCTTTACCTGTCGCAGACAACGCAGCACCTGGGCACCACCATTGTCGCCCACCCCGGGGGAATTATTGATGAGATCCTGTACAACACCCGGGGACTGGATACGGTTGTCGAGGCTACGATCCTCTTCATCGCGTTTGCCATCGCCTCATACATCTACCGGAAGGGCTGAGTCATGTGGGGACAGTACAGCTACGGTTTGTTCGTTGTCATGATCGCAGCGGTCATCGCGTTTTTTGCGCTTTCAAAGGAGACGCGATGACCTCCACAGGCTCCTCCTCCTCGATCTGGTCGAGATCGCGGGACTGGGTGTGATCGCACTGCTTGGTACCGATCTTGCAGAAGCCCTGATCCTTCCGGGTCTGACCGTCGGAATCGCTGAACTGCTCGCACTCTCCCAGATCTACTGCACCAAAGAAGGGATCCGGGAACGACCGGTCAGAGGACTCAACATTGAAGTGATCGCAAAGGCGGACGCACCGCTGATCATCTCGATCTTCCTTGTCGTGTATGGCATGATCCTCTCGGGATTTACCGGGGGTGGCGTGGCAGGGCTCGGTCTTGTCTTTCTCTTCATGTCCCGCAGTTACCGCGAGGATCTGAACCTGCTCGAGATGGCAAGCGGCATCTCATGGGCGATCTGGATCTTTGCGTTCTTTGTCTTCATGTTCCTGCCCCAGTACTGGTTTGTCGCGCTTATGGGTGCTGCTATCGGGATCCTCCTGAAAGTGACCGTCAAGATGTCCCTTGTCGGGACCATGTGGGGGGAGCAGCATGATTAATCTCATCGGCGGAGTACCCCTACTATATCCTCGAGTTCGGCGATGAACTCGTGTACTTCACGCCCTACACAATCACGCTCTTTTTACTGGCGCTGACATTTACCGTGCTGGTGATCATCAGCCGTCCGGAAAAACAGGTGGATATTGCATTCGGTGGTGATGCATACCGGACCAAGGAAATCAGTCTCTCCGAAATGCGGTTCCGGCGCTTTATGGCGATTGCCTGCGGTCTTGCCTCCATGGGTGCGATGGTGACCGGGGATATCTTCAATTTCACCCTCTTTACCGCAATGGTCGGGATCACCAATGTCGGGATTGTCGCTGCGGTTAAAAGCCCGCACGTGCAGGATGCTGCATACCAGTACGGGCTTGTTGCCCTTGCGGCAACGATCCCCCTCTTTGCGGGTGCAGCAGTCTACGCAGCAGCGACCGGCTCGCTCTCCATGATCGAACTGATGAAAGGTACACTGCCGGCCGTCCCACTGATAGCCAAGGCGATGCTCGTTATCGGCGTGATTGGTGAAGGAATGGCCCCGTTCTACGCGGCAAAAGCAGAGATGTTCCGGGCCCCGGGAGCCCCGTATGTGATCATGTGCTCGCTCTCCTCGCTCCTGATCTTTTTGCGGGTTGTCGAAATTGTAATGCTGGGGTGATAATGATGAAGAAAACAACGGCTGCACGGATCTTCTGGGCGGGTGCGGGAATCTGCGTGATCGCGTCCGGCCTCTATTTCATCGGGATGATACCGCTCTCTGTCTGTGCAGCGGTGCTGGTCCTGGCATTCCCCGTCACGGTCTTAGCGCTCTTTTTCTGGTGGATGGCAGGACAATCCGGAGGTGACATCCCGTTCATCGGGTACTGATATGATCGCAGAACTTGTCCTTGCCACGCTCTTTGGCCTGCTCCTCTTGGGCATTCACCGGAAACTGATCGCCCGGATCCAGCGCAGGCCCGGCCCCCCAGTCTGGCAGGAGATCCTGCATATGCTCAAGTTCTCCTTCAAAACCACCTGGATCCCGGTGACCGCAAGCTCGACTCTCTTTGTCGCGGTCGTTCTGATTGCCATTGGTATCTGGACAGCAGCATTTTATGTGCTGGTCAGTGGCGGGAGCCTGCTGGTCATCCTGGGGATCTATATGCTCCACAAGATCGTAGAACACGGTTTTGGACTCTCATCAGGATCACCGTACGGTAAGTATGGCGGTGTCCGGTCGGTCATCTCAGCAGCATCGGAGATCCCCCTCTTTGTCAGTGTTGCGGTGATCGCAGTGTACACGCAATCGCTGGATATCTCTTCCATCATGCAGTACCAGCAGGTGAATGGCCCGCTGCTCCTTATCGCATTTCCCGCAGCCTGTGCAATGTTCCTGGTGATCCTGTCCAAGATGCCCTTTGGCCCCTTCTCCATTGTTGAGGCAAAGGAACTGGTGAGCGGGTACAAGACCGAACACTTCGGCATCTGGCGTGCCGGGCTTGAGGTCTGCAATGGCCTTAAAACCTTTGTCCTGCTTGCCACCTTCCTTGCGGTATTTATCGGGCCGCTGTCCCTGCCCTGGCTTATTATCGGGATGATTCTTCTCGTTGTGCTCCTCGCTTTTTCCTGTGCGATCACGCCGATGATGTCCCCCTTCGATTCAGTGACCATCCAGGTAATGGTTACCGGGATAATGCTTGTCTATGCTGCAGTCATTCTGGTGGTGCTTTCATGATCCGTGAAGCAATCCTTTTCGGGGGCGTGCTGTATGTTCTCATAACAATTGCCCAGATTATCGACCGCCCGTCTATCTGGTCTGAAGGGATTATTGTGGCAATTATCCTCGCCATCGCCACAGCGTATTACCTGATTCATGATGAACACCGGCTCCATATGTCGGAGATAGCGGCACTCTGGGCGGCGGTGCTGCTGTTCATGGTCTACGGTTTGTTGAAGTACGGGGGATTTCTGTGACCACGTATCTCTATGAGAAAGATCTTGTGCCCCAGAAATACCGGATTCTGGTTGCAAACCGCCATGACACTCTCGTGCGGAAGATTGCTGCAGAACTGGATATCCCGGTCCAGGAACTGCGAAAATACTTGATCGAGCACCTTGACATGATGCTGCTGGAAAACCTTCCTGCCCGGGCAGAAATGGCGGATGCTCATGGTGATCCGGATGATCCGGTTGCACGGGCACTGGGACGGGAAAAATATACCCTGTATCTCCAGATTATATCCGGTGCCGCAATGGAATCTATTTTCCATGCAGTAAGCGACCGTGTACAAACAGGTATTCCTGTGCAGGACGCCATTGCGTATGGCAGGGCACAGATACGGGAGGAATTGCGAAGATGACCCTTCTCCAGCGGATAAAAAACAAGGTCCGGGCACGCTCGATCCATGTGGCATATGTCGATGTCGGCTCGTGCAATGGTTGCGATATCGAGGTGCTTGCCTGTCTTGCTCCCCGCTACGATATTGAACAGTACGGCATCTTTGTCCACAATAACCCGCGGGAGGCAGATGTTCTCCTTGTCATTGGTGCTTATACCCCGGGATGGGAAGAGAAACTTGCCATGGTCTGGGAGAAGATTCCGGATCCCAAAGCAGCCGTTGCTATCGGGAACTGCCCGATCTCCGGGTGCCTGTTCGATCGGAAGGGATCCTTTGTTGACCCCCCGGTAAAAAAACACATCCCGATCGCAGCAGAAGTGCCGGGCTGCCCGCCCCGTCCCACCGAGATCCTTCAGGCAATTCTCTCGGTTCGCGATTCGGTCTTTGCCAACTGGGAGGAAAGTCACCCATGAAGCGGACGGTGGATGTCAATATTCCGCTGGGGCCTATTCATCCCTGCTTTAAAGAACCGGCCCGGCTCAAGTGCGAGGCGAAAGGTGAACGTATTGTCGCCGCCGAAGTCGAGCTCGGGTACATGAAGAAGGGGATCGAGCGGATCATGAAAGGACGCCCCTGGCAGGAAGTCATGTTCCTTGCAGAACGGGTCTGCGGGATCTGTTCGGTCATCCATAACATGGTCTTTATCGAGGCAATGGAACAGATCAGCGGTATTACCGTACCGCCACGTGCTGCATACCTCCGGGTGATTGCAAACGAACTTGACCGGATGCAGAGCCATCTTCTTGCCAACTTCTCGTATTGTTACACCATCGAGCACGAGACACTGGGAATGTACCTGCTCGACCTGCGGGAGCAGGTGATGGATGAGCTTGAACGGTTAACCGGTGCCCGTGTCACCTGCGCCTATATTATTCCCGGGGGTGTCCGGTGTGATATCCCCCGCCCGGATGCAGAATTGTTACACGCATCGCTCGACCGGATCGAGCGGGATCTGCACAGGTATTCCGGGATGTTTGCCGAAGGTCCGATGATCGCACTGCGCAGCCGGGGTGTCGGGATCCTCACCCAGGAAGCAGCACAAAGGGCCCATGTTGTCGGCCCGACTGCACGGGCAAGCGGGATCGCGGTTGACTGCCGGGTCAATCATCCTACCTACCGGCACCTCGGGTTTGTCCCGGTCAGCCGTCCGGATTGCGATAACTTTGCGCGGGTGATGCTCCGGTTCGATGAGGTCTTCCAGAGCATCGGCCTTATCAGGAAATGCTTAACAGATCTCCCCAAAGGGGTCATACGGGGCGGGGGTGTCTGCAAAGCGGGAGAGACGCGATACAGTGGCGAAGCACCCCGCGGGAGAACTGACATACTTTATCAAAAGCGACGAGTTCGGCCGGATCGTTGAGATCCAGATCCAGACCCCGTCCATCATGAACATCGAGGCCTGCTGCCACGAGATGATCATCGGAGCAGATTCGATTGCCGATGTAACATCGACGTTTGTTTCTGCAGATCCCTGCATTGCGTGTACGGAGCGGTAACATGGGGCTGTCGCTGGTCTGGTACCTGAAAGAATTCGCCCGCACGGAGTGGATCAAAAAGTTCCTGTTTGCAAAGACCGCCCCGCTGGTGACCCCCTCACACTTCCGGGGATTTCCCGAACCTACCGGGAAAGACCTGCCAGCATGCTCTCTTCTGTATGATGGCATGCCCGGCACCGGAGCGATCGAGGTTGTGCATGCAGGGGACGGCTGGATGCCGCGGATCCACAAAGGGCACTGCATCCGCTGCGGGCTCTGCGTGGAAGCGTGCCCGAACGGGGTGCTGAAAAGCGGGAGGATCCTTGAAACCATGGAGCGCGAAGGGACCTCGCTGCTCTTCTCGTTCCGCATCGCCATCGACCTGGAACTGTGCACCGGTTGCGGGAACTGCTGTACTGCCTGCCCGGTCAACAAGGAGACCGACGCACAGATGGGTGCAGGCGGGCATTCCTCGAACGATGAGGTGATCATGCGGGTACAGAAAGGGGATATTGTGGTGATCCACGAGGATAAATGCACGGGCTGCAAGACCTGCGAAGTCAGTTGCCCGACACGGTGCCATCCGGATTGCCCGGATCCTTGAAGGATACCAGCAGCCCGTGCAGGAGGGATTGCAGTGAAGTGCATCCTCAACACCGGGCGCACCGTCCCGCAGGGAACAGCAGTCGAACACAAGGGATCGGATGCGTACCGTGCCGTGGCTTCTGCCTGTTTCCTCAATCCCGTGGATATGATGGTGCTGGGAATCGAGAACGGAGAACGGGTCAGGATCACCACCCCTGCCGGTCATATCGTACTGATCGCCCGTTCAGCAGAGGGAGTAACACGGGGTGAGATTTTTGTGACGATCGGTCCGTATGCCAACCATATCATCTCATCAGAAACCCACGGCACCGGCATGCCGGACTTCAAAAGCCAGTCCGTAGATGTGGAGCCGACCGAAGAACCGATACTGAGTGTCGGAGAACTTATGGAAGAGATCGGGGGGCTGCGCTATGATCGTCAGTGATGTGGTCTGCCCGTTCTGCGGTTGTCTCTGCGATGACCTCGAACTTGAGGTGGAGGGGGACCGGGTCGTGCGGGTGCAGAACGGCTGCTCCCTTGCCGAGGCAACGTTCATGCATGATACCCGGTTGCCAACCCCTATCCGGCGCACAAAAACCGGCTGGGAGGATATCTCGTACGACGAGGCGATTAAAGAGACCGCAGATATCTTAAAAGAAGCTGACCGGCCGCTCCTGTACGGGTGGAGCAGCACGCACGGGGAGGCACAGAGCGTGGGCGTGCATATTGCCGAGCTGATCGGGGCGGTCATCGACAACACGAGTACCGTCTGCCATGGCCCGTCCATCCTTGCAATCCAGGAAGTCGGCCATCCCGGCTGCACCCTCGGACAGGTAAAAAACCGGGCTGATGTGATCATCTACTGGGGATGCAACCCGATCGAGGCGCATCCCCGCCATATGAGCAGGTATACTACGTATGCCACGGGCTTTTTTGTTCCGGATGCCCAGCGGGAACGCACGGTGATTGTTGTTGATACCCGCAGGAACGACACCGCCGGTATTGCCGATGAATTCCTGCAGATCGAACCCGGAGGTGATTATGCCGTTCTTTCCGCCCTCCGGGCAATTGTGCGGGGAAAAGCATCGGTCATCCCCAAAAAAGTTGCCGGTATTGCAAAAGAGCAACTGATCCGTGTCGCAGAGATGTGCAAAAACGCAAAGTTCGGGGCGATCTTCTTTGGTCTCGGGCTGACCATGAGCCGGGGAAAATACAAGAACATCAGAAATGCCATTGAGCTCACCGATGAACTCAACCGGCATACGAAATTTGTTATCTCCCCGATGAGAGGGCACGGGAATGTCTATGGTTCCAATGAAGTCTTCACCTGGATGACCGGGTATCCCTTTGCCGTTGATTTTGCCCGGGGTATTGCGTTTTACAATCCCGGGTGAGACAACCGCCGTTGATATCCTGCGGCGGGAGCGAATGCGATGCTGCCCTTATCGTGGCAAGCGATCCGGGTGCCAACTTCCCCCGGGACTGCTGCTGCCCATCTTGCAAAGATCCCGACGGTGGTTATTGATCCGCACGTGAATGCCACGACTGCCCTCTCCCGTATCCATATCCCCTGCACTGCTGCAGGTATCGATGCCGCGGGAACCGCATACCGGATGGACGGGGTGCCCATACGGCTGAAAAAAGTGATCGAACGCGGGTATCCTGATGACGCAGAGATCCTAAAAAAGATCTATGATCGCTTAAACGGGGGGATGGGACCATGACCGAGTTATTGGTGAAAAATGCCTGTGTCATTGATCCGATCCGGGGTATCAACGGCGAGATCATGGATATCGCGATCCGTGACGGCCGGATTGTGGAGTCAGTCTCCGACCGGGCAGAGGTGATCGATGCACAGCGATGTCTCACCCTGCCCGGCGGTATTGACTCGCATACCCATGTCTGCGGTACCAAGGTGAACTTCGGGCGGTACATGAGCCCTGAGGATATGCGGGCTGGACAGGACGCAGCGGCATGGAAAGATGCATGTAACGAGCGGCTACTATGTCCCGACCACGTTCGGGAACAGTTACCGGTACAGTGCCATGGGCTATACGACCCTGCTCGAAGGTGCGATGGCACCGCTTGAAGCCCGGCACACCCATGAGGAATTCACGGCGACTCCTCACCAGGACATGATGGCAAACACCCTCTTTGACGGCAACTGGGCAGTCATGGATGCGGTGCGGGAGAAGAACATCAAAAAGGCAGCGGCTGTCGTCGGCTGGACGTTGAACGCGGTAAAAGGATACGGGATCAAACTGACAAACCCTGGTGGAACTGAAGCATGGGGCTGGGGCGAGGACTTAACCGGCATCCATGAAATGGTTCCGCACTTCGAGGTAACACCTGCCGAGATCATCAGCACCATGATACGGGCAAACGAGCTCCTCAGACTCCCTCATTCGGTGCACCTGCACTGCAACAACCTGGGAAAACCCGGGAATTACCAGACCACCCTTGATACGTTCGATCTCGTGCCTGATTTAAATCCTGATCGCCAGACCCTGTATGCCACCCATGTGCAGTTCCACGCATACGGTGGCGGGACATGGCGCAACATCTGTTCAAAGGCAGAAGAGATTACCCGCTCGGTCAACAGCAAACCCCAGATCGTCATGGACATGGGCCAGATCATGTTCGGCCGGACCATGACCATGACCGCTGACGGGCCCATGGAGTTCAATCTCCACTGCCTCCACCACAACAAGTGGAGCAACCACGATGTGGAGCTGGAAACAGGATCCGGTATCATCCCGGTAACCTACTCCAAGAAGAGTGCAGTGAACTGCATCATGTGGGCAATCGGTCTTGAACTGGCGCTTCTCACGAAAAATCCCTGGCAGTGCCTGCTCGAAACGGACAACCCCAATGGCGCTCCGTTCGTGAAGTATCCCGAAGTGATCGGGCTCCTGATGAGCAAGCGGTACCGGGACGAGGAATGTGCCACGCTCCATCGCTGATACGAGCAGAGAACCTCGCTCTGTGCGCTTGAGCGGGAGATGGACTGGCACGATATCGCCGTCATGACCCGGGCAGGGCAGGCAAAGGCACTGGGCATCGTCAACCAGGGCAAAGGCCATCTCGGAATCGGTGCGGAAGCCGATATTGCCATCTACCCGATCCGGACTGATTCCGTTGACCCTGCCCGGGAATACCGGAAAGTGGTGGAAGGGTTCCAGAAGACCCGGTACACGATCAAGCGGGGACGCGTGGTATCGCGGGACGGGGAGATCATTGTTGATGGTGCAAATGCCACCTTCTGGGTGAATGCAAAGGTACCCGAGGATCTCAGAATGGAGAACGATCCGGAATTTATCAGGAGATTTGAGCAGTTCTACACCGTGAGAATGAGCAATTACCCGGTGCAGGACGTGTACCTTCCCCGCGGGCGGCGCATAGAGACGGAGGCATTTACATGAGAGTGATCCTCGAGAGCAAGGTGCGAGCAAAGCCCAACCTCCCGATCGAAGCAGAGGCGATCATCCCCCGCAATTTCCTGAAAGGTACCGATCTTGTGGTGTATCGAGGGCAACAAGGAACGCACGCTCTCCGAACTGTTCTGGATCTTTGTCGAAGGGACTGCAGTCTCCCCCGAAAATATCGAGGTCGTGCTCAAAGGTGATACGTCGCGGATCAAGCGTGTCGGGGAATACATGGACACCGGCAGTATCGTGATCGAAGGGGATATCGGCATGCACTGCGGGAACTTCATGAGTGGCGGGACGATTGAGATCCTCGGCAATGCCGATTCGTGGCTCGGACGGGAGATGCGGGGCGGGACGATTCTCTGCCGGGGCAATGCCGGCCATTACTGTGCAACCGGGTACCGCGGCGAGAAGAAAGGGATGCAGGGCGGGAAGGTGGAAGTGTTTGGCAATACCGGGGATTTCTGTGCTGAATACCTTGCTGGGGGCGACGGTGCATATCCATGGCAGCACCGGAGATTTCCCCGGTGTCGAGATGCGGGGTGGGGAGCTGATTATCGAAGGCGATGCCACCCGGCCCTGCGGGAACATGAAGGAGGGCTCGTGCGTGATTCTTGGCACGGTTCATGACATGCTTCCCACCTTTGAAAAGATCGACAGAAAGGTGCTTCCTGAATGGAAGATCACCGCAGATGTGTACAAAGGCGATGTAGCAAACCGGGGGAAAGGTACGCTGATGATAAAAAATCACGGTGCAGTATAATCCTCAGATAAGATGGTAACGCTCTGGGGGAGTCTTGCGTATATACCTGAGGATAATCCAATAACGGTTTCGTGATTATTGCCAGAATGGTTATCAAAAAAAAGTTAAAAAAAATTATCCTTCAGGTTCAGCGCTGTCATAGACCCGTGTCATATACCGTGCCTGGAAAACGGCAAAAAGAGGTACCAGGGTCAGGATTATGATGACCAGTGCGATGATTAGGCCGACGATTGCTATCATACTGACTTTGAACAAGAACAGTATGATCCCCCCAAGCAGGATAAAACCAAGGACAAGTATAACGATCGGAATGGCGATCACTAATGTGATAAGAATGAGTGCAATAATGTAGTTGATCCACCCGATCTTACCAATATATCCAAAAATTGCGCCGACATTGAACGCTTCTGAAAAACTGTTGGTTCGTGCGAACCGTATCGAGGCTACCGGCACAATCAGCCCGACAATAATCTCTACCAGATACATGAGCAGCACAAGCCCAATATTGGGCGTCCATTCTGACAGCATAGCGGACTTCATAGGTCCAGTACTTTCTGATAATACTGCCAGAACAATACTGCCGTAGGTAATCACATAGAGGATGAAGATTGGGATAGCATACACAAGCCCCACAATCATCAGCTTCAAGCCATCGACGAATAAGGATCCCCAGTTGTCAACTTCCGGTGCTGGTTGTGCACCACGGTAAATCCGCATAACATACCCGTTCATGGGAATGCCCAGGCAAAGGATCGCAATGATCAGTTTCAGCCATCTGTCCGCATTTTCAAAAACACCCTGCTTTGTATAAGCAAGGGCATCATCCAGCATCGTTCCAAAATCCATTTCCGCTCACCTGAAAATCTTTCATTATAGAGATGTGAGGATTTGCACCAGTTCGGGTGCTAAAATCTGCAGTGGTACTAATGCTACTCGTATTTACAAAAAAACAGCGTGTTGGTATTACAGGTACCTTTATTGTTCGGCTTTACTATGAACCGGTAATCAAGGAGAATAGCCGTGAACGTGATAATTGAACGTGCCACTTGCGTGAGCTGCGGTTCATGCTGGGAAACATGCCCGACGTTGTTTGAGCAGGACCCGGATGATTCATTCAGCCGGATCATTGAAAAATACCGGATCAATGGCAACATTGCTGAGGGAACACCCACTGAGGATCTTGCACTCTGTGCACAGGAAGCATCAGATCTCTGCCCGGTGCAAATCATCAGTATAAATGCGTAACCCCTGGTGAATTACTCAGTAAATTATTCGCGCAACCGGGTGCTCTTTTATTATCAATTCTTCTTTCTGGTTCTATAGAAAGGCTCAATAGACCCGCACACTCACGGGGGCTCACCCCCCGCCGTGGGTTCCCCCAAAAACATAATAATACCCCAAATACGTAATACGGCACAATCGAAAGTGCAGGAGGATATCGGCAGTATCCCCTCCGTTATCTTACCCGTGCTTTGTGTATCATATCATAGAAAAAGGAATTCTCAAAGAACCCAAAAAATTAAAAAAATCAGAGAATTTTTACCCCGGCTGTCGGGCCGGGTTTGCACTCAAAGATCTCGGTTATCTTTACGATGACGAGCGAGCGGCCGGGAAGTGCCGGGTTCTTCTCGTTGATCTTTGCCTTCATTTCATCGTATTCCTTGCCGCTTGTCTTGATGGCAGCCACACCCTTGACCTGGTAACATCCTTTGATCTCCGGCCCCCAGACATAGAACGCGATCTTGGGGTTTGACCCGCAGGTTGGAGAGCGTCTTGTTCATGAAATTGTCCACAAACCAGACGGTATCATCACTCATGAGCCATGCTATCCCGAGAGGAATTACATTGGGAGTCCCATCTTTTGTTGCAGTGGCAACCGGGAAAACCTTCATCTTCCCGAATGCCTCCTTCATCTCTGCGGTTAACTTCACCATGGTACCTTCACCAATGTTCATTCAGGACTCCCTTTGTATATACTTTAGTGTTGAAAATGCAGCACCTCAATCAGTACTTCTCCTAATATCCGGTTACCCAAGGGTGAAAATTTATCACCAGATAATTATCCCCCGATCGTTTCTCTTATCTCCTGAAGCGCGCAATCACTGTGTGTGTTACGTGAACCGCCGGTAAAAAAGATCCTCTACTGGTGCGAGAACTGCAATGTCCCGCTGATTGCGAAGAGCTGTGCGTGTGGAAAGGAAGGGAAAAAGATCGAACTCCTCCAGCCCTATGACGTACGCCCTGCACTTGCAGCGGATGCAGCACTCATTAAAAAACTCGTGCAAGAGCGTTTTGGCACTGTCCCGCTCGCAAAAATTCTTCTTCTCAACAAAACCGGCGGTGTTGATCGTGCGGATCTCGTGATCATGCACGGGGAACGGTTTGGCTGGCTCACGTTCGATCCGGTTTCGAGAAAGTTCAGTTTCGATATCGCACCGGAAGCCCTCCCGTATGTCCTGTCCTTTGTGAAGCAGGGAATTGTGGATCTCGATCTCCAGACCGATGCCAGAAAAGAACAGGGACGGATCGGTGGTAAAAGGATCCCCCTCAAAATCCCTGCACCCGAAGGCACGGTGATTGTGAAATATAAAAACCGGTTCGGGACCGGTATGGTCAAAGATAGCTCGATCAAAGTCAAAGAGCTCATCACCGTCGTTCCTCGCACACCGCCAAATCCTGGCTGGGACGCAGTAATTGAGAAGAACCGGTACCATTTAAAAAATCTGGAACGGAATGCGATCCGCAGCATCAAACACCATATCCATGACCGTCCGACTGCAAATGTTTCATTCTCAGGTGGCAAGGACAGCACAGCAATCCTCCATCTTGCGCGTAAAGCAGGTGTAACAAAAGCATTCTTTATTGACACCGGTATCGAATTTTCCGAAACGGTGGAGTTCGTGCGATCCCAGGGAGTCGAAGTCATCCAGAAAGCGGGAGACTTCTGGCAGGCAGTAGAGAAGGCAGGACCTCCGGGAAAGGATAACCGCTGGTGCTGCAAACTTCTGAAACTACACCCGCTCAAGGCTCTACCTAGCCGATGTTGGGCCCTGTGTTACGATACAGGGAAACCGCTGGTACGAATCCTGGAACCGGGCTGACCTTGATGAGACGAGCCAGAATCCGGCCAACCCCCTCCAGCTCAACGTCTCCCCGATAAGGAACTGGCGGGCACTTGAAGTATTCCTCTACTTATGGTGGCAGAAAGCGGAAATTAACCCGCTTTACGATAAAGGACTCGAACGCATCGGATGCTACCTTTGCCCTGCGATGCTTGAAAGTGAGTATGAGGAACTCCGGATCATCCATCCTGAGTATGCGAGGCGCTGGGATGCATTCCTCGAAACATGGGCTGATAAAAAAGGGTTTCCGGAGTCTTTTTGTACGTGGGGGCTCTGGCGCTGGCGGGCATTGCCCCCGAAAATGAGGGAATTGTGCAAATCGAAGGGTATTATTGTCAATGATGATTATACGCTGCGGACTGTGCCCGTGCGGATGACGAAGGATACCTTTGATAAGAAGGAAGGAACAACAATGGAACCGAAAATGGAAAAACCGGCTGGTGCGGGATTTGCGGTTAACGAGATCCGCAAGGATTTCCCGATTCTCGGAGACATCATTTACCTCGACAACGCAGCAACCAGCTTTTCACCCGAGCCGGTTATTGAAGCGATGGTCGAGTTCGAACACCGTTACCGGGCAAATGTGGGGCGGGGTGTTCACCGTTTCACCCAGATCTCCTCACAGCGTTACTGGCATGCTCACGACAAAGTCGCACAGTTTATTGGCGGTAAACGATGGAGTCACGGTTTTTACCAAAAATACCACTGAAGCAATCAACATGGTTGCGCAGGGGCTTGTCTGGAATACCGGAGACCGTGTGATCACCACAATTCTTGAGCATCACTCAAACCTGCTGCCGTGGAGAAATCTCACCAGGCGGGGTGTAGGGCTCGATGTCATCGGTATAAACGCTGACTACTCGCTTGATCTTGATGCACTGAAACGGGCGATCACACCTGCCACCCGGCTCATCACGGTTAGTCACGCATCAAATGTTATCGGTGTGGTTACTCCTGTTCCAGAGATTGCAGAGATCTGCCATGAAAAAGGTATCCTTCTACTGGTTGATGGTGCCCAGTCTGTACCTCACATGCCCGGTGAATGTTGCCCGTCTTGGCTGTGACTTTTTTGCCTTTTCCGGTCATAAGATGCTCGGACCTACCGGAACGGGTGTCCTCTGGATGAAGGAACCTGTGCTTGAACCGTTCGATATTCGGTGGCGGGATGGTCGAGACGGTAACCGCACAGGTTTCAAAACCGCAGAAGGTTACCAGAAATACGAAGCAGGAACTCCCAATATTGCCGGGGGAATCGGTCTTGGCGTTGCTGCTGAGTATCTCCAGAAGATTGGCATGGAAAAGATCCAGCACTATGAAGAAGCGCTTACGAAACGGTTGATTAACGGGCTGGCACAGATCAAACACGTTCATGTCTATGCCCCCCAACCACCAGTCCCCCGCATCGGTGTTGTCTCGTTCACTGTTGATGGCATGCATCCGCATGAAGTTGCCCAGCAGCTTGATGAGACTGCTGATATCATGGTGCGATCCGGACACCACTGCTGCCAGCCGCTTACCGACCATCTCGGATTACCTGAAGGGACGGTGCGGGCGAGCCTTGCACTTTATAACACCGATCATGAAATCGACATGCTCCTGGCGACGCTGGAAGAACTCACCACGATGACAGGATCACCCAGGTCAAATCAGAATTACCGTTTTTCTTTATCCCTTTGCAGCCAGCGCGGACATGATTTAATAAGCCCCCGTCTAAACTATTCTTTGACTTCCTATTCAAAGATACCAGGATTTTTCAAAGACCGGAGAATCCCTATGAAAAACACAAACAATCTCTGATCTGTTCGCCAGTGTGCGGGAGAAGCGCCCGCTTGTCCACCATATCACCAATTATGTCACGGTCAATGACTGTGCCAATATCACGATCTCTGCTGGTGCTGCGCCAGTCATGGCGGATGCACCGGAGGAGGTTTGTGAGATGGTCACCTTCGCCGGTGCCCTCGTCCTCAATATCGGTACGCTCAACAAAGGACAGATAGAATCCATGCTGCTTGCAGGAGGGATGGCAAACGATCGGCAGATCCCGATTATTCTTGATCCTGTTGGAGCGGGTGCGACCTGTTTCAGGACCGAAAGTGCACAGCGTTTACTCGATGAACTGAAGATCACGATTCTCAAGGGCAATGCCGGCGAGATAGGCATTCTTGCCGGTGCAGAAGCACACGTGAGAGGTGTGGACTCCTGTGGAGTAACCGGAGATCTGGTAAGGATTGCCCAACACTTTGCAAAACGAGCAGGTATGACGGTAGTCGTAAGCGGTGCAACTGACATTGTGACTGATGGCAAACGCATTCTTCTTGTTGAGAATGGCCATCCGATGATGGGAAGTATTTCCGGTACCGGTTGCATGGCAGCATCCGTGACCGGGGCATTTGCTGCAGTCACTGATGATCCTGTTATCGCATCAGCAGCAGCACTTGCGGCATTTGGGATCGCCGGTGAGAAAGCAGCTGCGGGCGCACGGGGTCCGTATTCGTTTAAGACCGCATTATTCGATGAAATGGCTGCATTGAAGCCCGAGGATCTTGCATCCGGTGCCAGGATAAGCATTCGATAATCATTGTATCATGAAGTACGACCTGTATGTCATTACTGATGAGGCAATAGCAGGTGGTCTGACCCATGAAGAGATTGCACGAACGGGCAATTACCGGTGGGGCAGATGTTATTCAGTTGAGAGACAAGGTGTGCGGATGCCGGGAGCTCTGTCCGGATCGGCCGGGCTCTCCGCACGATTACAATGAAAACCGGAACATTGTTCATCGTAAATGATCGTCTTGATGTAGCTCTTGCCTGCGGAGCAGATGGTGTTCATCTCGGGCAGGATGATATTCGTGTTGGTGTAGCCCGGCAGATCGCACCGCCCGGGTTTATTATCGGTGTTTCTGTAGGAACCGTTGACGAAGCGGTGCGGGCAGAAGAGGAAGGTGCGGACTACCTTGCAATAAGCCCGGTATTTTCCACTGCATCGAAGAATGATGCGGGACCCGGTCGCGGTCTTGCTGTTGTACGGGAAATCCGGCGGAGTGTTTCTGTTCCCGTCATTGCCATTGGAGGGATTAACCTCGACAAT
Source organism: uncultured Methanoregulaceae archaeon (assembly GCA_963806845.1). Lineage (GTDB taxonomy): Archaea > Halobacteriota > Methanomicrobia > Methanomicrobiales > Methanospirillaceae > Methanoregula. The sequence continues at coordinate 128,367 of CAWDZO010000032.1, forward strand.
GTGCGTGAGGTTATCGCAGCAGGAGCAGATGGTGTGGCGGTGATCTCTGCAGTGGTCGGGAGCAGGGATATCATTGCAACTGCCCGGGAACTCAGGAAGCGGATCTCCGAAAGCAAGGAAGCACGGAGAACATGACCGGTGAAGATAATCCCCAATTTGTCCTCCATGAGTATTTTACCCATCATCACCACTTCGATTTCAGGTTTGAGAAGAGAGGTGAACTGAAGAGCTGGAGCGAAGAGCCAGAGCGCGAAAAAATCGCTCCCTTAAAAAATACTCCTTGTTTGGCAAACGGTAGTTTTTTTCTTTCTTCTCTTGTTATTGGATAATTGAAAAAATCCCGATTGATGTCAGCAGGACAAGGAGTGCCGCAAGAATCCATCCTGCAAGGATGATGGCTCCTGCCCGTGCACTCCTCCATTTGAACAGCCATGCAATCATGACACATCCATAAAGTCCGACGCCAGGAACCCAGATGAAAGGAATAAATGTATAAATTCCATATTTTCTGAACATTTCAGATTTTTGGGTAATCGCTTCAATTTTTTTGAGATGCTGGTGGAGCCATTCTGATCGTTCTGCAAACATGTCACAGATTCCGAACAATACAAAAATAACTGAAATCCCGAATGACATCATGATGAGCATTACCTGAACGGGATGTATGCCAAGCCCGAGTCCGACAGCAACAGCCAGAGGCTGGAGGATAAAGATTGATGCAACCAGTCCGAATATCTCCCCAGGTGTATTCTGATTATATAAACCAATAACGAGGGGGATTTCTATGACTACCTATTACGACGATGAGTGCGATTCTTAAAATTTCTAGCTATCCCCTTGTACTGAGAAAAAGTATTCATTCTTCAGGTAAGGGATGGTCGTCACTCATATAATAACCATAAAGATCAGTTCTGAGGTTCGAATTGACAGAAATTCAAAAAAAACTTGGAGCATTAACCTGTTGACACTGGAGCCTTCCACAACAATACCGCGAGGGATAAGTCTGGATAAAAATGCCAGTAATAAGGATCCCCGGTTTCAACCAGAAAGCGATTTAAAATCAGTACTGAAAGTTCTCCTGGAAAAAAGGGTGAATTGCATCCTGATCTTCTTAAGCCGCCGGAGGGAATTGAACCCTCGACCTGCTGATTACGAATCAGCCGCTATGCCGCTAAGCCACGGCGGCGCAATATCTCACAATATCGACGCATGCTGTAATAAAATATGCGTTTCAGGAATACCCGCTCAGCGTAGTGACCTTCTCGGTACCCTGCGTCTCTTTTGGGGGGGATATAGTGCCGAACTTTAACTCATAGTCAGCGACGGTCTTTGTCAAAACACCGAGCAGATTTTTTGCATGGGCTGGTGTAATTGAGACAATCGCCTTTGCCCGTGCCTGGTTCACCTGCGGGAGCTGATGGAGGAACATGAACGTGAACTCGTCATCCTTGTAGGCAATCTGGATCATGTTGCTGTACACCGGGTCGAGTGTTGGAGGTATATTGACTGATATTTCCTGTCCTGTCATGATGATCAGGTTTGCTTTACCGGAATGAAATAAGTTGGCTCGGGAAATCCTCTTGATAATCATCATCTCATCGCTGCAGATATCGATTCAATAAGTATAATCCACCCGGTTTCCTACGCTTGTATGGGGAAATATTCTGACAGAGCACAGGGACCATGCCGCAGTATCGGATCTGGTCCGGGTGCATGCATGCCCGGTTCGGTATTATTACGAACGAAACGATCCTATCTCCGAATCAGGCAGGTACGCGATCTGCAAACAACTTTCCTATCATCTTGGAAATCCCCTCGATTCAGAGAGGATATGGAGTGAGGTACTGGCGGTTCGCCCGGAGATTGATCCTACTCTTCGATCGTTTCTGGATACCTGCATCACATCCTGTAATAAAACAGATTGGATGCCGGCAGCCCAATCTGACGTACGGGTTATTTCAGAGAAGCATGGTATCGTTGGTATAGTGGACCGTATAGCTGATAATGGCACATATTCCATCATACGTGCCGCTGGAGCTATGCCGTTTGGTACGTATGCGGCAGATCGGTTGCGGATTGCATGCATCGCGTTCTGCATTGAGGAGATGACAGGAAACGAGGTAACTGGCGGGCATGTGGAATATATTCCCGATGGGATCTCACGATTCCATACTGTCCAGCCCAGGGACCGGCGGCAGGTTATTGCAACCCTTCATAAAATCCGGGCAATCCGGAATGGAGAACTACCCCGGCGCCCGCTAAACGCTCCCTGTAACCGGTGCAAATACACGGAGCGGTGTGATAGCAGTAGTGGAAGGCGTTTGTCGGAACTGTTGTGAGGTCTGGATGTATGATGCGGTGATTGTTACCCTCCATCCATATGACACGACAAATGCCGCCGGTCCTGATGGGGCGCCCCCGCGACGGATCGGCAATTAAAACTCAGAAAACTCCCTGCCCGCCGTGCTCGGAGAGGCCCTGAGGCGGGGTCCTTTGCATATCGGTACGGTGCTCAGGGTTTCGGAGTTATTTAATTAAGATTCCCCAATATTGCTGACAATTATCAGGTACTTTGCATTATTACAGGGAAACAGGCAAACCTGTCGATTTTTATTTAAAAAAATACCTTATTCTTTCTTTTCCCCGCATGTGAAACAAAAACCATGGTGAACACAGATAATTCCCCCGCATTTTGAACAGGTCCAGCGGTTTTTCTCAGTTTTTATGAAATTCCGGATACCCCTTATTTTGATTATATGTAAGTTTTCTGACATACTCATGGCATATTTTTTCCTGTACCGTGAGTCTAACTGCAGGAGTTTTTTACACGGGAAGGAATCACAATCAAAACAGTACTTTCCTTTCCGGTGTATACAGGAACGAATCGTGCAGTTTTTATTGCATTTTCTTTCTGGTGACCAGCACCCGTCACACCTGTTTTTTTGCCGAAGAAAAGCCAGGCAAATTGCACAGTTCATGCCACAGGGAGCGATGAGTTTTGTTTTCATGAAAGTTTTTATGGTCATGGGTTTGTTTCATGATGATCAAGTTTACAAAAACATCGTCATGGGAAATTTCCTTAAATTTTTCTGCTTTACATTAATTCTTCCAGCAGCGTCCTCGATACGATATATTCTCCCCGCGCTTCCCGTGTCGTCCCTACAACCAGCCAGAGTTCATCGCCATGGTGCTCGCAGATGCCGCACGCCTCGATGGTCTCCCCTTCAAGTGCCTGCCCGCTATAGGTATGGGTGAATGAGAGGACCCGGCTCACCGATTCGTGCTCCACTTCATACACTGCCGGGCTGTCAAATGCAAGGGACGCATCGGTTACCTTAGCCTCTATCTTCTTCTTACCCATTACTACTCCTCTTCCTGTTGGTGCACTTTTCAGCTCATCATATGACCTGGTATAGAGAATATCGAAATAGGTGCCATCTATCTGTCCACGGTTCCATTTCCGCAACTCGTGAAGCACAAACTGGTCATACGGAATATCAGGTTTACGTTTCTCGTATACTTTCCGCCACATATCCGGTGAGAGTCCTTCCATCTGCCCATCAAGAATTCCTTGCCGGACCAGCTGCTGTGCTGTAAACCAGTGCCTTCCATAAATAACCATGTCGATATCAGATGTATCATTCTCCAGCCCGCACAGGAGTGAACCGGTACAGCCGATGGTCCCTGAAGGAAGCCCGAAAAGATCCAGGAGTTTTTTCACCCGAATGTGTTTCCGTGCAATACGGGGAATTTCAATATCAGGTTTTAACACTTTTTTTATATCCTGGATTGGGACGCGCTGGACCAGATTGGAATACTGCGGTTTGTGTTGTTCGATGAATGCGTAGGCATCTTCAAAATCATATTTTTTATATCGCATTCCCGAAGGGTTTACGCGTTCGCCAGTTTCATCGGGGACATATCTGAGTACACAACCAACCTTCTCATCATTATCGTAGGTAGAAACTGCATAGAGCCAGCCATCGGAGTCCTCGATGAAATCACGCAGGCGGATAGGCATCATAAAAATTTCAGAGTGTTTTAAGGAATGCTTCGACCGCTTCTGCCTGAGCGCCTCTGCGGAGGATTCGTTTATTTACAAGGTCGACAACTGTGCTCGGAGTGCCCGGCAGCCTTCCCCCGTCAATAAAAAGCTCGCGTGGTACCGTGCACTCGTCCAATGTCTGAGGGTCTTTTGCTCCGTGGAGGTTTGCGCTTGTCGCGGTAATGGGAGCATCGAATCGTTCGATGATCTGGAGTGCAAGGTCATGTGCCGGCATCCTGATACCAATCATTCCTGTGCCCCCGGTAAGGATATCCGGAACAAGTCTGCGGGCGCAAAGTATTACGGTGACCGGGCCAGGAAGAAATGCCTCAATGAATGCATGCATGCGGGGCTCAACATGGGCAACCGCGGCGAGCATATCAAAATCAGAGACTGCAATAGAAATCGGCATTCCCAGAGGGCGTTTTTTTGCTTCGTAAACTTTCAGAATTGCCTCATCAGAAAATGCATCGGCACCGAGACCGTAGATCGTTTCTGTAGGATAGACGATCGTCCCGTCATGCATAAGCACAGAAACTGCCTTTTCGATGATATCCATTCAGAACTCACGCCCGCGGACGCGGTTAATGTCGAATACCGCTTTGCTGCTGATATGCATTACTGCAAAAACCCCCGCCTGAATAGGATCGGTTACTACCAGGTCAGCATGTTCGGGCACCGTTCCCGCCATCTTCAGTGCGATGACCGGAATGCCTGCTTCACGGACCCGGTCTACTGCTTTTGAAATTTCACCACCCATAATAGAACCAGCAAGAACGAGAATTGATGCACGGGGAAGCCTTGCAACTGCATCCACTGCGAGTGCGAGAGTCCGTTCACCGACGAGCGGGATCGTGTCTACCGAAATTCGTTCGCCACGGATATTATGCCGGTCTGCCTCATTTACGGCACCGACCGCAACCTGTGCAACCTGCGCTCCACCTCCAATGATGATAACCCGTGACCCGAAGATATGGCCAAACGGCTGGTATGCCTTAACATTCCTGATCGAGGGAATACGATTTAAATCCTCAATAAGCTGATCGTGGTCGCTGCCCTCACCCACATCATATTCAAAATAGAGTTCCGCCATTCCTGTATAGGGACCGGAATCGAACACTTCCTGGTTAATCATCACGATGTTTGCTTCGTGCTCAGCAACTACGGTTGCAATATCCCGAAGGACACCCTGGCGGTTCTCCGCGATAATCCGTATTGCACAGCGTTCGGGGTCCATCTTCATAAAACCGATGCGATAACCGGGGATCGAACCCGGGTTAGAAGCTTGGGAAGCTCCTGTCCTACCGCTAGACTATTATCGCGCAATCACTTTTCTGCTGTCTAATATTGCGTTATTTTAAAGATAAATATAGTGTTTACGCAATCATTGGTGACCAACCAAAAAAGAAATCAAAAATATGGCTGGTCCAAAACCAGTGATGCGTAATTTCTCCATCTCGAAAAAACCTGATGATTGCTCCCCGAATCCCTTCTAACCTGATGACATTGGAGAAGTCCACCCAGAAAAATTCCGTTCATAAAAATGGTGTCTTGTTTTTCTCATAAACGCTCGATATTTTTAAGAAAGGCTGGACAGCATATGTATAGTATAATTACACTACCATTCCAACTTCCCTGAATGGAGATTGTGAACATTCCGCTGGACAGCGGTATTAAAAAAACCAGATCGGCTGTCCATATTTCAGAGAAATAACCGGAGAAAATTATATGAAGATACAAAAATATTTCATGTACCTTATCGTTGCCGTATTCCTGCTGGCGTTAATTCCTTCCCTGCAGGCGCTTTCCGATGATAATACCGTCAAGGTAATATACCAGACTTCATTCACCTCAGATCCCCATTGGACGACTAACAATCCTTCAACCAATTACTGGGATCCGAACAAGGGAATGTACCACTTTTCCAATGAACCCAGTACTGGCGGATATGCATACACCCTGGTTGATTATGAAAGAGGTTCCTTTACGTTTGAATATGATCTCATCCTGACCAGAATAGATGATGGAGCGACGTTCAGGTTCGGATTATCAGGAAGCGAGATGGACCCTTCGAAAGGTCCTAATGTCCTCTCAATGTTTACCAATGCAAAATATGGGCAGATTATGTGGCTTCACCTGGTGACAACCGGCGGTAAGCTGATGGAAGTGAACAGCCAGCATGCGGCAGTGGAAATGGGGCCAACTGCCTATAACGGACCTACGGTAAAGTATGAAGTAAACAAAACCTATCATGTAACCGTAAATTACGATGATGATCACAAGACCCTCAGCATGAAGGTCAAAGATTGGCTAACCGGGAAGAGAGATCTGGAGTTATTACGTGAATACTGCTGAGAACCTGAACGGAATGAACAGGATATATACGGGTTCAAAGGGTGACTATGGTACGATGAGTATTTATGCATGAGGGATATATCGACAATGTCCGGCTTACTGAACCTGTGGCAGTGACAATCCCCACAACAGAGGTTACCAGGGTACCGTCAATCACAACCATCCCTGCAAAAACAGCGACCCCCAAATTAACGACTATTGTGCCGACATCCTATCCTACCGAAACACCCTCCTCACCTTCTTCAGGTGTCCTTGCAATTGCTGCACTTGGCATTATAGGTGTGTGCGGTGTTCTGGCAGGGAAGAAGAACTAACCCTTATCTTTTTAAAAAAGAATATTTGTTGCTTTAAATGTATGATTGCAGAGGGATGAGGATCCCTCTGTCTCTGGAGTGAGATTTTTTGAACGTTCCTTTCTTGTCTTTAAGTATGGGGTTTTGATCTTGTTCAATGTGCATTGGATGGGTCGGTGACACCCCGATTATGTTTCGTGTATCACCTGAGTATATCATATAACGGCAGGTCCTGATAAATACCCAAAATCATGATGGTTGAACTATTGAACCTGTGAGTTATAGCCATGAACAAAAAGGAATGACCCTGCTGGGAGAGAATATAAACCGTTACGACCTTATAGTCTATTTACTATAGGGTTATGGCAAACAAATCAGATGTAACCCTGGAGGAGTGCTATGAATCAAGCGGACAAAAGTCCGACAATTATAATTCGTGAAGATTCAGACTCACTGGAAGAACTGTCAGAGTATCTCGATGTGCTCTCAAGTAGCGCGCGGCTCAGAATATTGAAATTTCTCGAAAAAAAGCCCCGTGACGCCCGTGCCATTTCAAAGGAGATCGAAACCAGCTATGAAAATACAAAAAAACATCTTGACAAGCTCCTGAGTGTAGGTGTTATTAAAAAAGAGGCAGGACTGGGTGCCCCCACATCAAAAGGCATTCACCCGGTCTGGGAATATTCCATTGTGCCCGGTGGGCTTGAAGCCATCATAAGGAATCTGGGACTCTTTTCCAACACGCGGGTACAGATCATGGGAAGCGATATTTCCCGCCGTTTGGAAGAGGTAAAAAACACCCTTTCCAAAGAGGTCCTGGGAAATATACCCACCGCTATCGTACTTGGTGGTCCTGACGATGGGAAAGTGTTCATGCTGAAACATGATCAAATCCGTATCGGCAGGATCGACCCCGAGAACCAGGCTGCGTTTTCTCCTGATGTTGACATCGTTTTCTCTGATGGTTACACTGCGGTGACCCGGGTGTCAAAACCCCACGGCAAGTTTATTCGTAGTAACGAGGGCTGGCACATCGAAGACTGTGGGAGCATGGGAGATACCAAGCTCAACACCAAGCGCCTTGAAAAAAATACACGCGTTTCCATCCATGATGGAGATCTCATTGAGTTCTCCAAGGGTGTATTTGGTGTTAAACTTCTCATGATCATCCCGCAGGATAACTGATACAAGCATAGACTAATCTCTGCTCGTAAGGGCAGAGAAAAAATAACAAAAACTCTCAATTCAACAAGAAAAAAATATTACATTCGCTGCTTATGATTCCGATACACCGCCTTGTCTGCTACCTTGTTATCATTACGCTCATTTCAATTATCAGCATACCTGCGGCAGATGCCTTAGAATATACCGTTGCTCCCACAGGTGCTGAATTTACCAGCATCCAGGCAGCGATTAACCGGGCTTTTCCGGGGGATACCATTCTTGTGAAAAGTGGCATCTACCGGGAAAATCTCCTGCTCGATAAAAAGATAAATCTTCTCGGTGTTGACAGCGGAGGCGGGGCACCAATAATTGAACCAGCGAATAAAGGAAACGCTATGGAAATACTTGCTGATGGCTGCAGAGTTGAAGGATTTACCTTCCAGAACGTTGAGTTACTCAATGGCATCCGCGTCAAGTCCAGTGAGAACACCATCAGACGCAATACCTTCCTGAACACTGCCAAAGGAATCTTTCTCCTGTCAGCGACGAAGAATACCATTTATGGCAACAATATTACTAACAGCAGCCAGTTCGGAATTGCACTTGAATCCTCAAACGATAACCTGATTGAAGAAAATATAGTATCAAAAAATACCATCGGGATCGGGCTTGACGAGTATTCTCTCTCAAACCAGATATTCCGGAACAATTTTGACAACCCCCAGAACGTAATCTCCAAGAGCGCGACTTCGGTCTGGTCTTCTCCTGATCCGTTTACGTATACCTACCTCGGTAATAATAAACAGAGCTACATGGGAAACTACTGGAGTGATTACCGTGGAAAGGATAAAAATGGTGACGGGATTGGAGATACACCGTATGGCATCATGATTGGGGCAAATCCGAAAGCGATCCTTGAATCCTACCAGAACATTAATGATGCATTTCCCCTGATGGATCCATTACCGTTTTACTACGAGGTTTTACCTGTCACCGGAGGGGTGATTACACCTCAGCCAAAGGCTCTGCCGACACTTCTCGGGATATCCCAGACGACATACCCTACCCCCGCCACTCCTGATACGACCCTGATTCCCTCTTCAACCCCTCCGGCATCTGCAGAAAAAACCGGAAATGGACAAGCCTACAGACTTTCTTGTGGGTGAACTTATTGTGCTGCTGGTTGCAGGTGCAGTAGTGTTGATCATTTTCAGGCAGCTGAAACATAAAGAAAGCAAGCAGGAGGCTCTGTTTAATAGCAAAGAAACAACCTCCCCGCAAAAGATCTCAAGGACTTCCCCACGGGTTAGCTCTGCTGCAACAATCCCTGAAGCAGGTACCGCAGTTTCAGGAATCCCCAGGACTTATACATCAATAGCGGAACAAATGAACTACTTCCCCAATGAACTGGAGAGCAAATATACCGAGATCAAATATATCGGACGAGGCGGGATCGCGTGGGTTTTCTCCGCTCGCCGGAAATCAGATGCAATGATGGTTGCAGTGAAGATCCCGATAAGTTTCGATGAAATGACCGGGAAATCCTTTTTAAACGAGATTGCGGCATGGGAAACCCTGCGACATCCCAATATCGTAAAAGTAACGGCCGTCAATATCCTCCCTGTTCCCTTTGTTGAGATGGAGTATGTGCCCGATGCGCTCGAGGCGATCGAGAAACCAATCCCCGTCTGGAAAGCGGTACACCTTATCAGAGGTATAGCGGACGGTTTGAAATATGCCCATGAGCAGGGCTTCATCCACCGGGATATTAAGCCACATAATATCCTTCTTGATAAAGACTTCGTTCCGAAAATCACCGACTGGGGGATGAGCAAGGTGCTTGCCAATGAGGTAAAAAAGTCCAGCATTGCAGGTTTCTCACTTTCCTATGCCGCTCCCGAACAGGTCTCTCCTTCGGAGTTTGGAAGGACTGATGAACGGACCGATATCTACCAGCTTGGGTGTGGTCTTCTACGAACTGGTGACCGGCTCTGTTCCGTTTGGTGGTGAGAGTATTGTTGAAGTCGGAAATGCGATTCTGAGGGAGCAGCCGATTCCTCCGTCAGAGTTCAATTCTGATGCGGCAGTAGTGGAGAAGATTATCCTGAAATGTCTTGAAAAAGATCCGGCGAAGCGCTACCAGTCATCCGCAGAGCTTCTCGATGCACTCCACGGGTACCTTGATGAGGAGGATGAATGACCCTGTTTTCAGAGGGTTATCAGGATAAGTTGTTGTGGCAGGAGGGATTCTTACCATAACACCTGGACAACAAATCTTACGAATCCGCGACCTGCGCTCACTGTGGCGGGATCGGGTGCCTCTACTGCAACAAGACCGGAGTCGTTCTTGTTACAGCACCTAAACGGCAGTGCCATTATTGTGAGGGTGTCGGGTGCATATACTGCGGATTTACCGGCTGGGCTGACCCAAAGGGAAAGTATGAGTGAGTGCATGTTCAAAGGTTTTAGCGGAATTTTCCCTCAACCCTGCGGGGAATTACGCATTCCTCGTATCGTTTAGCAAAGTACCGGTCGGTCATACCAGCGATAAAGTCCCGGACAAGCTCGGCACACGTAGCAGACTGAAGATAGTTCCGGCTAATCCAGCTGGTGTCAATATAATCCGTAAAAATTATTGCATCCCTTGTATTTTTTTCAAGATCTTCAAGGTAGGTTATAAACAGTGTTGCATACATCTGCTTCACCTTTTCCCGTTCTGAAGTAAGTTTTTTGTTCTCATAGATATGGATTTGGGAAAAAGTGCGCAGTGAAATGAGTGCCGCTTCTACATCCGGACTGTACGAGATATAACCAATATCCTCGGTATCACTGTTTTCAAGCAGGTCGTAAATCAGGGTATTGATGATTTCCCGGTTGGAGTCACCGAGGGTATCTCTGCATTCCTGGGGAAGTGGCGTTGCACTGCCCGATCAACCCCACCTCCCGCGCGTCCTGCAGATCCCTGCCGATGAAGCGCTATGGTGTCAGCAAACTTGACGACACATCCCTCCAGTGTCATCGGAGCCTTTGTGCGTCTGCCATCTGCATTATCCTGCACTTTTTTGTCAAATGCCAGCCAGGTTGCAGCAGGGCTCAGGAGAAATTTTTACATCATCAGCTTCCCCGTTGTGACAGAGTATGCCATCGAGCACCTGCATGGTCAGGTCACAGTCTTCAATCCGATCGAGAAATTGCACGCTCTGAACATTGTGGAAGAATTTTCCAATCCCGAACTGCTCACAGAGTGCCGATAAGCAGGTTTCCCCATAATGCCCGTACGGGATATGCCCTATATCATGGCCAAGGGCAATTGCCTCAATGAGATCCTCGTTTAAGCGGAGGCAGCGCCCGATCGTTCTTGCGATTTTGGAAACGATCTGGACGTGGATGACGCGGTGAGTGATGTGGTCGTTCTCTACGAGAGAAAAGACCTGGGTCTTATCGATATATCTGGTGTATGCCCGCGTGTGGATGATGCGGTCAGTATCACGGGAATACGGAGTACGGATATCCTCAGGCTTTCTGTTGTGCCTTCGCACAGCATCGGCACTGATCGAGGCGAGAGGTGAGAGAAGTGATTCCCGCTTACTGATATATGCGTGAATTAATGATTCCTGTCCGGGATCAAGTAAATGCTTATGATCGTGTACGGGATTCATTTACAAAGACATCTTTTCTATGATACATTAATCATACCGTAATATAAAAAGGAGCAGCGATTTTTTCAAGAGAAATTAAGAAAGCCTGCCGTTATCAGTTTTTGGGAATGAAAAGTGTATATGCAGAGTGGCTGTCAACCTGGTGCATTCTCCTGAACATACTCAGCACGATGGAGCGGATCTGTTTGACGCGGAAAGTGGTACTATGCCACGGATGGAAAAATTGCGATGTTATGGATTATTTTCCTCCGGTCAAACGGGCAATCTCTTTCAATGCTGAGTTGATCAGATCGGTAATCATGCTTGTGATATCCTCGATAGGCCCTCCTGATCCTTTAATTTTGAGTTTGAGACTCTGCTGCTGGAGATATCCCCCGCTTCTGCCGTTTATCGTAACATCAGCAGTCACTCCGGTTGGCACATTCTTGGGGATTGTCAGAACATACGTAGAGGATCTGGGGTACGGACCCTCATAGGTTCCCAGTACAAAGTTTTTGCTATATCCCATTGAGCTGACATCCATGGTGAAGTCAACAGGACTTTTAAACCCCGGGTCAGCGGTGATGGAGATGTAATACGTGATAGTATCTCCAGGTTTCCCTTCAGCAGACACTGGAGAGACCGTGAATCTATACGGTGCCTCTTGTGCAACGACGGGAACGGCGCACATCAGGAAAAATGAAAAGACAATAACTGCCTTTATATACAGACCTTTTTGCAGCATACAACATGATAGCGGATTTGAATTAATAACAATTTCCCTCATTGATAGTGAAGAATATGCTTGCTTATTGCCGGGTGATCGATGGTATCCAATTCACCGCAAGAATTTCTGAGTACGGAACTTTGAACAATCAGACTGTCTGCAGGATAAAAATGAAAAAATCAGCGCCCGTACGTAACATACGTTTCACCATACTGAACAACATGTCCTTCCATTGCACTGACAACCTGATCCTTTGTAGTCCTGCGGCAAGGGCAAGCTCGGTATCCAGTCCATAAACTTTAAAGAAGTACCTGTGGGTCTGTCCATGGGGTGGGCAGGGACCATTATATCCGATCTTTCCAAAGCTGTTTTTTCCCTGCACTGCTTTGAGCGGGAAGGTAACAACCGGTGTTTTCGGGATTTTTTCCGGGATCATCCTGACAAGTTCCATATTCCATGCTACCCAGTGAATGAAACCCCCACCTCCTGGAGCATCAGGATCGTTTACGATTATGGCGAGAGATTTTGAGATCTTTGGGTTCACTCCTCCGACATCAATTTCCGGTGATATATCCTGACCATCGCAGCTGTAGTCGCTGGGGAGAATTTTTACAGAAATTTTTACCTTGAGTTCCTCCATACTGGTCTTGCCTCCTGTAATGGGATGATACGCGGGGGGAATAATAAAAGGAGTGTATTGCCCACACAAAAAACGGAATGCTGGATTATCGTGAGCAGATAGTGACAGTTTCACCAAACTGGATCACGTGCCCCTTCATCGCTGCACGAGCTCATGATCATTGGACCCGGCGTTGAGGTCGAATGTCACATTAAGTCCGTAAACCTCGAACTGGTATCGATGTCTGTCCATGCGGTGGGCAAGGACCTGTATAACCATGGTTCCATAATCAGTGATGCCCTGCACCATTGAGATGGGCGCGGTAATGAGACCCTTGCGAGGAAAACCGGCCGTACGTTCGAGGGCTGATGCACCTGATGGAACACCAGTACTTGACGTCAAACTGTATTTGGCGGACATTGATTGTATCAAGGAACAATCAACCCTGTTTTTTTGCAGACATCTCCACATCTTTATTGCATGCGAAGAATAACTGATGAGAGTACAGAACCACATTTTTTACAGAGGCATCCTATGACAAAAAAAGATACCAGAAAACAGACAGCAGATGAGGAATGCAAAAACGAATGTTCCAGCTGCCCGACTGCTACCACGTGTTCATCAGCAAAGAACGGGCCGCCAGGCCTCCCCCCGAAAGCAAACGTTGATGTCAGGCATGTCATCATGGTTCTCTCGGGAAAAGGTGGTGTTGGCAAATCCACCGTCTCGGTGAACCTTGCCTATGCCCTCTCCAACCATGGCTTCAAGGTCGGGCTTTTAGACCTTGACATGCATGGCCCCAACATCCCCAAGATGCTGGGAATTGAGGATCACAAGCTCGCTATTATGGGCGAAATGATTGAACCCGTCCACATCACCGGGAAGCTCTCGGTCATCTCGATGGCGTTCCTTCTGCCGGACACGAGCACACCGATCATCTGGCGTGGTCCTATGAAGATGGCTGCAATCCAGCAGTTCCTCAACGAAGTGAACTGGGGCTCACTGGATTATCTGGTTGTCGACCTTCCCCCGGGAACCGGTGATGAGGCGCTCACCATCGCCCAGCTCGCCCCCAATCTCCGCGGTGCAGTAATTGTCACAACGCCTCAGGATGTCGCGACACTTGATGCGCGGAAATCTGCAAAATTTATCCAGAAACTTGAAGTTCCCGTTTTGGGGATCATCGAGAACATGAGCGGTATGGTCTGTCCCCACTGTGGAGAGGAGATTGATCTCTTTGGCAAGGGTGGCGGTAAAAAGATTGCAGATGAACTATCAGTCCCATTCCTCGGTGCAATCCCGATCGATATCGAAATGCGCAAAGCAGGGGATGAAGGACGCCCATTCATCATACGGCGCGGCAACAGCCCCACGTGGGCGGCTGTTGACAAGGTCATGGAAGCGCTCATCAAAGTTGTTGAGGGATAAGCATGGATTACCTGCGGATTCTTATCAGGAAAGGAAATACCCCTCCCGATTTATAGTGGTGTCATTGCCTGCCTTGAAAACCCGCTTGCATTTCCCGATCTGCTCGAACCGATTTACCGTGAAGCGATGAAACTTGATGATGATACGCTTGACAGGTTCCGGTTCTCGCTCATGCGGCTCCAGCTCTATGCAGATATCCACCGGAATGAAGATCTGGAAAAAGCGATGCACATCAAGTACGTTGCGCAGGTGCTTGAAAAAGTGGTTTTTGGTTCTCTGGTAATGGAGCGTGAAGACCAGTCCGCGGACTGACATTTTATCCCTGACCACGAAAATTTTTATCGGGGTGCACATGCACTGGTGATACCTATATGTGCAGACCCGATCAATACTAGAACCAATTACTAATGCTGCAACGGTTTTTAAAACCCAGTATCAGATGAATATCCATAATCTTTCACACTTCAGGAGATACGAATGACATCACGCATGCAATCCCCGCACACGACCTGTCCGGGGTGCCAGGAAGAGGTTTTTCTCGATGAGCTCGTTGGTGGAAAATGCCCGCTCTGCGGTTGCTCACTTGAGGATTTTGATGAGTCGTTCGGGGAGTATGAAGGAATCCTCGATCGGTCGGATCTCTCGTGGCTGATCTTCAATTATTTTGTCTTTAAAAAATTTGTCGATATGGGTGTTCCTCCTCACCAGATCATGGAGTTTGTCGCAACTTATGAACAGAATGCGGAAAAACCCGCCGGAAGAGTGGACAAAAACAGAGTTCTCTCTTGAGATCCCTATGAATACCTGGGATCAGATCAAACCCAAGCACTGTGCAAAGTGCAAAAAATTATTCTTCCGTGGTGGAAAGAAATCAATCCGTGGCGACATGCGCCATACACAGCTTACGGTAGAGTATGTGTGCGACCGGTGCTGATCTCTCAAACAATTTTCGGGTTTTTTTCGTCTTATTGTTCAATAGGAGTAAATTCACACGTATGATAAAGGAGGGGAAAATACCTGTCCCCTCTAATCCTCCCTGCGCGATTCCTCCTATCCGACAGCTTTCAATGTAGGACATACCCTGCCCTCCCAGCCCCTTCGATTAAGGCGAAAATTACATTACCTTTTTGAAAATTATCCAATTTGGGTGAGCCGATGCAACGGGTGTGAAACCCCGTGATCATTTATCCTTTAATCGAATATTTCAACAGAATTTTAAAAAAAATTGTCAGTGCCGGTAATAAAAGTCAAGGATATTTCCCGTCTGAATATCGATCCAGCCTACTGCGGGTAAAACTGACGGTTTTGCACGGATAATATCATCGGTAAACACTACCTTCCAGGCTAAGGGGATACTACCCGGACGGGGAATACTTCCTTGAGAGGGATGGTCTTTCCATCTGATTTCGGCAGAAATGATAGAAAGACCGTCCCCTGATGCCGGGTACGTTTCCTGAGCCTTTTTCAAAACTGCAAATGTTGCCCCGGATCGTGTCACAAGGGGGTCCATGGCGACGGAAAACGCGCTATCGGGAGATTTCCAGCGACGCTCATATCCAATAACTTCCCCGGTTTGTGAATCGACTGAAATGGTGAATCCATCGTTGTCACAGGGAATTTCCTGAACGATCCTGTTGTAGATAAAAACATATTTCCCTGCAACTGTTTTTTGGGGAAATCGCAGCGGGTTGTACTGTGCCTCACTCATGTTGAGGGGAAGCAGAGCCCCGTTCTTATCGAAAATGTAGCGATCAGCATTTTTTTGTGCGGCATTAATATCAAGCAATGGATCTGCCTGCCGCCCCTCCCACGGTATGCTGCGGGTGAATGAAAAAATCTCGCCCGTCTCCGGGTCTATTGCTCCGGTAAGGATAATCGTATTGTCCCGGAACAGGGTAAATATCCATGCCCGCTCAGAATCCGGACTATTGTTGTATCTAACCCTGACCCTGTCAGGATGAAGCAGAGGAAACGCTTCTGTTACGAGATTTTTTGCCTTATCCGCAGTGATTTTGGCGTTTTCCTGTCCCGGAGTGTAGAGTTCGCCTGTTCTGGCATCAATAAACACCGAAAACCCGGAACTATCTTGTGAGATATTTACCTGTTTGATGGTAAACTCGTAGAAGGTACGGTCTGCAAACAAATCTGTTTCATTCACGCTGATGAGAGTATATTCTTGTGCCGGATAGTCCTGACGAAGAGATGCAGTTGCATTGTCCAGGGACAGCATATCATGGGTAGGTTGAGTAGGCACACCTTTACCTGGGGTGATGTCGGTGTTTCTCACGGCTGTTGTGTTCCCGGTAAGAGCGGGTATGGGTTCACCATAGGGAGACGCTGGTGAAATTTCTGGGGCCGGGATCATAGACCCGGGAAGTGAGGGGAGGGGTTGATTCAGAGAATTTGATAGTGCTCCACTCAATATCAGGTATAACACGCTACATAGTGCGACAACTATACCAATTACGACAATTTTTTTAATAAGGCGCCGTCGCTTTTTTGCTTCAATCTGCTGCTTGTAGCGTTCGGGAAGATATATTGAACCAGTGTCTTTTGGATTTTTATTCACTACTTCCGCCTCAAATGATTACTCATTATTATGTTCTTTACCAGTAAAAAAAAGAACGGGGCTTAAAAAGGTGTCAGGTATCAGGAATGAGTTTTTTTCTCTGCTTGTCAACGCGGGAATGGAAAAGGAAAAAAAAGAAGAGAAACGGTATACCTGATTTTACCGTTCAATCATTTCAGTACGCTCTTCCAACCAGGGTTGGTTTGCCTGGTTTCCCGCACACTATACAGGTGCCATCTGCTGCGGGAACATACGGTGAACGTACATCGGTCCCAAGAATACTCGCGTTCGTCTGTGTTTCAAGAGCGTCCCCGCACCCCTTCTGCTGGCACCAGTGGACAACCGCCACTCTGCCCGCATCAAGCGTTGCATTGAGATTATCCAGGGATCCAACCGTACAGAGACGAGATTTCGTATTCTCTTCCGCACGGGCACGGATCGCATCCGTGATCTCGTCAAACACACGGGTTACCCCCGCTGTTACCGTTGCGAGATCGATTGACGTTTTCTCACCGGTCCGCTTCACCGCCATGACTTTTCCTGCATCAAGATCCCTTGGCCCCAGCTCAAGCCGGAGCGGGACACCGCGGAGTCTCCCACCAGTAGTATTTCGCACCAGGGCGCATATCGCGGGTGTCGAGTTTCACCCGGAAACCTGCAGTGGTGAGATCTGTTTTTAGTTTCTGCGCTGCGGCCATCACATCCTCGTGGCGTTTACCGATCGTAATCGGGACAATCACTACCTGGAGTGTGGCAACTGCTGGTGGGAGGATGAGGCCTTTGTCGTCGCCATGTATGCTGATCAGGGCTGCAATTGAGCGTTCTGATATACCGTAACAGGTCTGTTGTGCGAATTTCTGCTCACCGTTTTTATCTTCGTACGTTATGTTGAAGGTCCGGGAAAAGTGATCGCCAAGATGGTGCACGGTGCCGATCTGGAGTGTCTTGCCATTGGGCATTATTGCATCAACGGCTATCGTGTAATCAGCGCCGGGGAACTTGTCCCAGTCCGGGCGTTTTGAGACGAGTGTCGGGATGCAGAGCCCGTCATAGAATTCGCGGTAGAGCCGGATTGCCTCCTCGACTTGTTCTTCTGCCTCCTCCCAGGTCGCATGAACTGTATGGGCTTCCTTAAATGACGTGATCTCCCTCAGGCGTATAAGTGGACGGGTCTGTTTCGTCTCGTACCGGAACGTGTTTACAATCTGGTAATATTTAATAGGCAAATCTGCATGTGATCGAACCCAGAGAGCATACATAGGATAGATAGCGGTCTCACTCGTTGGACGCAGTGCCAGCTTTACCTCGAGAGGTGTTGTCCCGCCATGCGTCACCCAGTAGACTTCCTCTTCGAATCCCTTTATGTGCTCGGCTTCCTTCATAAATTCCTGTTCAGGAATCAGAAGGGGAAAAAGGGTTTCCTGGTGATCGCGGTCAAGGAGATCGCGGAGTCTCTGGTACACATATTTCCGTAGAGCAAACCCGTACGGAAACCAGACATACAATCCTTTGACCGGATAACGGACATCCATGATCTCTGCCCGCCATAAAATATCATTATACCATGCAGAAAAATCTTCTTTTAACGGCAGGGTGCCCGCGTCATCATCCATGAATCAGATCCTCTAAACTACTAAATGTATGATTATTGGTGTAATAAAAGCCTCGACAAATGCGGCGATTGCCACAAGCGGTATTACGTAC
The DNA here is from genome assembly GCA_963806845.1 of uncultured Methanoregulaceae archaeon. GTDB lineage: Archaea > Halobacteriota > Methanomicrobia > Methanomicrobiales > Methanospirillaceae > Methanoregula. Next base: position 146,909 of record CAWDZO010000032.1, read on the forward strand.
AGGATAAATGTCCGGGCGAACTTCTTTGCATCTTCTGCAGTGTCTGCTCCGTTATACCACTCACTGATAAGGGACTGGGCGAGCAGGATGCCGAGTGCTCCGGAAATGATAAACGCAGGAATCTCAAATACACCGTGCGGCAGGATCGCAGCGGCGACAAACGCGACGGAGTGTTCTTTATGCACGATCTCCATGATTGCTCCGATGAGAATTCCATTCAGGCTCATGATGAATATCGTAAGAATTCCAAACGATGCTCCTCCTAAAAAGAGCAGGATACATGCCTCAAGATTGTTGAAGAAGAGCTTGACAAAGATATCCGTGGAATTTTTCCCCATTATCTGACCTGCGACTTCCTTTTCGAATAGTTTCATCAGGTTTTCACCGATTGCCGGATTTTGCATTGTTCCGACCCAGCCAACCGTGATCGTAGCACAAAAGAGGAGGAGAATTACAATTATTGCATTTGTCAACGGGGAATTAGACATAGAGGACCATCCGCATCATGTCCCGGATTCCCGGTGCAAGCCCCACTACGATCATGGCGAGCAGCACGAGATGCCAGAATGCGGGATTTGCCTCTTTACGGTACAGCTCCATGATATAAATTGCCGGGAAGAGCACGACCAGTTTTAAAGGGAACATTACAAATGCGGTATGAGTCAGCTCAATAAGACCAGAACCAACGACATGTTGTTCGATATACCGGACTGACGGGTGAAGGTCTATACCGTAACTCGTCGCGCTTGCATCCAGCAGCTGGCCGAAAATGAGTACCAGGTAGAGCGAGTAATTGACGTATTTCCAGCGGAGGAGGTAGCGCATACAAGCCCAGACCAGCAGGGTTGCGGTGACAGCCATGAGGGGGATGATCGCGAGGATAAAGAGATCAACATGGGCATGGTTGATACCCCATGCAAACAGGACGAGTAAAACGACAAATGCAGACAAAATGCCTGCAAAGGTGTAAAATGTAAGAAAATTCTTCGTAAATCCCTGAAGGGTAATGTACCGGGAGAGAAACAGCATGCTGATGGTAAAAAAAAGAGCACAAAGTAGATGAGCGGGGTCACGAGCAGAAACTGGAAGTTTCCCGTAATCATCCCGGTATCCTGCACAACACGCAACAGTCCGCCGAGAACGACATAGGGGAGCGTAGCAAGGATAAAGTCTGGTATCAATTTTGAATCCAATATCAGAAAGCCAGGTCGATTGCGACATCCAGCGATACAACAAATATACACCCAGAACCAGGATTAATGCATAGGTGAGCGTGTCAACTATGTTGTAGGGTTGCCCCATCCTGATGGGATCGATGTAATATTTGTATATGAAATCACTAATCATCCATGATCAGAATGAGCGCAGATGCAATAAAATTACTCAAACCGAAAGTTTTTGACAAGTCCAAATGGATGCAGCTGCCACGCGATGTCATTATAGGGCATGACGCGTTCAGGCAGATCCCGTCGGTCTGTGAAGATCTTAAACTCGGTACGTCTGCCCTCCTGATATCAGGAAAGAGTACTATGAATCTTGCCGGGAACAATGTCCGGGAGATACTCAAAAAAGACTATACCGTGAAGCCATTTATTGCAGAAGAGATCAGTGTTTCAATCATTAAAAGGGCACAAAAAGCTGCGGCAGGTATGGACTTTGTGATAGGTATCGGTGGTGGGCGGGTGATCGATACTGCCAAGATTGTTTCGTACAATCTCGACCTCCAGTTTATTTCTGTCCCCACTGCGGCATCACATGATGGAATTGCGTCATCCCGCGCATCAGTACCTACTGTTGAGGGGCATGCATCACTGGATGCCCAACCACCAATCGCAATTGTCGCAGATACCGGCATCATCGCCTCCGCCCCCCACCGGCTTCTTGCAGCCGGTTGTGCGGACGTGATCTCCAACTACACCGCGATCCTTGACTGGGAACTCGCCCACCGCGTTAAAGGAGAGGCGATGAGTGAGTATGCGATAGCGCTCTCCAGGATGACTGCTGAGATCCTGGTAAAGAATGCCCATCTGATCAAGCCACACCAGGAGCAGTCCGCGTGGTTCGTCACAACAGCGCTCGTATCCAGCGGGGTTGCGATGAGCATTGCAGGCTCATCCCGCCCGGCAAGCGGTGGCGAACACAAGTTCTCCCATGCGCTTGATAAGCTCGCACCCGGTAAAGCGCTCCATGGTGAGAGTTGTGGGATCGGGACTATTATTTCCATGTACCTGCACGGTGGGGACTGGAGGGGAATCCGGGCATCATTAAAAAGCATCGGCGCTCCGGTGACTCCCGCTGAAGTTGGAATCGATGATGAAATTGCCGTTGAGGCGCTTCTCCTGGCAAAGACAATCCGTCCGGAGCGCTTCACCATACTTGATATGGGATTAACGCGCGAATCAGCACAGAATCTTGTACAGATGCTTTACAAGGAGTGAGGTCAAGTCGCATGGCAGAGGCAAAAACGAAAGTGACGCTGGTGGGCACGGTTCTGGCTAAACAGGGAATCGATTTCATCTATGAAGGTGAAGTTGCAGGCTGCGATACCTGCAAAGTAAAAAAGGCGTGCAATAATCTCCAGACCGGCAGGAAATACCGCATTGTATCAGTACGGACAACTCACCATGAATGCATGGTCCATCTCAATGGCGTCACTGCTGTTGAGGTTATTGAGGCACCGATCACGGTTCTTATTAATGCTGATATGGCTATTGTCAACTCGAAGATCAAGCTTGACCTCTCCTGTAACAAGAGCGTTTGCCGAAGCTTCCCGCTTTGCCGCCCGGATGGTGTGGTGGAAGGAGAGAAGTATGTCGTCGCTGATGTACTGGGCAATGCTTCGGATATCTGTGAGAAAGGGCGGGTGTTGAAGCTTGTCGATATTAAACCGGCGTAATTTTTTCATCATTTTAAAGCACCCGAAAACGCGGGGTATGCATTCTCCGAGATCATAATCTTCATTTCCCGGTTACGGACTGATAGAATTCAGTAATGTCTCCTGAATTGACGGGATTTTTATTTTTTTTGGATAAACGCGAGTCAAAGATGTGGCTTTGCAGTTTTTACAAAACTCACAAGCGTTTGCGCCGAATAACCTTTTTTTATCATGACTGACAACTTATTGACATCTGCATGAAAGAGGATACCCGGTGGAAACTCTTTGTTGGGGTAGGACTTGTTACCTTATCCCTTGTGATGTTTACCGCCCACTACCTGATTTTTCAGGATGAGCATCACCTGTTCATTTTTTTTGTCGGTGATATTGCCTTCATCCCGATCGAAGTGTTGATTGTCACCCTTATCATTGACCAGATGCTTGAATCTCGGGAGAAGCAGCGACGGATGGAGAAGCTGAACATGGTCATTGGCACCTTCTTCTCTACGATCGGGACACCCCTCCTCGCACAGCTGACCGGGGCCGATACCACTATCGATCAGGTAAAACAGCGGCTCGTTGTCGGTAATGACTGGAACAATGCGATGTTCAAGGAGGTGAGGAATGCCTGAAGAATTACTCGTGCAGTGTTGCATCCTACCCGGATCGACATACAAACCCTGCGGGAGTTTTCTTATCAATCATGAGGAATTCCTGACTGCGTCTGGTCGAAAACCCGATGGTCTTTGAACACGAATCGTTTACGGATCTCATCCTTGCACTCAACCACCTGACCGAAGAGATGAAGGCACGGGGGGATCTGTCCACATTGCCCCCTGTCCGATAAAAGTCATCTCACAAACGATATCCATCGTGTGTATTCCCCGTTGATGCTCGAATGGATCAAATACATGGAATATCTCAAGATCCATTACCCGTACCTCTTCAGCCTTGCAATGCGGAAGAACCCGTTTGACGAATCGGCCTCGGTTGTAGTGAAGCAGGAAACCTGATCATAATATTTTTTTGGGACTTCTGCAGCAAATTGTTCTGCACAATACCAGAGTCTGTTCTGCGCAGTGCAGGATATTTTCATAGTCTTCAAGATCCCGTATCCACCGCTCCGGAATTGCTTCCAGCCCCCAGTATGCCCCGGCCAGTGCACCGCAGCAGGCACCCACGGTGTCAGCATCCCCCCCGAGATTAATCGCCGAGAGGATTGCACCTTCAAGTGTGTGGGCTTTCATGAAGCAGGACAGTGATGCATGCGAACAGAGCACCGCGTCAAGCGAGGCAACAGGTGTATACTCCGAATAATTTCCCAGTATTGAATGCACTTCCGGAATCGTGCACAGCGAGCGTGCATGACGGTATGCCTTATTTCGGGAAATCCCGCGGCACATATCGCTCACCATCACGTTCAGCCAGGCAGAACAATGCGCGGCAACCGGATCAAAGTGCGTAAGCTGCGAGCACGCAAGACTCACCTCATAAACGTATGGCGAGGGATAGAAGATGCCGACAGGAAATCCTCGCATTACACTCCCATTGCTACGGCTGCCATGCCGTCGTTTGTGCACGAGCCACGCGGCCTGGTGCGGCAGGGTGCCGGATTTGACCAGTGCAAAGAAAGCAGAAGAGGTCGGGCCGTACCATTCCGGACGTTTTTCGTACCCGCGAAGTAACCGTAATATAAGGTCTTTTTGGTTAAATCCCCCGCATGCAGCGAGCGATTCAGCCACTGCAATTGCCTGTAATGTATCGTCCGTAATTTGCCCTTTTTTCCGGGAATGCCGCCCTCCGGGAAGCATTTCGGTCACCCACGATTCAGTCTGGGCAGATCCTTCCAGGGGCGCACCCAAAGCATCCCCAATTGCCAGCGCAACGAACGATCCCGTAGCATGCAGGTTTCCTGTTATAAACCTCACCAAAAAGGTATATGTGTATCACAGGAAATAGAATCAGCTTGCAGAAGGTGATAGTGTGCAAAAGGAAGAGTTGCTGCATTTACACATGTTGATGATTCACATCAAGAAGTACTACGAAGGCCTCACCAGTGAAGAAATCGGAACCAGATCGTTATAATTCCCTTGAAATTTCCCCGGTCCACATTCACAAGGACAAGAAAGCCCACAAAGATGCTCTTCTCACGCTGGGAGATGAGATTGTGACCCATATCCACGGGCGTCATATTCCTGTGGTGAACTATTCTTCAGAGACTGCATCCACAAAAGTTGCAGCCGAACATTAAATCATGTCATGGATGAGGAGATGGCGTTCCGGGAGATGATCTCCCGCATCCTCACCCTTCAGCCCGGTGACGATGCTATCGTTGCAGTAAAGATCGATATCTGCCGGAAATACCGGTTGCCTGGCAGTTCCCAAAAATTCGGCCATTCTTGCAGTCGCTCAACCAGCGGATCGGGAGATCCTCCGGAAGATCCTGCTCGTGAAACCCACACGGACCCTGTCGGGAGTAGCTCCTGTTGCGGTGATGACGTCCCCGTCGCCCTGCCCTCATGGCAAATGCCTGCCATGTCCGGGTGGACCAGACCACCCGTATCAAATCCCCGCAAAGCTATACGGGAGAGGAGCCGGCAGCGTTGCGGGCACGGGAGCATTCCTACGACCCGTTTGCCCAGGTGCATGCCCGGCTTGAGCAGTTCGAACTCCTCGGGCACCGTGTAGACAAGGTGGAGCTGATCGTAATGGGCGGTACGATGACTGCACGGACGCCGGAATACCAGGAGCAGTTTGTATCACGCTGCATTGAAGCGATGAACACCTACCCGGGTGGATCAGCAGCAGCTGAGCCACGTGGTGTGGCAGCAATGCAGGAAGAAAATGAGACCTCTGCCATCCGTTGCGTTGCGATCACGTTCGAAACCCGCCCTGACTGGTGCCGGCGTGAACATATTGATCGGATGTTGCGTCTCGGTGTAACCAAAGTGGAACTTGGTGTGCAGCATGTCGATGATACTATCCTGTCGTATAACCGGCGCGGATGTACCGTGGCAGATACCGTTGAAGCAAACACACTCCTCCGTGATGCCGGTATGAAAGTGGGTTTTCATATGATGCCAAATCTCCCCGGTTCGACCATTGACCTGGATAAAAAGATGTTCGAGACGATCTTTTCCGATCCCCGTTTCATGCCGGATTTCCTCAAAATCTATCCCACTCTTGTCACCCCGGGTTCTGAAATTGAAGAACACTGGAAACGGGGTGCATACCTGCCCTACAGTGAGGAGGACATGATCGATCTCGTCGCCTATGCCAAGTCGCTGATCCCTGAGTATACCCGGCTCCAGCGGATCCAGCGTGATATTCCGGCAAAACTGATCGTTGCCGGTTCCCGGCACTCCAATTTCCGGCAGCTTGCCCAGAACCGTCTCAAGGCAACCGGCAGGCGTTGCCGCTGTATCCGGTGCCGGGAGATTGGAAGACTTCCCTCCCTCGCAGAATCAGAAATCCGGGTATCTGAAGTATGTGTGCTGCGGTGGGCAGGAACACTTTATCTCCGCAGTGTCTGATGATTCACTAATCGGGTTTACCCGGCTCCGGTTCCCTTCCCATGTATACTCTGCTGAACTTGAAAATGCCGCAGTCATGCGGGAACTCCATGTGTACGGAAGCCTCGTTCCGGTGGGGAAAGATGCTGAGTCTGACGAATGGCAGCACAGGAATTTTGGAAAAGTGCTTATTGCCCGGGCAGAAGAGATCACCCTTGATGCAGGTTTCTCCCGTCTGGCGATTATGAGTGGTATCGGTGTCCGCCCCTATTACCGAAGACAGGGCTATGAACGCAAAGGACCCTATATGATTAAGGAGTTGCCATGAACCCGGCGACAACCGAATTTCTCCGACAGCGCTTCACTGATTATTATAAAAAAACCATTCTTGTTGCTCCTTCATCGCTTGAGCAGCGGGAATGGGGTTTTGTGCTGTTCAATCCCCATGCACCTACTCTCAGGATGCGGCGGCATGTCGGTTTTTCAGGAAGGGATGAACTCTTCCAGTTCATTAAAAATCTCGTGCCTCAGCATTCCTACTACTCAACGGCATACTACGAGAAACCTGATGCCGGAACCATGGCAGATAAAGGCTGGTGCGGGGCAGATCTGATTTTCGATCTCGATGCAGACCACATCGTCCGAGGTCCCTATGACCAGATGCTGGCCAGAGTAAAAGAGGAAACTGAGAAACTCATAGCGATGCTCACCGTTGAGTTTGGTATGGATCCAAAAACTATAGAACTCGTCTTTTCCGGTGGTCGCGGGTACCATGTGCATGTCAAGGATATCGCCTTTCGCGGATGGGGAAGTGCCGAACGCCGGGAACTGATTGACTATGTCTGCGGGATTGGCATTGATCCTGCCGCAATGCTCTCCGGAAAAAAACCTGCATCTCCGGGCTGGCAGATGCGATATCGTGAAACGCTCCTTGAATATATTCACTGGGTTGGAACCCTGACTGATGACGAAGCAATGGCGCATCTCACGGGAATTGAGGGAATTGGCAAGGATTCAGCAACCACATTCCTGAAAAACCGGGAGGAGATTATCACATAAATCGAACGCCATCCCACGAGCATGATCGTAAAGAACCGTGTCACTCCATGCTATCCTCATTCAACAGGAAGGGGAATTTAAAAAACGTCTCCTTTCCCGTGCGGCTCTTGCAGATGAGCCGGTCACCACGGATACAAAAAGGCTGATACGGATGCCAACATCGCTGCATGGCGGGAGCGGCATGCGGGTGCAACCCCTTGAACTCCGCGATCTCCACGACTTTGAACCGCTTGTGGATGCAGTAGTCTTTTCAATGCGGGATGTCAGGGTTGACCTTATCCATGCCTGTCACGATACCGATGCTCGGAAGTACTTATGAACTCCAAAAAGGCATCACTACAGTACCGGAAGCGGTAGCAGTGTTCCTCTGCTGCCGTGGTATGGCGGAAATTAGCCTGAAGGAGAAGACACATGGGGCCAATGGGGCTGGACGATCTGCGCAGCATCCTGCTTTCAGAGCGGGAGACGGGAAGACTTACCGCAGTTGCCCCGGATCTCTTTGACAAGGGGCATGCGGAACTTGCCTCTCTGATCAGCAAAGTGTATGCTTTTGAAGATCCGCTTTCTGAAGAAGCCCGCTCCCTTATCGAGGAAACACTCGCGATAAAAGAGACACTGCGGGAGCTTTTTGCACTACGGTCACGCAAAATTCTTGCGCTTACCATCATGCATGCTGAAGGCAATTATTACGATCGCGAAGAAGTGAAACGGATGGTCCCCGTTGAGAAAGAGATGTTTGAAACAGTCACTGCCAGTATTGAACAGTGCAAGGGAATCCTGCTTCACAATGTGCCCCATCGTCAAAAAAATAGTGGAATCACCTGAAATAGTCGAAAGTGACGAACCCGAGATGGAGCATGACGAAGATTCGAGGCCTGCAGATAGTCCTTTATGCAACACCAAAAACAGATGCACCCCTCTCGCCACAATGTGTACTTGTACGGGTACTTGAGGACATGGAATCCTTTATGGGGATTGATGGGAGGATTTATACCCTCTCAAAGGGAGATATAGTGACGCTTCCTGAGCGGAATGCTGCGGTCTTAAGTGAACGCAACATAGTCTTAAATATGAACCTTTGTAAATAATATTGGTATTCTATATCCAAATTATCGGTGAAAATTTTATGAAAATGCCAGCAAAATTTAACACCTATTGTCCTCACTGCAGGAATCATCAGATGCATGAGGTCGAGAAGGTAAAGAAAGGCAAGACAACCGGCCTCCACTGGATTGACCGCCAGAAGGCCCGCAGAGGAAAAGTAGGCAATATGGGAAAATTCTCAAAAGTGCCCGGAGGCGACAAGCCGACAAAAAAGATAAACGTGCGGTACCGCTGTGTCACCTGCGGAAAGGCACACCTGCGCAAAGGTTACCGGGTCGCAAAGTTTGAGCTGACGGAGTGAGCGCATAATGGTACGCGAGATTCGGGAAAACCGAAGTAAATTTTTCAAAGTAAAGTGTCCTGACTGTGAGAACGAGCAGACGGTATTTGAAAAGGCAAGCACTGTCGTGAAGTGTGTCGTCTGCGGGCACGATCTTGCGCTCCCCACCGGGGGAAAGGCAAGTATCAAGGCTGAGATCCTCTCAGAGCTTAAGTGATTCTTCCCATGCTGGACAGAGAGTGGCCACAGGAATCGGAACTGGTTGTCTGCACCGTACAGAATGTCAAGGACTTCGTAGCGTTTGTATCGCTGGATGAGTATGGTGGCCGCCAGGGGCTCATCCCCATCTCTGAAATTGCTACCGGCTGGATCAAGTATATCCGTGACCACATTCGTGAAGGACAGAAGATTGTCTGCAAGGTGCTCAACGTCGACAGGACTCGTGGTCATATTGATCTCTCCTTAAAAGATGTCAATGAACACCAGCGCCGCGAAAAGATTCGCGAGTGGAAGAACGAGAGCAAAGCCCAGAAGTGGCTGGGTTTTGTTGCAGAACAGACTGGTGAACCAGCTCCAACTGCTTGAGGACGAGATTTTTAGTAAATACGGGGCTTTCTATCCGGTATTTGAAGATCTTGTTATTGATAGCGAAACAACCCTCAAAAAACTTAATCTCTCAAAGAAGGTTGCCGAGACGCTTCTGCATGTTGCACAGGAGAATGTAAAAGTTCCCAAAGTCGAAGTAACAGGGCACCTGTACCTCACTTCAGACCCTGCCTGATGGAATCTCCGTAATCAAAAAGGCACTGAAAAGTGCTGAACCAAAAATTGCCGGTGTCGATATTGAGATCCTGTATCTTGGCGCACCGACCTACAGAATTAAAGTGACCGCTCCTGATTATAAGAAGGCGGAGAAAGCAATTGAGAAAGCGGCCAACGCAGCGATCGCTGTCATGGAAAAGTCAGGTGGCGAGGGCAAACTCGTCAAGAAACCGAAGTCCGGGAAGAGTCAATGAGCGGTCACATCCGTCACTGCACAGAAGATCATACTTATACCCTTTCTACCACATGCCCTGTGTGTGGCAAACCGACTGCGATTGCCCATCCTGCACGTTTTTCTCTTGAGGATCGGTACGGGAAATACCGGAGGCTGGCAAAAAAATGATTGAAGAGATCTCTGTCCGGTTATCTCGATTGTTTCAAGGAAAAGAACCTTGTCAATCCTGTTCTGATTGAAGGACTCCCCGGAATCGGGCAGGTGGGCAAACTTGTTGCCGAATATATGATCCACATGCTGGGTGCCGAGAAGATGGGTGAGATCCATTCGATCTATTTTCCTCCCCAGGTAATCCTTGAAGAGAACGGTCTTGCCCGTCTGGCACGAAACGAACTCTATCTTTTACCGGGCTTCAGGAAAAGACCTCATATTTCTCGTTGGTGATCACCAGAGCACTTCAAACGAAGGGCACTACCTCCTTGCCGACCAGTACTGCGAGATCGCAGAAGAACTGAAGGTACAACGTATTTACACGCTTGGCGGATTTGGTGTCGGTCACCTGGTAAATGAGCCCCGGGTTCTTGGGTGCTGTGAACCGTGCGGAGCTGCGCCCGGAACTCGAAGAGGCCGGGGTCACATTTGACCGGGATGAACCGGGTGGCGGGATCATCGGTGCAGCCGGACTCATGCTCGGGCTTTCTGCACAGCGTGGGATCGATGCAGCCTGCCTGATGGGTGAAACGAGCGGGTACCTGGTCGACCCGATGAGTGCGGCAAACGTGCTCGCAATACTCTCAAAACTGATTGATGTACCGGTTGATCCTACCAAGCCTCAATGACCGTGCTTCCGAAATGGAAAAAGTCATCGAAGGATTAGTCGAAGGCAACAAGATGCAAAAGGACGAAGAGCTGAGTTATATCGGGTAAATATGCTCGCAAATGCCGACCTGCATATCCACTCCCCGTATTCGATGGCTGTCTCCCGCTTTATGCAACCGGAGCACCTGCTATCAGCCTGCGTGACAAAGGGCATCCATGTGCTCGGCACCGGTGACGCGCTCCACCCGGCATGGCGGAAAACCTGGGAACCGTTTCTGGAGAACGATGCTGGGATTATCATTGTCCCGACCGGTGAAGTCGAAGACGAGACACCGGGTACATCACCTGATCCTGGCAGAGGATTTTTCACAGTTCAATGAACTGCAGGGACTCTTAGAAGGAACGTGTAAAAGTTTTCTCACCAGTGGCCGCCCGCATGTCTACCTGTCCGGTGAGAAAATCGCACAATATGTGCACGAAGTCGGGGCAATGATCGGCCCGGCACATGCGTTTACTCCGTGGACAGCGATGTACGCGTATTTTGATCGTGTTGCTGATTGTTATGGAAGCGAATCGATCGATTTTCTGGAACTCGGTCTCTCCGCGGACAGTTCGTATGGTGCAGCAATTCCGGATCTCCACAATGTTCCGTTCCTCTCCAATTCGGATGCACATAGCCCGCAACCGGATAAAATCGGTCGGGAATTTAACCGGCTGCGGCTTGCGAATCTTACCAGTAAAGATGTGACTGGCGTGCATCAGGAACGGTGCCATTGAGATGAACGCCGGGTTCTTTCCGGAAGAAGGGAAATATAACCGAACGGCCTGCACCCGCTGCTTTACCCAGTATTCACTGGAACTGGCGATACAGCATAAATGGCGGTGCCCGACTGATGGTGGCATCATCAAGAAAGGTGTGTATGACCGTGCGCGGGAACTTGCTTCTGGAGGTAAGCCCGGTAAACGTCCCCCCTATCTCCATATTATTCCGCTCGGCCAGATCATCCAGACCGTGGAGGGGGTCTCATCGCCACACACGAAGAAGTGCACGTCCCTCTATGAGCGCTTCATCAGCACGTTTGGCAACGAGATCGAGGTGCTTATCAATGCCCCGGTGACCGAAATCCGCGCCATCCATGCTAGAAACCGCTGATGCGATTGAAGCCCTGCGGAAGCGGGCATGTTACTCTGCACCCGGGCGGCGGTGGAAAGTACGGTACATTCTCGCTCGTCTGATGTCCTGCACAGACATGGGATTGCGTCAATACATCTTATCGTAAATATTAATGAAACAGGACACCAACATGATTAGTCAATGCTCAAAGTACATCGGGATATCTGTGGATATTGCGGTTGTTGTGTGTCAGTCTGCCCGGAAGGCGCCCTTGAACTGATTGATGCGTACCTCTGCGTTGAGAAGAGTTGCACGAGCTGTGGAATCTGTGCAAAAGTCTGCCCTCTGGGTGCTCTGGAGGTCGTGCATGAAAAATAAGTATGATGTTCTGGTCATCGGGGGAGGCCCGGCAGGGGCGATTGCCGCAAAAACTGCAGTGGAGAAGGGACTCTCTGCATGTCTTGTCGAAAAGCGTCCGGCAATCGGTGCCCCGGTCCGCTGTGCCGAGGGTATCGGGAAGGAAGCCCTTCATGAGTTCATTGATCCGGATCCACGATGGATCTCTGCTGAGATGACCGGGGCGAGCATCGTCGCTCCGGATGGTTTTTTAATGAAACTCGAATCTGAGCTCGCGGGCAACAAAGTCGGTTATATCCTCGACCGAAAATTCTTTGACCGTGAGCTGGTCTGGAAAGCAGCAGAGGCCGGAGCAGATGTTGCCGTCAAGACCCGTGCATCAGCACCGATTATGGAAAACGGGTGTGTCAAAGGGGCAAAGATTGAGTGCTGCGGGACAGGTAACGAATGTTACTGCCGATGTGGTCATTGCTGCCGATGGTGTTGAATCAAAATTCTCCCGGTGGTGTGGTATTGATACCACCGTCCCTGTTCGGGAGATCATGAGTTCTGTCCAGTATGTGATGGCAGATGTCGATATCGATCAGCAATCGACGGTCTTTTATCTGGGCAACGAAATTGCACCTGAAGGGTATCTCTGGGTATTTCCGAAAGGCGAACGGTCCGCAAATGTCGGGATAGGTATTTCCGGGAAAAAGAGCGGGGAAGGTCACCGGGCAAAAGACTACCTCGACAGGTTTGTTAAAAAGACATTTCCCAACGGGAAACCGATCGAATATATTGCCGGTGGAGTATCTGTCTGCCGTCCTCTTGACTGTACCGTTGCAGATGGTCTGATAATTTCCGGTGATGCAGCCCGTGTCGTAGATCCGCTCACCGGTGGCGGGATTTACAACGGCATGTATACCGGAAGACTTGCCGCTCGAGGTTGCTGCAGAATGTATCGCGAAAGGGCGACGTTTCGAAAAATGCAGCTCATGGTGTATGACAAAACCTGGCGGGCATCAAAGATGGGAAAAGCCATCGAGCGTAATTATCTCATCAAGGAATATCTGATCAAACAACCCGATGCAAAACTTAACGAGATTATCCACTCCGTTTCAAAAATGAATCTTAAAGAGTTCACAACACTGTCTTTATTAAAAGAAATTATACGGTGAACCCGAAACTGATGCTCGAGCTGGGTGCGCTCGCGGCATCAATCCGCTGATTTTTTCAGTTGCCTGTTGAGGAGGCGGAGGCAATCATCTTCTGCTTCTTTTTTCGTAAAAACCGTGAAGATATCATTCGGCTGGATTTTGACATTGCCACTTGGAATGATCAGTTCGCCGCCGGATCTGCGGATTGCGATGAAAACGAAGTCTTTTACCTTGAGTTCACGGATTTCGTGCCCGACAATGGGAGCACCCTGTTCGGCGACTATTTCAAAGATGGTCCCGCCAGGGAATCGAGGCGAGCTGCTGGAGCTGGGGGTTCTGGGTCCAGTAGTAGAGACGTGATGCAACGAGTTCGTCAGGGTTCTCGCTGATCCTGACCCCTACTTCCTTGAAAAAATCCGAGTGTGAGGACTGGTTTACAATAGAAACTACGTTTTGAACACGGAACTTTTTTGCGAGCCAGCAGGTCATAAGGTTGACCGAATCATCACTTGTGGTGGCAATCAGGGCATCTGCCCGATCAATCCCGGCTTCCTCAAGTGTCGTTTTGTCAGTTGCATTGCCGGTCACTGCCAGTACATCATAATGCTCGAGAACGTCACTGCAACGGTTTTCGTCCTGGTCGATGACAACAACATTGTTTGCATGTTCGACTGCCTGTTTTGCCAGGTTTTTCCCGATTCCCCCGAGCCCCACGATGATAATATACATGACTACCGGTTACCATCATCGGCATTGAAATAATTTGCGCATTAACCAATCCATGTGATCTGTGGAGTGGATGAGGCAGGAAAGGGATCCGTGCTGGGCCCGATGGTTATCGCTGCGGTGGGAGTATCCTCTGAGAATGTATTTGCCGAAGTTGAAGTGGCTGACTCAAAACTGCTATCTCCAAAAGAGCGGGAACGTCTGTATACAATTATCAGGAAACAATTCCGGGTGGCAACAGTACGCATTGACGCGCAGGAGATTGATGAGATGCGCACGGGAATGACCATGAATGCCTGCGTTGCAAGGGCACATGCACAGGCTGATAGACAAGCTTTCACCGATCTATCGCGTATGTTGATGCCTGCGATGTGAACGCATTCCGCTATGCAGAGATGGTGAAAAGTCATCTTGAACAGAGCCTGCGAGATCGTATCCGAGCACCATGCTGATGAGAACTTTCAAAGTAGTCTCTGCTGCAAGCATCGTCGCAAAAGTTACCCGTGACCGGGCGATTACTGCGCTTTCAAAAAAATATGGGGAGATCGGAAGCGGGTATCCTTCGGATCCGGTTACCATCGCATTCCTTTCCGCATATATCGATGAACACAAATGTCCCCCGCCCATTGCCCGGAAGAGCTGGAAGACCATTACTGCCATGCTTGGAAAAAAACAGCAGAGCCAGTTGTCACAATTTTTCTGATCTCTTCTCCTCTCCCGTCTGATTGCTACGAGCCATTGTTTTATGTGGCCTGCAATGCAATAAATGACGAATGAACTGGATCCTCCTGATCATTTTTCTGATCGCTGCCTACGCTGCGATAGCATACTATATCCACTCCAGGAAACTCTGGGAGGATCACATCACCTTTTATGGCCCGATTCTGGCGATCAAAACGAACCGGGTCGGATTTTTTGACAAATTTGCCACATTCCGCACGTTCTTCCGGATCTATGGGACGGCCGGGGTCATCGCCGTCATCATCGTTTCGGTCTTCATTACCGTTCATGCTTTTTATCTCTGTCCGCTATACGCTCCTCGTCCAGCCGGAACCCACCGGGATCTATAAACCGCAGAATATCCTGCTCATCCCTGGTATCAACGAGTATGTTCCCTCAACCCTTGCGGTCTGGCTTGCATTTGTCATCACCATTGCCGTTCATGAGTTCGGGCATGGGATTCTCTGTCGCGTTGAGAATATCAAAGTAAAGACCATGGGGGCGCTCATCGCCGTAATCCCCATCGGATTTTTTGTTGAGCCCGATGAAGAAGAACTTGACAAGACAAAAGGAATGGCCAAGGTCCGCATGTTCGGTGCAGGGATCACCAACAACCTTGTCGTCGGATTTTCCTGTTTTATCCTGCTTATCCTCTGCATGGGACTGGTCAGCTCCTGTCAGCCAGCCGGTCATTCATGGAGTCTATAAGGATTATCCCGCAGCCAGTGCCGGAATTCCCACCGGATCGATAGTTACTGCTGTAAATGGATTTACCGGTCAACAGCCGGGCTGATATATCAGACTATCCTGAATACAACAAAACCCGGAAATACGCTGACCCTCACTGTTGAAAAAGATAAAATCGTGAAGGATTACCCGCTCACTCTTACTGCATGGCCTGATGGCACTCCGGACAGGACAAGCGGATTCATGGGTGTTGAGTATTATGATGGTGCAGCAGTCATGTCAGTTATTCAGGGGAATGCTATCGCCCATTGGGTTTTTCCAGTTCCTGATCGTCCCCTTCGCAAATGATTCCGGTGTCCAGTTCCTCCGCATCCTTGCATTCGAAACACCTGACACCCTCTACTATCAGGTCCCATTCGCGGGTTTCTGGGGTGTTGTACACCTGCTCTTCTGGTGCGCCTGGATCAATATCAACGTCGGTATATTCAATGCTATCCCAATGATCCCGCTCGATGGCGGGTATATCTTTAAAGAAGGCGTTGACCGGTTGCTCGACCGCCGCGGGCTCCTGAAATATTCGAGTTATGTTACCAGTGCCGTCAGCTACCTCATGCTTGGTTGTCCTGGTATCGCTGATTGCACTGCCGTATCTGCTGCATATCTGAACATATCATCAGGATGGAGAAATGGTGGATTTTTACCGCTTCCCCTTCATTACCGTTTTTGCGAGATGATAGAGATCAGGATTTACCGGTTTTATCCGCGATGCAACTTCTCTGAGCGGGACTGTACCAATCCGGTACCCTGCAGAGCCACCATGCAGCCGAAGTTACCAGCAATGATTTGCTCAATTGCTGAGACCCCGAACCGCGTAGCGAGGACCCGGTCGAATGCGGTGGGCGTTCCTCCACGCTGGACGTGACCAAGAACCGTTACCCGGGTCTCGATACCGAGCCGGTGTTCGAGTTCCTTTCCGAGCAGGTTCCCAACGCCTACAAATTTCTCGTGCCCGCACTCGTCGCGGTTGCATTCGGGGACTGCCACATCTGCGATATCCTCATGATGTGTCCCTTCTGCAACTACAACGATGGAGAATTTTTTTCCTGCCATGTAACGGGCTTTGAGATCCTGGCAGACCTCATCCATGGTGAACCGTATCTCAGGGATGAGGATCACATCCGCTCCTCCGGCCATACCTGCTATAAGAGCGATCCAACCGGTATTGCGTCCCATCACCTCCACCACCATTATCCGGTGGTGGGATTCTGCAGTAGTGTGGAGCCGGTCGATCGCTTCGGTTACTATAGAGACCGCGGTGTCAAAACCAACAGCCAGATCAGTACCGAAAATATCGTTATCAATGGTTTTGGGTACTCCGATAAGCGGAATGCCGCTTGCGGTTAATTCATATGCTGCAGAGAGCGTCCCGTTTCCACCGATCACTACCAGCGCATCGATACCGTATGATTTTATTGTGTTCCTGATCTTTTCCACATCGCCGGGTTTTTTGAGCGGATCTATCCGTGAGGTTCCCAGGATAGTACCGCCCAGAGATGTGATACCTGAAACCGATACCTCAGTGAGCGGTTCCAGGTCACCTTCAATAAGTCCCTGCCATCCGTTATGTATCCCAAGTGCTTCAAAGCCATAGCTTAAACCCGATCGTACTACAGCTCTGATTACCGCGTTGAGTCCAGGGCAATCTCCCCCTCCCGTCATGACTGCAATCTTTTTCATACGACAATTTTTCCTTTGTTCATAGTTCCCTTTCCGGGTATATTTTCATTGCCGTACGTGCGATTACTGTCGTGTCTCTATGAATATCCGGCGGTGGATGATGCGCCAGCAGAGAATCAGTTGTGCGAGATCCCCGGCTGTGATGTAATTCCGGTCTTGAAAGATGGAAATAGGGTGAACCTGTGTCTGCTGCTCGATGCTGCGTTCGAGCTTTTTCACGACATGTTCGCTCAGTTCTCCATCCATAATCATCTCCCCCATCTTGTGCCCATTATGTTCACTCGTCAGAAATTTGAGTGAGAAGTTGCGCTCTGATAGGGACAGGATTGAGTAGAGGTCAAGGGAGAGATCAATATTTTCAATACTGTGTTTCATCCTGTTCTGGGAGAGGGTGATACGGTAGACATTTCTCTCCTCTCCAAGGTGCCGCCCGTATTCTGAATAATCAATCCCGATTACTGCATCAGCAAACTCTTTTTGGGGAGCGATGTAGCGCTCATAATCCGGTTCCCGTTCGGCCATCTCCTGGATGACAGCATCACGGGAATAACCACGTATTTTTACGTCTCGACGGATCTTCCAGTCAGATTTTACTTCTTTGGTTGGATCCACAAAGAGGGTAAAATCAAGGTATTTACGCAGCGTTGGTGTGAACAGCGTGTGAAGACCTTCGAGAATGAGGATTTTTTGCGGATGGAAAGATGACCGGCGGGTCAAACACTCCGGTTGTATGATTATAGACCGGCTTTTCGACCGGCACACCCTGTTTGAGCTGGACAAGGTCCTTTTCGAGCTGATCGATCCGGTTTGCTTTTGGATTAAGTGCTGTCAGTCCCTGCTTCCTGCGGTCTATCACGGTCGAGACTATGATAATCATCGAGAGTAATGGTGGACACAAGATCAGTACCAAAGATGCTCCGTATACCTTCGGTAAACGTAGTCTTTCCCGATCCGCTGTCCCCGGCTACACCCAGGGTAAAAATATAGGGTGATGCCGCGATCGTGTCCTTGAAATTCGGATAATACATCCCTTATCCCAGTATACGTGTATATCTGGTAAAAACCATCCGGAACCTGCCATTATGAATTTTTTAAAAGGAAGATTGTGAGGCACAGGTCAAAGAAGAAACAATCGCGGCCGTCAGGTTCGCAACAGCGCGATCTTAGACCCTACGGGAACACCAACCTCATCCGCAACAGGTTTGCATTTTGCTGCCATCAGATAAGCAATTGGCGGGAGATTGTCCATCTCGGACAGGGACTCAAAATTTGCCATCCCTTTTGCAATGATGATTGTGCATTTTGCTATTGCATGCCGAAGATCCTCAGGAATATTTTCCATACATATACCGATCTCCGCACCTCCGCCGTTTGTTGTGATATGGTCAACAAGGGTGTCAAGTCCCAGTTCCTGAGCATCCATCAATGTTGCATCATTGAGAATCGGGAATTCTTTGACAGCAAGGGTAACATGAGAGCCCTGCGACTTGAGGTATTCTATTAAGAGACGATCGAGCACAATTTCGCCGCAATTGTCGCTCAGATATACAACACGGGAGCAGAGAGGGGCGATTTTATCGGTATCAT
Organism: uncultured Methanoregulaceae archaeon; assembly: GCA_963806845.1. Taxonomy (GTDB): domain Archaea; phylum Halobacteriota; class Methanomicrobia; order Methanomicrobiales; family Methanospirillaceae; genus Methanoregula. The sequence goes on from CAWDZO010000032.1 coordinate 165,622, forward strand.
CAATGGTGAGCCCTTGTGCAAATTCCCTCTGGAAAAAAACAGCGAAATTTCCTTCAACGGTGTGACCTTTCACCCCATAATCAAATGTATTGCCGATTACTGATGCGAGAACATACTCGCGGAATGTTGACAGGTTTTCACGGACCTCTTTACAGACTTCTTCTGCCTGTTGGTTCCCCAGAGTCTTTGAGTTCTGCAAATGGATCGGGATTTCCCAGAATATCATAAGCCCTTCGATGGATACGGCTTGCAATCTGTGGATGGCTGAGCGGTGCGGAACGAATTTCACCCATCAACCTCCTGCACTCATTCATTGCTGCATCCGTGAGAGTGGGATCAGCATGACACAATGTACATTCAAGTTCCACGCGGGAAAGTAAACAGTCAATACACAGTTCGGTAATTTTCATAACAACGACCAAAACAACGACCAAAAAACAATATCAGAAATGGGGCCACTGAGATTTGAACTCAGGTCAGAAGACCCCCAGTCTCCTAGGATGGCCAGGCTACCCTATGGCCCCGCTCTCTTACTATTGGCTCATTTCATTTATTTATCTTGTTATGGTAAAATTTGAAATATTTGTATTTCAGGTAATTAATCTTAACAATCGGATAGTTACGTGTCGGGATAACTCAACTCCCGTATATGATTTTTTTCTGGTAATCCTGACCGTGATCGTACTTTTGCTGTACCACATTTATCGAGGCAAAAAAAAGATATGTATATATGGTTCAATCAGGTATTATGAAATACAAATGGTAGTGCAGCAGGTGCAAAGGCTATGGTAAAAGAGAAAATTCTTACAATCATTGATACTATTCGACCAAAAGCGGGGCTGCAAAGATGATCGGGGAGGCAATGTGATGTATACTATTCTCGTGGTCGATGACAGTCCATTCATCGTTGATGTATTTGTCACTATGCTGGAGCGAGGCGGTTACCGAACTGTTGCTGCATACGGTGGGGAGGAATGTCTTGAGATCTTAAAGACAGTGACTCCCGATCTTATCCTGCTGGATATCATGATGGAACCGATTGACGGTTGGGAAACCCTTGAAAAGATCAAGGAGAATTCCCAGACCAAGGAGATCCCGGTGCTCATGCTTACGGCAAAACAGCTTTCGCCGGCAGAAGCACAGGAATACGGGATTTATATCGAAGATTACGTATTAAAGCCAATCACTCACCGCGAATTATACGATGCGATCGAGCATGTCCTTAACAGGAGACAGTCTATCAAATCTGATATTGACATTGCAAAACAATCCGGGTTTGATGCCGACATCATCACCGAATATGCCCGTTTAAGTAAAACTATCGATGTAAACAAGCGCCTCATGAAGATTCTCGAAACAACCTACAATTTCGATGACTCAAAAGTCAGAGTCAGTGAAGAGATCTCAAGTGCGATCAAGAATATGGAGATGAATGTAAAAATTCAGGAAAACCGGCTCCAGCAGATAAAAGGGGAATTATCGGGGACCCCCTCATCCAAGTAAGTTTCCATTTTTATTTTTCTTAGAAGAATGATCCGGTGTATATGAGATTGCATTTTAATCTTCAGGATTATCAGCTGATAATTTACAAAATTTCAGGTCATTGAGACCGTTTGGCGAAGATCAAATGGGAATAAAAATTCTGTATGAAAAAGCAGTTAAAACAGTCGGATTTTTAATTAGGTATGGGGGGAATCTTTAAATAGTTTTTTGGCATTGTTATAATGCTGTACATCTTAGTTTATATTGGGTTCGTAGCTCAGTTCGGTAGAGCGCCTGGCTTTTAACCAGGTGGTCGGGGGTTCAAATCCCTCCGGGCCCGTTGCCACGAGGAATCGTGGGTTTTTTGCGGTGATGCATCTGAAAGGAAATTTATTCATCTGTAAGGGGGTTTTTCATTGAGCACCAAACTGAATGTGTTGAAGCACGTGATGGTGCCAGACCATAAAATCATGAGTGAGGAAGAGGTATCTGCGCTCCTCTCCCACTACAACATAACTACGGAACAATTACCTAAAATTTACCATGACGATCCAGCGGTCAAAATTATTGGCGCAAACATCGACGATGTTATACGAATTGTCCGGATGAGTCATACAGCTGGCAGGGCTGAGGCATATCGTCTCGTAGTCAAGAGACCGAAGAAATAATTTTTGGGGTGGTCAGTCTGATCGACAGAAGTATTTTATCGAAGGCGTATTTTTCACGGGAGCATGTTGCGCGCCACCAACTTGACTCTTTCAATTATTTCTTAAAGCACAATCTTCAGAAAGTGGTCAACGAGCAGAAGGTTATCGAGACTGATATCGAGAACCGGGGAAAGAACAACGAACCCGTATGGGTGGAACTCGGCGCGATTACGGTAAAACGACCGCTTGTCAGAGAAGCAGATGGATCTCAGGCAGAACTGTATCCCTGCGAAGCACGACTGCGCAATCTTACCTATGCAGCGCCGATCCAGTTAGGGCTCACCCTTGTCCATGGTGATGAACGGCAGGAGCCAATAATCACTACAATCGGGCAACTACCGATCATGGTTGGATCTCATGCCTGCAACCTTTACGGTATGGACGATGTGCAGCGTATCTCCCACGGTGAGGATGCATTCGACCCGGGCGGATATTTCATTGTAAACGGTACTGAACGTGTGCTCATGACACTTGAGGATCTCGCGTCCAACAAGATCATGACCGAGTTCACCGAGAGGTACAGCGAGCGGATCTATGTTGCAAAAGTTTTTTCGCAGTTCCGCGGGTACCGTGCACTGGTCGTTGTCGAGCGCAATAAAAAGAACCTGCTTGAGGTTTCATTCCCGTCAGTTGCCGGGCACCTTAAATTCGTTGACCTGATGCGTGCTCTCGGAATGACGAACGATCAGGAAGTCGTGAATGCGGTTTCTCCTGATGAGGATATCCTTACGTTCATGATGCAGAACCTAGAAGAGAGCGAGTGTGATTCTGTTGAGGGCGGTATCATGTATGTTGGTAAGAAGCTCGCACCCAACCAGACAAAGGATTACCAGCGCAAACGGGCTGAATTCGTGCTGGACAATTACCTCCTGCCCCATCTCAACTACTCAATGCCCAGAAAACTTAAAAGAAGGTGATGAAGGTTACCAGGAAGCCGTGCTCTCTGTGCGACTTGCAAAGGGGCACTTCCTGGGACGTATGGCAGAGGCGTGTTTTGATCTCGTGCTGAACAAACGCAGGGTTGATGATAAGGACCACTACTCCAACAAACGGCTGAAACTTGCCGGTGATCTCATGGAGGATCTCTTCCGTATCTCCCTTAACCGGCTTACCCGGGATATCAAATACCAGCTTGAACGCGCCAGCATGCGCCACCGCGACTTGTCGATCGCAACTGCGGTACGGGCAGATGTGCTCACCGAGCGGCTCTTACATCCGCTGGCAACCGGTAACTGGGTTGGTGGAAGAACCGGTGTTTCCCAGCTGCTCGACCGTGTCGATCATATGGCTGTCCTCTCTCACCTCCGTCGTGTTATATCACCGCTTTCGCGCTCGCAGCCACACTTTGAAGCCCGTGACCTTCACCCGACCCAGTGGGGACGGATCTGTCCGAGTGAGACACCCGAAGGTCCGAATTGTGGTCTTGTCAAGAACTTTGCCCAGATGGTCGAGATATCCAAAGGTGTTGATGATGAAGCCGAAGTCATGCGGTTCCTGCATAATCTCGGTGTTGAGCAAATCCGGGGTGAAACACGATGAAGAAGTCACGCGTGTTTGTTGACGGAGCACTTATCGGGCTTGACGAGGATGCAAAAGCACTTGTGGCCAACATCCGGTCCATGCGTCGCCAGGGCGCCATCTCATCTGAAGTGAATGTATCACACAAGGAATACAACGGGGATGTCGTGATTCTTACTGACCGTGGCCGGGCCCGCCGCCCGCTTATTGTCCTGAAAAACGGTGAACCGCTCATCACGAGTGAAGACCTTGCAAAACTGGCAAAAAAAGAAGTTGATATCAACTCATTTGTCCAGCGTGGTTTGATTGAGTTTATTGATGCAGAAGAGGAAGAAGATCTCCTCATCGCGATGAACCCGGAGAATGTGACGCCGGATCATACTCACCTTGAGATCGACCCATCTCTTATTCTGGGTATCGGTGCTGCACATGTCCCGTTCCCGGAACATAATGCAAGTCCGCGTGTAACTATGGGTGCAGGCATGGTCAAGCAGGCTCTCGGGTTTGGATGCGCCAATATGAAGCTGCGCCCTGATACCCGTGGGCCACCTGCTCCATTACGTGCAAAAACCCTTAACCCACACCCAGACTTCCGAATTAATCGGTTCCGATGATCGCCCGGCAGGACAGAACTTTGTTGTTGCAATTCTTTCCTATGAAGGATACAACATTGAAGATGCACTCATCTTCAACAAGGCATCCATTGAGCGGGGGCTCGGGCGCTCCCATTTCTTCCGGACGTACGAAGGGGAAGAACGCCGTTATCCCGGTGGGCAGATTGACCGGATTGAAGTCCCTGAAGAGGATGTTGCCGGTGCGCACGGTGCTGATTCGTACAAGAACCTGGACGAAGACGGTGTGATTAATCCTGAAACGGTTGTCGCAGAAAAAGATGTACTGATCGGCAAGACATCTCCCCCACGGTTCCTTGAAGAACCCTCAGGAGAACTCATTGCTGTTGAGAAACGTCGCGATACGTCGGTCACCATGCGCAGCAATGAACATGGTATTGTCGACACCGTGATCATCACTGAAGGAGAGAACAGTTCCCGGCTCGTCAAGGTACGAACCCGTGACCTTCGTATCCCTGAAGTCGGAGACAAGTTCGCATCCCGGCACGGTCAGAAAGGAGTCATAGGGCTGATCACCCACCAGGAAGATATGCCCTTTACAGAGAGTGGACTCTGTCCTGATCTCGTTATCAACCCCCACGCAATCCCGAGCCGCATGACTGTCGGTCATATGCTTGAAATGATCGGGGGTAAGGTTGGAGCACTTGAAGGGCGTCGGATTAATGGCACCGCATTCCGCGGCGAGAGTGAAGCTGATATACGGTCATCTCTCAAGAAACTGGGTTTCTCCCATAACGGACGCGAAATCATGTATGATGGCCTTACCGGCAAGCAATTCAAGGCTGATGTGTACGTGGGTGTCATCTACTACCAGAAACTCTACCACATGGTGTCTTCAAAGATGCATGCACGGTCACGCGGACCGGTGCAGGTGCTCACCCGCCAGCCGACAGAAGGCAGGGCCCGTGAAGGTGGTCTTCGGTTTGGTGAAATGGAGCGGGATGTCATGATTGGTCACGGTGCAGCAATGGCTCTCAAAGAACGTTTACTGGATGAATCCGATAAAGTCAACGAATATGTCTGCGCTCACTGTGGGATGGTCGCTATGCTGGACCGCAAACGCAATATGACCCGGTGCCTTGCCTGTGGTAATGAGACAGACATCTATTCTGTCGAGATGAGTTATGCCTTTAAACTCCTGCTGGATGAGATGAAGAGTATGGGGATAGCCCCAAGATTAAGACTGCAAGATGTGGTCTAAAGAGGTGCGTCATGCCAAGCCCAAAACGAATTGGACAAATTGAATTTGGATTGTTATCCCCAAAAGAAATCCGCGAGATGAGTGTGAGGAAGATCATCTGGGCGGATACCTACGATGATGATGGGTTCCCGTACCCCCAGGGTCTGATGGACCTCAACCTTGGTGTCATCGATCCGGGTCTCAGGTGCAAGACCTGCGACCAGAAAGCAAGTGAGTGCCCCGGGCATTTCGGGCACATTGAACTTGCAAAACCTGTCATCCATGTCGGCTATACGCGCCTCATCAGAAAGCTGCTGCGTGTTACCTGTCGTTCATGCGGGCGTGTCCTGCTGAGTCCTGATGAAATAGAAAAAGTTGTCGGTACTGAAGACGATCAGACCGGGGACCTGCTCTCGGAGAAGGATGTGAAAAAAGAGCGCATCTGCCCGCACTGCGGTGACCAGCAGCTCAAGATAAACTTCGAGAAACCCACCACGTTTTCAGAAGTGATGGTAGAGGATGGCAAGAAAATTGAGCATAAGCTCACACCTGCTGACATAAGGTCACGTATGGAAAAGATCCCCAATGAGGATCTGACCCCTCTTGGTATCAACCCTGATGTTGCCCGTCCTGAGTGGACTATCCTCACCGTGCTCCCCGTCCCCCCAGTTACCATGCGTCCGTCGATTATTCTTGAGAACGGCCAGCGTTCGGAAGATGATCTCACCCACAAGCTCGTGGACATTATCCGTATTAATCAGCGGTTCAAAGAGAACCAGGATGCAGGAGCGCCCCAGTTGATCATTGAAGATCTCTGGGAACTTTTACAATACCACGTCACCACCTATCTTGATAATGAGGTGGCAGGCTGTCCACCGGCACGTCACCGCAGTGGCAGACCTTTAAAGACACTTTCCCAGCGTCTGAAAGGTAAGGATGGGCGGTTCCGTGGTTCACTCTCTGGTAAGCGTGTTAACTTTTCATCCCGTACGGTAATTTCTCCCGACCCGAACCTGTCGGTATCACAGGTCGGGGTCCCGCGTGCGGTTGCAAACGAGATGACGATACCTGTCCGGGTTACCACCCAGAATATTGAGGAACTTAAGCAAATAGTGCGGAATGGGCCCCTCCGCCCGGATGTCAACGATCCCTGCGGTGCCAACTACGTAATCCGTCCGGATAACCGAAGGCTCCGGCTTGCAGATGGCAATCTTGACACCGTTGCTGATTTGATCGAACCCGGTTATACTGTTGAGCGTCAGCTCCGGGATGGGGATGTAGTGCTTTTCAACCGTCAGCCATCACTGCACCGGATGAGCATCATGGCTCATCGGGTCAAGGTCATGGAAGGCAGAACATTCCGCCTCAATCCGGCGGTCTGCCCTCCCTACAATGCAGACTTTGATGGAGATGAAATGAACATGCACGTTCCGCAGACTGAAGAGGCGCGGGCTGAGGCAACCATCCTTCTCTCAGTACATGAAAACATCCTGTCACCCCGTTTTGGTGGCCCCATCATTGGTGGTATTCATGACCATGTATCCGGTATTTTCATGCTTACCCATGGGATCCGATGGTTCACCAAGGAACAAGCGCTCTATCTGCTCCGGTATGCGCATGTGGAGCACATGCCACCTGTCGGTAAAGAAGAGAATGGTGTCCAGTACCTGGAGCAACAAGCAGATCTTTTCCATGATCCTGCCCGACCAGTTGAACATGGTCTTCCATGCAAGTTCATGCCTTAACTGTGATACCTGTAAAAAGGAGATGTGTGAGCGGGATGCATATGTGCGGATCATTGATGGTATTTTAGAAGCGGGCACCATCGATAAGAAGGCGATTGGGGCATTCGATGGCCAGATCGTCAATCGCATCATCCGTCATTACAGCATGCGCAGAGCGGCAGATTTCATCGATGACCTGACAAAACTCTCGATCCGTGCAATCATGTTCGACGGCTTCTCATTTGGTATCGATGACGAAGACCTGTCCAAGACCGAGTATGGCCAGATCGAAGAAGTACTTAAGGGTGCAGTATCTGATGTCGAACGACGTATCAAAATATACGAGGATGGTCAGCTTGAACCTATGCCCGGGCGTACTGTTGAAGAGACTCTCGAGATGCAGATCATGCAGGTTTTAGGAAAAGCCCGTGACCAGACAGGTCAGATAGCCGGCCGGCACCTTGGCCTCGGCAACAGCGCTGTAGTTATGGCAGTATCCGGCGCACGAGGTTCGATGCTCAACCTGACCCAGATGGCAGGCTGTATCGGGCAGCAGTCCGTTCGTGGTGAGCGTATCGTCCGGGGGTATGATGAGCGCACACTCCCGCACTTCAAGAAAGGTGACCGGGGCTCCGATGCCCATGGGTTCATCGCCCACAGTTACAAGGGGGGTCTCAATCCGACCGAATTCTTCTTCCATGCCATTGGTGGTCGGGAAGGGCTTGTTGATACTGCGGTTCGTACTTCCCAGAGCGGGTACCTGCAGCGCAGAATGATTAACGCATTGCAGGATCTCAAAGTCGCCTATGATGGTACCGTGAGATCAACCGGTGGAAGAATTATCCAGTTCCAGTATGGTGAAGACAGCACGGATCCGACCAAGAGCGCATTTGGTGACCCTGTCGATGTCAAAGGTATTGTCGAAAGTATTCTCAAGGAGGAAGTCTGATGGCGCTCGCAGAAAAGTACGACAAGAAGATTGAGGCGGCGGACCTTCCGAAGAAGACCAAAGATCAGCTGCACAAATTTCTTGACAATAAGGAGATCAACGATACCCAGTTCAAGCAGATACTTGAACGGGTGCTTAAGGAATACCTGTCCACGAGGATCGAGGCATGTGAGGCAGTGGGTGTCATCGCAGCTCAGTCCATCGGTGAACCAGGTACCCAGATGACCATGCGTACATTCCACTATGCAGGTGTTGCTGAAATTAACGTTACCCTCGGTCTCCCGCGACTCATCGAGATCATGGATGCAAGGAAGGAACCCAGTACACCGACCATGACGGTCTATCTCGAACCCGAGTACTGCAATGACCGTGACCGGGCGCGTGAGGTCAGCTGGCAGATTGAAGCAGCCCCCCTCCACGAATTCGGGGATATCACTACTGACATGGAGAATATGCACGTGATTGTGCACCTGAACACGAAAGTCTGCGATAAGCGAAAGATCTCACCGGCGGAGATCATGGAGACCGCTCCCAGAAAGATTCGCGACCGGCGGCATTATCGTGACTTCGAGCATGACATCAACGAAGATACTGCGACAATCACCTTCTCACCAAAAAACAAGGAGAGTTACCAGAACCTCTTCCAGCTCGCCGAACATGTAAGAAACGTTATCGTACAGGGTATCGATGATATCCTGCGTGTCGTCGTCAGAAAGGAGACCGGAGAGTATATACTTTATACTGAAGGTTCCAACATAAAAGATGTATTTGATGTCGCTGGGGTGGACACCACACGGACCCGCACCAACAACATCAGTGAAATCGCGTCAGTGCTCGGCATCGAAGCAGCGAGGAATGCGATCATTCATGAAGCGGTTTCCACGCTCAATGAACAGGGTATCCTTGTTGATGTCCGCCACATCATGCTCGTTTCCGACATGATGTGTATGGAAGGCGAGGTCAAGCAGATTGGGCGTCATGGTATTGCCGGTGAGAAGGAAAGTGTTCTTTCACGTGCGGCGTTTGAAGTGACGGTCAATCACCTGCTTGATGCTGCCGTGGCAAACGAAGTCGATGAACTGAGCGGTGTAACCGAGAATGTCATTGTCGGCCAGCCGATCCAACTCGGTACCGGCGATGTGAAACTCATCGCAGTCAGACAACACGATAATTAGAACGGAATAACCTTAAAAAAACCAGAGGAATTGTACATGGATTTTAATGCTTCACTCAGAAGAGCCATCAAGACAGGAAATGTAATTCTTGGCCAGAACAACACGGAAAAATGCATAAAAGAGGGAAAAGCCCAGATGATCGTCGTAGCGGGCAATTGTCCGGCGACCTTCAAATCCAAACTTTCGGGCTATGAGAATCTTTTCATCCACACCTTTGAGGGCTCCAGCGTGGCACTCGGCAAGGCATGCGGTAAACCCTTCATGGTAAGCACGCTTGCTATTGTTACTCCGGGCGAGTCAGACATTCTCTCTCTTAAGAGGGTATGATATGGTTGAAGTTAAACTGACTGAAGACTGTATGCGTCTGATCTCCCAGTTCGAGAGCCTTACCGGTGCAGGAAGCCGTGACTGTGTTGTTGATGAGCGCAATGCACGCCTTATTTTTGTGATAAATCCCGGTGATATGGGCCTGGCTATCGGAAAAAAGGGTGCCTCAATCAAAAAAGCCTCGGAAGTTATGGGCAAGAAGATTGAAGTTGTGGAATACAACAGCAATCCCGAACAGTTTATCAGAAATTGTTTTTTACCGGCACAGGTTACTTCAATCCTGTTCGAAGGGGAACCTGAAGAGCAGACGGTTCAGGTCGAAGTTCGGGATGAAGACCGGGGTATTGCAATCGGCAAGGACGGGAAGAATATCTTCAAGGCAAAAAAACTCTCCCAGCGCCAGCACAACATCATGGATGTTCAGATCCTTCAGAAACCGACAGATGGACAGCCGGCTGATGAACCGATCCAGGAATAATTATTTTATTCACGTTTCTTTTCTTTTTTCCCGGCAATTTATTAACATATTTCCCTTTTTTTAATAATTGCATTGCATGCAAAGCCCGGAATCATTAAATTATGAATTGGGATTACTCAATCATTCGTGGTTGCCGCGTGAATTCAAACCCGGCAATTGCCGGAAACAGGGATGTAAGGATCGTATGAATACCTGATCCCCTCTAAAATAGTACCTGTGATGATAAAGAACGGGCCTGGGGGGATTCGAACCCCCGACATCCGGGTTAGAAGCCCGGCGCTATGTCCGAGCTAAGCCACAGGCCCACCTGACGCCATTAAGATTCGCGTTCCGTGATAATTAATCTGTGTCATGGTTCGGTTAGAAATGCCCCGAAGTGAAAAATAAATTTAACAAAATATATCTGATGCCAATTGCAAGTTCTTTTTAATTACGATGGAAAAAAGGGGTGTAATGTTATGAAAAAAATATTTTTTATACTTTGTCTGTTCTCAGTGACCCTCCTCCTCCCGGTTGCGGCATCGGCTGTTGGTAATATTTCGGTGAGTTCGACACCGACCGGGGCAACCGTCTATGTCGACAATGTCAATAAGGGGATGACAGCGATCGTTATTGAAAACATTATCAGCGGACCCCACACCATCGTACTACAAAAAGCCGGATATCAGAATTACACAACATCGGTTACCGTAAATAATAATCAGACCAGTAACATCTCTGCAGACCTCGTCCTATCCCCAACAGCTCCTATGATCTCGACGATAACACCAGCCCATGGATTCAATACAGGTGTTGTGAGCATCACCGACCTGAGCGGAACGGGTTTTTCGAGTGGTGCAACGGTTAAACTTACGAAGGCGGGGCAGACAAATATCTCGGCTAGCGGCGTTTCTGTGACCTCAACAAAAATTACCTGCAACTTCGATCTCAATGGAAAAACGGCTGGATTATGGAATGTCGTTGTTACAAACTCTGATGGGCAGTCAACTATGAAAACCGAAGGGTTTGAAATCAGGACCCCGTCTGCTGCGATAACTCTTGTCAGCATTACCCCAAATTATGGAATGAATAATGAGATTGTGACCATAACAAATCTGGCCGGTACCGGATTTTTAAGTGGTGCAACGATAAAACTTAAAAAGACCGGATATAACGACATACCCGGCTCAGTTAATTCTGCGGTTTCTTCTTCAAAAATTACCGGCACTTTTGATCTGAATGGACGAACCCCCGGCAGTTATGAGGTGTGTGTCGAAAATGGTGCAACGAACAGTGTCTGCGGGCTGGTGTTTACGGTTTATTCCTCTGAGACACCGATCAACGGCAGTATCTATATTGAATCAAACCCCTCTGTCGCATCTGCTTATGTAAGCTCGGATTACAAGGGAAAAACTCCCCTGTCTGTCTACAATCTCACTCCTGGTACTTATACGGTACTTGTGCAGAAATCCGGTTACCAGGACTGGTCAGATCGAATTACCGTGACTGCAGGAAACCGGACAAATGTGTATTCCCGGCTTATTGCGGCAGACTCCGATTCAACGGCTGTCACGACCGTGCGGACAACAACTCTGACAAGTACCGTGACAAGGAAAAGCACGGTAAAAGTTCCCACAACCTGGCCGAGCGCCTCCCCGACTCCTGAGTCCTCAATGAATATTCTGGTAATTATTGGAGCAGTTTGTCTTGGGCTTGTAGTGCTCCGTAAAAAATAATCCTGGTTTTTCAGGCTATTGAAATTGCCGATAAACCCCTTATTGTTTTCCTGCATTTATTCTCCAGCACACGAATTTATTTTTGATATCAGAATGAATTACCTTTCCGGGAGGAAAAAACTCAAAATCTGTACCACAGGAAGTTGTTGCGACACCCCATTCTTCCCACTACCTGTGAGACCACATCAGGTTCGTTATCCTATTTCTCAGCGCAGGAGAAGCAGGGAGGAAAGGCACTCCCTCTTATTCATCGAACAAAAAAAGGATTTCTCCAGAGTTTTCAACGTTTTTATTAAAAATGAAGTGTTCACTCAACCTGCATGATAACAGGATGATTTGAGCACTTCAACGGTGGTCGGCCCGAAAAATCCCTCGCGAAAGACCTCCTTGATGACTGATGACGCACAGTATTTCACCTGCACGCGGGCAGACATCCGCTCCCGTTCCTCATAATACAGAGCCATGGTTGAATTCCACGATCCGCTTCATCGAGATCGCAGTCGAGAGCACATAGACACAGATCCCGGCATCGCCCGGGCCCAAGTCTGCGAGATCGATCGAGGTCATGAACATATGGGTTTCCGGGCCCGGTTCTACGGCAGCGATGGTCACGATATTATGGGTGCTCTGCAGCTCGATCGTGCGGGGTCTTCCGCCTTTGAGATCCTTGATAATTTCAGGAGAAATTCCGGTTAATGCAGCACATCTCATTGCAGTCACCCGTACATGATAAGATCTTTTTTCGGCGATTGTTCGGCAGACTGCTGCACTTCATCGGAGATCTTCTCCATGCTCTGCTCGATCTCTACTGCCTGGTCGATGAGCGGCTGCATATCGAGGCCGAGATTGTACATCTTGTTGAGCACTTCGATGGTGGCTGCCGATGATCGCGGATCAGGGGCATTTACGGTCTCTCCCAAAAGGCCATACCCGGGAATGCCACGGGCTTTACATTCCGTCAGGAGGCTGGATGCAATTCCCGATATACTCCCGATCGGCAGTAACAGGGTGTGTTCCTCGATCCGCTTGAGTGCATCTGCTGTCGTCGCAACACCAAAGACCCGTTTCTCCGGTTCGTTGGTGATGATACCGGCGATCGTGAGCACCTCTTTTGGCTTGAACTGTTCGAGCCAGTCGATAATGTCGCGTGAGGTCTCGTAGCAGATCATGGGATGGATCGGAATATCAGCGACTATGGCCGCGATATCGTTTTTGATATAGATCCTGACCGGGTCATTGATCACGCCTTTGTTCATCATCGCCAGCGGGGGGAAAAACTTCGAAGTCATGGTGCCGATCTGCTCAAACTCCAGCTGATCGACCATATACTGCAGTGCGATGGTACCGACAAGCCCGCTCCCCGGAAAGCCAATCAGCACCGAAGCACCATTCATGGGAAGCGGTTTTGAGATGACATTGATGTCTTTTTTCGGTTTTATCTCGATAAGGTCATTATGAATAGTATCGAGACGTGAAAGCATATCAGTATAAGACTCAGGGGCGTCTTTCGTCATTAGATTAACATACACGCACTACCTAAAAAATAGTATGCAGGAGTATCCAATCAAACGCGGGATGACAAAAGATCTCGAAACCCGGATCGTTGCTGAACTCAAGACCTGTTTCGGTGTAGAGCCGGAAAAGACTGCCAAAGGATACCGGATAAAGTTCGGTGCGCTCAAACGACTCGATGTAACCGCCGGGTACCGATGGAAAATCGGTCATCATCGATACTGAATCGGACATGAGCGTAAGCGATGACGTGATCATCGATACGAACAAGCGGTTCCGGAAATATCTCGATGCGATCACCGGGTTCTCCACAAAGGAACGGGTGAAACGGGCAAAGAGTCCGGCAGAGCACTAGTATTCCCCCGCGGAACCTGTGAAGCGTGCGGAAGGATGTACCGGAAGGAATACCATGATCCTGATTCCGGCGAAATGGAATATCTAGTGTTCAAGATGATTATCGATTCCTCTGTGGGGAAATAAAGGGGAAATATGAATTCATGATTGCCGAAAATGGGCTCTGGAGAATTCCTTTTTTTAGGAAATGAAATTAAAAGCACGTGTAAAAGATGAAGGAGGGGACAGTGCCTGTCCCCCCATACCGCCCCTGCGTTTAATGCGATGATGATGTATTTCCTGTTCAGGGTTATCGCATTCGGTGGGCCGAAGGTTGCGGGGGAGAAAAATCTGTCAGCGTTCGAGTTTTTTTAGCATTTCCTATGAAAATCGTAGTATTCAGATATGATGCGTGATTTTACCCCACAATCCTTCAGGTACGATGATTGCCTCCGCCCCCGACGGGGCGCCCCCGCGGTGGATGGGGGACTATCAAACCCCCCTGCCGTGCCTCTGAGAGGCGCCCTGCGGCGGGAGTCATTCGTATAGGGATGATTTTTATGGTGTTCTGGTATGAACTCCAGTTCATGCCTGTTTCTAAACCTGCGCAAAGGAGTCTGCACAGACAAGGTCAACGTGCCTTTTGGCTATCTCTGACTCGGTGGGGTATGGATGAAAATTTATTGATAAAAAATCACTCCAATACTTTTTCAATCACAATGCGGCTATCCGGCATCAATTGTTATGTCTCATGACTATAAACAGCAGGCCAGCTAATGCACTGATTGTAAGAACCGGGGAAAGCGATGATTTTGGGGTACTGGTTGTTTCTGGCAGATTTGTCACTTTGGTGGATGGAACGGTTTTTGGCAGGGTTGTTTTTAAGGGAAGTGGAGTGGAACTTATCGTAGCGGGCTGGGTGGCAGGGGTAATTGTTTTCCTGGATATTACCTCAGGCTCCCCAAAGAGATCAAATCCGTACAGGGCGCCTTGATCAGCTACGACAATTCGGTTACCCCCCCTGCTCACTGCAACCGATCGCTGCTGGATGTGGGTATCCGTTTTTGTTTTTGTCAGAAGATTTCCCTCCTTATCCAGAATATAGAGAGTGCCGTCAAGAGCACCTGCTGCAATAACTGAGCCATCACGGGAAACCCCCACCCCGTTTATCCACGATCCTGCCGGATACGTCCAGCGTGTCTCGCCCTTTTTGTTGAGATTCCAGACATTTCCATCCTGACTCCCCAGCACAATGGATGTGCAGTCATCAGAACATGCCATATCGATGATGGCGCTTTGGGTCGCATCCTTCCTCCAGTTAAGGTCACCACTATTTGTAAAGGATGAAACCATTGTATCTCCTGAAGTGATAACCGTGGAACCGTCGGTAGAGAATGCGATGAACGAATCAAGGCTCCCTGTTCGATTATCCACCCAAATCTGGTTCATGTCTGGTGAAAAAAATTTCAGACCCAAATCTGAGATAACAACGACAAGGGATTTGGAGGGAGAAATTGCTATCTTTTTTATCAAATCGGTCTTGTTCCGACCCCAACGATCACCATTTGTTTTATATGAATGGATGTAACCGTTATTGTCAGCACCGATAATCAAGGATCCGTCGGTGGAGATAGCAACTGCACGAAAAGGGGCACCCTCATTTCTGGTCCATATCTCCTGGCCATTGTTGTCGAACACCCGGATACTGTTATCAATTGCTGAAATGACGCGGCTTCCATCTGCAGTCATGGTAGCCAAAGTTCCAGACAGCCCCCCCAATGTTTCTCTCCATTCCATGAACGGACCAAAATCTGGTTGCCCCCGGCATATGCCGTTGAACCGTCAGTCGAAAATAAAACGCCGGAAAATGAGCCATCTCCAGCCGGACGCTCTTTCCAGGTTTGTGCCAGATTTACAGCTGTGACACTACCAATTAAACATATCAGCAAAAGAAATCCTGCTATTACCTGACTCATCCGGAATCGTTTGTTCATGGTATTTTTCCTCAAACAGAGTGTTATTTTTCGGTATAACTTGTTTGTGGAGGAGGGATTGTATGGTCGGGGTCTTTTGGTTTGGGTCCTGATAATAATGACTGAAAGGCGACGGTGCCATGCACCAGCGCGTTGCATTTATTGATAATCAATTCTGTTCCAGTCTAAAAGAAAAGGAGAATATCACGAATGCCCTCATTTATGTGCAAAGATATCGGAATCGATTGTCCGTTTGAAGCGCATGGAACGACTAATCACGAACTTATGAGAAAATTTATTGATCATGCGGAACCCGCCCATAAAATGCATGTCCTGTCAGCTGATGTCATTTTCAAAGTCCAGAATGCAATTAAAAAATAATCCTGGGTGATCCCCCTCATTTTTAGTTATTTTCTCTGGCGATGGTGTATCCCAATCAAGGAATAAATCAGCCTTCAAAAAAAATTACAATAATCCTGTCGACAGGGTGTCATTCAATAACAATCGCCGGCTTGAACGGTAATGCTGTTGCAGCCTTGGCGTGTTCACTTGACTCTGCGTCTGTGATATGGACTGGTACTCCGAACTCTTTTTCCAGGAATTTCTTCGCCGCTTCAAAGACTGCTATTTCATTGATTGGCTCTCTTGCGAGAGGTTCAACAACGTGAGGGGGCAGGCGGTGGATAAGTGTTGTGCACTGCTTTGCCGTGTCAGTTGCTTCTTTACCCCGCTTCCGCATTGCGTCATCCTTCATGATTTCCTTAATCACTGTATTACGGTCGTTTGATTTGGCGATGAGGAGGAAAATTTCGTGTTTCCATGCGGGTGCAATCGAGATTGTGATAGATTTGGGGGTGATCTGGATAAGTTTCCTGATCGATTCGATATCCTCAACCGTACGGGAGATGAGCTCTTCAGCAAGCTCGATCCTGGTGTTTATCAGTTTATCACTCGCAACCGGCCATGGAGCAAACGAAACAAGCCCTTCACCGGCGAGTTCCTTCCAGAGATGCTCACCCGTGAACGGGATGAACGGGGCAAGGAGGCGGATCCATACCGAACAGAGCGTGTGTAACTCCCGGCTTCCATCGCTGTTTTCAGCGAGCCGGCGGCGGTACCATTTGAGATCGGTTTCAATCCCGGAATACGCTTCCTGCAATGCCTGGCGTGTCTGGAAGTTGGTGAGTGCTTCGGTGGTTCGCTCGATATGTGATTGCAACCGGCTTATTAACCAGCGATCGATATCATGCGGTTCACCATCAGCGTCTTTAGATTCAAGAACCGTGTTGAAGAAGCGCTCGATCTGCTTTTTTGTCGAGATGACCAGTTCATTTCTCCAGTCAAAGTCCTGCCAGGGTTCAGCACTGCCCATCAGGAACATGCGCACGGTATCTGCACCAAAATCACTTACCGCATCTTCGAGCAGGAAGACGTTACCTTTGGAAGACGACATCTTTGCACCATTGAGAAGCCCCATACCAAAAACGACCATACCCTGCGGGAGTTTGTCCTTGGGGAAGATCGTGACATGGTGGAAGAGCTGGAACGTGAGGTGGTTGGAAATCAGGTCTTTTGCCGAGAACCGGTAGTTGTACGGGTACCGGTACAGGAACTCTTTTCTCATCGCTTCGAGTTTCTTCTTCTCGGGCAGTTCCGGGGACTCTTTTCCGAGGAAGATGTAGTCAAAGACTTCCGGGGTGAGGAGTTTTGAGTCAATTTCACGGATTTTGTGAGCGATGGTGTAGTACGCCATGTAGATGGTCGAATCCGAGAGCGGTTCGATGAGTTGTGAGGTGTCCCACGGGAACCGGGTGCCAAGACCGACACGCCGGGTGCATGCCCAGTCCTTGAGCCAGTCCACGGTCCGGTCAAATTCAAGCCTGCACTTCAGGAGGGACCAGTGCCATGTCCCCAAGGTGGTCGCTGACCTGCTTTTTCCATGCAGGATCGCTGTATTTCAAGAACCACTGGTCATGCAGGATCTTGACTTTAACTTTGTTGCCACAGCGGCAGATGACCGGCCGGGTGTCAAACTCGTACATAATTTTCGAGTCGTACTTCTCGATCATGAGTGCGGCAACGTCATCACGTGCCACTCGTACGGGTTTTCCGCCATACCTGTCGAAGACCTTACCCTTTGGAGAACTCAGCAGAGTAGATCTCCTGCGTGAGTGCATCCATACGGCTGTCCATCTGGTGGGTGATACCTGCCTTTTCAACTGCATCCTGTGCGGGAATTTCACCGTATCCTTCGACTTTGATTAAGGGCATAGGTTTTATCTGGGTATATTTTCCCGCATGCTGGAGATCGCGGAGTGCAATATAGTCAAACGGTGCATGGGCGGGGACACTCATGACAAGCCCGGTTGCCATATCAGGATCAACAAAGTCTGCGGGGAGGATCGGTACCGTGCCACAGAGCGGGTGGCTGACGGTTTTGTCGATCAGATCTCTTCCGGCAATCTCTTCTTGTATCTCTACGGTGTGATCCTGCAATGCGAGTCTTCTCTGCTGCTTCCTGCGAGATAATCCATGCACTTCCATCCACCAGTGCCCTGACATAGGTGACGTTCGGGTTTGCCCAGAGGTTGGTGACACCGTAAATTGTTTCAGGTCGGAGCGTTGCTGTCGGGATGAACGCATCACCAAATCGGAACATGACAAGGGTAAATTTGATTACTTCGGCTTTGTCCCCTTCAAGCAGGTCATGATCTCCAACGGGATTGTCATCAACCGTGCAGTAGCGGACCGGGTGAGCTCCTTTGATTACATGCCCGGCTTCAAAGAGATGCTTCCACTGCCACTCAATGAACTTGCTGTAGGTCGGATCGACTGTAGTAAACCTGCGGCGCCAGTCGATCGACATCCCACAGGCAGTCATCACCCGCTGGTATTCGCTCGCAAAGTGGCGAACGATAGTCAGTGGATCGGTAAATTCATCAAGGACATTCTGCGGGACTTTGTAGAGATCGCGATAGAGGTGAATAGTCTTGGGATCATTCTTCGCGATTCGTTTTGAAATACCAATGACCGGGGCTCCCGTGACGTGAAACGCCATCGGGTAGAGAACCTGTTTGCCCCGCATCCGCCAGAACCGTGCGATTACATCAGGAACAATATATGTCCTGCCATGCCCGACATGCATCGCCCCGCTTGGATACGGGTAGGCGACGGTCAGGTAACATTTCTCAAGGTTCGACGGATTGGATTCAAATGCGTGTGTCCACTGCTCCTGTGCTTCTTCTTCAAATTTGCCCAGATCAAATGCGTTCAAAACCATTTCACCTTCGTTTGTAAAAAAAAAGAATTTCTTTCAATTATACCGGCCTTAGTTTAATGATCTCGCTGTTCTGGTAACGCCGGATCATCTCCTGCGCTATGCTCGAGTTCTTCGCGAGGTGGATCTCTCCTGTTTCGTTTACGGTGGCAGTGAACAGGTATTCCTTACCTGCAAACACATCCACAATCTTACCGCTCTGTTCCGGGGCAACGATGGTGAGCTGCTTTTTGTCGGTCTGGATCTTAATCCCGCCACCCAGATTGAACTCTGCATCGCTTTTCTGAGGTTGCATCTGCTGCCGGTCAAATTCAGAACGGGGCTTGATGTCAATCCCTATACCGATTTTATTTACAATGGCAGACACGTTCTTGCCCCCCTTGCCAATTGCTGCCGGGACATCCTTGTCATCAATATAGACAATGGCTTTTGTGTCGCTAATCATCTGGACGTCAACAAAGCCTTCGGTGTAACGTCCGATTTCACGCTGGATCTCTTTCTCCATGAGTTTCCAGCCGGGACGCTCATCATTCTCCTTCCTGGGGGTAGTATCCGGCAAGGGAACCGGTGAACGGACGTTAACGACCGATGCAACGGAGACTCCGACATTCTGAACCGGTACTGGGGAGATACCTGAGAGGCTTTTTTCGATGCGTTTGTCACAGCAGACATCGGCATCACAATAGTCTCGCCATCATAACGGAAGACCTCAATTACCCGTTCTCCTGTTTCGTGATCGGTTACGATGGTTACGGGGCGGAGGTGCATTTCATTTTCCATTCCCTCGGGAACCTTGATGGTGAAATCTACATCGTATATCTTCGTAATCACACCCTGCCTGACAAAGATAATGGTGTTCACTATCTGTGAGAGGACAGAGAAGTCCACGCGGTCGGAAAAACGCTGGACTGCATCCTGCACACCATTTGCGTGGATGACCCCAACCATGCCAAGACCGGCAAGCCGCATATCAGCAAAGACATTGAAATCCTCGTTCTTACGAAGTTCATCAAAGATGACAAAGTCAGGTCTGACAAGCAGGAGGATGTCTGCAGTGTTGGACATGCTGCCTTCGAGCATCGTATACTGGGTAATCTGGTCCGGCACCTGGAGTTCCCGGGGTGCCTCCATAGTCTTGACTACAAAACCGCTGTCAGAAAGGTACGTTGCGACACTCTGTGCGAGTGTTGTTTTACCAGAACCGGGAGATCCGACTATAATTAACCCTCTCTTCTCGCTGGTAATCCTTTTTGTTATGATATCTGCCTTAGTGTAGTCTTTCAGCGTTACATCAACGATCGGACGTACAGCGGTGATCTCCATACCGTCAGAGAACGGGCGACGTGCGATCGCGATCCGCATCGAACCAATCTGGACAACGGTGATTCCCCGCTTCTCGACTTCAATGAACCCGTCAGGATCCCGTTTCGCCCGTTCGAGGATTTCCTGTGCAAGGGCACGGAGTTGCGTACTCGCTGGTCGGCTGCTCGCGGATCTTCACGAGTTTCATGTCGTTAATGGTGCCCTTCTTTGCAGACGGGCAGACCCTTTCTTTGAGGTATACCGCTATCGTGTGTTCATCGAAGAACTGGTCGATGCCGAGGGGAACGAAGTCGCTTACCTGAGCTTTTAGGTAGATGACGTCCAGTCCTTTTGCCCGTGCCACTTCAGCCTGCACGAAATCACTGGTGATGAACCGTGCAGAATTCTCAATCGCGATGTTGCGTATCATCGCGTCGATCTCACCACCGCTTGCGAGTCTTAACCTGCTCGAGAGACGGGCGGATACCGGAGAATTTGAGTTCTATCGTTTTTTCTTCCGCCATCCTGCAGAGCTGTTGCAATTCGTTCAGGCCGGAAAACCCTATTTCACGCCCGTTGTTTGCCTGGGCTTCAAGTTCTGCAATGACTGCTTCGGGAACGATTATTGTTGCGCCTTTGTATTCACCGGCTTTTATCATTGAGGTTATGCGTCCGTCGATAAGGACGCTCGTATCTGGTACTAGTATCATAAAATATTACTCCCATATGGTATGCTCTTGTATACTATTCGAATCAACGATGGGTGATCGTTGATGGGTATGAATTGGCACGTTAGTGTTAATAAGGGGTTCGAAGGGATGTGAGAAGGGGGGTGTAAATTGGTATAAGCGCATTTTATCGCGGTACTATGAGAATTTTCAACAGAGGACTTCTATTATCTTCTGTTGGAGTCGTCCCTCGCCTGAATTTTTCTCCCACAGTTCGGGCATTGATATACTGCATTCCCATGACCATCTGACCATACCCTTGTCATTTGTATCAAATCGTGGTTGTTGTCACAAACCGGAGTTTGAAATTCCGCCATATTTTCTTCCCTGATGCAAATTTGAATTGCAATTTACAAGAATTTATTAGTTTTGTACAAACAGGTACTTACTCTTCTCTGCTATCATCCTCATCATCGTTGCCTGCTATCGATCATGAGCGACCTGTCTAACACAAGTCTCAAGGGATTTTGGTCCTGCATAAAGGTATACACTCATGCGGAAAATTCATACAGAAAATATAAAAAATTCGGTTCACCAGAGATAGTAAAGGCAAAAGATCGGACTTTGGCTGAAGAACAGCTCTCTTCGTTTCCTTTATGATTCTGTCCGGCAACCGGTATACCAGATACAACAGGGATTACGGACATGAACGTCTCTATCGATCGCATGGCCTGTGTGAGTTGTGGGGCCTGCTGGAATATCTGCCCGGAACTCTTTGACCAGAACCATTGCGATTCATTCTCAGAAGTTGTCGAGCACTACCGGTTCAATGGTGACCGGGCAGAGGGGGTTGTGCCGGACTGCCTCTGCTGTTGTGCACAGGAAGCCGCGGATCTCTGCCCGGTACAGATCATCCGTATCTGCTAGGGCATCTCCTTATTTTCTCTCCCCGCACCATTACCGGAAATAAAAAAATCGGTGATCTGGAAATGTCCCGATGCAGTGAGTTGGGATCTCTTAAAAAAAACTCATTGTCCTTTCCTTCCCGTACACTTTTTCCGGGTCAAACATCTTTTGTTCCCACCACAGTCACCGTCAAGTGTCCGGTAGAAAGCAGGAGACATATCCCGTATGGCAGGCAGCACCCTGTCTGCTCCACGATATATATCAGGCAGTCCTCATCGCAGTCGGTGAGGATTTTTATAACTTTCTGGAAGTGCCCGCTCTCTTCACCTTTTTTCCAGAGTTTCTTTCTGCTCCGGCTGTAGTAATGGGCATATCCGGTCTCTTTTGTGAGGCGGATAGCCTCATCGTTCGCATATGCCATCATCAGTACTTCACGGCTCTTTGAATCCTGCACAATGACCGGAATCAGACCGTCTGACAAATTTCAGGTTCAGCATGTTATATTCCTCCTGCAACAATTTTCATGAGTGCAAAGAGAAGATCACCAAAAATGATTGCAGTAATCAGTCCTGCGGTAATCGGGATGATGAATGGTACTGCATATGAAATCCATACGGTGCCGGCTCTCCTGTAGATCGCCAGTTCCTTTTGGAATTCTTCGGGATGTTCCCGCAGATCCTTTGTATACACCCTGCCCTCATCCGCTATACATACGCTTAATAGAATCCCAGAAGCCGATAAATCTTCGGCTGACTGTCCCTTTCTTCTCCTCAAAATCCTCCATCACAAAACCCCATTCATCGCTGAATTCTGTCACCTTTTACCGGGAAATCCAAAGAACATGTACATCAGCGGTGCACGGTTTCTTCGGATGACAATTAATGATAAAGATGCCGATCGGTGCTACAAGATTCAGGAGCAGGGCATTGATAAGAACGGAGAAATGACAAAAATCCAAGTGGCGGCATACCAAGGAGTGGTGTGAACGGGAACGTAGGAATACAAAATGAAATGAAAATAAGTGCCCATGCATCTGCACCTCCAAAAAGGTGCATTCGTCGCAAAAATATAAAAAACCCCGCAAAAGACCGACAGGAGAAGAATTACGAAAGACTGAGATCCCCACCCCCCTGGACTGAAAAGCATGATCACTGAAGTAATTGAAAAAATCATGATAATCAGTACAAAATACCAGCGGTTGATAAACTCCGAGATATTCGGATC
The DNA here is from genome assembly GCA_963806845.1 of uncultured Methanoregulaceae archaeon. GTDB lineage: Archaea > Halobacteriota > Methanomicrobia > Methanomicrobiales > Methanospirillaceae > Methanoregula. The sequence goes on from CAWDZO010000032.1 coordinate 188,704, forward strand.
TTTTTCCGTTGCTTTGCCGGGTATTTTCATTAAACATGCCCCTGTATTCCTTATACGAAATATAGGAAAAGATACCCGCAAACATCGCATACCAGGGAACTATCTGGATATTAACTGATGGAGCGAAGACAAACCATGACAGAATCGGGAGGATCAGGACAAGGGCCAGATAAAAAAAGATCGATGTCTTCCGATAATAAAAAGTAAGACCAAGGGAATCAGTCCTGCCCCGGTTATCAAGATAGTCCGCATAGAGAAAACTTGCAACAAGTGAGAGGTAACCGAAGATCAGACTGAGGTTTGCAGTTTCCTGCCACAGGAGGTATCCGGTACAGATAACGCCCGTCACAAGCATTGGTAACCAGTGGATAAACGGGACCCGGCGGTCCCTGATATCGAGATAGGAGGCATAGATCAGGGTAGCAAGGACCGCAACCGCCGATATTACCATAGGGTAGAGAATTTCCATAAATCCAGAATAGTATTTTTTTTATGAACACTTATGTATGGCGATAGACCTCCGAAAATCTAAAAATGATTCCGCAAATGTAAAATACACATGTTGCAAATAACTCCACAATATATACAGGAAAATTGTTTCGTGAAATTTTCTTACCCAAGATCACACCAGATGAGATGAGTTTTGATGAAAATACAGGACCTGGTAAAAAATATCCACAAGGGCTCAAAGCATCTGGGTACTTTTACCCTTCATGAACTGTTCCAGTTTGCCGCATCCCGGAGCTTCAACGGGATTGCGGTGGCAAAAGAGAATGGAAGGGAATATTATCTTGCCTTCCTTGCTGGTGAGGCCGAAGGTGCCATCTATATCGATGACAAGGGAACAGAATATAGTGATAAGGCAGCGAAGATGATCTCCGGCCATGAACAATTCGAGTTCTATGAAATAACCCCGGATATTGTCGAGACTATTGTCATGCGGTGCCGGATTTTTGAAAAGACTCACTTAAAAAAGAGCATCCCTAATGTGATACATGACCTGCTTGAAAATATCGTCAAGGGTTCAAAGTACATTGGGATATATACGCTTCATGATCTGTTCGATGTGACCTCATCACAGAGATCCAACGGGATTGCTGTGGCAAAAGAGAACGAACGGGAATACTATCTTGCCTTTATTAATGGTGATGCCGAAGGTGCCATCTATATCGATGATAAGGGGTCCCTGTACAGTGATAAGGCGGTGTTAATGATATCTGGTCATGAAAAATTCGAGTTCTATGATGTGAAGCCGGATATTATCGATGCTGTTGTTATGGGGTCACGGATCTTTGAAAAGATGCACCTGAAAAAGAGCCCTCCATCGTTAATACCCGAGATCGGTAAAAAAAGTGAAGGTATGGGAGTGCTCACGCTCACTATTCAGAAGGGTGCCATACCTCAAAATGGTTTTACTGTATCGATCAGGAGTGAGGGCAAGATTTTGGGGAGTGACGTCACCACTGATGACGGGACAGCAAGTTTCAAATTGCAGCATGGGAAATACACTTGCATCGTCATGGATCGCGCCCAGAATATGACCACCTTTTATGTTTCATTTGATGAGTCAAAATCAAAAATACTCCTGGACCTTAACGCAAAACCTCTCCTGGAAATCTGATACTCTATCCGCCCTTTTTCCTTTTTAATTTGCCATTCATGCCAGAATACGTCGTCTGAATTAAAAAGACGAAATCATTTAATGAGATAATAACAGAGTCTGTCATCTATGAAGATCGGACGTGAAGATTTTGAGGCGCTCATTAAAGGGGAAAAAAGTATCACCCCTTATATCGAAATGGACCCTCTTGCCGGTTCGTATTCGGTTTTTGGGGTAAAAACAGCAAGTAATCCGAATTATCTTGTGAAAGCCATTTACGAGATGTATGAGGCAAATCTCGACAAAAAACTCGCTGTGCAGGCGGTCCGTAAGCTCTTCCACTCCGTTGGCAAGGGTTCAGTGGGACTCAATAACCTGTTAAAAAAGTTCGGTATGAATCTCTCACCGGCAGAATTTCTTATGCTGGTATTCAAGCTCCAGCACCAGCAGGGCTGGGGTGCTCCGTTTGAACTCGTTGAATCCAGCGATACCAGGATTGTGCTTCGTACCAAACACACCTTCGAGTCTGAAATTCTTAAGGACTGGAAGATGCCAGTCTGTGGTGTTCACCGGGGATGGATTGAGGGTGTCCTGGTCGCAGTAACTGGTAAGAACTGGTTCTGCATCGAGATTAAGTGCCATGCAAATGGTGATGAATGCTGTGAATTTGTTGCCGATCAAAGAGAATCCAGCTGGAAACTGAAAGCAGAGGATATCGTTAAAGGTGATTCTGCCATCACTGAATATGTTGAGCATAAACCTCTTGAAGGCAGGATTAAGCTGATTGATGATCCAGTCGTAATAATGCCACGTTTCATCTTCACATCCATGATGAACTCATTAAAAAAGACGATGGGGGAGATGCCTGCGGGAGGAGTCAACTACCGTGCATATATGGATATGGGCAGGGAAAATGTCGAGCACTATAAGAAAATGGGTATAACTAAGCCAAATCTCCTCTCTGATATGGCTTTTGCATTTTATTCCCAGATGGGCTGGTTCAGGATCATCAGGATGGAATGGAACGAAGCAAAGAAAGAAAAGACCATTACTCTTGAACATACGGTCGAATCAGAAGCGTTTGGGAATACCGGCAAAAATGTCTGCTACTGCACTGCTGGACTTCTTGCGGGTATTGTTGAAGGATCCTTTGGAATAAAGGTGCAGGGTCGTGAAGTTAAGTGCCGGTCAAAGGGTGATGAACACTGTGTCTTCACCATAACCAATAAACCCGAATAATCCTTGTTATACTTCCCCCCGGAATAGTCCAAATTTTTTATCATTCTCCTATTTCCTGTGACGCTGCTGAAAGATTTTTACAGCCCGGTTTCCATCCAAATTCGGATTCGTTTATTTGTCAGCTTTTCTGTCCCCTATCCTCGATTTGTGAAGGTGGCAGTAATGAATTCACCATGGTAAGAAATATTTGTGTTCTACCCTAAAATTCCCTGTTCTGGTATGAGAAAAAAATTCAAAAAAATTTATTAAGGAAATCGTTAAATCTCCAACACATTTATGATTTTTTGGTAAATAGGGCTTTGGTAAATCTGTCGATGAATCTTTCTTTCTGCTTCTCCTCCCCATCATCTTTGTAAGTGACTCCAATAAGGCCAGAGGCAATACGGCGAAAAGCTTTTGAAGCAGGGGATGTCGGATACTTGATCACGAGGGGAGTTCTTGCAGAACCTGCACGACGGACGTTTGGGTCTTCGGGAATAATTCCGATTACCTTTACCCCGAGCACCTTCTCCATCTTTTTTATCATGGTCTCGGGTTTTTCCAGATCGACACGGTTTATGATTGATCCAAGGACGTGACCCCCGACGAGTTCTGTCAGTATCCGTGTCTTGAGGGCGTCAACAATGGAAGAGAGTTCAGGGTTCACGACAAGGATAACTTCATCGGCAACGGCAAGAGGGACGATACCATCTTTGCTGATCCCGGCAGGGGCGTCAATCAACAAAAAGTCGCAGCGTTTGACAATCTCGTTCATGACATCGCGGATCTTTTCCGGATCTGCGGACTGGAACCCCTGGAGGGAGATACCCGCGGGAATCACTTTCAGTCCCGCCTGACACTCATAAATAGCATCATTGACATTTGCCTTCCCGGCAAGAACTTCATGGAGGGTGACCGGCGCATCCTGCAGGCCAAGAAGCAAGCCAACATTTGCCATACCGATATCAGCATCCATAAGAAAGGTCTCTTTTCCGAGTTGGGCAAGCATCGTTCCGAGATTAACAGAAACAGTTGTCTTTCCTGTCCCACCTTTTCCGGATGCGATTGTGTAAACCTTGACCATTGAACACCCTGTTGTGTGAATATTTCTATTTAATTTATATAAGATTACCCAATTTTTCTGATTATTGAACTATGATCACCAGTTTAATATTGCTTGTGTATCTGTTGCAATTCTCTTAAAAATCCTCCGATACCGGATTTTGTGTCCGGATTACACCAACAGGGGCGAACCTTTGCGTGCCAGGCGGGATGGTATGACAAGCGGGGTAGTCAAAAGTGGATCATGGTTGATTATCATACTATAGATTACTGCATCAATTGGGTATCCTCTCCCATGAAGTAGCAAATGTAAGCCCGTCTGATGTTGCGATAGTAAATGCACCAGGAGAATATTTTTCAAAAAGTGCCAGAAAATTCCGGGTAACCTCAGTTCTGCTATAAAGAATATCAATCTCTTTTAGGTACAGAAGCAGCGTTTTTCTGTACTGTGCGGCACGTTGATTCACGCAACCTCTTTTAATAAATCTTATTTCAGATTGATGCTCCAGGAGTTGATTTGGAAAGTCAGAGATTTTATTTCTCCTGTAGAGAAATGGTTTTTTTAAGGATTTTATTATTGATCAGCGCTACCTCTACAAAAAAATAACCGCAAGAAGTCCGACTCTAACAAAAGACAGTGTATTTCTGATCCGTGTTGCAGGAAAATCCCCAGGGATATTAAATCATGACTTTTCCTTTTTTAGTCTTCTGTCAGATGTTCAAGGTGAAGTTGTTTGATTAAAGTCTTACATTCACCGCGGATTTTATCGGTGATCGTATCCACATCCATGGTTTCAAAGGTTTCGATATCCTTCTCAAAGCTGCTGGAATCCGAATCTTCCTGGAGAAGGGCTGTATCCTCAGATTCTCTTCTCATCAGACATTTGTGAATAAATCTGTGTTTTTTGCGGGACTGCCGCTAATGGTTTTTGAGCTGCTTTTTTCAGATGTGTGTCACTTATTATCTTCGGTAGTTCCGAAGCACGCACTGGTTCAACCTTAACTGGCCTGTTTGCTGTAGTTGCTTCTGATATACTTGGTTTCTGGTGGCTTATGCTCGTCGCCATCAGTGCTTGTTTTGGAATATTCAGGGGGGATTTTTTTATCGAATGCTGATTGGGTGCAGGGATTTCAGGGTGGAGAGTATTTTCTACTCTCCCTCCTTTAACGATCAGGCAGGTTTTGTTGAATTCGAGTGAGAGCTGAATCTGTGCTTCATTAAGTGTAGACAGGGAAGCATCCACTTTCTCCCCAATAATTTTCTGAAGTTCATCCCACGCAGCATCGCTGAGGATTTCCTTGTACTGCGCAAGGATACGTTTACCGGATTTAAAGACAATTGTCCCGTTAAAGAGCCCAAAAGAGATAGTGCAGATCCCGGTAAATTTCATATCATGAAGTTCAGCAAGAAGGTCCCCAACCTTTGTGCTCCTTTTAATGTTGAGGAATGTACCCCTCGGGAGTTGCATTATGTTGTATTGTTATGATATCCTACAATATAGTTTCCTTTTTCATTGGTTGATAGTTAGTGAACGATTATGAAATACCTCTGATAATCAAGGAAAGCGGTTGAGTTGGCATTCAATGAGACAGGAAGAAATCGTCATTTTTTCATTTTTATGTGATTACTCTATTTTCATTCACGAAGAAAAAGAAAGACCAACCTTTTAATAGAAAAAAAACAAGAGAGAATCATTTATATGAGGGGTAGTGAATGCTGAAGCCATTATTAGAGGAATTTCTTAAAATTGAAGGGGTATCAGCTGCGGTTGTGATAGGAAGAGATGGATTTGTTATTGAAAGTGCAGTTTCCGGTAAAGTGGATATTGAAGCACTGGGTGCAATGGCTTCAACGGGCCTTGGAACCTCAGAAGCGATGGGCAATACGCTGGGAAAGGGGGAACTCTCCCAAATGCTCGTCGAACTGGAGAAAGGTCCTATCATTCTCTCACCTCTTTCCACTGATGAACTGATCGCCATCGTTGCAGACACTACAGCCAACATCGGGCGAATCAGATACGAATTAAAGAAGAATAAGGAACGGCTTACAGCTGCACTCTGATTTCCAGTACTCATTTTTATGAGATTACCCGCCGGAACTGTCGAGGGAATAATCACCAATCCTCACAAGGAAGGGCTGACACCAGTACCTGATTACCTTCCGTGGATTAGTTGAGGCCGAAACATTATCTGGTCATGGCTTTATCCTCAACGACAATGGGAAGATGATTGGAGCATATTTTAAAGATACCGAAGGATTTTTTCGCGGAAAGCCTGCCCTGTTACAAATGTTAATGGAATCAACCGGAAGCTTTGATTCCCCGCAGACATTCAACATCAGAAAATATACCGAGGCAGAATTCTCACGTGCTGTTCAGCTTTGCATTGAAGAAGGCCTCCTCATTAACGAGACGGTGCCCCTTATGGATTCGATCAGTACCGATCAGAAGATTGACGAGAGTTCACAAGTCGCTGAGCTTCTCGATGAAAACACATTAAAAAAGATAAAAAACCTGGCCGGGGTTATTGCAGTTGCTGCATTTTCCGAAGGTTTTTCCATTCAGTGCATTGGTGATGCCGACTTTGAGCATGTGGCAGCCTCTGCTGAAGATCTCGTGCGGGCAGGGACCAAAATTGCCCGTGACCTCAACATCGGCTCCCTTGATCAGATGATCCTCGAAACTGATGAGAACAAATTTATTATTGTCCCGTGCGGGGATCTTTTCCTGTGTGTCTTTACAACTGCCGATGCACATCTCGGTCTTATACGCGTGGTTTTAAAAAATATTCAGTCAGATATTTCCGGGGACTAAATTGGGTATTCAACTGTGGAGATGATTTTTTTAATAAAAATCGGTCAGAATGTTTACAATAAAAATAGCAATAGTATATATAGTATTAAATGTAAATAAAAATCATTTAATATAAAATGACGCCTAAATCTAGGTCAAAGGGTGATGTCTGGATTGAATGATGATGATGATGCACTGGATAATGTAGATTCCCTTATCAGCAAGATTAAAGGAAACACAAAGAATGAGGAGGCACAGAAACCAAAAAATACTGCAGATCTCCTTAAAACCCCGTCAGCTGATGACAGATCTACATCTCATATTGGTGATTTCGATGCTCTCAGAAAAAAAATGGAAGCGTCAAATAAAGAGGAACCTGCCCTCCCCGTGAGGCAACCCTCAGAGCCTGTACGCACGAATGCATCCATCCCAGATCATGATGATCTTGAGTTTTCCGATGCAGATGACAGCAACAAAAAAACCAAAGAAGAGGATGTGATCGAGATAATAGATGAAGATCCCAAGGCAGCCGTCAGGGCAAAATCAATAAAAAAAGTGATATCACCCCCTCAGGGCAGCAGTTGAGCAGGTCACTGATGCCGATCAAAAGATTATCAATGTTGACCAGATCTCCGATATCTCCGGTCTTATCCTTCCCAAAGGTGTATCCTTCAAAATAGACGAACTCAAACTGCACGGTCGCATCAGTGCGTTTGAGGGGACCGGTACACTGCCTCCGGATTTCGATGAGATCTGGAAGAAAAATTTCTCCTCTGCTGGTTTTAAGGATCTCGATATTGGTGCAGACATCGGAATCGACACGAAAAAACCCAAGGCTGAGGCAAAAAAGATTCGGGCTGCGTACACTTTTCAAAGCGGTTCATTCCACCCTTGAGGAATATGATCCCAAGAAACATGGTCCACTGGTTGATATCTCCTTCAAGCCTCAACCAGGCATTGAAGAAGTTGAGATCTATCCGGTCAACCCCCCCTATGCTTATATCCAGATTATCTACGATCACACCACTCACGAGTACACTTACCTGGTGCTCGAACCAATCCTGACTGATCCGGAGAAAGAGTTGTTAAAAGAGTTGAAGGAGCGCCTGTTTGAAACGCTCGATATCAACACTAAAGATATCTCTAAAGAGGAAGCCGGAATGAAGTTGCGGGCTGCCGCGACCGATGTTATTCTTGATTTTGGTATCAAGCTTACTCCTGTGCAGCGTGAGGTTATCCTCTACAACATGCACAAGGAATTCCTTGGTGACGGGCTTATCGATGCGATCATGCATGACAAATATATTGAGGATATCTCATGTGACGGAGTCCATACTTCGCTCTTTGTATATCATGCCAACTACGAGTCGATGAAGACCACCCTTAGCTACTCCAATGCTGAGGACCTTGACTCGTTTGTTACCAAGCTTGCCCAGCGTTCTGGTAAATACATCTCAATAGCACAACCCATTCTTGATTCAACTATGCAGGACGGTTCGCGTATCCAGATGACACTTGGCCAGGAAGTGACCGCTCACGGCTCTACGTTTACCATCCGTAAATTCAAGGATGAGCCGATTACCCCGACCGATCTTATTGAATGGCGTACCTTCGCTCCGCTTTCGATTGCATATATCTGGCTCTGCGTTGAAAATGGCAAATCTGCAATTTTTGCCGGTGGAACAGCGTCCGGAAAAACTACGGCCCTCAATGCAATTTCATTGTTTATTCCCCCGTTGTCGAAGATCGTCTCTCTGGAAGATACCCGTGAATTGAAACTCCCTCACCCGAACTGGATTCCCAGTGTTACCCGCGACTCGTTCGACACTTCCGGGAGAGGTGAGATTAACATGTACGAGCTTCTTCGGGCTGCAATGCGACAGCGCCCGGAGTATATCCTTGTGGGAGAGGTACGTGGCAAGGAATGCCAGACCCTTTTCCAGGCAATGAGCACCGGTCACACCACCTACTCTACAACCCACGCAGATTCAGTGGCAAGTGTAGTCCACCGTATCGAGAACCCGCCCATGGATGTCCCGCGGAACATGCTTTCCGCGCTTGATTTTATCTGTGTTCAGGTGCAGGGACGGGTTGGTGGTAAACGCATCAGGAGGAACAAGCAAATCGTTGAGATTCTGGATATTGATCCAAGAACCAACGAACTGATCACCAACGAGGTCTTTAAGTGGCGGTCAGCGACCGATGAGATCACCTACTCGGGGAAGTCCTATCTTCTCGAAGAGATCATGGAGGCGAAGGGGTGGAGCGAGAACCGGATGCGCGAGGAGTTAAAGCGTCGCCAGGAAGTGCTTGAATGGATGCGTATCAAGAAGATCCGGCATTACAAGGATGTAGCAAAGATTCTCATATCCTATCACCGCGATCCTGAAGCAGTTATCGAAAAAGTGAGGAAGGACCTTTATGAATAGTTATGAGCGTTTCTGTTTCAACCTTCTTGGAAAACGGATGAAGGCAAAACGGGAAGATTATGCGGCACTCAGAAACGACCTTGTCTCTGCACGGTTCAGGACACCGTTTGAAGTCTATCTCTCCACAGCATACGTCTCGGCGATCGTTGTCGGGCTCTTGGGTGCAGTAGTAATCGGTGCGATCAGCTGGTTTTTACAACTTCCCACCCTGATCAAGTATAACGGGGAAGTACCTGAAATAGTGCTTGGGCTTTCCGCATATACTCTTATAATCGGGACAGTTGTTATCACGATATTCTCCCTTCTGGTGTTCGGCGGACTCACGTATCTTGCATTTATTCTGTACCCTGGTCTTGAAGCAGGGAACCGACGCAGGAATATTGATGCGACCCTGCCCTATGCGATCAACTACATCACTTCGATGTCAACAGCTGGTATCACCCCGGCAGAGGTGTTCCGGCTTCTTGGCAGCAGCAAGATATATGGTGAGAGTGCAGTCGAGGCACGCTACATTGCGCGTGAGATTGATATTTTCGGCAGGGACTTAATCGATTCCCTCCGCCTGGTATCGGCAAGTACTCCAAGCAGGCGCATGAAGGAATTTTTACAAGGGACAATGGCAAGTGTTGCGAGTGGGGGGAACATCACTGAATATTTCCGGACAAAAGCCGAGCAGTATGCACTGGAAAACCGGCAGACACAGAAAATGTTCTTAGAAACTCTGGCACTCGTCTCTGAGTCCTATGTGACTGCCATGGTTGCAGGAACGCTGTTTCTGATCATTCTCCAGTCAATCATGTCGGTGCTCAATGGAGATAACAACCCGATGTTTCTCTACATGGTCATTTATGTCATGATCCCGTTAGGGAGTATAGCGTTCGTAGTAATGATTAGTTCCATGACACCGGAGACCTGAAATGAGCATCAAAGATCACTTCAAAAATATTTTCAACCGGGGAAATGAAACCCCGACTCCGCTCAAATCCGCAGAATTGAGTTCTATCGAACCTGAAATTGATGAGATCACCAAAGAATCTGGAGCGTGATCGACAGACCCGGGAAGGATTGGGAAAATTCTTAAAACACCCCTTCAGGGTGCTTACCGAAAAACCCGTTAATATATTCATCGTCACTATACCCCTCGCCCTTATCATTTTCATCGGCGGTTTTGTGTCGATGGTGATGTCATACGGGATCCAGGTCATCTTTAAATCAACAATTATTGATGATTTTTTAGTTCTTGCAGTCCTGGTCGCGATTGTTCCGGTAGCGATCCTTGACTTTAAAGAACAACGGCGTGTAAAGAACCTGGAAAATGCTCTCCCGAATTTCTTCCGGGATCTTGCGGGTATGAATGATTCCGGTATGACCCTGCCGAATGCTGTGCACATTGTTGCCGGTGCAGAGTATTCGACACTTACCCCCCATATCAGGAAGCTTGACCAGGATATGTCATGGGGTGCCGGATTTGTCGAAGCCATGTACCGTTTTGGTAAAGATCTTGGTACTCCTCTTGCCGACCGGAGTGTTGACCTGATTGCAAAAGCAAGCAAAGCCGGTGGGGATATCAGTGAGGTGCTTCGGGCGGCAGCGAAAGATACATTCGAAGTTGTGAACCTGGCTCAGGAACGGAGTAACAACATGCTGATCTATGTGATCATCGTGCTCGTTTCATTTGCAGTATTCCTGTTTGTCATTGCAATCCTGATTTCATCATTCTTAACAACAATGGCTACCGCTGGTGCTTCGGCAGCAGCAGCAGGTGCCCGTGGGTTCATGGGGCAAGTAGACCTCTTTTTATACACACGGTTATTTACTCATGCGGCAATACTCCAGGGATTCTTCTCCGGACTTGTTGCCGGCCAGATGGGTGAAGGACGGCTTATTTCAGGCCTGAAGTATTCCGCCATCATGGTAATTATTGCATGGGCTACCTTCAGGTTCTTTATCTGATCTTTTTTTAATTGTTCAAGAGAGAGAATTTCTTTTGTAAAAAAAACAAATCTCTCTAAAAAAATTTCAAAAAAAAAATTAAAACATCAGGAAATATTTTCTGTGCTGTAACCTTTCAGCGAAAGCAGTTCCTTGACCCTGTCGCGGTGATTACCCTGCAACTCAATTGAGTTACCCTTTACGGTACCGCCACAGGCAAGTTTACTTTTCATATATTTTGAAAGATCTTCAAGATCGATATCAGTTGGATCCAATCCTTCAATAACGGTTACTTCTTTTCCGTAACGGCGTTTGTTCACTTTGACATTGATTCTCTGTTGTTCCTTTGCTACCTCTTCACAGATACATAGTTCTTTCGGTAGTCCACACGTCGGGCAAATCCCACCAATCATTACATGTATTTTTACGTTTCTGGTTATTTATTACTTGGCATTGCCTGAAGGAATAAAGACGTATTTGGCCAAAATGAGGGAAATTTTGGGGAGACACGAACGGATCCCGCGTAATGAATGAGAATCTGTTTTTTATGATCCGAAAATCCACGTGTAGTAAAGGTATGTCCCTGTTTGTGATGGGTTCAGCATCCCATGTAGGAAAAAGTGTGACTGTCGCGGCAATCTGTCGCTGCATGGTTCGACGCGGGATAGTGGTTGCACCGTTCAAGTCCCAGAATATGAGCCTGAACTCCTACGTGACGATGGATGGAGGTGAGATTGGGATGGCACAGGCTATGCAGGCTATTGCTGCAAAAGTTACTCCCCATACAGACATGAACCCCATTCTCCTTAAACCAAAAGGTGATTGCATCTCGCAGGTTGTGCTTAACGGACGTCCGTACAAGGATATCCATATCACGGCTTATTACCAGGAAACACCAGAACTTCTCAAAAAAGCGCTGGAATCATTTCAACGGCTGGAGTCCGCGTTCGGTCAGGTGGTTGTAGAAGGTGCAGGAGGTGCTGCGGAACTTAACCTCTATGACAGGGATATTGCAAATACCCAGATTGCAAGAATCCTTCGTATACCGATAATCCTTGTTGCTGATATTGAGCGGGGAGGGGTATTTGCGCAAATCTATGGAACGATCGAGCTCCTGCCTGATGATATACGATCCCTTGTGAAAGGGATTATCATCAACAAGTTCCGCGGGCGATCCCTCTATTTTTGCTCCCGGCGTGAAAAAAATTGAGGAACTCACTGGTGTCCCGGTGCTTGGGGTTGTCCCCTGGTTCACCATCCCGCTTCCCAGCGAGGATTCACTTTCTATCGGTGATAAAAAAACAAAGTATGCTCAGGTCAGGATTGCGGTGATCAGGCTCCCAAAAATTTCCAATTTCACGGATTTTGAGCTGCTCGAACAGCATGCTGCTGTAGATTACGTATCCCCCGGTGCATCCTTAGATGGTTATGACTGTATAATTATTCCCGGAACAAAGAACACTATTGATGACCTCGGCGTTATATTCCGGACAGGTACAGACCGTGAAATACATTCAGCCAGAGAGCGGGATATTCCCATCATAGGAATCTGCGGGGGATACCAGATGCTCGGAAAAACCCTCGTTGATGCCGGTTATGAGTCTGATGCCGGCACCTATGACGGGCTGGGATTGCTTGATTGTGTCACCAGGTTTGCGTCCTATGAAAAAAATACGTTTCAGGTCAGGAGAAATGCCTGTCAGGTCCCTCCCATCCTTTCAGCGATGGGGGAGGTCAGCGGCTACGAGATCCATATGGGTGTAACTGAATCCGTCAGGAACCGTGAAGCCTTTAAAGGTGATGGCAGGGTGAGTGACGATGGTCTGGTCTTTGGTACCTACCTGCATGGACTGTTTTTAAACCCGTCAGCGGTAAATGCGCTTCTTTCGTACCTGTTTGCAAGGAGAGGATTGCCTTTTACACCCATACAGGCAGGTGAGTCCGATCCCTATGATGTGCTGGCGGATCTTTATGAAGAACATGTTGATATGGACGCGATAGTGGCGTTATTGACCTCGTGAACCTGTATCTTTTCTTTGTATTTTTTTAATCAAATACGTTCAACAGATGATACTGGTTATGCTGTGAAACCCTTCGCCCTGGCGGTCAGCGCATTTCACGGCAGTTACTTTCGTCAGATCCACCCGTTCGGTTACCCGGCACTTCGTGCAGTAGGCAAGCGAGGGGGATTTTACAAATGCCCCACCTATGCCGAACTCCCGGCAATGAATGCAGAACCCGCAGTTCTCCACCGGCTCTTTTTTGTCCGAAAGGCACTGCACCTTCCCTTTTATTGCCGGCAGAATCCGGTAATCTTCTTCAGTCATTGAAACTCATGTCACCCGCTTTAATCGTTTGTTTCTGTTTGATATAATACTCATGAGTAGTGATAAAAAATCCATGGAGGAGGATAAACCCCCTCAAACCTTTTCATGCCTGTTCCATCCAACGACCGCACGAGTAGTCAAAAACTGCCTGTCACCTGCCGTTTTTCCCGTGAGACCATGAAAAAACAACGATCAGCACTATACTTAAAACGATACAGCACCAAATTTGTGCTATGAAGGTGTGCATAATGTGCGGGGGGGAGGGGACCCGGCTCCGCCCACTCACGTTCGAACGGCCAAAACCCTGTATTCCTATTGTCAACCGCCCCTCCATACAGCACCTGGTCTCACATCTTTCGAATATGGGTTTCCGGGAAGTTGTGCTCACGTTAGGGTATATGGGTAATTCAATTGAGGAAGCTCTCGGAGATGGTTCCTTATTTGGTGTCGAGATCACCTATGTTCATGAGAAAACCAAACTTGGAACCGCAGGCAGTGTTAAAAACGCCCAGCGATATCTTGACGGGCAGGATTTTCTGGTCGTCGGTGGAGACCATGTTACCGATTTGAATGTGCTTGAGTTTTACCGTGCTCACCAGAAAGAGAAGGCAACGGCGACAATCGGCCTGATCTCCATAGATGATCCCGGCGAGTATGGTATTGCTGAGATCGATGTAGGTTATGAAATTAAACGTTTTAAGGAAAAGCCGGCGCCCGGTGAGATCTTCTCCAATCTCGCAAGCACCGGAATGTATATCTGCAGCCCGGCAATTTTTGACCATATTCCGCCCGCAACAAAATATGATTTTGCCCGCGACCTTTTCCCCCGTATGATGGAGGAAGAGTATGTGCTGAAAGGCTGGCTTGCGAGGGGTAACTGGACCGATGTGGGAAGTCCCCACTCCCTCCGCCAGGCCGAGCGCTGGAAGCTCCAGGAAATTGCTTTTACTGATATCATCGGTAACCTGTCGATGCATGGGGCACAGATCCAGGGGCCGGTCCAGCTGGGGATTCGATTACGCTGGGTAAGAACACCAAGGTCATTGGTCCCGTGGCTATCGGCCCGGGAACAACTATCGGTGATAATGTGTTGATCGGGCCCTATACGAGCATAGGTGAAAAATGTATTCTCAGGAATAATGTGAAGGTATTTTCCTCGTCTCTGTACAACCGGGTCATTGTCGGGGCGAACAGCACTATCTCGGGATGCATCATGGACAATGACACGCATATTGGTGAGCACTGCAGTATCGAGAACGATACTGTCATTGGTCCCCGTGTAGTCCTGCGGGATCGGGTGGTAGTACATTTAAGACACGTCTCTGGCCGGAAGTTGTCGTACCGGATGGAACGGTAGTAAAAGAGCACGTATTGAATGAGAAGTATGATCTTCGGTATGAAGGTTCCTGATACCTGTTAACTGATCCCTGTCATACAAGTGCCTGGGTTTAATCCCGACGGCCCCGGTTATAATAAGGTCCGAAAGAATTATTATAACGCGAAAAATGAGTTATACTCTTTTAACCAGCCGATGTGTTATCGCTACAAGCGGATGGCGGGCATAATCGAGCACCTGGACATCATCCAGTGTTTTTAAGTTCATCGCGTGTGCAGTCCGCTCCATGCCCAGTTCAATATCTTCCTTTATTTCGATAAGATATGCATCAATTGCAGTTATCCCAAGACGTTTTGCCGCGATGGCACGGTGATGCCCGTCCACAAGAATGATCTTTCCGGGGCGCTTTACGACAATAATCGGCTCTGCAAGTCCTTTTTTGATCTCGTATATACGCCCCTCAAGTTCATCCTCGTAGATTTTTGACTGGGTGGGCAGGAGATCCCTGATCGGCACTGTCCCGCGTTCCAGGGTGGGATCGACTCCGTAGAGCTTTTTTAACGTAGTAATAAAATTGAAGACTTTTTCAGGAGAAACATGCTCAATCTGGGAGCGAATCACATCGGAATTGGAAATAATACCCAGCAGGTGGTTTTTCTCATCAACAACCGGAAGTTTCTGGATTCCGCTTCGGAAGATCACCCGTGCAGCATCGTTGATATCCATCTCCGGGTCAGCAACAATCAGATTTTTGGATACCACCTCATTAACAGGTGTGGTCAGCTGGACAAAGAGAAGATCCCTGGCCGAGATATAACCGACCACCTCATCTCCGTCAACAACCGGGAACCCGTCATGATGAGTTTTTTGGATTTTTTCGATAACGTCTTTTACCGTGCCGTGGACATCAACACTGACGACATCATAGGTCATATAGTCCTTGACCTTTTTTTTATCCATCACTACAGCTTTTAGCGAAAAGAATACTAAAAGTCATCGGAAAAAAGAAGGTAAGAAAAAAGTGTTATTCTATCTCTATACGCGATTTCGGGGAAATTTTTGTCTTGTTAAGTCTGACTTCAAGGACACCGTTTTTGAAACTGGCTTTTGCGTCCTTTTCCGTCACATCTGCGGGCAGGGTAACAAGCCTTTGCATTGATCCATATATCCTCTCCCGCACATAGTAGCCTTCAGATTTTTCCTCTTTCTCACCTTTGCGTTCACACGAGATCTCAAGGGTTCTCGGGTTGAGGATCTGAAGCGATACATCGTCCTTTTCCACACCTGGCAGATCTGCTACCACGATCATTTCATCATCATGTTCCCGAACATCAACACGAAATTCTCCTTGTATCTCCGGCAACATTCGGTCAGCAGCACCCCCGGCGGAAGGAATCTGCCCCGGTAAGGTCCCAGCTGGAACAGAGCGTCCAGCTCAGTTCTCATATCCTCCATCTCGCTCTCATATTGAGTTGTATGGATATCTTCTCCACACCATGTGCATCCCTCTCTTTTAGATTATGCCCATCATTCCAGCAGATGGGTTAACCTTATGGTAGTGTTTATTAATAATAAACTTTCTATACTATGCCAAAAAGAAGCGGAATAGTTTATGTCAGTTGGACAATGATGTAGTAAGGAGGAACTAAAAAGCATGGGAACAAAGAAAAAGAAAGAGGAAACGACGAAACTGGTGAGTAAGATACTTATTGTGTGTGTCTGTGTGCTTTTTGTCGGGCTCATGATACTTTCCGGTATGGGTACCAGCTGGCTGACCATTTTTACCTCAGTTAAAGCCGGGGATACGGTTGTCATTGACTATACACTTTTTGATGCTGCCGGAAAACCCATTGTTACTACGGAAAAATCAATCTACGATCAGGCAGTGGCGCAAGGCAGTGGAGTTTTTGGGTCTAAGCAGATTACTATCACTGCTAACCAGACAATGGAAAAGCCAATTTACTCTGTCATGGTGTATCCTTCAAATGGGGGAAAAGTTCAGCAGCTCGCGCTATTTTCCTCGGAATATAATGCGTTAAGCTCGGGGATTATCGGAATGAGGGTCAATGAGCAGAAACGGATTCCAATTTCCTCAAACATACCGATGACCTATGACTGGTCAGCCGAACGGCTCGCTCTCAACAAGATCAACCTCAGTGATATCACTATAGGAGACAGTTTCTTTATGGGCGTTTCTGATAATCCGGAAGCTGCAGCAAATAATACCTCGGCAAACTCTTACTTAAGAATCGGTGAAGTGGCAAACAAGTCCCCGGAAGGTGTAGTTGTTGATTTCAGCTTTCCGGTAATTGATGTCCGGGTTATAACTATCAACAAACAGTAAAAACTGCACAAACTCTTTTTTATTATCGATGTCCACTCATGTTCATGGCAGTGCGTGTGATCTGTTTTTACCAGCCGGGGTGCATGGGCTGCATGGAGCAGACCCCGATCAACACTGAAGTAGGAAAATCTCTCAACCTCATTATTGAGGAGATCGATGCGATAAAAAATCCTCAGTATATCAAGGAATTTCTGTTGAAGGTAACACCCACAATAGTGATTCTTAAAGAGGGAACTCTTATGGAGCGGTTCGAAGGGGTTGTACACGCAGAACAACTCACGGCAGCATTAAAAAAATATCTATAACCGGTAACCGTAGATCCGCTTGATCCGGTGGGCAACGGTTTTCCATCCCTCTTTTCTCATCAGAGGACCGTCACGCAGTTTAAGATGCGAGACTTTGAATCTTTTTCCTGATGCGACATACATCTCCCCCACCACAAACGGCTGCTCCCCGTCGCATTCCATATAGACCGGAGCTGTTTTTCTGCCATCGTGAATGGAGATTTTTACGACTACCTGTTCAATCGTACGGGTCCACAGCGTTGTGATCTCGGGTGCCTTTGCCCGGTTTACCCGTTTCTCTCCGGATTCGATGGAGGATACCTCAACGCCGAATGCGTCTTCCCCGCACTCTGCCACAAGATGGTCACCAACACTGCATTCATCATCTTCGGCAAGTTCAATCCCGCAGACGAGCGACATTCCTTCTTTTGAGACAATTGTTTTGACCACGATTGACTGGGGTTCTTTGTCCTTTTTGATGCGCTGGTGGTGACCGCAGGTGGTGCAGCGGACGAGCAGATCACGGGATTCGGTGACCACGTCGTGTTCGGTCTCCTCGTTGCACTCAGGGCAGTGAACGGTTATAAACATTGAATATGAATGGCAACCCTCACATGATAAACATGGAGGCTCAGGAAATTATCCATTGCCGGGGGCACCCCCTCGTTCTCGGTACCCATCCGACAACATTTGAGGTGACCCGCGAGGATCATCTCACGAAAAATGGTAACTGCATTATCGGTATTTCAGCGGACAAAGGCTGCAACGGGCTTTCACCGGCATTCAAACGGGTGCTTTCCCACGATGATGCGGTTCTTATTACCCTGCTCTCGTGTGAGGGGGTGACCATCGAGGTGAAATCACGAGGTTCTTTTAAGTTCACCCTCGATCATCCGACCGACATGGTCTGGCGACGGAGTTCCTTTGTCTGCGGGCGGACAATCGGTATTATGTCCGATCACGTAGCGGCAACCCTGCCAAAAGCACTTATCGAACACCTTGTCGCGGGAAAAGAGATGCTCGTTACCCTGACTGCTATGCGTCCCGGCTGAGCGTGGTAATTTTTAATTCTGCTTCGTTGAGCATCGTCTCGCACTGTTTCACCAGCACTGCACCCTGTTCATACAATCTTCATACTGTCATCAAGCCCGGTATTACCATCTTCTATCTTTTCAATGATCTTTCTTAACTGTTCGATCTTCGTCTCATAGGTTTCTTTCATGATCCACACGCTCCACGATTACCTGGCTGCTGCCATTATAAAACCTGATTTTCATGCGATCTCCCTTTGTTATGGCGTCCGACACTCCGTACAACTTCGCCCTGCTTCTCTGCAACACAGTAGCCCCGGGCAAGGACTGCAAGCGGGTTCCTGCTGTCGAGTGCAGTTTTCATCTCCGCAAGAAGCAGGTGTTCGCGATCGATCCGGTTTGAAAAAGCCCGTTCGAGCCTGTCCGAAAGGTCTGCCATGTTTTGTTTTCTCTCTTCGAGTTTCCGGCTGAACCGCTGCGGGCGAAGCCGGTCCCGCATATCGGCAACTTCATCCCGTGCCCATGCAACCCGGGCCTGCAACGAAGCGTTCAGCAGGGATTTGAGTTCCTGTAACCGGGTTGTCAGCACGATCCGATCCGGTACCACCAGTTCTGCTGCGGCAGACGGGGTAGGTGCCCGCAGGTCTGCAGCGAGATCGCTGAGCGTTACATCCACTTCATGCCCGATTGCGCTGACGACCGGAACAGGGCATGCAACAATAGCCCGCACAACATCCGGATGGTTGAAGGGGAATAAATCCTCAAAGCTCCCCCACCCCGGGCAACGATGACCACATCCACCATCCCCGCAAGGCGGGTAATCGCACCGGCTATCTCCCGGTGTGCCTGCTCACCCTGAACTGCCGTGGGTGAAATGATAATTTCCAGAGGGTACCGTCTTCCAACAACGGTCCTTATATCATGGATTACTGCCCCCGTTTCTGAAGTAACCACACCGATTCGTGCCGGGAACGTGGGGAGGCAGCGTTTCCGTTCCAGAGAAAAACATCCCTCGGCAGCAAGTTGCTTTTTCCACTGTTCCAGGAGCAGGAATTTCTCACCCAGGCCGGCTTTTCTCATCTCTTTAACCTGCAGCTGGTACGATCCATGGGGTGCGTACGCCCTGATCGTCCCTGACACGATCACCTCCATGCCCTCAGACGGATTGAACGAAAGCCGTTCTGCATCGGACCGCCACATAACGCACTTAATGACTGCAGCAGTGTTTCCCCCACCTTTCTCCGAGAGCGAGAAGTAGCGGTGCCCCCGCGCATGATGGGTATAGTTGGTCACTTCCCCGCGGACCAGGATATCCTGCAGGAGCGGATTGTCAAGGAGACCTTCGATAATCGCTGACAGCTCGGAGACACGTAATGGTGCCTTTTCACAAACGGTGGTGACATCAGGGCGGTTGAACCAGTCCATCAACCATTATTAGGCTAAAACCGCATATCAAATATACTACCATGGTGTCATTTTCCGTCTCGAGCATGTTCTTTCACGAGTACACGGTCAACGAGATCTTCTCTTTTGTGTCACGCTCCGGGTTAAATGCGATGGAGTTCTGGTTAGAGACGCCGCATTTCTGGCTTCGTGACCTGCCGGTGGATGAGGTGATCGTCTGCAGGAATGATGCATCCGGAAATTTCCACACTGACGGTTCATTCCCCGATTCTTGACCTGAATCCCTGTTCTATCAACCCGGATGTTGCCCAGGTGTCTGTTGAATATGCAGTCCGGTCCATCGCGATTGCTGAGCAGATGGGCGCCCATATCCTGACGGTGCACCCGGGCAGGCGGACTGCAAAACGCCCGCCCAGTTCAGCGGACTTTGCCCGGTTCGATCACTATGTTTCCGTGCTCCGCGAGGCAGCGACCCGGAATTCGATAAAAATCGGTATGGAGAATATGGAACCGATTGTCAACTCTCTTCTCTGCACTCCGGAACGCATGCGTTCACTCCTTGATGAGGAACCCTGGCTCTTCTTTACGCTTGACGTAGCGCACGCGCTTTCCAAATCCGATGGCGAGGCGATCCGGTATATCGAACTCTGTCACGACCGTCTCGTGAACGTGCATCTCAGCCGGTTTGATCATGGCAAAGCCCACTTCCCTCTTGACCGGCATGCTTCCATGGTAACGGTGATGGAATGCTTAAAAGATCACCACTACAATGGCAGCCTTACCCTTGAGATCGAGGATTTGAACCTCGACCATCCCCTGTCGTCTGAGGAAAAGATTGCACTGCTTGCCCGGGATTGCGCCTTTATGCAGGAATGCATGGAATAGAGCGCTGGTTTTATTAAATTCCCTTCCGAATAGGATAGTGTATTTTTATTTATGATCCAAAATAATCTGCGTGCACCAGCACAGCGTGAAATGCGATGATTCAGGACGCTGTTGAAATCCTGCTCTTTGTCCTCTGTGTCATTCTTTCAGCATTTTTTTCGAGTTCGGAAGTTGCCCTTATCTCCATTACCCGGGCAAAGGCGAGGACACTTGTTAATGAAGGAAAGCCGGGTTCAAAGGCTGTTGCGGCATTAAAAGAGATCACCTGAGCACCTGCTCATCACGATCCTGATTGGTAACAATATTGTCAATGTTGCGGCTGCTGCACTTGCAACTGCCATCGCGATACAGGTATTTGGTGACATTGGTGTTGGAATCGCGACCGGGTTTGTTGTCATTGTTCTCCTGGTCTTTGGCGAGATCGGGCCCAAGATTTATGCAGCCCGGGCATCGGATTCGTTTGCACTCACGGTGGCTCCCGTTATTCTGTTTCTCTCCCGAATTTTTTCACCCTGTTATCTGGCTCGTCGAGCGGGTAAGCCCGACGTTTGGTATCGGCAAGGAGACTGGTGAACCGGCAGTGACTGAAGAGGAGATCAAGGAATGGATCGATGTCGGCAAGGAAGATGGCACCATTGAACAGGGGGAGCAGGATATGCTCTACTCGGTGCTCGAGTTTGCTGACACCACCGCCCGCGAGATCATGACCCCCAGAGTTGATGTCACGCTCATGGAAGATACGGTTACCTTTGAAGAAGCGATCCGGATCTTTAATGAAACCGGTTTTTCACGGATTCCTGTCTATCACGATCAGATTGACAACATCACCGGGATTCTGAATGTAAAGGATGTCTTCTCCGCCATGGTCTCGCACCGTAAAGATTCGACTATAAAAGAGGTCATGTATGACCCCATGTTTGTCCCGGAAACAAAAAAGATCGATGATTTGTTAAAAGAACTCCAGGTGCACCGGGTACAGATGGCGATCGTAATCGATGAGTACAGCAGTTTTGTCGGGATTGTGACGGTCGAGGATATTCTCGAGGAAATCGTCGGCGATATTATGGATGAGTATGATAAGGAGGAACCCGATATTCAGAATATTTCCGAGGGTGTCTTTGTTGTCGATGCCCAGATGTGGGTGGAGGACATCAACGAGCGAATGGAGATCGATCTTCCTGTCGATGAATCATACGAGACCGTCGGCGGACTTATCATCGACCGGCTGGGACACATCCCTCTGCACCCGGGGAAAAGGTTGAAATTAATGAGGGGAAGATCACGCTGGCTGTGATGCAGATGCACGGACGGCGGATCGTGAAAGTGAAGGTTGTGATTCATCCTTCAGCCGGTAATGAGAATAGTTAAGGACACTTCAGGTTTATTGTCATTTTAGAGGAAGGAGCACGATGAAAAAACGGATTGCGGTACTGGCATCGGGCAGGGGTTCGAATTTCCAGGCAGTGATTGAAGCCATACAAAACGGAAAAATCCCTGCAACCTGTGTTGCTCTTATCACTGATAACCCGAAGGCATATGCCATCGAACGGGCCAGAGAGGCAAAAATCCCGGTAATGATTATTGATTATTCATTGTTTTCCTCACGCGAGCTCTATGAATGTGCCCTCCTTTCAGCTATGCAGCAGGTAAAGGCGGATCTCTTCGTGCTTGCAGGTTACATGCGCATCATTGGTGCAGCCATTGTTCGCTCGTTTCCCGGGAAAATGGTGAACATCCACCCTGCCCTCCTGCCCAGTTTCACCGGGCTGCATGCCCAGCGACAGGCTGTGCAGTACGGCGTGAAGGTATCCGGTTGCACGGTGCATTTCGTTGATGAGAGCCTCGATGGTGGACCCATCATTCTCCAGCACTGTGTTACGGTACAGGAAGAAGATGATGAGGATTCGCTGGCTGAACGGATCCTGAAACACGAGCACGAGTGTTTTCCGGAAGCAATAAAACTTTTTTGTGAAGACAGGCTGGAAATTGTGGGAAGAAATGTCAGGATCCGATGATCCTTTCTTATCATCCGCTATATTCGGGAATGAGTGAACTGACCGTTCCTTTTTTATCCCACACGCTGATAGTTTAGCACAACCCAAGGCCAGGCAATGAGACAATGAAGGAACGATCCCGCAACCCTGTGATAAAAAAGATTGCCCATGAGCGTATTGGGGTCCTGTTTGAGCAGGCGCTGCTGGCGTTTTCCCTGCATCCCGAACGGAGTAACCGTTATGTCGATATTGCCCGCAGGATTGCGATGCGCCAGAGGATCCGGATCGACCGGGAGTTCCGTCGTCAGTATTGTCATCACTGTTACTCATTCCTCGTACCGGGAAAGAATATGCGGGTGCGGGTACACCGGGGCAATGTGGTGGTTACCTGTCATTCCTGCAACAAAAAAACACGTTATCGTGTGGTGAGGCCTCATGTCCAATCAAGCTGACCGATCGATGCAGGACCTCAAACCGACCGTATGGATCGGTAAACAGGGCTGTACCGAAACCATGATCGATGAGATTGTGGAACAACTCAAGAAACGTAAGATGATCAAGGTAAAATGGCTCCAGAATATTGAGATTGACCCGGAGACGGTGGCCTTACAGGCAGAGGCAAGGCTCGTGGATGTGCGGGGAAGGACGATGGTGCTGGAAGGAAAAAAGAAAACAGGCAAAAATTAAAACGCATTTTTCTTTTAACAACAGCGGAGTTCCGCTTCTCGAAATATATAAAAACCTTATCCACAAATAAGTAAAGACTGTTATTGAATTATTCAACAGTGAGGTCTCTAGATGACAACAGTATTCGATGCCTCGGCTGACCATCTTATCAGGAAGGTCGCAGAGGAGCTCAGGAAACACAAGGAAATAACTCCACCGCCCTGGGCTGCTTTTGCAAAGACCGGGGCACACAAAGAAATGCCGCCCGAAGATCCGGACTGGTGGTATGTCCGGGTAGCGGCAGTGTTGAGGCGCGTCTATGTCGATGGCCCATTGGGTGTCGAGAGGATGCGAAGTTTTTACGGCGGGAAAAAGAACCGTGGTTCAAAACCCAATGCATTCAGGAAGGGCAGTGGGTCAATCCTGCGAAAATCCCTCCAGCAGCTGGAGGCCGCAGGACTTGTTGTCCATGACAAGACCGGTCGTAAAGTTTCCCCGGCAGGGATGGCATTTCTTGACAATATGGCTCACGAAGTGAAGATCAACCCGCCGGCACCGGTACCTAAGCGCGCAAAGGCAGCAGCCGAACCCGAACCTAAGAAAGCAGAGGGCAAGAAGTCCGACGCGAAAAAGGAGAAGGGCGAGAAAACTGAGGGCGCAAAGGGTGAGAAGGCCGAAAAAAAACCAGCAGCAAAGAAATCTGAAGGAAAGAAGCCGGAAAAGGCTGAAGTACCGAAGTGAGGTAACCCCATGGGAGACGACGAGCTTAGTGAACTCCGCAAACGCAGGATGGCGCAGCTGCAGCAGCAGTCTGGCGATCAACAGGCAATGCAGGCAGAGCTCGAACGCCAGGAGCGCATTAAGTCTCAGATGCAGATGGTGCTTATGTCGATTCTCGAGCCCGATGCCCGGGAGCGCTTGAATACTATCAAGGTGACGAAACCGGATTTTGCCGGTGCTGTTGAACAGCAGCTCGTCCAGCTTGCCCAGAGCGGGCGTCTCAAGAACAAGATCACGGATTCGCAGCTCAAGGAACTGCTCAGGCAGCTTGCGCCAAAGAAACGTGATTATTCAATTACGCGAAGGTAATGAAGGCAGGAGTGCTCTACAGCGGCGGAAAGGACAGTTCCCTTGCAGCAATAATGCTGGGTACGTATTACGAGGTTGAACTCAACGTGTTTGTGTTCGACCCGTCCCGCCAGGTCACGTCGGTGGATGCTGCGGCACAAGCGCTGGGATTTCCCTTAAAAAAACGAGTGTTTAAGAAAGGATTGCTGGACGAAATGGCAGATCTGGTGAAAACGTGCGGATATCCGAATGATGCGATCAATACAGTACACCAGGTTGCCGTTGAAACCCTTTCCTCAGATTACCAGGTGGTCGGCGATGGCACTCGGTTTAATGACCGGGTGCCGATGCTTTCGAGAGCAGAGGTGCAGAGTCTTGGCAACCGGACCGGGTGCTCGTATGTGCGACCCCTGCTCGGGTATGTCAAGCCGGAAGTTGACCGGCTGGTCGAGCGTTTTTTC
>CAWDZO010000033.1:0-4079 GCA_963806845.1 uncultured Methanoregulaceae archaeon
TCGTTGTCAAAAAGGGCAGTTGACATGACATTCCAGGCACTCTACACTCTTACGGACCTGCGGGTGATCCTCCGAGAAACCGCACCCCGGCATTTGCTGGATGAGACCCAGAGGACACAGGCCCAGCGTCTGCTGGAAAATCTCGAACGTCAGGTGGCATCCTTAAAACAGGAGATGCTGAAATGAGGTGCGCAAACGGGATTGAGGCGCGGCAGGTCAATGAGATCTTCATAAATATTGATCCCATCCAGGCAGGTGGCAGGCTCACTGCAGATGCAATGAAAGCCGTCATCGCCTATGGAGATGGGTATTCTGTCTGCGATAACTGCCGTAAACCCAACCGTCTCGATTACATCAGCAAACCCCCGATTGCCGGGTTTCACCGGGATGTCGCCGCATGGCTGAATATGGAGGCAGTCCGCGTAGTGCCCGGTGCCCGGCGCGGGTTCCAGGCAGTGGCTAATACTTACGTTAAGAAGGGAGACCCGGTTCTTCTCACTGCGCTTTCTCACTATACTGAATTCCTTGCCGTTGAAGAAACCGGGGGTATCGTTCGTGAGATCCCCCAGGATTCCGCTCATAAGATTACTGCTGATGCGACAGCAACAAAGATCGAGGAGGTCAGGCGCGAGTTCGGCAGGGTGCCCGTTCTTGCCTTCATCGACCACGTCGATTACCAGTATGGCAACATGCATGAGGTGAAGGCGATCGCAAAAGTGGCCCACCACTACGATATCCCCGTCCTCTACAATGGGGCATACACGGTCGGCATCCTGCCGGTCGATGGCAAAGATCTTGGGGTGGATTTCGTTGTCGGCTCCGGGCACAAGAGTATGGCAGCCCCCGCTCCGTCCGGTGTCCTGCCGCAACACAGGAACGAGCTGCTGAAGTTTTTCGCACTACGACCATTGAAGGCGATGTGACAAAACGCAGATTCGGGATTAAGGAACCGGAGATGATGGGCTGCACGCTGATGGGCGCGACACTTGTGGGAATGATGGCGTCATTCCCCCTGGTGAAGGAACGGGTGAAGCACTTTGACCATGAACTGGAAAACAACCGCGTTGTTCTTGAAGCCCTTCTGTCCGTTACAGGTACAAAGATCCTTTCGGAATACCCACGGAAACACACCCTGACACGGGTAGATACCATTGCATCTTTTGATAAAGTGGCAGAATCCCACAAGAAGAGGGGATTTTATTTTTCAGGTGCTCTTGAAGAAAAAGGTATTGTGGGGGTAATTCCCGGAGCAACGAAAGTCTGGAAATTCAACACTTACGGGGCAACAACAAAACAGGCTGCGTTCCTTGCCGATGCCTTTGTCACCATCGCGACTGAGCATGGTCTTCCTCTCAACACATAATTTTCCGGTAAGAAATCCCCCCCTCTGATACTATTCAGGTAGGGTTTAATACCTGTCGTGCCCTACGATTCGTTTGTTAATACCAGGAATTCTGATTCTGTGAGTGCCTGAGGGGGACGGATGTTTGAAAAATATGATTTAACAAAAACTATTGACGATGAGACCTTTGAAAAATCCCTTCCCCCTTTAAAAGAGCGCCTGAGTGTCCTTCAGCGGACACTTCGCGATCTGAAGATCCCGATCATAATTGTCATCGAAGGATGGAATGCGGCCGGGTATTACCATGTCCACACAGGGAGATTATCCAGTCCCTCGATCCCCGTGGGTTTACCCTTCATGCAACCGATAAAGCCACTGATGAAGAACGGGCACGTCCGTTCATGTGGAGATTCTGGGTAAAAACTCCTTCAAAAGGGCGAATTGCACTGTTTGCCCGCAGCTGGTACAGCAGGGCACTTGCAGAAAAATTATCCAGTATCGGCTGGAAAAAATCCCTCAAAGATGAGATCAATTCAATCACCATTTTTGAACGCCAGTCGAGTGACAGCGGCGCAATCATCATCAAATTTTTTTTACATATCAGCAAAGACGAACAGAAAATCAGGCTTTTGGAACGGGAGAGAAACCCGCTTACTGCATGGCTGGTAACCCCCAGTATCTGGGATTTCCATCACGATTATGATACCTATCTTCCGATTATTGATGAATTCATTGAAAAGACCGATACCGATTATGCGCCCTGGCATGTTATTGAAGCCACTGACCGGAAGTATGCCATTTTCAAGGTATATTCATACCTTGTAAAAACGCTTGAAAAAAGAGTTGCTGCTGAGACAGAAGAGCGGTCAAAAAAAGGAAGACAGAAAAATATTTCCAAACCCCAGAAAAATCCTGTCCCGAGAAGATCTTCTGCCAATGTATCTTATTCAAAAGAAGACTGTCAGAATATGCTCAACAGTCTGCAGATCGAGATGCTTGAGATCAATTACCTGCTCTTTAAACGGAAAATTCCATTCATCGTAGTCTATGAGGGTTGGGATGCTGCCGGAAAAGGAGGGAATATCACCCGTCTTGCCCGTTACATCAACCCGCTGGGATATGATGTTATTCCGGTAGCAGCACCGAATGACTACGAGAAAGAACACCACTACCTCTGGAGGTTTATCCGTCACTACCCGAAAGCCGGGCATTTTGCAATCTATGACCGGAGGCTGGTATGGGCGTGTCCTTGTTGAACGTGTGGAAGGGTTCTGTTCGGAAACCGAGTGGGAACGGGCGTACCAGGAAATCAACGAAATGGAGCAGGACTATGTCGAGAGCAGTGGCGGGGGAATGGTCAAGTTCTGGCTTGAGATAGATAAGGATGAACAACTCAAACGGTTCAGCCAGCGGGAGAAGGATCCGCTCAAGCAATACAAGATAACTGAAGATGACTGGAGAAACCGGGAGAAATGGGATCTCTATGATGTTGCGGTGGACGAGATGCTGGCCCGGACCAACACTCCCTATGCCCCATGGATTGTCATTGAGTCGGACAATAAATGGTATGCCCGGGTCAAGGCCCTCCAGGAAGTTATCCGCTATACCGAGAAACTACTCTGAATACTTCTTTTTTGTCAACTGGTGAATTTTTTCTCTCATCTGCGCTGGTTCGATGCAGATTCTTATTCAAACAACAATGTTGTGTGACCGTCCTTGACGTTGAAACAGGATTGAACAGTCAGACAGAGTCTCCCTTGTTCACAAAAAAATAGGTGATTATCAATAATCCGCCCCCAAATGAGGTGATAACCACACCATTTGGCATGATCCCCCCCCTTGCGTCACCAGACCCCCGAGGGGGATGGGGCGCATTGCGATATCACCAGAACAGGTAACACAGCACTATCGCAAATGGGGGGGTGCCCGAGCGGCGGGGGCGGAGCCCCCAAGAGCGAATTTCTCGTGCGATTAATCTTTTGACTTCAATTAACTGAGTTTTTACATTTCGCGTTTTCTATTTAGAGGCTGATATTTTACAATCACCAAAAAATAATCATAGCAGGGATATTTCGTACAGGAATAAATCACAAAAGTGATTAACTGAATAACATATTCTATTTCATGCGAGATCGAGCTTATCAGTTTATCAATGAAGGCAATGATTTTGCCGGACTCGATCTGTATTCCGAGGCAGTCGACTCGTATGACAAGTCGATTGCCCTTAACCCGGTTGATGCGGTGGCATGGAACAATCGCGGGGTCGTACTGGATAGTCTTGGCCGGTATCCTGAAGCAGTTGCCTCGTATGACAAGGCAGTTACCCTCAAACCGGATTACTCGGAGGCATGGAACAACCGTGGAATTGCCCTGGATAATCTTGGCAGGTATCCTGAAGCTGTTACCTCCTTTGATAAGGCAGTTACCCTCAACCCGGATCTCACTGAGGTTTGGATTAACCGTGGAAATACGCTCGTTCATCTCGGTCGATATTCCGATGCTGTTGCTTCTTACGAAAAGGCGATCGCCCTTAACCCGGATGTTGCGGTAGCATGGAACAACCACGGAGTCGTATTAGAGTATCTCGCCCGGTTTACCGAAGCCGTTGACTCTTACGATAAGGCAATTACCCTCAACCCGGATTACGCTGATGCGTGGAAAAATCGCAGAAACGCACTCAGTCAGCTCGGCAGATATCCCGACGCGGCCGAAACCGTTGACGAGGTACTTTCCCTTA
>CAWDZO010000034.1:0-64982 GCA_963806845.1 uncultured Methanoregulaceae archaeon
GAAATATCCCTTTTTCCCATAACAACGTCCACACGCATCCTAAAGGGTTCTAGTAGGGTACTTTTTCCGCTCTTAATCAAGCTCTTTTTCGGAAAACCTGATTAATCGAGATCGCCTGGAAAAACGTGACTGGAAATTCGCGATTTTCCGTGACCTGCCCGTATCCCGATTATCTCTTTTTGCAAAAAAAGGCTAAAATGGGCAGATTTGATCACTACCTGAATCTATCATCCTGCATCGGTCCCCAATCCCTGCCCTTAAAAACCTTCTTTTCTCCGTTCCCTTAATACGGGCGATATAAGCGAGATTCACCTCTCAATAGGTGCTATTAGCGGTTATTTCCATCTGCAATATAGCCCCCGATAACCGAACAGGCAGAGAAGCGTGTGATTTCCAAACAGGTGGTTTTTCCCGAATAAGGGCTAAAATGCCTTCCGGAACGGGAAAACGGAGGCAGAATTGGGGATATCGGGGGTATATACCCGAGATACTTCCAATAATGAAAACAGGAGAGATAACTATCCGGGAACTGTTACTCGAAAAAGAACTTCCTCCATCCCTTGCATTTATATGGGTGGGAAAGAGAATAAGTAGGTAAAAATGTGCCTCGGTAGGGACGTGAGGTTAATGTCCATTGCTTTAACCAAAATTTCCTCTATAATCGCTCAGATTTTTTTTGAGACTATAGAAATTTATAAATAAAACATTGAGTAAATGAGTAAAAAATTGGAAAAAATCAAATGGAATTTTCTGATCACTGGCCCGCGAAAACTC
Source organism: uncultured Methanoregulaceae archaeon (assembly GCA_963806845.1). Lineage (GTDB taxonomy): Archaea > Halobacteriota > Methanomicrobia > Methanomicrobiales > Methanospirillaceae > Methanoregula. Next base: position 775 of record CAWDZO010000034.1, read on the forward strand.
AAAATTGATCTGGTTACTATTGCGTCTTCTTTATTTTCTCGTATGCAACAATCACGGCAATCTCGTTCTGCAACACTGGGATCTTGTGTACAATGATATCCCAGAGGATCTCCAGGTCAACCCCAAAATACCCGTGGATCAGCATATCGCAGAACCCGGAAAATGGCTTTCCAGTCTGTTACCGGGCACTGTTTTCTTGATATCATCACTCAGGTTTTTGACTGCTTCTCCGATGATCTCAAAATTGTGTACAACCGCATCGACCCGTTTCTGGGAGCGTATTGGGGTTTCCAAGTTCCATAATCCGGATAATTGTGACGTTTTAGGAGCTGCCTATAGACCGGGAGCTTCAATGTCCATCCGTTTCAGCATCGATGAAACCACTGAAACCAGACTCCTTACCTTTTGGTGCTGGCGTATCAGTCTCTTTCGCCAGTTGAGCCGTGACGATCCTGTAGCAGTTCAGTTTACCTTCTCCATGACGTCTTTTCCTGGCAGATTGATTCGGTGAGACTCCTATCTTTCCACGTTGTCTTCCAGGCTTCGCACGAAACTGTTACCAGTAACGCACGCTGGAATAGGAACACCCTGAATGGATGGGATGGCTTTTTAGCAATCCGAATTACAGCTTTCTTGTCGCACCACTCCGGTCGTTTTACATCACCTCGCTGTTTTCGCGGTTGAATTCGGCAGACAATGACGCACCCCTTCGCTCTCAGGCTCGCTTCGGGCTTGCTGCTCCGGCCCGCTCCTCACACCATGCTTCGTATCCTGTTCGTCGCTGTTGATGGTACTCATGCTTAACGCTCAGTGAACTCGTTCGCGCTCGACCTCTCGCTGATGCGTTCGGTAAGTGGCGCTCACATCGGGGCCGCTGGGTTCACATGTATTGCGGAATTGTCTCAACACTGTCGAGACAATTGTCTACTCATTGTGTAGACAATTACACGTATTACATGATTCAGTAAATTCTGAAGGCCGGGAAAAATGAATACATTTTTTACTCAATTGGATACATTTTGTATCCTTGCCCCCGCCCTCACTGAGACAAACAACAGGTAAATTCTCCCTTGGTCTCTCTGGTCCAGACCGTGGAAATTCCTGCCTACCATAATCACGGTTTCATGAGACTATGAGACTCTTTGTGTAACACCGGGTGACATAAGAGATCGTTGTAGACCATTTTTTTGGATTTTATGGTACACCAGAAAGCCATCTGTCGATTGCATCACCAGGTTTCATCCATCGTCATCCGTTTCCGGGTGGCAAACACCTGTCCCGGAATCGACAACCTAATCGACAACCTAATCGACAACCTGCTCATACCATCACGTACCGCGTAGAACGCCCTTTTCCGTCGGTCCTGATCAGGTTCTGCTCAACCATCTGCCCGAGCTCCTTGCCGGCAGCCTGCCGGGAAATGCCATACAGCCGCATCAGATCCCCGCTCTTCACCGAACCGTGGGCATGGATGAACTCAATAATCTTCATCTGCCGCTCGGAAAGAGCCACCTGCCCCCCGGATACCTTCCGGTGCTCATCGGACGAGAGCAGCAGCACCCGCTCCTTCACCCGGTGCAGGGAGATCTCCACCCCTTCCGTAAAGTACTCCAGCCACACCGTACAGTCCGGATAGGTCAGGTTCACCGCTTTGAGCACAGTGTAGTAGGCAGGCCGGTCGCTGTCGTAGAAATCATCCAGCGTAAAGAACCGCTTGATATCAAACTCCCGCATCGTGAGGACGAGCGTAGCAAGCGCCCGGGCAGTCCGCCCGTTGCCGTCTACAAACGGGTGAATCCGCACGAGTTCGTAATGCGCGATCCCGGCAACCAGTACCGGATGCATCTGGTGCGCTGCATCGGAATTCAGCCAGCCGACAAGCGCGTTCATCTGCGGGACAACCTCTTTTGGGGAAGGCGGGGAATACACCACCTCCTTTGTGAGCCGGTTCCCGACCACCACCTTCACCTTCCGGAACGCTCCTTCCGTTGCCGGATCGTCCAGCGTGTCAAGGGTGACATCGCGGTGAAGGGAAAGGAGGTTCTCTTCTGAAATCATGCCACCCTTCTGGTACCGGTCAATATGTTCCAGCACCCGGAGGTAGTTGAGCACCTCGTTTTTTGCCCTTCGGGCTGCCATAACCTCCCTGCCCTCGGAAAGCCGGCTCACCTCCTCAAGGGAGAGCGGGTTTCCTTCTATCGCTGTGGATGCATGTGCAGCCCGGACCAGTTGTTCCCTGCGGATCGACACCTCCCATTTCGGGATCAGATGTGCATGAAGGATCACTTCCCGGGCAGCAGCAATATCCGAAAGCCTTCTCACCATCCGGTGGGTGTACGTAAAGTCCGGTGAAAAGGATCGGTTCTCCATCATACCATTGTCCCCTTTCTTCACTATTGGTCCCCACCCTTTTGGTTATTGCAGTTTTTGCTCCGGTACGGTGATATTCCTTTGGATGCTGCTGGAATCGCCCGGATATGGTATGAAATTTCCGCCGCTTTATCCAACAGATATGAAGGCCCATTTCGATTTTCCTATAATAGATGACTGTTGATTCATACGATGATAAAATGCCGGGCGGATGCAGACGCTCGGTCATGTTCACTCGTCCTCGCTTACGTCTCCGCTCGCTTCATATCACCTCCTGTTTTTCCCCGATTACGGTGAAAATGTGTGAAGGTGTAAGAATTCGTCAGTTATTACTGATAGGAAATTTTCATTGAGCATTCTCGAATGCATTGAAGTCTCTGACTCATACTTCTCAATTAATTCTCTTTTTACGAGTCCCCGAGTCAATTCTTCCGGTAATTTCCTCAATCCCGTAGTATGCTCCAGCTAATTGACCACATATTGCCCCAGTGGTATCGGCATCATCTCCAAGATTCACCGCTAGGAGGACTGCCTCCCGGAAATCTTTCCCCTTCGAAAAAGCCCAGAGTGCTGCTTCAAGTGCCCGGACAACATGGCCTATAAATCGATGGATCCTTGGGGGCTCACAAGTGAGGAATATACCCTTGGCTACTTCTTCGATTTCTGGAAAAAGAGTGAATCGCTCCCAATATCCAGGAACGGGCGAATACATAGGAGAGAGGAGTTCTTCTTTCGATACCCCTCTGCATACACCGACTAGTATCCCTCCAGCATACCGGGCAGGCATCGATCGCAGCCGGTGTCCGTGAGTGGTCCGGCGACTTTCACCGTAAAGGTGAATGGCTTTCTCTGGTTCTGCATGAAGAGAGCGAACCGGGGCCAGTCGCATAAGTGAACCGTTCCCCGCTGAATGGTCGTGAGTTGGTCCAGGAAAAGGATCTCCTGTTGTATTGAATTTGATAATAAGTTCCCGTGTTGTGTTTCCGATATCAAAACAATGTCCGGTTGGTACCGAGATAACTGTCGTTGTACCACCGCAGGTAGCGGGTGAGTTGATCGGAGGGGTTGAATCCTTTGCATTCAATAAGACTTTCTGCAAGACACAACGCCATTGATGTATCATCAGTCCACTCACCCGGTTGAATATTAAACGGACCCCCACCTTCAAATGTTTTTATGGGGATGAACGTACCAGGCGGTTTGAATTCGATGGATGCACCTAATGCGTCACCTATGGCGAGGCCAAATAATGATCCCTGAAACCGTTCCAGATCTTTTATCATGATTCATTTCGTGTAATTTTTCATCACAGATAAGTGTTGATCAAGAGAGCGCCCGAAACTGGTGCGATAATAAGTTACTTTTTCCTTTCAAAGTCCTAGTGATAAGTGGGGATTTTAAAGGATGCACCAATGCAACCTCCTCTATTCCTCGTTTGTGAGCCCCAATAATTCGGCAAGAACTCTACCCCTTTTAGAAATGGATTTAGTTCGGAAGTTATGTGGTTTTGCTTGAGTATAATCTTCATCTTTTATAGGCGGATCAAATTGGTCTGCGGTCAGATCAATGACGTTACCATCGGGGTCCCTAACGAACCAGTGCGTATCAGTTTCACCGTTTTTTATGATATGGGGTCGACTCCTTTTGGTGCCAGATAGTGATCACGACTTCAGCCACTACGTAGCAGTATCCCGTTGTTGGACGTTCCGGTGTCCAGTATTCTCTGTACTGCTGCTTTAGGTATTTTTTACCCATCTGACGCAGAGCATCATGCAGTTTTTGTTTATCGATTAAATCAGTCATTCTAATACCTCGGTGATGAGTTCCACAAGTCTATTATCATTTATCATACTACGGAAGCGTGGATTAGCACCGGACGCATGCTGGATAGGTAACACATGTAAGGGATTAAACTGCCCCAACGAAAACACAGGGATTTTCCCAGCTGAATTATTTCTGAAATATGGTCTGAAAGCGAAGGAGGATCCTCTACGTTCAGAAAATAATCGAAGAACCCGATAGCGGCTCCTTTCCCATAAGTAAGGAGCAATTTTGGTTGAATCATCGTGATTTCTTTACAGGAGAAATCCTTTACTATTACAGTTGAGTATTTCATCACCCGTTGGTTTTCTATCGCCTTTTTTTACCTTGTATTTTTACCGGGATAGCATTGTGCAATTTCCGTGTTGTATACTGATTTGTATTTGTGGATTACAACTGGAATTGTCACACTACCAGAAATCTTCACTTCCTGATGAGGATAAACAGTCCGGTTGAATTTATTGAGAAACTGCTCTAAACTGGCACCGGTGTTTCCCAGACTTCCATCGGCCTGGAAGAAATTTACCGCACTTTTCCTGAGCTGATTTCCGCTAATGCCTGAGAAATAATAAAAACATCACTATGGGGGTTTACTGCATCAACACGGCGATAATTTTCAGGATCCATTTGAGGACATATCTGGCAGTTTTGAATATCTTTGTAGAGTTCGTGAAGTTTTTCTTGGTTGAACATTTTGACCACGATTTCAATTCACTCTATTAATCCACACATTTACCTAGCAAAAGAAGTTATTGAAAACTGGATACGTTATAATTTGTCAATTGATTTCTGAATGTAATTTGGTATCAAGAATATTTCACTATGATGAGATTTCCTCGGGTTTTCATCACTTAATGGAGATATTCACATCCGGTTACAGCAGACGCTCGGTCATGTTCACTCGTCCTCGTTCCGCTCGCTTGCGCTCACTGCACTCCGGCTCGCTTCACATCACCTCGCTGTTTTCTCTCGGTTGATTGTGGTAGACGATGACGCACCCCTTCGCTCGCGGGCTCGCTTCGGGCTTGCTGCTCTCGCCCGCTCCTCACACCATGCTTCGCATCGTGTTCGTCGCTGTTGATCGTACTCATGCATAACGCTCAGTGACTCGCTCACGCGACGCACAGGGGCTCGGACTCACCGCTGATGCGGTTCGTTACCTTCGCGCCCTGTTGCGGCGTTCGCTCGGGCCGCTGGGCCACATCAGGATAGCCTCCCTGAGGGGAGGACGGGCTCCGGTCCGGGGTGGGAGGATGCGAGCCGGAACACGGCGACCTTCGCCGTGTCGCGTGAGCATCGGGTGGGCCAAGGAAGATCAGAACATCTCAACGGAACAGGAATCACAGCAGCGGTGAGGGGGGAGAAGGCGAACCGGTTACGGGACCGCATCAGCGGGCCTGTCGCGTGAGCCTTCAGGGTGGGCCAACCTTTGCCAAGAAAGATAATGCCAGGCAGTCGATAATGTACCAACCCGGGCAGGGCTCTTGATTGGACCTCATGGTGCCCCTGTCGGGCCACCGTTTTTACCAGATGAAAAAGGATTTTTTTCTTTATCCGATGTAGCCACCAGATCACACGTTTCCCCATACCCCAGATAGTTGATCGGTTTTTGCGATGCTCTCGGAATTCACTCCTGCTGAGCATGGTGCCGCCTCAATACTCCGAAGGAACCATCAGCACACCATCGATCAGGTACATCTTCCAGGTCCCGACCGGGAAGTCGGTATACTCATATTTCTGTTCGTAGATCACCGGTATATCGCAATCTTCCCGGCAGGTAAGGACTGCTTTATTTTCTCGTCGACAGTCAGGGTCCAGAGCTGAAACGGCATTCCTTTGACAGTTGGATGATACCGGAACACTGCGCCGATATCGGAGACCAGCCAGTGAGCCTCCGCACGTTCTGCCAGGTGAACTCGATTCCGTCGGTGTGAATCAATCCGGTGAACGGATCGCGGATATACCGGGAAGTCCCGGTAAAATGGGAGAGGGATGATTTCAGATCCGATGCCGCGATCATCGTACCCGCCCCCGTGCTTCTGCTGGGATCCTGCTTGGCAGTGGATCAAAGATCCATGCGATAGCATCCAGCCGCTGCTCGCTCAGCAATCAGGTTGTCGAGCCCTTCCCGCTCTGTCCGGGCTTTCCATGATCGCGATGATCTCATCGTGCCGGATGCGGAGGTCCTGGGCATTGGCCTGAAGCATAAAGGCCTGGTGTTCCTTGTCAGTTATTGTGGTTTCGATTCGTTCGAGTTCTTCGAGAACCTTTAGCGGCATCGCATCAAAAATAGTGGTCATCAGGCCACCTCTGCCCGTTGTGTGAGTCGTTGCGAGAGAAGGGACCTCGCACATCACTGAGACATTCGCATATTTTCGTTCCCCGCTGAGCATCCCTTTTACCTGGGCGAGTGGGGAAACGAACTGCACACCGTTGATCAAGATCATAACGGCTTTGCCGGACCGGGTGATCCATGCTTTCCCGACCGGTGCCGCATCCGCATTCTTCATAACATCTGATATGTCGTAGACCGGCGCGGGCCAGTTCTGCGTCGAGCCGGTGGATTTCTCCTGCCGGGATGACTGCCTGCATAGTCTTGACATCGATACGGACCGAGCCATTATAGAGGCGGGCTGCCCCTATGTGCTCGAAGGTTACATCTGTTTTTGTTGTTGGACTCATGGTGTTTTTCACCATACATACATCGACGTGAGAGCATATAGCTCTCCGCCGTGCGCAGGGTGAAAGTAAAAGCAGTGCGTTGTCCGATTAGCGAAATAATGTTTTTGCGCAGAATTTTAATAAAGTTGGCCCGCCCAGGCACACAGTGCGACAGGTCGCTGATGCGCCCCGTAACCGCACCGTGTAGCCATCACCCGCCCACACCTGCAGGAAATTTTACGTTGTCCTGTTGGCATGCGATCGCCAAGGCTGGACCCGCCCGGCGCTCACGCGACACGGCGATGGTCGCCGTGTTCCGGCTCGCGCCTTCCCGCCCGTACAGGTGCCCGTCCTCCCCTCAGGGAGGCTATCCTGACGTGGCCCAGCGGCCCGAGGGAGCGCCGCTTCAGGGCGCGAAGGTAATGAGCCGCATCAGCGGTGAGTCCGAGCCCCTGATGCGTGCGCGAACGAGTCACTGAGCGTTATTCATGAGTACCGATCAACAGCGACGAACACGATGCGAAGCATGGTGTGAGGAGCGGGCCAGAGCAGCCGCTGGCGCCGGAGCATCGCGACAAGCCAGGGGCGTCATCCTCTCAACAGGGCAACTCCGAGAAAAGCAAGGGAGAGTCTGTGAGCGGAGCGGAATGGAGGGGAGCGAAGCGAGCCGGAGTGCAGCGGAGACGAACAGTCTCGACCGATCTTCATGTCAGCAAGAACAGCTTGAGTAGGAGAAGCCCACGCGGCGAGGGGCGAAGCCCTGGTGAGCGTAACATACCGTGACAATGTGGTATCGCCGACCGCTTCACACGCTTCGCACAGCTTCGCCGTGCTTGCACCTCTTCAGCGACCGGTAATCTCGAAAGATCTTAAATGCTCTTGGATGTTGATTTTAATATCTCATGCGCCAAATGGAATAGAACAAATTTTCTTAAAGGAAATTTGTGAAGTGTATTCAACCAAGACATTATCCACCCCCGTAGTGTAGCGGTCAATCATGCAGGACTTTGGATCCGGCGACACCAGTTCGAATCTGGTCGGGGGTATCAGTATCCTTTCAATCGTATCGCTTTTATACCATGATGCAGAAGAACAGTGAATAATGAAAACCATCAGTTTACGATTCCGCATCTACGTTTCAATCCTTGCCGCGGTTCTTTTCATTGGCATGGTAGGGTTAATCGTCATCGAAAGTTTTTCCCCGCTCGATGCGTTTTATTTCCTGATCGTAACGATTGCAACTGTCGGGTATGGGGATCTTCACCCGCTCACTCCTCTCGGGAAGTTGCTGGTTATTGCGATTATTCTTGCCGGTGTTGGTTGTTTTGTCGGTGTCGTGGCTAACGCTATCGAATATATGATCGAAATGCGGGAACGATCCCAGCGGATCGAGAAACTGAACATGATCATCGGAGTCTTTTATTCCGAAGTGGGAACAAAACTGCTTAAAAAGTTCAGCGCGATAGATCCGGGCATTCAAAATATCCAATCTGCTCTGGTGGTATCCAATAACTGGTCGGATGATGATTTTCAAAAAGTACATACCCTGCTCAAAGAGCATTCATTCCGGCTTGAACAGTCGTGAGATCTCTTTGGAAGAACTACACACATTCCTCTCGCACTATAAGGGATTCCTGCTCGCGCTTCTCGAAAATCCCCAGCTGTTCGAGCACGACAGGTTTACTGATCTGCTCCATGCAGTTTTTCATCTCGCTGAGGAATTGAACGCTCGTGAGCGCCTCATCGATCTCCCGACAACGGACTATAATCACCTGTCCGGAGATCTGACCCGGGTTTACAGCCAGCTCGTGATCGAATGGCTGGAGTATATGCAGCACCTTAAGAAGAAATATCCCTACCTCTTCTCATTATCCATGAGAACAAACCCGTTCGATACAAACGCGTCAGCGATCATACGAGAATGACTGAGTTAACCGTGCGTCAAGATAATGCTCTACCTGTCAAATTCTCAATAACGCAGCACCGATTTGATGCGTAGTGGTTCACCAAAAGCAAATGCGAAAACATGGCAGAAATTCAGGATTTTCCCGGGAAAATGCAATCCTGATAAATTAGAATTCGCGAGTACGGGATTTTTCTAGACTATAACGATATAGGCAATCAGCGACAGCAGGAATGCCAGGAGCAACATTGCAAGGGAAAGCGGTGCAACAAATACGAGCATTGCGTTTACCGTGCTGGCAAGCTCGGAGATCCGGTTGGAGCCGAAAACAACGATGTGTTCACAGTGTGCGGTGCTCCCGGCGACTTCTGATGGTTCAAGATTGTCGATCGCAGTCTGGAGCGCCTGCATGACAAACGGCAGGAACTCAGAAGCCGGTGACATGCATCCCCACCGGATTTTTACCGGTGATCGTGTTCACGACATGTGAGTCTGTGGTCATCACTTCGGCATTATCAACGATTGTCAGGATTTGTTCAAGCAGGACCTCGCGTACTCCCTGCGCCATATTGTTGCCATCGATGAGAATGTAGGCAGTGCGCTGCCCGTCGACCTCGGTAACCAGTACCTGTAACCCCAGATCCCCGAATCCCTGCTTTCTGCTGTACGGCAATAAAAGATGCGCAACTCCTGTCCTGAATGGATACAACGGTGTTGTGCGGCATATTGTCCATCGCTTCCAGGGAAACACGCTGGTACTCTGTTGCTGTCAGCGTTGCAAGGAGCACTGGTGAAGCAAGATCCGTCATGCAGTTATGTGCATCTACAACGGCAACATGGGGGAACCAGCGGTGTCCCTCTGCCATGATTGTCATGCCGATTGAAAAATCAACATCTTCTGTTCGTTGTGGTGAACGGGTAGTGACAAGCAGAACTGAGTCGCCGAACCGCTGGTAGAGAACCTGCACGGAACCCTGGTGAGACGCTCCTGACCTTCCCGCGACACTGGAATAGGTAATATCATTTCGCGATTTTTGTAGTGCATCGATCACTTTGTCGATCTCTGTTTCTGAAACGAGATTGAAGTCATGCGTAGCGCATCCGTGCACGACAAGAGTTTCGTCCTCAAAGTTATCGTGCAATACTTTGGGAAGATTACCCCCGCCTATCTCACCCATAGGACCCGGGTGCAGGTTGGGGACCGTGAAAATTATCGGCTTATTAGTCGCCCTGCGGAAAAAGAAGCTCACCTGGGGAACAAATATCTCTTCCCCGATTTCACGGAAGAAATCTTCCATTCGTTTGGAACCATCGGTCATATGAGCGATAAATGCATTGATGAATGCAAGCCCGCGGATTTTGAATGCACGATCGAGCGGACGTTCGATCATCCAGATGAGAATTACAAATCCAAGACCGAAGACAAGGTGGAAACCAGCGCATAGATACCGAATGTTGGCGAGAAGAGGAGCATACCGGCAAGTATACCAACACCACTCTGGGTGAACGCCGGGATGAGCATACGGGGAATCCGGTAATCGGCAATCGCAACGAGCACGAGCAGGCGGAGACCAAAGATAAAACCCAGCGAAATCGCGTAGAACAACGGGATGAAATTGACCGATACCAGGAGTGGAATAAACGTGATGATAACCGCAAAAACCGTACAGGCGAGTGCGAGAAGTGCTGACCGGTTCCAGGTCATCGTTTTGCCGTTAAACTCGATGATTGGCTTTGTAAGGACAAGTGCAACAATGGCCGGGATAGTGAAAGCAAGCGTGCCCGAGAATGGCAGGGCTGAAAATGGAAGAATCCCCCATGCTCGTACACCTGCCCCGTCGATCAGAAGACCAAGGATGATGATAAGAAAAAGTGAACGTTTCCATGAGGGGGCAGTGAAAATAAACCGGGTAGATCTGCATGAATTTGACATCACTGCCCTGGTCCATCAGGTAAAACCCCCGAGAACTATCTCATGGCGGTCAGGATACGACTGGATTTCGCTGGTTGTGTAGGTGATGGGTCGGGAGTAAAACGGTGCGTTGAGGGCAAGTGTCTCGTATTCCCCGCCTTCCCCGGCAAGGTTGATGCGGTGGGTTGCTGCGACGCGTTTTAGTCTGTCGATAAGATCTTCATTGAAATGTGCGCCCAGAAAACGTTCATCCAGTCCGTCCGCAGCAGTGACAATGATTATCGCATCCATACGGTCGGGCCACTTCCTTGAGAAGCATTTCTGTATCCATATGCCAGAGCGGTGTGAAGAGTGATATCCCGAGTCGGTCAGTGATTGCCCTCACCCGCTCTGCCTGGTAAACCGATGCAACTGCTCCTGCAATCACACCTTCAACATCAAGGCCGGCGAGTCCCGCTTCAAGATCAGCAAGTTCCTCTTCCTTGCGCCCGTGGGTGGGTATCTCTATGTACTTCATACCGGCAACCTTTGCAATGACAGCTACTGCATCGAGGTTTGCGGAGTGGAACATATAAGAGTCCCGGTTTTTTGGATGAACGGTGACCATATATTCCACATCCTTACCACTGTCAATTGCTTTCTGGATGGAAAGGATTGAGTCCTTTCCCCCGGAGGTGAGTGCTGCCCAGCTCATGATCAGCGATTCCTGGAAACTGGTGATTCGAGCGTGCCGAAGTGCTTCTGGTACCTCAGCCGCATCGCGTTCCAGTCCGGAAGATGTGTCTGGCATCCGACATGTTCCACGACAAACGAAGCGGTGACTGTACCGATCTTGCAACAGGTCAGTGGTGGATATCCCTTTACATACGCGGAGAGGAACCCGGCACGGTACGAATCGCCAGCCCCCGTAGGATCTGCAAGGGTTACCGGAACAACCGGAATGAAGTGCTCGGTACCGTCTGAATAGAGTGTGCTCCCGTCACCGCTCATGGTAAATATCGCCGTTCCGACCTGCCTGATGATCGTATCCTTTGTTACACCCAGTGTTGTGCACATCTGCTGTATCTCGTGCTGGTTGGCAAAAAGGATGTCTGTATTGGCAAGGATTGTTTCCAGCTGCTCTTTGGTATACCAGAAAACATCCTGCCCGGGATCAAATGAGGTGAACTCACTTCTTTCGGCAACCCGGCAATTGAATTCCGGATCTGCAGTTGCCATGTGAACAAACGGGAGAGAAGGAGCTTCTGAATGGGCGAATGCTTTCGATGCACCCCATTCAAAGAACGTCATCTGGTCCCCGGCATCGTCGGTGAACATGAATGCTGTCGGTGTATGTGCATCGGGAACACTAAAGAACTGCTGATGGATCCCGATCCTGTTCATCCAGCGGTCATACTCGCTGCCGGGGAAGTCACCGCCGATACAGGAGATGAGGGTGACCTGTTCTCCTAATGTGGCAATTCCTGCTGCGATATTTGCTGCACCACCGCCAAAATAGATCTGCCGGTCAGAGATATGTGTCGAGCAATTCTTCGCCGGGAGATGAGGTACCCGGGAAATATGGTCGATCGCAGTGTGCCCGACAATAGAGATCATAGTGCCTGCACTTCCAGCAGTTTCAGCGGCACATCCCTCAGTGCCTTTCCGACCACTGATTTTGCAATGCGCTCCGCATGTTCCGGTGATTCAGCCCGGAAGACTTTCATCTCAAGGACGAGCCCGACAAGAGCGGTGTCAGCAACGACAATCGCACTTGAAAGCGTCTCCTCACAGTACGGGCAGGTGAGAAAACCCTGCTTCAACTTCCACATATTTTGCTGCCGGGTTGAGCCGTTTTCCTGCTTCACTGATTGCAATTCCAATCGCATCGTCAAGTGATTTGACGTCGCGAAGGATCCACGCCGATTCCAGTGTCACTACATAATCAGGCATCTTTCTCTCTCCTTACCAGATATCATGGTGCACGTGCCCTCCGGTATCCATCCGCCCGGTGAGCACGGCCGGGGGATGTCCTCTCCCCACCGCAAGCAGTGCGATGGGCCGGATATGCTGGGGCAGAGCCAGGATCTCGCGAACTTCCTCATCATCAAAAGCTCCTGTCCAGCAGGAATGCAGTTTTTTTGCATGGGCTGCAAGCATCATGTATGTGCAGGCAATTGTTGCGTCTTCCAATCCGTACAGGATCCCACGCTCCCCGTAGCGCGACATTGAGCGGACATAGTTTGCGCATACCGCAAAGATTGCACCCGCTTGTTCGACATGTGCCTGATCAAATGCTGCCTGGGCGAGTGCAGCCTTAATTTCTTCATCGGTAATAACAATGACATCCCATGATTCAAGGTTGCCTGCGCTCGGTGCGGTACTTGCACAGTGAAAGGATATACTCAATCTCATCCTCTGTCAGAGGGTCACTTTCGTAGACCACGTACCGAAGAGCGGCTCTTGAGAAAATCCAGAAAATCAGAGGATTCCATGTTTTTCAAGTACCTGCCATGCTTCCTGCGCCGGGGTTGTGGATGCACTGATTGCAAAAGCGATCTTTTCTGATGCCTGTTCGGGCTGGTTACTTTCCGTGAGTGAGATCGCCTCGTTGAGAGCATCGATCGCCTTTTTGAATTCTGATTGTCCGGTACTGTGGGCAGCAAACTGGAGTTCACTTCTCACCGATTCCATCAGCATGAGGAGCATTCGTCGCCCACCAGCGCGCTCATTATCAGTAAAACCTGTTAGTGCGAGGCATAACTGGGAGCGTGATGATAAGTTCAGATTTTGCCCGTTCACCGAACTGATAACTCTTCACTGCGGTTCCAAGATCCATACTAACCATAGATGTTGTCAATAAAAGATAATTAGCATTGGGAGAAGAAATCCGTCAATCTACACTCAATATGCGATAAAAAATCAGCGGGGTTGGTTTAACCCCCTATGTTATTCAGGGTACGGATGTAACCCGGTTTTTAAAGATTATCGTGTGGCCTTTGCCTTCGCACCCAGTGCAGAGACCTTTGCCCTGCGCATGCGTCTGCGGATGAGCGGACTTGCAGTTGACTCGTTTAAACCGGATCCACCGGAACGGTCGCCCCCGCGTCTTCCTCCCCGCGCTTGCCTCCGCGTGCCCCACCCCGTCCTTGTGCTGCTTCATCCATTGCGTTAACTTTCTTGATGTTCACGCCGGCTTTGAACCGCTGGTTCGGGCCCGGTGTTTTGAGATCGCCTTCACTTTTTGGAACAAGGCGGATCTGTCCCTTCACGCCTTTTACCTGTGCCCAGATGGTTGTGCCTGTTTTACCCATAATTAAACTCCTTATCTAATTCTGCTGCCCCACTCATAAATGTTCGCGCCTGGTATCCATGGGAGGTGGATACAGGAAAAAAATTACGGTTTTTTTGCTGCAAGGGTTGCAGCAATTTCCTTTTTGAGGATTTCACTTACCATTTTTCCGTCAACAGACCCTCGTACTTCAGCCATTACCACACCCATAAGCGGACCAAGCGCGGCTTGTCCTTTCTGGACGACAAAATCTGACCGGTCTGCAACGATCTTTTGTATAATTGATTCCAGATCCTCACTTGAGACGGCTGGAGCAAGTTTCTGGAGCACCTCATCAATGGTATTTCCGGATGCAAGTCCTCGTAAGAGATCGGGTATGGCCTCTTTTGCTGCCCTGCCGCTTTCAACGGCATGCCAGATTGCAAGATAATCTTCATCGGATATCTTCCCTACCTCTACACCTTCTCTCCGGAGTTCTGTGGATGTCGAAAGGATGGTGAAAACGGCAAGTTTGGGTTTTATCCCCTCTGCTACTGCACGTTCGAACAGCGGGAGTTTTTCTGATAAAGCCAGTTGGGTTGCATAATTCCGGTCAATTGCATATTCCTGTGCGTAACGCTGTGCTTTTACCGTCAGCAGTTCGGGAACTGTTATCGAATTCCAGCGGTTATCATCTACGATCACCGGTAGCACATCGGTTTCGGGATACATCCGCGCTGCCCCGGGTAGCGGGCGCATGTAGGCAGAACTGCCGGCTTCGAGCATTTTCCGTGTCTCTTCCGGAACCGGTGTATCCGAAAGTGCAATCTGTGCGCGGATGATGACCTGGTTAAGAGCACAGGCTGCCTGGTGTATCATTTACCGCAGCAACAATCACCACACAGTCCTGGACGCCAGCGTTCATATGGGTCCGCAACCGGGCAGACCTCTTCTGCAGTGACACCATATGCCGGAAGTTCATCCGTGTGAAAAATCCCCCCAACCCCGCATTTTTTGGCATAGTCAGACATTTCGCTGCCGAGACGACGGTCTGGTTGGATCTCGCGACCTACAAGTGCCGGCAAAACCTTCAAGACTGACGGCATAGATCCGTTTTGCCTTTTTCAGGACCGTGGATTTTGTTTCTTTGAAGAGTTCGGTTACATTCTGTGAATTATCATGGACTGATGCTTTTTTCTGCAGGAGTTCGCTCCTGATTGCGAGGAGATTTTGCTGCCGCTGCACTTCGCGCCTGACTACTTCAGCAATCAGCTCCAGTTCCTGGACCCCCTTAATCTCGACACGGGCACCGCCACGGATTGATATATTCACATCCTGACGGATCGTGCCAATCCCCCGTTTCACCTTACCGGTCGAACGGAGGACCATGCCAATATACTCGGCTACCTCCTGCACCTCTTCCGGGGTGTGCATGCAGGGAGAAGTGGTGATCTCAATGAGCGGGATACCCAGCCGGTCAAGAGAAAAAATATCATCTTTGACCCGTTGGGCTGCCTCCTCTTCAAGACAAATCGTCTCGATCTCACCCCCGTTTGGGAGTGCCCCGTTCAGTGCGACAAGCGCCGTTCGCTGGAATCCGCTGGTGTTCGATCCGTCAATAACGAGTTTGCGCATCGTATGCACTTGTCGGACTGGTGTCATACCAAACATCTTTGCAATGGTAAGGCAGACTGAAAGTGCCTCATCGTTCAGCGGTGCCGGGGGCTCCTCATCGTTTTCAACAAGGCAGGTAGTATCATACGTATAATAGTGGAATTTCCGGTCACGCTTCATCTCTTCCTGTGCAGCCCGGTCGATCTCTCCCATCTCACTTTCTGTGACCCTGAGGTAACGGAAGAATTCCCCCGAATGTTCAACACTGTCGCGGAGGAGCGTCTGGCAGTGGCAGAATAGTTTCTCTTTTGTATTCAGCTGCTGGTGGATCTCAATGCCGGCTGTCAGTCCTGCTGCCTTATAATCCATGGGTGCTCCTCCGGTTGCATTCACCTTTGAGATCAGCCTGCATAAGGGCAGCCACTTTTTCCGGATTCCTCTCGTTTCCCAGCACCCACATCATTTTCACGAGTGCCACTTCGGGAAGCATATCGCCACCTTCGATGACACCCGCCGCTAGCAGATCGCGCCCGGTATCATAGACCCGGTCACAGACCCTTCCCTGCATGCACTGGGAGGTCATCACAACTACGGTACCGCCTTTTATGAGTTTTTGCAGGGAGGGGAGAAGTGATGGTACTCACGTGCCCAAGCCCGGTACCAGCAAGGACAAGTCCTTTGTATCCCTCGTACGACCTTGAGCAGGTCAGGAGACATCCCGGGATAGAACTGGATAAGCCCGCAGTGTTCTTCCAGCTTGTCATGCAGGGCGAGTGTCTGGCTCCCCCGTCGTACTGCGTGGCTTTTCAGGATTACTTCGCGGGATGGATATGCAACAGAACCAAGGGGTTCAATCCCCATACTCCGGAATGCATCACGACGTGATGAGTGCATCTTGCGCACGCGTGTTCCCCGGTGAATTGCGCACGTGTCATCGTTCGTAGTGGCATGCATTACCACGGCAACCTCCCCAAGATCGCTGGTTGCTGCGCTGGCAGCGCATACTGCATTCATCGCATTATCACTGGATGGCCGGTCAGCAGATCGTTGAGATCCAACAAAAATAACAGGCACCGGAGTATCGATCATGAAACTGACTGCCGCTGCACTATAAGCCATCGTGTCGGTACCATGGGTGATAATGACACCGGTAGCCCCGCTTTTAATCTCTTTATAAACAGCACGGGCGAGTTCCTGCCAGATCGCCGGTGTCATATTCTCAGAAAGTATGGTGGCAAGGGGAATTGTCCGGTAATTGTGCAACCTTTGCCAGTTCAGGAATTGCCATAAGAATATCGCTTGCATCAAACTGGCTGGTGACTGACCCGGTCCGGTAATCGATCCTGCTTGCAATTGTGCCACCTGTTGATACGATAGAAAGATCAGGGAGATCTTTTTTTTGCGGGACTTCTGATTTTTTTGCCAGGGATTCTGCAGGATGCCCAAAAAATGTGCAGGAAACCGGATTCACGCCAATATTGTAGCCGGAATCCAGTTTCACTACTGCCATGCCATCACGTTCAGTGATGAAAATTCCTTTCCGGCTTTTCCCCCCAACTGTGCATTCAACCAGGTCACCAGAGGTAAATTGCGGGCTTATGCTACCAGCCTCCGGGCTTTTGTGATCAGGTCTTCTTTTGCCTTTGAAAGTTTTGCGAGCCTTTGATCGATATGGAATGAATCTGTATCGAGTTGTTTTTTGCGTTCATCTATGGCGATCCTGATTGCAAAGGGTGCGGGTCCTCCGGGAGCTTTCCGCAGAGCAATGGAATAGGAAACATCCAGCACCTCATCGATATTCTTCTGGGTGAGTCCTTTAGCCACAAGGGACATTCCTCCCCCCACTTCCCGTGCTGCTTCTTCAAGCGTGGAAAGTGAGAGATTTCCTTTCTGCACCGCTCTGCCGACAATGTTGTGTGCAGTGCGGAAGGGAATGCCGTATGTTCTGACCAGCGTATCAGCAAGTTCGGTTGCAGTTGAAAATCCTTTGCCTGCCTCTTCTTTCATCCGCTCAGTATCGAATGTTGCACTCGAGAGCATATCGATAAGAAGACGGAGGCTCTCTTTTGCGTCCCGCATACCGCGCCAGATATGGGGGGTGAGCTCCTGGAGGTCGCGGTTGTAACTCATGGGAAGTCCTTTCACCGTAAGGATAGCGCCGGTAAATGCACCGAAGACGGACCCTGACTTTGCCCGCATGATCTCTGCGGTGTCCGGGTTCTTTTTCTGCGGCATGATCGATGAAGTTGAACAGAATGCATCATCAAGAGTAACAAACTTTACAAATGACGTGCTCCAGATAATCAGTTCCTCGCAGAGCCGGCTCGTGTTCGCCATCAGGATGGAAAGGTCGGCAAGCGTCTCCAGTGCAAAATCCCGGGTAGCTACCGCGTCCATCGTGTTTGTCACCAGCCCTTCAAAACCCAGCAGGCTGGCGGTATATTCACGGTTGATGGGGTAACCGGTGGATGCGAAGGCTGCTGCACCGAGCGGGGACTGGTTCACCCGTACATAGGTATCCTTAAGCCGGTCGAAATCCCGGGAAAATGCCTGTTCATACGCAAGGAGATGGTGGGCAAGCGTGGTAGGCTGGGCATGCTGCATGTGGGTAAATCCCGGCATCACGGTCTCGATATGCTGCTCGGCGAGAGCAACAAGCACTTCCCGTACTTTGAGGAGTGCCGACATCTGTTTGAGCATGTCTTCCCGCAGCTTGATCCGGATGCAGGTCGCAACTTCGTCGTTCCGTGATCGTCCCATGTGCATACGCCCGCCAGCTTCTGCTCCGACAGATTCGATAAGGAGTGATTCTATTCCGGCATGGACATCTTCAAACCGCTCATCAAACACTTCTTCGGGGATCCCCTCATCAAAGAGTTCAAGCAGCGCTGAAAGGAGCTGCTTTGCGATGTCACGGTCGATGATCTTCTGTTTTTCCAGCATCAGCACATGGGCAAGATCCACAAGAATATCTGCGTCAGCAATACAGCGGTCAGAACGCATTGATGAGAGAAAGTGCATCATCTCACCCGTCCTCTCACCGGAAAGGCGCCCCAACCTTACAACATCTGTTCGCATCCGTTCACCCTCCTTTTTCTATTCGTTTACCTATAGGTCGTACATTGATTAAATCCACGCCTTTCGCGCAGCGAGTTCGATCGCCCGCTGCACGGATTCGCGGGGGATGATGGTCGCGACGGGTATGCGGACAAGCTGCTCAATCACACTCGAGAGGATTGGAGCACACACGATTGCGACCGCACCCTCGCGTTCAGCCCTGACAGCGGCTACAATCGCATCTTCCATCGTATGGACAGGATATTCCCGGACCCTGACGCGCTGTGCATCAACCTCAGCAGTCCGCTCTTCTATCGTATCAAGGACCGACCGTGCAACAATAAGGCCGATAAACTCCCCTTCAGTTGTACGGTAGAGCTGGCGCAGGGCGCGGATTATTGCGCGCAGCGTGGAGAGGTTGGGTGAGCGTTTACCATGCAGGATCTTGTATAAGGAACTCTGGGCAATCCCGCTTTTTTCCGATAACTCCCTGACACTTATACGGAGGTCGTGGCGGAGGAGGTCGTTGAGTGTTCCGACAAATTCCTCGTCCGAGGCAAGTGCGGCGCGCGTGAGCCGGTCAATTGGGTCCACTTGTATCATATAATAGATACAATAAGGCTAATTCCAGAAAAATATTTTTCGTATTGTCCGTGATGGAAAATTTCTGACAAATGAATAATAACTCTTTGTGGACAGATTAAGATAAATAATTAATCTCAAAGTAAAATTTTAACCCAAAAATTATGGACAAAAAGAGAGAAAAAATGTCCATATCGTGTAATATTTATGTATTGCCAGAACAATGTTCCCTCTATGAAAACGATGAAAATTCCGGTAATCGCACTCATCGCCATTGCCCTCTTTGTGCTCACTGCCGGTTGCACGCAACCTGCTGGAACTCCCACCCCGACCGTCCCAGACAAATGTGGGAATCCTGTACAGCAAAGGTGTCGGGCCTATGCCGATGCTCCTTGCAACAAAACAGATAGACGGGTATATCGCATGGCAGCCGTTTGTCTCGATTGGCAGCGAGAGCGGGATTGGCAAGGTTGTCGTGTATTCAGGCCAGCTGCCACCGCTGGAAGCAACATTAATCACCCCTGCTGTATTCTCTTTGCCCGCGATGATCTCCTTGCACAGAACCCCGATCTGGTAACCGCAATAAGTGCGCTCACCCAGGCTTCGAGTACATGGATCAATGAACACCCGGCTGAAGCCGCTGAAATTGAAGCGGAATTCCTTGTCGGCAAAGGAAACTTTACCTATGGCAATGTCACGGTTTCATCCGTTGATGTGCTTAATGATGCATTTCCCACGGTAAAATACACAAACGTGCCTTCTCCTGAATGGATTGCAGGAACAAAGAAATTTGTCAAGCACGGAAATCGAGCTTGGCTATATTACGGGCGAATTAAAGAATACAAGTGCAGATCAGCTCAATGCAAAGTTGTTTGCATTCGGACCGTACGAGGATGCAAAGCAGCAGCTTGCAGCGGGCCACATAAAGACTCCTCCCAAGGCAACCAAACCGATCACCATCGGGTACCTGAATGGTGACATGCACTCTGCCGCACTCCACATCGCCTTAAAAAAGTGGCAGTACTTCAACGACACCTATGGGGTAACCCTTAAACCGCGTGACATGACCCAGGCCCGTCCTGACGTGGCTGATCTTATTGTCAACGGTGTAACCGTAGCGGAAGTCAAACTGGTTGGCGGAGATGCCGGCCCCCAGGTTATGCAGATGGCATCAACCGATATTGTTCAGATGGGATATGTTGGTGTACCCCCGACGGTCGCTGCAATCGATAAGGGAACCCCGGTCAAGATCATCCACCCCGTTAATACCGAGGGATCAGGACTTGTTGTTGATGTGAATGCCCCGGTTTCGGACTGGAAGAGTTTTGTCACATGGGCCAAAGTACGGTCAGCAGAGGGTAAACCATTAAAGATTGCGGCTCCCGGTAAAGGATCAATACAGGACGTTATGCTCCAGTATGCATTGAAAGACAGCAATATTACCTACAAGGAAACCTCCTGATCTATGTGTGGGGAGTGGTATTCCCCTACACCTTTTTCATACAGAATACCTACAATTATACAGGAACCAGGTCTCCATGTACCGCATTCTTTTCAAAAATCCGCTGTGGAAAAAATGGTTTTTACGGTTTCTCCTCCCGGTAGGGATCATCGTCGGATGGGAAATATTGTCAATTGTACTGAATAACCCGTTTATTCTTCCCAGCATCGAATCCGTGCTTGAAGTCCTGCTCCATCCGTTCACGGACATTCTGGGGAACGGAAGTCTCTTCGATAACGCGATGATCAGCCTCGGGCGTGTTATTCGTCGGATTTCTTGTCGCTGCAGCGCTTGCCATCCCGCTTGGTATTGGCATGGGACGGTCAGAGACTGTTTTTGAGCTCTTCGATTCGGTCATGCAACTGCTCCGTCCCATCCCGCCGCTTGCCTGGGTGCCCTTGGCGCTTGCATGGTTCAAGATCGGTCTTGTGTCCATGGTTTTTATCATCGGGCTGGGTGCATTCTTTCCGATCCTTCTCAACACGCTCGATGGGGTGAAAGGGGTAAAAAAGACATGGATTGAAGCAGCGGAGATCCTCGGGGCACGTGAGCGACAGGTCCTCTCGCAGGTAATTCTCCCGGGAGCCGCACCAACAATCTGGACCGGGATGCGGGTTGGCTTTGGTATCGCCTGGATGTGCGTGGTTGCTGCAGAGATGATGCCCGGTACAAATTCCGGTATCGGGTACCTGATTATGTCCTCCTACAACTGGGGACAGGTACAGGTAATTATTGCCGGTATCATTGTCATCGGGCTTATCGGGATCGTTATTGATTATGGATTCAAGTTTGTTGACCAGCGCTCATTTAAGTGGCGGGAGCTTGAGCGATGACCCTTATCATTGACCACCTCTCAAAACAGTTTGCCAAAAACGGGCAGGAAACGGTCGATTCCTTAACTGACATCAATGTCAGGATCAATGACGGGGAGTTCATCTGTATCCTCGGACCCAGCGGGTGCGGGAAGACCACGCTCCTCCGGATTGTCGCCGGGCTTGAAAATCCGACTACGGGAAAAGTCCTGATTGATGAAGTACTGATTGATCGCCCCAACCCAAAACTGGGAATGATCTTCCAGGACTATTCGCTCTACCCGTGGCGCACTGTCAATGAAAATATCGTATTCGGGCTTGAACTGCGTGGTGTCGGAAAGGAGGAAAGGGCAAAGGTTGCGCAGGAGTACCTTGAACTTGCCGGGCTCTCCGGTTTTGGCAATAGTTATCCCTACGAGCTCTCCGGTGGAATGCGACAGCGTGTTGCCGTGGTGCGTGCGCTTGCAGTAGACCCGAGCGTTCTTTTAATGGATGAACCGTTTGGTGCTCTGGATGCCCAGACACGCAACCGGCTGCAGCATGATCTGCTTGAAATCTGGGACAAGACGAAAAAGACGATCCTGTTTGTGACGCACAGTGTTGATGAAGCGGTCTTCCTTGCAGACAGGATTGTTGTCCTTACCCCGCGCCCCGGTCATGTCTGCGAGGTCCTGCCGATTGAACTTGGACGCCCACGGGACCGCACCAGCGTGGAGTTTGCCAAAATCCGGCGCTATGTCCTTGATCTTATCAACCAGCCAAAGTGCAGTTTCTCGTAAGGTTTAATACGCCCCATCTCCATTTTATAAAAGCAGTTTGTGAAGCGTACCGGCATGGATATCTGATAATATCTGCATGTTAATGCCCGCTTTTAGCAATATTTCACAGGAGTAGGACGCGATGGTTAGAAAACCGGCAAAGATGTACAGGAACATTTCAAAGAAAGCCTATACGCGACGCGAATATATGGGTGGTGTTCCGGGGAGCAAGATCGTACAGTTTGAGATGGGAAACCTCTCTCAGGAATTCCCGACAGAAGTAGACCTGGTTGTTGAAGAGGCATGCCAGATCCGGCACAGCGCACTTGAGGCTGCCCGTATTACGGTCAACCGCCGGTTAATGAAAGATGTCGGCAGGTCAAACTTCCATTTCAAGGTCCGTATCTTCCCGCACCATGTCCTGCGCGAGAACAAGCAGGCAACCGGTGCCGGTGCCGACCGTGTCTCGGAAGGAATGCGTCTTGCATTCGGAAAAGCTGTCGGTACCGCAGCACGCGTGGATGCAAACCAGAAAATCCTGACGGTCTACTCCACCCCGCAATACCTGGAAAAAATAAAAGATGCCCTCAATCACGGTGGCCACAAACTCCCTACACCTTCCCACCTGAAAGTGAGTGAGATCAAGGTCAGTGGCAGGATTGTTGCCGCACCCAAACTTGTCGGTGAGAGAGTAGTTGAAGCCCCCAAGGTTGAGGAGGCCGCGGCAGAACCCGCCAAGGGAGCAGAGGCTCCGGCAAAGGGCGGCAAGGGAGCCGGCAAGGGTCCGGCAGTTGCAGCAGCAAAGGGTGCAGAACCCGCCAAGGCCGAAGAGAAGAAGGGCGCGGCTCACGCAAAGGGCGGCAAGGACAAGAAGTAATTTTTTCCTGTTTTCTTTTTTATCAAAATCCGGATTTTTTCATTTCTCTGTTTAAGATTATACGTCAATGATAGGTTCGTCCCGAGTTCTCTTGTATATGCAATATACCGACCACGGTAAAAAAGGACATCCCGGTAAAACGGGTCTTCTCAGGGAATTTCTTTGAGTTTCTGGTTAACTGCTACCTGGAGATCCCGTGGCAGTGACATACACCTGAGGATACTGGGCAGGACCTGTTTCATTACATCTCTGGCTTTTGGGGTGGTAACAAACTCACAGATCGTCTTCTGGCCTTCAAGGAGGTGAGATAATTACGGATCATTTCCTGTCCCGAGGTGATGCAAGGATATGAGGTGATCATTCCCTTCATGGGATCGATGGTTACCCTGTTTTTGGCTCCTTTTTGCAGGTTTATCTACACCTTTCCCCGCGCTCTCCTCCTCCCTCCCCCAAACCCGGCAGCCAATCGCCTGCCACAGAGCAGCCTGATTTCATAAATAACTACTAAAATACCCGTAGGGACCAAGAACTATTTCTCCTCAATTATCTTTCAATGGATAATCACAATGGCATACGATTTCAGCACCAGACTCACGGTGAAGATGAGGTGACTGGGGGCACTCCCGCAGGCACGCGGAGCGGCTCGCCCGGTTCCTTGTGCTCCTGGAGGTGCTGATCAGTGCAGTGCTCGATGTACACATTGTTCCTGTAAATACAGTAAGGGTGTTGATAACCAGATTTGAGAATCCGGCAGCGGAACCTTTTGATGAACTCATACTTCCGGCTGCGGGATAGTTTATAACGGTAGATACCTGGCCTGATGAGTTGGTGGTTGATTGTCTGGAGTGGGACCAGCCGCCAGCAGGAAATTCCCCCTCCCTAAATTCTGGGTCACCCGGGTTCTGGTCGGGTACCGGTGAAGGGATAGTGACAGAGGAGCTGGGGCTTTCTTTCGTGGGGATTGCAGAGGAACAAAAAAATTGGAAACGATGGGGAATGACTGACAATGATAGACAGTATACAGGAAACAACAGGGAAATCTATTGTGATTTCGGGGCGGGAAAGTGAAGGCGTGACCGTACCTTCCCGCGAGGTATCTCAACAGGACCTGATAGTGTCCGGTTCGGAATGTGCCGGACCGGAGGAGAACAGCGAGACTGGAGTGGGCAAAGCGGCATATGAAGAAGGAAGAGGAGAAGAAGGAGGAGCCTGCTCCCCAACTCGTAGAGCGGAATACGGAACTCCATTGTGCAGATCCTGCCCCGGTACGAAAGCGGAAGGGTGCAGTCCGGCACCGGACAGAACAGGGCACCAAGATACCAGATCCCGAAGTATTGTACAGGAATCTGGAAACGGCAGTCCGGGAACTGTCGAGCTCCCTGCTGGAGTGGAAGGAGGGGATGGGCGGGCAAATTCTGACCAGGTTGAACGAGCTTGAATACCGGGTTGATGATATCGAATATGAGCGGGATCACCAGTCACCATCCGGGAAATCTCTCCAACAATGGGAGGACTCAAAATGACCGCATCAGCGCAGCGCCGCGAAAGGTACGGAACCTTTACCTCATCGATGGTGCCGCCCATTGCGGGAGATGGCGGGAGGCGGGCATGACCCGGGGACGCAGGCCGCGCAATGCAATTGATGAAGCTGTTGAAATTGCCGGCCAGGCGCGGGAGCGTGGAGCAGGTAACCGGCAAACAAGGCCGTGCATTCGATTTCATCATCTTCGAGCCGCACCAGAACGTGTTTGTGAAAGTGAAACGTTCGCAGACATCGTTCACGTATGCGCTGGAGATCCTGCACCGCTACCAGCGCGACATCGCGAGCCTTCACCGCGTGGCCTTAACAAGCGTAACCGCCCGGGAATTCTGGGTCCGGTCTCCAAACGGGACATGGCAGTTCTTCCTGATCCGGCACGATTCCGTCATGGAGATCCGTGCCGATGGTATGTATATCCCACGTGAATCCCTTCCTGTGAGGACGGTGGATCTGTCTGGTGCCGCTAATGATGGTACAAATGACCCCGTATCTCCGTCAAATGAGGGGGAGTAAAACCCTTTTTTTGGCACTCCCGGGATAGTCTCCCGGCAGGGTCAATATGAGCCCGTTGCGGGCTCCGTTACCCCCTCAAGGGAGTATTCTTTGCCATATACCTGCAAAAAACCGTACACTTTTACACACTTTTTTCAAATACGCCATTTACATGTCATTCATGGCAAACGGGGCAATATTCTTCGAACTATAAAACGCTAATGTACGCTATTGGGAGGCAAACCGTGGGGTTCGTGGGGGGGTAGCACGGTCATGGGGAAAAGAAGGGCTGTTTTGGGGCGTACCGTAGGTTTTTTTGGATCGGATCTTATGAGCATGAGATGCCATCAGGTATCACAAGAAGACCAGAAAAGCAGTAATTGGGGATGTCCCCGTCTTTACGTTATTTTACCCACTCCCGATCCCCTTATTATCCTGCTCTCCTCAGTGTATATGAATGAAAACACCGGATGATACCGCGATCTTCGCCTCGCTCGCCGATGCCACCTTCCGGGCATACCGGGAAGCCGTCATCCATCTCCCGCCAGATGTACTGCGGGTGATCCGGAAGGCAGCCGCTGCCGAGACAAACCCGGTAGCACGCGGCGAGTTTGCCAATATCCTGAAAAATATCGATGAGGCAGATCGGCTCGGAGTACCGCTCTGCCAGGATACCGGTGTCCCGGTTGTGTACCTGACTATTCCTCCTGATGTTCCCCTTACTCGGGTCCTGTACGAAGGAGTTGCAGAGGGTGTCCGCCGTGCAACCCGGGAAATACCGTTGCGCCCCAATGTAGTAGATCCGCTCTCGCGGCACAACACCGGGGACAATACCGGTCCGGGAATGCCGGCGATCCATGTACAGCCTGGTGACAAGTTTACCGTTACGGTCCTGCCCAAGGGTGCGGGTGCCGAGAATGTATCCGCGATTACGATGCTGCTGCCATCCCACCAGTATGGGATTGAAGGGTTCATTGTTGAGACTATGCTGAAAGCTGAAGGAAGGCCCTGCCCGCCAGTAGTGCTTGGAGTCGGGATTGGCAGTACGTTTGATGGTGCTGCAGCACTTGCAAAAGAAGCTCTTCTGCTGCCCATAGATACCATGACAACGTATGAGGAGGAGATCTGCAATTCAGTGAACCTCCTTGGGATAGGCCCTATGGGACTGGGCGGGGATACGACCGCTCTTGCGGTAAAGGTGAAGACTGCAGCATTGTCATACGGCATCCCTGCCGGTTGCAGTGAACGTCCAGTGCTGGGCTCACCGTCATGCAACCGTGGAAGTGAAGCGATGAACGCCCAGCCTGTTCAGCTGCATACTCCTCTCGGAAAAGAAGTTCTCGACCTTCATGCCGGTGATCATGTCGAACTTTCCGGTATTGTCTATACCGCACGGGACGAAGCGCATATCCGGATGAAGGCTGAAGGTATCCCGTTTCGATCCGGTGGGGGCGGTGATTTACCACTGCGGGCCGGTCGTGCAGGACAACAGGGTCATCGCTGCAGGTCCTACTACTTCTGCCCGGATGAACGAGCTTTCCGGGTTCCTTCTTGAAAAAGGAGTGCGGGCACTCATCGGGAAAGGAGGCATGGGGTGCTCTGGTGCGTGAACAGACTGAAAAACCGGGGTGTCTATCTGGCATTCACCGGGGGTTGTGCTGCTCTTGCATCATCGCATATGACGTTAAAAGGGGTATTTTTCGAGGATCTCGGTATGGCAGAAGCGATCTGGGTGATCGAACTTGACCACCTCCCGCTGGTTGTTGGCATCGATGCACACGGGCAATGATCTCTTTGATGACGGTCATGCAACATGCAAAACAGGAATATGAACGGATACCGGAAAATGTATGAAATCCTGTGGGGACATGGACATAAAGAATAGGTTTTTTTCACCCCAGCTTCTACATTATACGATAGGACACTTCTCATGAAACTCGCCATTGACGAGACCCGGTGCAAGGGTTGTAATCTCTGTACAAAGGTTTGCCCGTATAAGATTTTCAAGGAAGGGAAAAAGCCAAACCGCAAGGGAATATCCTCCCGGAACTTGACCGTCCCGAGCGCTGCGCCAACTGCCGTCTCCAGTACCTCTACGGGCGCAGATCTGCGGTGTCTGCCAGCTCACCTGCCCGGACCAGGCGATTCACTGGGTGGAGGAAGAACCGTATGAACCAAAAAAGGTGGCGATTGAATATTGACGAGAGACTGAATTCTGGCAGGGAAATACTGCCTGTGCGGAAGGGGCACTTGCTGCCGGCTGAACTTTTTTCGGCGGGTACCCGATCACGCCCTCGACCGAAGTTGCCGAGCATATGGCGGTAAAACTCCCGAAAAAAAATGGGGTGTTCATCCAGATGGAAGACGAGATTGCCGGCATTGCCTCGGTGATCGGTGCATCGTGGACCGGTGCCCGGGCAATGACGGCGACGAGCGGCCCCGGTTTTTCCCTGATGATGGAAAATATCGGGTTTGCAGCGATGACCGAGACCCCGTGCGTGATTGTCAATGTCCAGCGGGGCGGTCCTTCCACCGGCCAGCCGACGATGCGAGCACAGGGAGACATGATGCAGTGCCGGTTCGGCTCTCACGGGGATTACGCGATCATTGCCCTCTGCCCGGCGAGCGTCCAGGAAATGTACGAGCTCACGTGCAAGGCGTTCAACCTCGCCGACAGGTACCGTGTCCGGTCTTTTTAATGGCTGACGAGATCATCGGGCACATGCGGGAGAAGATCCTGATCCCGGATATGGTGGAGAACGTGATCGGCGAAGGGCGCTTGCAAAGGAGCACTCCCCTTCAAACCGGATGACGATCTGATCCCGGGCTTTCCGCAGTTTGGCAAGGGATACGGTGTCCATGTGACCGGCCTCACCCACGATGAACGGGGATACCCGTGTGCAACGAACCCGAAACTGCACGAGCCCTTGTGCAGCGGCTCGTGGACAAGATCGAGAATGCCCGCGACGATGGCAGACTATGATATCATCAATCCGGATGCCGAACAGGTCTTCATTGCGCTACGGTGCACCGGTCCGGTACCGTCCAGCAGGTCATGCATGACACGAAAGACAAAGATATCGGGTTCCTGCGGATCCGTACCGTCTGGCCTTTCCCGGAGAAGGCACTCGCCCGATTCAAAAACGCCCGGGCTTTTCTTGTTCCTGAGATGAACCTCGGGCAGATCGCCCGTGAGATCGAGCGGCATGTCAAGGTACCGGTCATCAGCATCCCGAAGCTGGGCGGCGATCTTCATACTCCTGCGGATCTTGTCGCAGCACTGGAGGCACACCCATGACTTTTGAGGACTGGTACCGGCAACGCCTCCCCCATATCTACTGTGCCGGCTGCGGGAACGGGACGATTATCAACTGCACGCTCGCCGCCATCGACCAGATGGGCTGGAAGAAAGAAGAGACGGTCTTTGTCTCCGGTATCGGCTGCTCATCCCGGGCCCCCGGGTACATCCTTACCGACTCGCTCCATACCACGCACGGGCGGGCAATTGCATTTGCAACCGGGGTAAAAATGGCAAACCCCAATCTCAATGTCGTCGTCTTTACCGGTGATGGTGACCTTGCAGCAATCGGCGGCAACCACTTCATTCATGCGTGCCGGCGGAACATCGACATTACCGTGGTCTGCATGAACAACCAGATCTACGGAATGACCGGGGGACAGGGCAGCCCGACAACCCCGATGGGATGCCTCTCGTCCACCACCCCGTACGGGTGTGCGGAGATCGCCGTTTGACCTGTGCGAGCTTGCAATGGCAGCAGGTGCCAATTATGTTTCACGCTGGACTTCCTACCATGTGAAGGAACTGGAAAAAGCCGTGAAAGCCGGTCTTGAGACGCCCGGTTTTTCGTTTATTGAAGCCCTTGTCCAGTGCCCGACTGCGTTTGGACGGCGAAACAAGTTCCGGCAGGTGGCAGACCATGTCGAATACCTAAAGTCGCACTCGCTCCTGAAAGCAAAACGCGACCGGATGCTTGAGAACCGGGAGAAGGTCCCTGAAGATATGTTTGTTGTCGGGGAACTCACCCGGAGAAACCGTCCGGTTATGGGGGTAAAACCATGAGGAACGAGGTCAGGTTCTCCGGATTTGGCGGGCAGGGGATCATCCTGTCGGCAGTCATCCTCGGGCGGGCAGCCGTGATGTATGATAACAAGTTCGCCGTCCAGACGCAGGTCTACGGGCCCGAAGCACGGGGCGGGGCATCGATGAGTGCGGTGATCATCGACGACGATCCGATCCTGTACCCCAAGGTCACGACCCCGGATATCTACGTGATCATGTCGCAGGAAGGGTTCGAGAAGTACGGTGCGGATGCAAAGGAAGATGCGATGATGCTCATCGACTCCACGCTCGTTCACTCCCGCCCGAAGTGCCGGTGTATCGAGATCCCGGCGACCCGGGAGGCAAAAGAAGTGCTCGGGAGAGATATCGTGGCAAATATCGTGATGCTCGGGGCACTTGTCGCCGCCACGCACGTGGTATCAGAGACGGCACTGGAAAAAGCAATCCTTGACTCCGTACCCAAGGGTACCGAGGCACTCAACCAGAAAGCGATGAAGATGGGTTTTGAACTTGCAGGAATGCTCCCGGAGGGCAACAAGGCATGAAATTACGCGAATACGAGGCAAAGAATGTGATTAAAAGAGGCCGGGATCCCTGTCCCGGCAGGATTTCTGATCAGGTCGGCAGACGAACTCTCCCCACATCTCGGTGCACTTGGCGATGACTTTGTGCTCAAGGCGCAGGTGGATGTCGGCGGCAGGGGAAAGGCCGGGGGCATCCTGATGGCTGAGCAAGGCGAATGCAGATGCACATCTCGCACAGGAACTCTTCGGCAGGCAGATCAAAGGCCTGCCCGTAAAGGAGATCCTCGCCGAACAGCGGCTTGACATCCAGCACGAGTACTATCTCTCGATCACGGTTGACCGCTCGAGCAAGCAACCTCTTATCCTCTTTACCGAAGCAGGGGGAGTGGATATCGAGATCACGGCAAAGGAACACCCTGAAGCGATCCGCAAAGTAATCGCAAACCCTCTTATGCGGGATATTCCGCCGTTCATGCTCCGGGAACTGGTGGGAACAGCACCAAAAGAGATCGGGCCGATCATCAACAGACTCTACCGCGTATTTCTTGAAAAGGATGCACTGCTTGCCGAGATCAACCCGCTCGTGACCACCCCGCATGGTGTGTTTGCAGCAGATGCAAAACTTATCGTTGATGACAACGCTCTCGGGCGGCAGGGATTTACGGTCAACCGCGACCTCACCGACCGCGAACGTGAAGCGGAGAAGCATGGTTTCTCGTATGTTGAGCTGGATGGTTCGATTGGTGTCATCGGCAATGGCGCCGGGCTGACGATGTCCACGCTCGATCTCATCGAGTTCTATGGCGGCAAAGCAGCAAATTTCCTGGATGTTGGCGGTGGTGCCGAGAGCGAGCGGGTGATGCATGCGGTCCGGCTGGTGGGCAGCGTTCCATCGGTGAAGGTGATCGTGGTCAACCTCCTCGGCGGGATCACGAAATGCGATGAGGTGGCAAAAGGGATCATCGCGGCCAATATCCCCCAGAAAGTGATCGTCCGGTCTTGCCGGCACCAATGAGGCGGAGGGAAGGGCGATGCTCTCGGAAAAAGGCTACGAGATGCTGGATACGATGGACCTTGTGGTCAAGAAAGCAGTGGAGGTGGCGGCATGATCTACGGGGATAAGAAGACCGGTGTCCTTGTGCAGGGTGCAACGGGAAAACAGGGAGAGTTCCACATCGGGCTGATGAATGCCTATGCAAAGCAGGTCGGTGGAAGGGGTGTCGTCGCCGGTGTCACACCCGGAAAAGGGCGGCAAGGAAGTCCACGGAGTCCCGGTCTACAATACGGTCAGGGAAGCGATGCGGGACCACGATATTTCGGCAAGCGTCATCTTTGTTCCCGCAGGCTGCCGCAGCTGACGCGATCATGGAAGAGGCAAATGCCGGCATCCAGACCATCGTGGCGATTACCGAGCATATCCCGGTCCACGACTCGATGAAGGCGATCGCCTATGCAAAAATGGAGGGATGCAGCGTGATCGGTCCGAACTGCCCCGGGCTCCTGCTCTCCCGGTGAAGTCAAGATGGGGATCATGCCCTCCGGTCTCTTCTCACGCGGAAATGTGGGGGTGATCTCACGGAGCGGGACACTTCACGTATGAAGTGGTGGACGAGCTCACCCGTGCCGGTATCGGGCAGAGCACGGTTGTCGGTATCGGCGGCGACCCGGTGATCGGCCAGACCTTTGTCGATGTTCTCGAGCGGTTCAGAAAAGACCCACAGACAAAAGCCGTTGTACTTATCGGCGAAGTCGGCGGAAACCTTGAAGAAGAAGGAGCAAAATCAACCGATCTGCCGATCGTATCGTATATCGCCGGTATATCGGCACCTCCTGATAAACGCATGGGCCATGCCGGTGCTATCGTCGAGGGAGGAGAGGGTGATGCCCGTTCGAAGATCGCCCGCTTAAAAAGATGGGTGTACCGGTTGCATCCCGGCCATCGGAGATTCCACAGATGGTGCGGGATCTTTTCAAGGATCACTGCTAATTCACCGTCTCCATTTTTTCTGCGAGACTGGTAATTACCTCATTATCTCTATCCCTACCTCGTTTCGCCGCAGGAATCCGGGCGTCCAGGGTGCATTGTACCTCATCAGCAACGGCTGACCCAGGGTCGCGATTCCGGTTTTTTTCAGACCATCAAGCAATCGTGACTTTACATCATTGACGTCTTCGCGTCCGGCATAACCCTTGAACCGTATTACAGTCTATCTCTCGTGAAGGCAGTGAGGTGATCTTCACCCGGTGATCCAGAGGATCGGGCATCTCCTCTTTTTCTTTTCCCCGTGGCATCACAAACGACATTGACTGCTCATCGGAAACAACCGGGGCAGTCATCGGGATCTGAGCTGATGTTATAACCGGAGCAGTCATCGGAAATTGTCCCTTTGAATGATTGTTTCCGGTGATGTAGGAAAAGAGCAGATTAAATCCGCTGTCATTTCCCGGACTCTTAACGGTAGCAAGTACCAAAGGAGGGTATTTCCGGAACTCGATCTCCCCGATCTGTCCGGTTATTTCGTAGGTAACAGTTTCGGTCATAGACTCATATCATCTCCAGATTGTGGTATTATCCTCACGGAACCTGATGGATTTTTCGGTCAGGGGAATAATCTGTGAAAACCTCCAGAGAATGCTCATATGCCCTGATGAATGCGATTACCAATATTGTTTTTGCAACGTTTTTCATCAGTTACATCGATTTCATTCGTTGAAGTGCAATGCATTTTTTTCATTTTCTTGAATTCCTATGATAATCGTATTATTCAGATATGATGCCGGGATTGTTACCCCTCTATCCATCTGGTATGATGTTTGCCCCGCCCCCCACGGGTCGCCCCCGCGGCGGATCGGTGACGAACTATTCAAATAAACTCCCTGCCCGCTCGTGCCATGGAGCGGCCCTGAGGCGAGGGTCCTTCGTATAGAGGACCCTTTTTCATGGTTCTGGGGTGAACTGAATCGATTTATGTCTGTTTCTCTATCCTATACAATTCTCTCTTACCTGAATGGAAATCCACGAACTGATCCTGCAGAGCGATTCTTTATCCTGTATGCGTGACAACCGATAGGAACAGCACACAAAATGCCAGCACCACAGTATTTCCCTATATCTCCTGAAATGTTCGCACTTGCCTGCGAAACGGTCAGCCGGCGTGTTTCACGACTGCCTTTTTTGAGAAGCGGCGTCAGGGTTACCGGTGAATTAATCGGTGTTGCCATGGAATGCCTCAACGCCGAATTCACCAAAACCCTTGCACTCCGCACTCCGCCAGATACTGTTGAAAAGTCACTTGATGGACTCGACCGGTGTATTGAAGAACGCCTGAAGATCCCGGGAAAAACCGTTGTTCCGGTTATTGTTGATGTTCTATGCAGTGCTGGTATCACAGAAACAACTGAAATCATGGACCGGGTTTCTCACCGGCCCCGGAACGGAATCCGGCTGCTTCCTCCGTGGACATGGCATGCAGCCTCAGCAATGGTGCCGACGGTCAGGCTCCCGGGATCAGGAAATGAGGATGAATCCTCCCTGTTATCCTGGATGAGTATGTGCCCGGTTTGCCGGACCGGGATTTTAAACCGGGTTGTCGGGAAACAGCTGTTTGGCATTCCCCACACGGATTTCTATATCGAGTGTACCCACTGTGGTGCAAAATTTATTCCCCTGGGTACACAGTTCCGGTTAGTATCCATTGCTACGGTCCGTGACCCGCTCTGGAGAAAATACCTGAACGAGACGTTCCCTGCAGAGACGTGGTCAGCCCTCGCGCGGGGGACGAGCCCTGGTGGAAACCAGCCCTTGCGCCCGACGGAAAAAAAACCTGTTGGCCCGTCCCGAAAATCACCCCCGGGGGGGCTCATGCAGGCTGAAGGATGGATCCCTGGTAGTACCGTTCCAGGAAAAGACCCTCTATTTCAAACCGGTAAAACTGAATTTTTCCGGGAGTGTCAGGGAGGATGCATTCGCCCGGGCACAAAAACCTCTCCAGGACCTCCTGGGAAATCCCGCATTCAGTCATCTGCTCCCCCAGGTAAATGCCAAATACTCCCGCTACCTGTCCATGAAATCAGGGATCTTTTTAGGCCAGCTCAAAGAAAGGCACGACCCCTTTTACCGGGAATTCCTCAACACCTACGGTGATGAAAAGTACGGCACCTTCCGGCTTGAGGTTTCAAATGAAGCAGATAAAAATGGGGTACTGATCGTTGTTGTCAATAAGGGAATTTACCATGCTGTCAACTGCCGGGACACATTCCGTGTCATAATAAACGACTTGTTTGGCAGAATCTCTGCAGAAGACTGTCTTCTTAGTGGGGATAGTACCCGCTGCCGGATTAATGCCCTTCTCTGCAACAACAGGAACACTGCGGGGATCTATATCCAAACATGTGAAAAGGAAGACGAGCGGATACATATCACTGAAATACTGAAAGGATTTATTTCCATCTGATGTATATGAAAAATGTGTATACAGACTTGATCGATGCCGACCAGAGAATTTTTCATATCTTGTGAGAACATTATAGTTACCTACTCTGGATACCGGAAAAGGGAGCTCACCGATGAAATGCCCTCATTGCGGAATGAATATACGGGATAATATTGTTGTTTGCGGCTATTGTGGCGGAAAAATAGCAAAGGAATCAGAGAAATCTCCTTCTGGCGCGGGCAGACCGAATCTCTCCAATGGCAGTACAGGTCAAAAAGGGGCAGGGGCAAAAATTACCACTGGAAGAGCCTGGAACCGATGAAGAAGAAGAAGGGGGGATTTCTGTGTACCTGCAACCGGGTGAACAGGTACTCATCGGCTCCCTGAATATCGCAGTGAAAAAATTTTTTTTCCATGCCTATCTGACCAACCAGCGTATCTTTTTAATTGATACACAGGAAAAAAAGGTCAAGGTTACCGCAAAAGATATTCCGCGTGATACGATTGCCGGAAGTATCATTGAGTATTCGGAAAGTTCCGATCCTGTTCTTGTTCTCTCCCTTAAATCTGCAGATGATGAAATCAAGACGATGAAACTCATTTTCATCCAGAATGGTATGGACCGGTCTGATGAGATTGATGAATGGATTTCTCTTCTCCAGGAACAAGGCCAGCAGAAAAAAACTCCTGCACAAACAATTGAGGAACTCCCGGAACACAGGGAGGAACCTGCACCCGCTCAGCTGGAAAAACCCTTGCAAAAACAGGAACTGCAACCGAAAAGAAAGCCGGGCAAAGATCATGAAAAGCAACCGCCGGTCAAACGGCATATCGTGTTCCATAAAATGCAGGAGCAGGAACCTGAAGTTGAGGAACCCCCCCCTCCCCCACGGCGTGCACAAGTCAGAGAGGTACCGGAACCGGTGAAAAAACCGGTCACAAAACAAGAATCCGATTACGAGGTTTCCCCGGTAACAAAAGCAGCTACTTCCCCGGTGCGCAAATATGAAGTACAATCGGCAATGAAAGTCGCAATGAAGAGTGCAATGCAGCCGCTCAAACCATCCTCCCTTCAAACTGCAAAACGACCGGTTATAGAAACGGGGTCTCCCCCCATCAAGGAACCCGAACCGCAAGACACGGAAGTATCCTCCAGGCGTCCCACCCCCCAGGAAAAAGCACAGGGAACGCCAGCACAGGATGACAGTGCTGAAACTCCCCCGTTCTGCCAAAACTGCGGGAAAAAAATCCCTCATACAGCCAACTTCTGTCCCGGGTGCGGAACAAAACTGGGTACGCATAAGGCCGTTTCTCCGGGCTCGATGCCTGAATCCCCTCATGAAAAGAAAGCGACTCATCCTGAGGCACCTGCCCGCGAGAAGAAAGGAGGGCTCCGCGAAGAGGATAGAGATGAGGATGAAAAGGATGATGAGATACCGGTCCCGACAAAACCCCCCGTAAAGAAAGTACCAAAAGGCAGCGAGATGACGATTCTCCACAAATTCCTCAGACGATAACACTCTCGTTTCTTTTTTTCGCCTTTGATCGTTACTACCTCATAGATAGTAGTAATAATCACACGATGGGATTTGGGTGTTGATGATTTAAAAAAAACCTTACCTATCCTTCAGCATATAAGAGATGGTGAATCTGGGAGTAATGGATTATATTACTCCCAATCATATAAAAACAAAAAACTATTGTATATGAGAAATCGTTATATGAATTCCAGTTCCTTTTATTAGTACGCATTGTTACGAGGAAATCAATGAAGAGAAACATCCAGATTGAAGCATTAGCCCAGATTCCTCTGGAAAAACAGCGGATCGAAGTTGTTGAGCGCAAGTGCATCGGGCACCCAGACAGTATCGCGGATGGAGTTGCTGAAGCTATAAGCAGGGCGCTCTGCAAGGAATATCTTGAAGAGTTCGGTGCAGTCCTGCACCATAATACCGATCAGGGTGAGATCGTTGCCGGCGAATCAAACCCGAAGTTTGGGGGTGGAAAGGTTATACGGCCCATTTTTATCCTGATTGACGGTCGTGCAACAAAACGGTTTAATAACGTATCCATCCCCACAGATGCGATTGCCGTTGAAGCGACACGGAATTATCTTCGGTCCCATTTCAAGACCCTGAACATGGAACGCGATGTGATTATGGACTGCCGGCTGGGAACAGGTTCTACTGATCTCCGCGATGTATTCAAGCCCCACAACGGGAGAGTCCCGAGAGCTAATGATACATCATTTGGTGTGGGGCATGCCCCGTTTTCTGATGTTGAAAATATTGTAAAGAGTGTCAGCGATTTTATTGATAAGAAACTGCGGCCGAAGTATCCCGCGATCGGGCAGGATATCAAAATCATGGGACTGCGTGATGGGAACACCATCACCCTGACTGTTGCCTGTGCAATTGTCGATAAATACTGCGCAGATATCCAGCAATATGCTGAATACATGGAGATCCTCAAAGAACAGATCGGCAAAGTGGCAAAGAAGAGCACCAAACGAAAGGTAGTTGTGCACCTCAATACCGGGTGATGACATCAAGAATGAGAGTATCTACCTGACCGTTACCGGCACTTCAGCCGAGATGGGCGATGACGGGTCAGTCGGACGCGGCAACCGCTGCAACGGGCTCATCACTCCCAACCGCCCGATGAGTATGGAGGCAACGAGCGGGAAGAACCCGATCAACCACATCGGTAAGATCTATAACCTGCTTTCGACCCAGATTGCGACCGATTGTGTGGCACAGGTAGAGGGTATTGAAGAGATGTATGTTCGTCTCCTCTCCCAGATCGGACAGCCTATTGATCGCCCGCTTGTGGCGAGTGTGCAGGTGCTGCCCATGTCCGGTGTCAGGATGCAGAAGATCCAGGGAGAAATTGAAGGGATTGTCGATCACTCCCTCGAGAACGTAACCGATATTACCGAACGGGTAATCCGCGGCGAGCTCAAGACATTCTGAACACCCATGGCAAAACAGGCAAAAACCGGCCGGAAAAAAACCAATCCCCTCTTCTTTTTCAGCGATTGTACGGCTTGCTATCCCCAACAAAGGCAGGATCGCAGCACCGATTCTGGATCTTGTAGAGAAGAGCGGTCTCCATCTCCCTGAAATCGGGGAACGACGGCTGATTACCAAGACGCTCGACCCGCACGTGGAGATCCTCTTTGCCCGCCCGGTTGATATTCCTGAATACGTTGCAACCGGTGCTGCTGATATCGGTATCACCGGTCTGGATATGGTGGTCGAGCGGGAGTCTGATGTAGAAGATCTCCTGGATCTCCAGTCAGGGAAAGCAAAACTCGTGCTTGCCGTGCATGAAGATTCACCGGTTACTTCGGTACAACAGCTTGCGGGGATGAAAGTTGCTACCGAATTTCCCGTCATTACCAGAGAGTACTTCGCGAAAAACAATGTAAAAATCAACGTTGTACTGGTCGGTGGAGCCTGTGAAGCGACACCGCACCTGGGGATTGCTGATGCAATCGTTGACCTTTCGAGTTCGGGAACAACCTTAAAGACCAACCGTCTCCGGGTCATCGATGAGGTGATGGAGACCTCCACGCACCTGATCGCAAACAAGGAATCACTTCGGACAAAGAAAGGAAAGATCGATGAGATCCACCTTGCCCTGGAAAGTGTCATCCGGGCACGCGGGCAGTGCTACCTGATGATGAACGTAAAGCGGTCTTCTCTTGATGCAGTAAAACGTGTACTCCCCGGGCTCTCAGGTCCCACGGTAATGGATGTTGCATCAAGCGAAAACCTCGTCGCGGTGCATGCAGTCGTGAACGAGGAACGGGTCTATTCCCTGATCAACTCCCTGAAGCGTGCAGGTGCAAAGGATATTCTTGTGATGGCGATCCAACGGATGATCCGCTGAGTCTTATGCGTATTTTTCCTGCTGTTGATATCCTCGGAGGGCGGTGCGTCCAGCTGGTACAGGGAAAACGTGAGAGTGCGACGGTGTTTGGGGATCCGCTCTCCTGTGCAACACGCTGGCTCGACCAGGGGGCAGATGCCCTTCATGTGGTGAACCTTGACGGGGCATTCGGGAACTCGGCAAAAAATGCGGATCTCATCACGGACCTGATCAAAAAAACCGGTGTCGAGATTGAGCTTGGCGGGGGTATCCGTTCCACCGAAGATGCTGCTCACTGGCTGAATACCGGTGTTTCGCGGATTATCATTTCAACACTTGCCACCCAGAAGCCGGAGAGTGTACGCATTCTTGTTGATGAGTATGGGAGCGAACGGGTGATGGCGGGAGTTGATGCAAAAGGCGGGAAGATCGCAGTCCATGGCTGGCAGGAGACCGCGGGCGACTATCTTGAATGGGCACGACGCTTCGAGGAACTGGGTGCGGGCTCCCTTCTCTACACCAACGTTGATGTGGAAGGACTGCAGCAGGGAGTCCGGTTCGAGCCGGTCAGGCACCTGATCAATCATGTACGTATTCCTGTGGTTGTTGCCGGTGGTGTATCGGCACGATCGGATATTACCGGTTTGCGGGACGCCGGGGCGTTCGGAGCGGTGCTCGGTTCTGCCCTTTATAGCGGAAAGATCACCCTTAAAGAGGCACTGGAGGAATGTCAATGAGGAATGTTACGGTGAAGCGGGAGACAAAAGAAACGAATATTACGATCAAACTGAACCCTGACGGCACCGGGAAGGTATTGGTTGAAAGCGGAGTACCGTTCTTTGACCACATGCTCACCGCGATGGCAAAGCACGGGGGTTTCGATTTCACCTGCACTGCTAAAGGTGATCTCGGTGTCGACTGCCATCATACTGTCGAAGATATCGGGATTGTGCTCGGGGATGCTGTAAAGCAGGCAATTGGTGACGGGCTGGGTATCCAGCGTTTCGCTCACGCAATCATCCCGATGGACGAGTCACTGGCGACCGTGGCGATCGACTGCGGGGGCAGGGGATATCTTGTCTATACCGGCGGGTTTGGGAACCGGACTATCGGGACGATTCCGGTTGACATCTTCGAGCATTTCTTCTACAGCCTGTGTACCCGGGCCGGTATCACAGCGCATATCGCATTTTCCGGGAAGAATGATCACCACCAGTGCGAAGCAGTATTCAAAGCGTTCGGAATTGCGCTTGGGCAGGCGCTATCCCTGAGCGGGGATACAAAAATGATCCGGAGTACAAAGGGAAGATTTTAGATTTTTTTGCTTTTTTTAATTTTTTCTTACAATGTCTAAACTCTTATGAAAGGTTTACCATTACCGTTTCGCTTTACCTGTAATGCGATATCTATAAAACAAGTTGAGAAACTGAAAAAATGACATGAGATTTTACATGAAATCGTGGTTTTCAGATACATGCGGAGATTGTTACCGCTCTAGCCCATCGGTTACGATGAATGCCGCCGCTCCCGAAGGGGCGTGCCCCCGCGGCGGATTGGTGACTTTCAAAAAAATTCCCCTCCCGCCGTGCCTGGGAGAGGCCCTGAAGCGGAGGTCATTCGTAAATAATACGATTTTCATAGTCTCAGGAGTGAACTCGATCGGTTCATATTCGGTCCGATAAAGTCGAATTTTTTAAGACCAACCGTAAAAAATTATAATTTTTACGGCAAGATCTCATGAAAAAATCAAACAATTAAAAATAATTTCAAATACACGAGAAAAAAAGAGTTGATTTTTAGGATTTTGAAGCCAGGTCAACGTCTTCTTTCTTGATCGTCTTTCTTCCAGCGTGCTCAGCAAGCTTGTTTGCTTCCTTGGTGAGCTGGGCGATGTACTTCTCTGCCTTGACAACAAGGGCTTCAGCTGCATCGCTGCCGACTCTTTCGGCTCCGTTCTTCTTTGCAATCCTTACAACTGCGGCGATTGGTAAATCTGCCATTTTTCTAACCTCAAAAAGAAAGTCTATTGGTATATATAAATACTTTTTGGGAAAATACCTCATTTTATCCAGCATTACGATATTGGAACGCATACTGTTAAGCAAGTGGAAAACGAAGCGCAAAATTTCGCAGAATATTTTTTAAACGTATTAAATCGTTTTTTTCCCGAAACAAATGGAATATAGGGGTTTTAAATTATTCCAACAAAGCAGCAGCGAGCAATAGCGCATTCGCATAATTTGGTGAGGCGCGCGAAGTATCCACGAAAATTCTGCTGATATTTACTACGGGCGCGCCATGCCCGAGCCCCCCTCCCAGAAAGGTGAGCGTACGGAAGACCAAATTGCCGGAAATCCCGTCTGGTGCGATAATCAGTCCGCAGGTCTCAACCGCATCCTCAATCAGGATTTCGCAGTGTTCCGCATCACCAAGCCGTGCGACCAGTTCTGCCTCGGCCATGCTGGCATCCACCTGGCTATGCCTGCCGATATCCCCCAACCTGCCACCGGAAAGAACGCCGACCTTTTTTAAAAGACCGAATTTTTGTGCAATCAGGCGCCCTTTTTTTATCAGTTCAAGTTTTTCAGGAACTGTCCATCCTTCGTCTACACCTACTGGTGTAAGAAGGAATTTTTTGCCGTGCACCGTCTCAAGCAGCGCAATGCGTTCGAGATGATCAACCCCCTCTGCTTTTTTTAATGCCCTGAGCGTAGAATTTGCGGGTAGCGTTCCTCGTACGGCAGCATCAATCCTGCCTGCCATGAGGTCGTCGATGAGTGCCTGTTCAGGGTTCGTGTGCTCCACAATCTGAACAGCGTTCATGACGGTTTTTATATCAACAATTCCCGGTCGGCAATAGCAGACCGTTGTAAAATTTCCGCTCACTTGTTTTGCGCTGTCAATGACTTTTTGTGCATCTTCTGCGATTCCGATGCCAATGCGTCTTACCGCGCCAGACATGCAACGTCCTCATCAGAAAGGTGCATGATCCCATCATCGATAAAATCAAAGACCTGCGTCTCCTGCCCGTCATAGGTGATCCGCAGTTCCCGCGTGCTGTTGACGGTCCCTATCTCGCATGCCGTCATTCCAACACCGGCAAAGAGCCCGACAAGCTCCGAAATATGTTCTTTTTTTGCGGTCAGGATAAAACCCATGCCCGGGTACATCCGTACCCATTGTTCGAATGTCATGTTGTTTGCCGCCAGGTTCGGCCTGGGGATCAGTTCAAGATCGATCTCGGCTCCTTTCCCGCTGACTTCCAGGAGCATTCCCAGCGTCCCGATAAGGCCGGGGTTGCTGATATCCTTTCCTGCCGTTACCAGGTGACGTTTGCCGATCTCTTCCATCACGGCAATCTGCGCTCTGACTTCCCGGGCGGATTTCATGGTGACCGAGTCCCAGTTAAGAGCGCAGGAAGGATGAACACGTCCCGAGAGATCGATAGCGGCTACCACGCTGTCCCCTTCCTTTGCTGTGTGGCTGTAGATGATCGGAGTCAAGCCGGGCTGATCCAAGAATCGAGACATCGATGACACTGTAGGGTGCGTCCGGGTGCAGGTGTCCCCCGACGATCGGCACGCCAAACTGTGCAGATGCGTCATGCATCCCTTTAACCACGAGTTCCTGTACCGTGGTTTTTGCAATCGAGAATA
Organism: uncultured Methanoregulaceae archaeon; assembly: GCA_963806845.1. Lineage (GTDB taxonomy): Archaea > Halobacteriota > Methanomicrobia > Methanomicrobiales > Methanospirillaceae > Methanoregula. The sequence goes on from CAWDZO010000034.1 coordinate 42,492, forward strand.
TATCCACCATCGCGATGGGGTGACCCCCCATTGCCGCGATGTCATGTATATTGACGAGCACTGAACAGTATCCCGCCCAGTACGGATCCGCTTCCATGAGCCTGCTCCAGATGCCGTCAGCTGCAAGGAGGAGAGCCTCATCGTTGTGCTCTGATTACCGCAGCATCCTCCCCGAATGAGGCGACAACATGAGGGGCGTCGATCTTCAAAGCCCTGACCATCTCTCCGATGGAATGCTTCCGCCGGACCCCCTCATATTCCCTGACTACTTTTGCAATCGTCTCTGTGGAGCAGCTGTGGACCACGGTATCACCTGAAGAATGGATTACTCACTAGTTCGTGTATCGTAGTTTCATTTGATCAGAGATAATTTATTTGATATACAGTCAACGTGTTGGTATGGACTGGGCAGAAAAATACCGTCCCGCACGGCTTGAAGATATCGTCGGCAACACGACCGCAATCCGGCAGATTGCGGCGTGGGCGATGAACTGGACGAATAAATCCAAGCCGCTGCTCATCTACGGAAAGCCCGGTATTGGCAAGACCTCCAGTGCGTACGCGCTTGCCAATGATATGGGCTGGGACGTTATTGAGCTCAATGCAAGTGACCAGCGGACGGCTGCAGTCATTGAGCGTATTGCAGGAGTCGGGAGTATCACTGCAAGTCTCACCGGGTCAGTCAGGAAACTTATCGTGCTCGATGAAGCGGATAATCTTCAGGGCACTGCGGACCGGGGGGGAGCAAAGGCGATCATCGAATGTATCCGGAAAGCGCAGCAGCCGATGATCCTGATTGCCAATGATCTCTACGGTCTCTCCCCGGAACTACGGTTCCGCTGCGAACCGGTCCAGTTCAAGGCAATTCCCGCCCGTTCTATCGGACCTCGACTCAAATATCTCTGCGCCGCAGAAAAGATTACCTGCAGCGATGCCGCTATCCGTTCAATCGCGGAGAGTGCCGAGGGGGATATCCGGTCAGCGGTCAACATGCTCTATGCCTCGGCCATCGGAAGGGATCGGCTTGAAGATTTGCAGGTGCACACCTCCCAGAAAGATGAACGGGTATCAATCTTCTCGCTGATCACCGCTATTTTCCATACTACACCAGATGACGAGCTGATGCGTCTCTCGTATGATGTTGATGATACACCTGAAACTATCGAGCAGTGGGTTGAAGGCAATGTACACCTGCTGCCCACACCTTCAGCTGTTGCAGAGGGATACCGCCACCTCTCGCGGGCAGATGAATATCTCGGGTATACCTATCGCAGGCAATACCATACACTCTGGCGGTACGCGACAGCGGTTATGCTGCTGGGTGTTGCTGATGCTGCAGGGGGAAAAGGCATTCATACGCGGATTATGCCTCCTGAACGATGGCAGAAAATGTCAACGGCAAAGAAGCAGAAAGCCATCCGGATCATTACGCTCAACAAGATTGCCGGAACCATGCATATACCGCAGAACACGCTGCGCGAGAACTATCTGGACACCATTTCCCTGCTGGTCGAGCATGATCCTGCCACCTGGGTGCGCGAACTGATGTTCGATGCCGATCAGCTCAATTTCTTCCTGCATGACAAGGCGCGCTCGCAGGAGATCATAAAATCCCTGCTTTTAGAAGAAAAGGCGGGAAAAGAGCAGGAGAAAAAACCCAAAAAAGAAAAAGTCCAGAAACCGGCTCAACGGGAGCTGGATGAACCAGGTGTATCATCCAGAACCGGTGGAGAAAAAACTGCCCCCCCGGTCTCAGTCAACGCTGTTTGACGGGTTCTGAGGCTTTGATAATAGCGGTGGAGGAGGACCCCGCAGTCAATTTTTTCGCCACCGTTACCATAGGATTCAAAGCCCAGGTGATAGACGATAAGATCACAGTCGATCGTTCGGGCAAGCGCGAGCAGCGGGGGGATCATTTCGATGGCAGGGCGGATCGCGTAGATGACATCTGCTCCTTTGTACAGGTTGATATCCGGTGAGAATACATCATCGATCATGAAGCAGAGCCATTCGGGAACGGTAATATCCTTGACATCGGTACAGCGAACACGGGCACCCGCATCCAGGAGAATGCGTGCTGCCTCCGTGTTTTTCCCAATCCCGACCTCAACAGTATTGATATAGTGTTTTGCTATATATTCCCCGATGCACGTCTCAATATGTTTATAGGAGCCCATTCAAACAGAATATAGCGATGCATATCCATATTTTTTGGGATTCCCTGTCCCCGCCCGGTCTCCAGATGCCGGTCACCCGCAATGATCTCTTCAATCCTCGGTATTCCGGCAACGGTTTCGGAAAACCATGTGCGCATGATGGGATATGTTGACGGGCGCAAACAGATCGATGCGCAGGTGCTGCTAGACAGTATCCAGGCATACAAACACCGCCATGCCATAAAAGATCCCCTCCTCCTTGTTGTTCACCAGGACCTTTTTAAAAATGGCAACAGTTTTGTATTCGGGCTTGCCCGCCAGTCTGTCGGTGCGGCGGTGGTCTCGACTGCCCGGCTCGAGTAATGAGTATTACGGGAGGGAAGGGAACGATGACGACCTCATTGATCGGATAACAAAAGAAGGTGGCGCACGAAGTCGGGCACCTGCTCGGCCTTGATCACTGCCCTGACAGGGAATGCATCATGTTTAAACCCGACACTCTCGATGAACTGGATCGGAAGAAAAAGGTGCTCTGTAAAATATGCAGTGAACGGCTGGAAGGGCATCTCTCTTCAGACTGACGGGATATTTTCGGGGCGGATTTAAAAATAATAAGGAGGTTCAGACCGGAGCAGGTTGCAAGGGGTCTCTCACCGATGAGGTGAACCGGTCATGGCGTTATGCATTATAATACAACAGTACCCTTTTTCTCTTATTACCAATGCTCCACCCTCGAAAATTCCGAAAAAAGCGGGTTATAGATCCGGCATCTTCTGCGCGATATACCATGCGTGGAACGCGAGGACAAGATAAACCGGGAAAAGCAGGCCATAGCTACTGACCTCGCCCTGATATTTGAACAGCCACACTGTTAAGGTGATGTCAACCTGGAATATCATAATTCCCCACCATTTGCCCAGGTACCCGTATCCAAGACCCGGCAGCATGAAATTTAAAAATCCAGCGATCAGGGGATTTTTTCTCAGCCGTGGTCTCCGGCTCAGGCCGCGGGGAATATGCAACACTGATATCCCACATTTCGGTGATGCGAGAACGGTTTTCCACCTGACATCAGCATTCTCGTCACGGAGTGATTCCATCAGTGCCGGGATCGCTTTTTTATCTCCGATAGAACCGAGGATCTCGATAGACTTGTATCCTGACGCTGCTATCCTGGTCATGCAGAACAAGCGACAGTGCGCCGATTGCTGCCGGACCGCAATCCTTAACCGCCTGCCATTCCTGCATTCCCACATAATAGAATGCCCTTTCCTCATCTGATACCGGATTCCAGCCTGTCTTTAAGAGGGCAGATGCTGCACCGTACCGCACATACTTGTCAGGGTCCCTGAGGGCGTTTTTGAGTGGTGAAGTTATATCAGGGCCGCCGATCTCTCCCAGAGCTATTGCCGTTTCCCACCGCACCTCACTGCTTTTATCGTTGAGCAGCTCAATGAGCGGTGGTACCGCCCGCTGATCCCTGATCACGGTCAAGGCCTCAATAATGCCCAACCTGACATCCCTGTCTTTGTCTCGTAAAGCGAGGATAAGCTCGTTGATTCCTTCGGTACCCAGTGTACCGAGCGCTTGTGCTGCTTTAGTCTGGACCTCAAAATCATTGTAGCGCAATGCCTGTATAAGTGCAGGAATATTTTTTTGTTGCCCGAGTGTGTCAATATCCGGTTTTTTTTGAAAAAATGATAAACCCCTCATTAACGACACCTCACATAGTCTCCTTTCGTTTTGCCATAAAGAACGTCTGGACTGCGAATAGTGCTGTGACCGGGTACGCGATCAGGTAGGGAATGAACGGTCCCAACTCCATCTGGGAGAGTACAAGAATACTCATGTAGCACTCATAAAGACCAGAAATCCCCACCAGTACCCGAGATAGTTATACCCCAGACCGAGAAACAGGAAATTTAATATCGCTGCTGCCCACGGGTTCTGCCCGGTACGGGGGCGTCTGGACAGCCCTCTCGGAAGATGGGTAACCGGTACACCACATTTCTTTGCTGCAAGGATTGCTTTCCAGCGGACGGTGCTGCTGGGATCTTTGAGAACCAGTTCACACGCCCGCTGCGAGGGAGTATCTCCGATCTCTCCGAGAACTTCCACTACCTCTGCCCGTGTTGTGGCATCGTGGTCGCTGAGAATTTCAATTAAGGGCCCTGTTGCCATGGGACCGATCTGTGCTACGTGTTTCCAGTCCTGAAAGGCAATGGAATAGTACGCACGGTCGGTATCGTTTTGGGGAACCCATGACAACTCCTGGAGTGCCTGAGCTGCTCCATATCTTACATACCGATCCTTATCCTTCAAAGCCCTGACAAGTGGGCTGAATGCATCAGGACTTCCCAATCTGCCGATTGCAAGGGCGGCAACCCAGCGCACTTCAGCATTCGCATCCTTTTCAAGCAGGTATATCAGGGCCTTACAGGATCGCTGGTCACGGATAGTCCCGAGCGCTTCGATCGCGCCAAGCCGCACCGTTGTATTCCTGTGGCTGAGCGCTGCAAGAAGGGGCAGCGTGGCGAGGGTCCCCATAGATCCAAGTGCATCAGCGCTCTGCCACTGGATATCAACATTACGGTGATCAAGCAGCCTGATCAGCCCTTTGATGTCCTGCTTAGCTTTCAGTGCTTCAACGTTTGGCAACCGCGAGCTGAAGAAATCCAGGTATACCATAATTCGTGGAAAATTACCCGGTTCCTGAGTATAATTCCCTACATTATATGAACATTATGAAGAACACGTGATCTTCCTGTGCATCACAGCCAGGAGATGAGGAATACCGCGATTTTAAGCACAAAACGGATCTTCTTATACCAAAGGTAGTTCCCTATCGCACCAGATTCAGCTATGAGAATGATCTGGAATGGGACGCTGTTGTGCAATCATCGATCCGATCTGCGCTGAACATGATAATCCATCACACCCTGAGTGCAATGCCCGTCTGCTAAATGCATGTTCAGGAATTCCCCAAGATGTTGCGCGTCTGCCGTCGGAACCTGCATTACGTGAGGATGTTCAACGTGTCCATGACCCCCGTTACCTCTCATGGCTTGAGCAGCGGTGTGCCGCGACTGGCACGCTTGGCTGGCTGGACCCGGATACCTATATCACCCACCGTTCTTTTGATGCTGCCATGCACGCAGCCGGTTCGGCAATTGCTGCAGTCGAGCGATCTCTCAAAGGTGAACACTGTTTTGCCCTTATCCGCCCTCCGGGCCATCACGCTGAGTTTGATCGCGCTATGGGATTTTGCCTGATCAATAACGTGGCGGTTGCGGCAAAAAAAGCCCTTGAACATGTTGACACTGTTGCGATTGTTGACTGGGATGCTCACCATGGGAACGGAACGCAGAACAGTTTTTATGGAACTGACCGGGTGCTTTACTGTTCAGTACACCAGGAACATTTTTTCCCGTATACCGGCACTGTTGACGAAATGGGCGCTGGAGACGGTAAAGGATATACCATTAATGCACCGCTGCAGGCAGGCTCGGCAATTGCCGATTACCATTGGTTGTTTTTTCTGAAGTTTTTGTCCCGGTGATCGAACGTTTCTCTCCTGATGTCATGATCGTTTCTGCCGGGCCAGGATATCCTTTTTGATGATCCAATCGGCATGATGAATATCCGGCCGAAGGATTTTGAGCTCCTGACCCGAATGCTTGCCCGTGCAGCAGGGTTCCGCTTGCAATGGTGCTGGAGGGAGGATACAGCCCGTCCCATGGTGAGGCAATTCATCATATTTTCCAGTCGCTGATGTCTGATGGAAAAGATAACTGTTCAGGGGTTGCCATCCGAACGAACACAAACGATCGTATCATGGCTGAAATCAGAACACCATCTTCCCTGATATTTTACGGTAAGGGCAGGACTTCGATTTCCATAGTGCTGATTTTTTCATAGGTTTTTTTCATCTGGATGATAGGCCAGAGTTCATAGAGAAGCACGGTGATTGGTTCCCACATGGCAGCCCAGCCGATAATCAGGAGTGCATCGGCAAAAATCTGGGCGAGCAAATGGTTGTTCAGTGTTGAAACAAACTGCCGTGCTACAAGGGCTATCGTCAGGAATGAAAGTCCGATGAGGAAGGGTAATCCTGCCATGCCGGAAATGAGAACGGAATTTCCGGTCTGAGACCAGCATCTTGTACTGGAAATGATTATGGATCGCGGCAGGGATCTTCATCGCCCGCTCAGTGGTGGCGATATCGGGAGGAAGGTAAATGAGGATCTTAAACGGGGTTTTTTGCGGAAAGTCGCTGACAGTATCGACAATATAATGTTCTGCAGCGGAGTCGAGTTCTTTTTCATGGAATGGTGCGGGATCGAATGAATTGAAGAGCTGCATGACTGATGAGAGTTTGATCTCGATCAGGATCCTGCCATTTTCTTTTTTGTACAATGACTCGATATCCGCCATGCCGGTGTGTCCTGAATTGCTGATACACCGGCAAAGTCGATAAACCTGTCTTTGGTATTCGTATGATCCTGCAATTTGGTTTGTCGGATGATCCCGCAGATGAATTCCTCTGGCTGAATGCGGAAATACAAAATACCGTGGATATTATTCGTGCCCATACGGAGATTGATCGCTTCAATCGCTTCGGTAATAATCTCCTGTCCGCCACTCATTTTCCATACGGTACAGGCGTCGGAGGGGAGGGATCGCCCGCATGTCCCCGATCTGGCCCAGCGCCCACGCAGCTTTCAGTCTGACCCGGGAATCATCATCCCAGAGTGTTTCGATGAGCGGATCGACTGCTGTCGGATCTTTCAACCTTCCGAGTGATCTCTGCAGCCTTCCAGCGGTTTGCCTCATCATCATCAGAAAGCATCCGGATGAAATGTGCCAGTCGCTCTTCCTGCCCGATTTCGGATTCACTGGTGTCCTGCAGGGGATCAGGCCCGCCGGTTTGTGTCTCCTGATCAGGCATCCTTTGTATCTCTCATCCCCATCGCAGATTTGTCGACCCTTAACCGGCATCCTGCGTTACAATACGTTATTCAACGATGACAAGCGAAGATCTCCCGCCTCCGATTTGGGGGTCACCATAATTTAACCGCCTTTTTCCGTAAACGTGAAGTCGAAACTCTGCGCGGAGTGAGAGCGGTCCTGAATCGCAGAGCTCTGCGTTCGTCACCTCGGGAAGGTGGACAACATGGTGCAGCATCGGATCTTCGTTAATCCAGGTAACCGTAGTTCCCTCTTTGATAGTGATTGTGGTGGGATCAAAAGCCCTTGCTTTAACAATCACCGTAACCGTCCCTGTGTTCGGGACATGTGTCGTGATCTGGGTGGCCAGGGAAGTCCCTTTAGAGCTGGAAGGCGCTGATATACACCCGCAGATCAATGCTCCGAAGATCAATACGATAAGCAGAATTGCGTAGTTCTTCATGAAAGAAAGAATAGGATGTCAACCTGATTATTCTTTTTCCCTGACATACAGGATACCATGCGGTTCCTTGTAGTCGGACTTGATTACAATGGTGTTTGATATCCGGTTGAACACCCGCAATTTTGTGCCCGGCATGGCGAGCCACCCGATCAGGCAGTCCAGCGGAAGGAAGAACGCTTTCCCATGACTTTCCACTGCGGCGGTTATGTATTTGATCTTCGTGACCGTCACGGTTGACGACTTTTAAGTTCATTACCATCTTTCCGATGGACTGGCCTCTTCCATGGTACCCCTCCATGATTGTCCAGTAGGCAAATAAGAATACGAATTCAAAGCCAAAGTGCAGAGGATTCCAGATGCTGGTAATCCCGAGAAGCGGTAATCTCCAGACGAAATTGACAAGATATCCCTGAACAATATTTAAAAAAAGGATGAACAGAATAATAATCAACAATCCATGCCCAGAACCGTGCACTCCACTTGGCAAGGTAGATCGTCTTTTCCGGAACCGGTTTAATGAAAAATGGTTCCGATGTCATATTTTCTTCAGACATTGCAGAAAAAGTATTGGCCTCCTGAATGAATGAAGTTTACTCCTGATGCCCGCTCTATGGGGGACTCGTCAAAATTGCGATCTCCCCGGTTGATGAGATTATTTTAGGACTGCGGTTTTGGAATTCGATGGGGAGCACAGTGATTTGAAAAAAGGGATCGTATCCCAAGAAAAACCGGAAGGATCAGTCACACCGTAGTTTCCCCGCTTTGCCGATATCTTCCAGCTCATGCTCTTCAATAAGGATGGTCACGAGTTCCGGGAGTGATTCCCGTGGTGCTGACCAGCGTCTTGGTAAATTCACTGCACGATTCTTCGCTTCTGCTCTCTTGACAGACCTTTTCTTGTTTTCAGGATTACGACAGGCATGGTATTATTCACCGTTGTTCCGGAAGTATTTGTGAAACGAGTATTTAGCACACATCTATTATGGTTGTCCTGCCATTAGATCTTCCATTTTCAAGAGATTACAAAAAAGATTCCTAACTGCTAAATCAACCCTTACCCTACCTATTTTTCATGATTTTTTCGAGTGAAAGGTTCACATGCCTCATTTCGGATTTCATCTGACAAGCTCATCCTGTTGTAATATTTTTATGGAATTCCTTGTGATTTTCTTTGTAGCACCATTTTTGTCAATTCAAAAAAAATTCTCATTGATTTTCTTCATTATTTTTAAAATATCCAATTTTCTTTTTTAAATTTTAAATATCATCATATTTCTGTATATTATTAAATAGAAAAATTTATATAATATAATATATATTAGTAGTTATGACCGCAATGAATTATACCAAGTGTATGCATTGCAGGAGGATCGAGAAATTAGCCAATTCAACGTTTAGCGATACGAAACTGGATTCAGACTGTTGGTTGTGTGATGAAGCAGGATCTTTTGTAGGATCGGATTATTCTCCTCGACAAAAAATTCCATAATTATTACTGTTACAGAGTAGTTTCACTTTTTTGGGAATGTATGAAACAATAGCAATAAATTTCTGAACCTCTATTCTACGGGCTGGTGGATCCTTACCGTTAAAGGGTCAGTTTTGATTGTATTATGTGTTCTACTGCTCTGTAGAGAATTAACTAAAAGTTGAATAACGATTATCAGGCAATTTACATTTTTTTGGTTAAATTCGTAAATTGTGGAATTGGCATGAACTGGACTTGCACAAAATGCAGTTAGGCACTGGGATCCTCGATCAATTGCAATGTCATACAGTCTCTTTTTTTAATCATCAATTTATTGTCTGGTGATTCTATTATTCATCCATGGCTCAGGGAAAAATACACAGTCCGGAAGAAATTGTAAAAATCTATGATTTTCCCGAAGATGAGATAATCAGACTCTGTGAACATCACCGCATGCACGCGGTTCAAATCGAAGGTCAATGGAGATTCTACGCATTTGTTTTGTCACCTTTTAATAGTGATATTAAAAACAATGCCATTATGGTTTTAAAAAGGGGATCCCTCAACAAAGGCCGGGAAAAAAATAATCCTGAGGAAACTTCCCCACTATCCCGACCTATATAATACGAGCTGGTTTTATCCTTATATCTTTAAATGATGGCGCCGATGTATACCACACATCAGCATGAAAAATATCATCATCAAAGGCGCACGCCAGCATAACCTGAAAAATATCAGTGTCGAGATCCCCCGCGACAAGCTCGTGGTGATCACCGGAGTATCAGGTTCCGGTAAATCAACCCTTGCGTTCGATACCCTCTACGCAGAGGGACAGCGACGGTACGTCGAGTCGCTCTCCACCTATGCCCGCCAGTTCCTCGGCCTCATGCACAAGCCGGACGTGGACAGCATCGAAGGGCTCTCCCCGGCAATCTCGATTGAGCAGAAGACCACCTCCAAAAATCCCCGCAGCACGGTTGGTACGACCACCGAGATCTACGATTATCTCCGTCTCCTCTTTGCCCGCATCGGTACACCGTATTGTCCCGAACACAATATCCCGATCGCCTCCCAGACTCCTGACCGGATTGCAGACCAGATCAGCGCAGAACACCCAGGCATGGTCACGATCCTCTCACCGGTTGTCCGCCAGAAGAAGGGCACCTACCAGCAGCTCCTCAAGGGACCTGAACAAAGAGGGATACGCACGTGTCCGGGTGAATAAAAACGATCATCCGGACCGATGAGGAGATCAACCTCGACCGGTACAAAAAACAGGATATCGAGATCGTGATCGACCGGCTGGAAACCTCTGACCGGTCACGACTTACCGAAGCGGTGGAGAACGCTCTGAAGAAATCCGAAGGGCTTATCATCGTTGTTGACGAAGCGGAGAAGGAATCCACCTACTCTTCGCTCATGGCCTGCCCGGTCTGCGGGATTGCCTTTGAGGAACTCCAGCCGCGGATGTTCTCGTTCAACAGCCCGTTTGGTGCCTGCGAGGAGTGCCACGGGCTCGGTGTGAAGATGGAGTTTGACCCGGACCTGATCATCCCGGACAAGAACCGGTGTATTGCAGACGGGGCCGTTGCTCCTTACCGCAACCCGATGGATGGGTTCCGCGGGCAGTATCTTGCAACGGTTGCAAAACACTTCGGTTTCGATGTGCTTACACCGATAAAAGACCTCACCGAGGAGCAGTACAACGCCCTGATGTACGGCTCTTCGGAACGGATGAAGTTCTCCATGAGCATGAAGAACGGGGATGCCCACTGGTCGCATACCGGTGAGTGGGAAGGACTCCTCCCCCAGACGGCACGGCTGTATTCCCAGACCCAGTCAGATTACCGCAAGCGTGAACTTGAGGGGTATATGAGGGTGTTTGACTGCCCGTCATGCAAAGGCAGGCGGCTCAAGGACAAGGTGCTTGCAGTCAGGATCAGCGGAAAATCCATCATTGATGTCACGGATCTTTCGGTCAGTGACAGTGTTGCGTTCTTTGCCAGTCTCAAACTTACCGAAAGAGAAGTGGAGATCGCAAAACAGATCATCAAAGAGATCCGCTCCCGTCTTGAATTTCTGGAAAAAGTGGGTCTTGGTTATCTCACGCTCTCGCGCAATGCCGGCACCCTCTCAGGAGGGGAAGCCCAGAGGATCCGGCTTGCCACCCAGATCGGATCGAACCTGATGGGCGTGCTCTACGTCCTGGATGAACCCTCCATCGGGCTGCACCAGCGGGACAACCGCAAACTCATCGGGACGCTGAGAACCCTCCGGGATCTCGGCAACACCCTGATCGTCGTAGAGCATGACGAGGATATGATCCGTTCGGCCGATCACGTGATTGATATGGGACCCGGTGCCGGGCTCCACGGCGGTGCGATTGTGGCGGAAGGGACACCTGCCCAGATCGAGAAGAACAAAAAATCTCTTAACCGGGCAGTACCTTATCGGAGCAAAACAGATCGGGATACCGGCAAAACGCCGGGAAGCAAGAAAATTCATCACGGTAAAAGGCTGCCGGGAGCACAATCTCAAGAATATCGACGCAAAGTTCCCCATCGGGCTGCTCACCGTAATCACCGGAGTCTCCGGAAGCGGGAAGTCCACGCTCGTGTATGAAACACTCTACAAGGGTATGATGCAGATCCTCCACCAGTCGCGGGAGCCTGTTGGGAGACATGACGGGATAGTCTTTGATGCGGAGATCGACAAGGTAATTGTGATTGACCAGTCACCCATCGGAAAGACACCCCGGAGCAACCCGGCAACGTACACCAAAGTCTTTGATGAGATCCGGGCTGTCTTTGCCCAGACAAAAGAGGCAAAGATGCGGGGTTATAAACCGGGCCGGTTCTCGTTCAATATACGGGGCGGCAGGTGCGAGGCATGCGAAGGTGACGGGCTGATCCGTATCGAGATGAACTTCCTGCCCGATGTCTATATCGAGTGCGAGGAGTGCAAGGGAAAACGGTACAACCGCGAGACGCTTGAGGTGAAGTACAAGGGCAAATCGATTGCCGATGTGCTGGACATGAGTGTCGAAGAGGCGATGAAGATCTTCGAGAACATCCCGTCAATCAGGAGCAAGCTCGAGACACTCTCCCGGGTCGGCCTTGATTATATCAAACTCGGGCAGAGCTCAACGACACTTTCGGGTGGGGAAGCCCAGCGGATCAAACTCACCCGCGAGCTTGCCAAGCGGGCAACGGGAAAAACCCTGTACCTGCTGGACGAGCCGACTACCGGGCTCCATTTTGATGATACGAAAAAACTGATCAAGGTGCTCGATGATCTTGTCGCAAAAGGCAACACCGTAGTGGTGATCGAACACAACCTTGACGTGATCAAATCAGCAGACCACCTCATAGATCTCGGTCCTGACGGCGGGGACGCTGGTGGTAAGATTGTTGCTACCGGAACACCGGAAAAAGTGGCAGGTGTCGCGAAGGAGTTATACCGGACAGTTTTTAAAACCGATATTGCAGCGGGCTTAATATTTTTGCTCGGATGCATCCCTGTTATTAAAAAAAGATTATCTTCGTTTTTCCAGCAGTTCTTTTAATGCCGGATCGATTTGGACAGCCTGTTCATAGCGAACACGTGCCTCTTCATGCTCGCCAAGCTTGGTAAGGCAGTTGCCCATTTCAAAGAGTGCCTTTGAATAACAGGGAGCAATCACCATTGTCTGTTTGAGGTATTTCAGTGCACTTTCGGTCTTCCCCATGACTGAACATTTCCATCGCTTTCTTGTAGAGGTATTGCGCCTCAATAGGTACACCCTTTGCATAGATATACTTCCATCCCATACCACACCTCTCCTGTGTCGTCACTCACTAGAACAACGACCAAATTATCTGAGTATTTTTATAAATATTAATAAATATGCATAGCAGATGTGAGCAGCAGATGTGCCGTATGTACTGCACTGCAAAAGGACCGGAGGAAGGCGAAGGGCACGAATGGCAGGGCGATCGATGATAACCCTGAAGGGTTCACGTTCCCGGAACGGATCAGATATGCCTGTCCTTATGGGGGAACGAGATCACGTATCTCCATTGATTCCGGTTACCCCATCCATATTCCTTATGACCTTTGTACTCTGACTATGTATCACAGATGATCGATCTCACCACCCTCCCGGGCAACCCCGGCTGCTACCTTTTCTCCGATGCTGCACGGCACGGTCATCTACGTCGGGAAGGCAAAAAATCTCAAAAAGCGGGTGACGAGTTATTTCCAGAAAACCGATCAGGATCCAAAGACCCGGAACCTGATCTCCCGCATTGAATCGGTCAGTGTAATGGTGACCAACACCGAGACCGAGGCATTGCTTCTGGAAAACAACCTGATAAAAAAGCACCAGCCGAAATACAACATTGATTTAAAGGACGCGAAACGGTTTGCGTATATCGAGCTCACCCGCGAACCGTTTCCCCGGATCGGGATTGCCCGGCGGATGAGTGCCGGTGACGCAACGTACTTCGGACCATTCGTCTCTGCATCAGAGCGCGATGCCCTGCTCCGGGTGATAAAACGGATCTTCTGCCTGCGTTCATGCAAAAAACTGCCAAAACGTGCCTGTCTGCGGTACCACATGAAGTCATGCAGTGCCCCGTGCATCGGGTTGATCAGCGAGGAGGATTATCACCAGCAGGTCGAGCGGGCATCGGCGCTGCTGAAAGGGAAAGAGCAGCGAACTGCTAGCCACTGCTGCGAGTGGAGATGGCAGCATGCTCGGCTGCACAGGATTACGAAAGAGCGCTTGTCCTCCGCAACCAGATCGCGGCAATCGGGCATCTTGCCGAGCGCCAGCATGTTGAGCGCCCGAAGGAGACTGACCAGGATGTCATTGCGTATACCATAGCAGACGATACGGTATACCTGATGGTATTTTCTGTCGAGAAGGGATTACTGTTCGAGTAAGCAGGAATACTCGTTTGACAACCGGGAAGATTTTTTTGAGGAATTTCTTGTTCAGTATTATGCTGACCGCATACCCCCTGCAGAGTTGATCCTCCCCCACGAGGTTGATGAGGCACTTGACAGGGTACCTCTCGGAACAAAAAGGCAGGAGTGTGCAGGTGACGGTGCCGAAGATCGGTGAGAAGAAAAAGACTGCTTGAACTTGTGGAGAAAAACATCGGGCACACATTCTTAAAAAACGAGCTGAAAGTAAAAGACCTGCAGGCAACCCTTGATCTTCCCGATGCCCCGGAAGTGATTGAATGTTTTGACATTTCGCACCTTTCGGGCACGTCAATGGTCGGGTCCATGGTGCAGTTCCGGAGCGGGGTGCCGGACAAGAAGAACTACCGCAGGTTTAAAATCAAAACGATCGAGGGTATTGATGACGTTGCCTCAATTGCAGAGATCGTGAAACGGCGTTATCACCGGCTCATCGAAGAGAACACGGATCTTCCCGACCTGATCATCATCGATGGCGGGAAAGGCCAGTTGTCCGCTGCACTGGAGGTAGTTACAGGGTCTTGACCTTGTCATCCCGGTGATTGCGATTGCCAAGAAAGAAGAGGAGGTGTATGTGCCCGGTGAGATGCTCCCGCGACAGCTCGATCCAAAAGGGATGGCACTGCGGTACATCCAGGAGATCCGTGATGAGGCACACCGGTTTGCAATCGCCTATCACACCCTGCTCAGGAGGAAGAAAATGACCGGTGACCGCACCCGGTCCAGCCGGGCAGGTAAATCGTCTTGAATGATTCTCTTTTTGCAGTTCTGCCTCAGCAGAATCCTTTTCAGGGTTAAAAATACAGGTAAATGAAGAGGGGACAGTGCCTGTCCATTACCACCCTGCGCTTTTGCGATAATGATGTATTACCTTTCAAAGTTATCGCATCAAGGGTGCACAGCGACGGGGTTGAAACCCTGAGCGTTCAGTTTTTTCACTTTTTTACAGAGTCGCATACCTACCAAATAATTATCATATTCCCTGTGAAATCTGAAACCATGGCCGGTAATACTTCTGGTTTGGTATTCATTCTCCTGATGGTCACCGCTTGCCTGATTATGGTGAGCGGGTGCACTGCAGGCAATCCCCCTGTCGTAACAGTATCACCCACCCTACTCCTGTTCCTGTGGTGACAACTGCTCCTGCTTCTGCACAAAGTCTGCATCACAGATGATGACTGTGTACCTGCCCAGTGCTGCCATCCCACGAGCTGTACCAACAAGGCAAACAAAGGGGTATGTAATCTGATGTGCACGATGAGCTGCGAGGGACCGATCGATTGTGGTGCCGGCAGCTGCGGGTGTGTGAACGGGAAATGCAGTGTGGTTCCATCGGCATCATCACCCCTTATAACGGTTACAAAACTTCCGTGATCATACATTCCCGTGAAACCTTTATCAGCGATGAAGGTGACGACTTTACATGGCATTATCGGCATGGATTACGTTTCCGGTGATTATGGTTGCAGGGAGTATCCTGTTCCTCTGTCTCATCGGTACTGCAGTGCTCGGTTCCATGATTTTGAAGGGGAAAGGTAACTATACCGTTTTCATGGCACGTGAATCTCGCCCGGCTGACTATCGTGATTGCGCTCATCCACGGTTTTCTTGCCATGGCATGGTTCTTTGGATGGTAGGAAGATTGTATCACGCGTTCGCCGGAGGGAAAATTTTATGAAAATTCATGCGGTAATGATTGCGCTGGTCATCACACTCGTCTTTTTCTCCGGGTGCCTCGGTAGTCCTGCAGTACACGACAGTGCACAGGGAGACCTGCATGCCCATAATGAGTATACTGAAGGATGGTCGATCGGGCAGGGGTGTTATGAACGGGTGAAAGGGTATGTTTATCACAACGGGGAATGTGTCGGCTGATGCGGTGCAGTTGCATTTCAATCTGGTGAATACCGGAACCGGAACGATCCGGGACTCAAGGTCCATCTTTATAGGCCCTCTGGTAAAGGAGAGACCCGGACTTATGAGACGGTTCTTGACGGGGAATGCACGCAGGACTACCGGGTGGATTTCATGTTTGGGGACTAATTATTCCGTGATAATGAGGTATCCCATGTCGGAAAAGAACCAGCAAAACTTCCCATCAATACTCCTCGGTCATCCTTGCAGCTCTGGTCATGCTAACCGCACTTCTCGTCAGTGCAGGGTGTCTTTCTCAGGCTTCTGAAAATACTACTACCTACGGTCCCATCAACGTGTTCTGCCGATGCCGGTGTCTGTCACTGTCCCGATTACCCGTTCTGTCAGGATAGAAGCCGCACCGCAGATGTACACCCCGCTCATGTCCTCAACACCCGGTATAGGGCTTACACCGAACGTCAGCGGGTTCAACCCTGCGGATGCAGAGTTTACCTGGAACGCATCCTACGGGCATTTTTTAGACTGGAACCCTCCGAATTACACGGTCAGCAGGCTTTCACAACCCGTTGTAAATCACGGGGAAAAGGTCTACTGGTCGTTTACTGATGTCCCTGCATCAACCAGCGATCCCGTCATCATCTCGGTCACTGCACGGGATCTCCAGTCAGGGCAGATCCTGGGAAGTTCCCGGCTTACTCTTGGCTGGGAAGGGAATTTCACGGTGAGGGTTCAGAAGATTGAGTGATGCCATCAATTGATGCCGGATTTAGTTGAAGGAAAATTACAATTATTATTTTTTACCCCCCGGAAATAAGCAGCACCTGTACGTATGCCGCTAATCATTCCAGTATTATTCAGATTAGCAAGGAAAATGGTCATCAATTCACTGACAACCATAATCAGTGAAAAGGACCGCTGGGGTTTTTACGATAAAACGATCAATGTCTTGGTGTAACGTATACGGATGGCAGATCACATTGTTGTACGGGAACCAGAGGAGAGGAAAATGAAAAGAATACCGGTAAATAACCTGATCATGGTGTGCTGTGCAGTCATCCTGCTGGGGTGGTGCATATTCCCGGTGACTGCAGCCCAGTGTGACGGGCCGCCACAGAGCCAGTCGTTTATCCTGTTCAGTGGCGGGTGCGATCGATCACCGCCGGGTTTACCCTGTACCCAGGGATTTATGTTCCCGGCACAACCCTCCGTTGGCGGGGATTTTCCTACCCAGTATTCCCTGGATTTTGGTGACGGTTCACCTCCTTACTATGGTCCGGTTGATGGGGTAACCCATACCTACACCAGTTCAGGGCTTTTTACGCTGAAATACATGGCAGGCACGCAATGTGACCTGTGGAGATCCGGCACCTTTGTAATGAATATCCCTGCCTCCGTAAATTACTCCCCGGTGGTCCCCGCTTGTGTACCATTACAACCTGCTGCAGGTTTTACCGGGAGTCCCGACCTCCGGAACAGCCCCTCTTACGGTTCAGTTCACCAGTACATCAAGAGGAGCAAATGCCTTCACCTGGAGTTTCGGTGACGGGGGAACCTCCCCGGCACAGAATCCCCGGCATACCTACCGAACCCCGGGAATTTATTCAGTTTCCCTCGAGGCACGTGATACCTGTTCGGGGACTGTCAGACCGTGCAAGCATGAGTAATTTTGTCACGGTTACCTCTCCTGCGACAACACTTTCCGTAACTTCAAATCCTCCGGGTGCGCTCGTATTTATTGACAATGTCATTAAGGGCAGAACACCCCTGACACTTACGGATACTGCTATCGGTGATCACCGGATAACGATTACACTCGACGGTTATGAGGAATACACAAGGAATATCGTGGTGGAATCCGTAACCCCCCTCACGATCGCGGCTAGTACTCACCAGGAGTGTTCCACAACCTACGACCCAGCCACCCCAAAACGGATCGATTGCTATCACGTCGATCCCCTCGGGTGCTGAAGTGTACATTGATGGCTGGCAGAGTGGCATAGCACCGACAATTATTTCGGAGATTCTCCCTGGCAACCACCAGGTCACGCTCTCGTCCAAAGGATATGATAACTGGAGTCAACATCGTATCGGTCGGATCCGGACGAATGTCTGCGATCAATGCCGAACTGGTTGCAACAAAAGAGATCACCGGCTCGCTTGCGGTCATTACCGATCCTTCGGGTGCCGAAATATTTATCGATGGTGATTTCAAAGGGGTAAGTCCGGTAACCCTCCCCGGACTTTCCCCCGGGACACACGCGGTTTTGTTAACCCTGAAGGAGTATGCGAATACTACAACCAACATTTCCATAACTGCCGGGCAGACCCAGAAGTATTCTGCGGAATTGAAAAAGGTATACAAGCCATCTGCAATCGATCTGCTTCTGGCGGCGGGTGCGATTGTGATGATTGCGGTAATCGCCTTGGTAGTCATGTTCAGGAAGGACCCAAAAACGAAATAAAACAAATCCTTTTTATACCGCCAGATAAACCCGTGCAGAAATAAAAAAAATGTGTACTGGTTACACACATCAGTCCAATCACGAGAATCCTGTATCGGGTGTACGTTCTCTCTCTCAAAGGCACGGCGGGCGGGGAGTTTTTTGAATTTTAGCTACCGATCCGCAGTACAGGAAGCTCAGTCTAGAGCGGTGGCATTTATCATATCCAATGGATAGTGTGGTAACAATCTCCTCCTCATATCTGAATAATACGGTTTTCATAGGAAATGTTTAAAAAAACGTGAATGCTCAAACGGGGTTCAACCCCCACCTCTTTGTGCTCCCCAAAAAATGCGATAACACCTGAACGGGGTGCTGATTATACTATTGTCACATACTGGAGATGGGCTCTCCCCGTAACATTTAATACAATCACCTGCGAGAGTGTTCTGCATGGCACTCAAGGAGAATATCCTGGACGTGGTGGGAGGTCCTCACGTAGCGGCCATTGCCACGGTTGACGGCAAACTGCCTGCAGTGCGGTTCATGGTGCTGAATGGATTTCCGGACATGACCTTTGTCGGAGGAACCATGAAGGCTTCCAAAAAAGTAGCACAGCTGAAAAAGAATCCCAATGTCGCGATTTCGACCTGGTCCGGCAAGGAATTTTCCGACCCGTATGTGGAGATGCGGGCAAAAGGGGAAGTCCATGAAGATCTTGCGACCAAGAAGAAGTACTGGAACCCGATGTTTGAACAGTATTTCAAATCCGTGGACAACCCTGATTTTGTCGTCCTGGTCTTTACTGCAGAAGAGATCATCTATCACGGAAAGAACATGATGACCGAGGAAGTCTGGAAGAGATAACTCCCCTTCTTTTTTCTTTAGGTTCAGGTTTCAATAACCTGTGGTTGTTTTTCTCCATCTGCAGACAGCACCCTCGAGGACCAGTACCGGGAGATCAGCCCGTATCGCGCCTGCCTTGACCCAGTTCACCTGATGATGAAAGTCTGATAAATAATATTACTCTCGAATAAAGTATCGTATATGACGCGACGTAGTCACCTGATATCGGATAGTATGGACATTATTGCTGTAAGTGCCTTTGTCGTCTTGTTCTGCCTTGCCTTATTTTATATATTACACTATATGTGGAACTGGTTCTGATACGAGAGAAAAAATCTCAGAGCCAGGTGCCTGATTCCTTGTTCTTCGTGATATCCATCCGGCAGGTTCCTCACTTTTGTTTATCGGGCATTCCTCCTATCCATCTTTACCCGGTTCTGACATCGCGGGCATTCGACCGTAACCGGTTTGCGTACCCTTTGCAGGCTGACAAGCCGTGAACCAAAATATACCCATTCATGGTTGCAGCGATGGCAGATCACAAAGCAGCTTGAGAGCTCCATACCCGATTCCATGGAATCACGGGAATATGAACGCGACCCAAGCGAAGGGTGAAAGTATTCGATTACTAAAAGGACTCATCGGTTTTTCGGATGCCACCATGATGAACTGATACACGCTGATCTGATCACTTTAATGAAATGAATGGCGGGAAAAAGAAAATGATATGCAGCCAGATGGTAATGCCAGGCGTACTACGTCAGGTTGAATATTTTGGGAGTTATCGCTTATCCTTCATCTGCTTCGGGGTAAGCAGCCATTGAAGATCACCTGATGGAAGTCTGGTATATGAATAATTCTGGATTTTTGCCAGACCCGCTTTTGCCAGGATAAGAGAACTGTTACTCTTATCTCCCGTGATTTTACTGATAAGCATGGATAACCCGGGTTCATGCCCGACGACAAGGACCGATGCATGTTCACCATAGCCTGAAGCGTGGTAGCAGACCGTATCCAGATCGCCACCTGGTGCAAGTTCATCCCAGACCACGAGCCGGTCTTTTTGATCAAGAACCGCTGCAACAATCTTTGCCGTCCCCCGGGCACGTTTTAACGGGCTTGTTGCAATAGCATCGAATCTGAATCTTGTTTCCTTTCATCCACTGTGCCACTTTTTTTACCTCCTCCTTTCCCTCGCGGGTGAGTGCCCGGGCTGCATCAGGAGTATCATCAGAAGATTTTTCTGCTTTTCCATGGCGGAGAATGAAGAGATCCATACACAAAAGAATCCCTTCTTCAGATATGAGTATTTTCATTGCACTCCTGTATTCAGGGTGATTTTTCATCAGGCTTCTGGAAGGCAATCTGGTGAGTTATCGTGACGTTTTAGGAGCAGAGAATTAAAAAATTCTGATCACATTTCAAAGATTACCCGAGTACCAGAAAAGAGCAGGGTGCCCTGGATTTCAGCGGTTGACAACGGACATCCCATGCCGGATTATGGGGGTAAAAGAATGTTGTCTTCCTGAATGGTTGGCGGGGCGACTCGTCGGATGGTGAGGGAATGACCATTGGGGGGTTTTATTTCGATAGTGACTATCTGCCGGGGAACGAGAGGCGCTTTTGGGTTGATACGGATGACGAACCGCTCTTCATTATCGAGCCGGTTATTCGGATCTCCCTACCTCGTTTTCCACGCGGATGATGCTCCAGAAGCCCTTCGGGGGATCGCCATGGAAACCTTCGACCGGACGGAGGGTTTCTGTCCGGATGGCATCAGCATAGACTATGGAAAGTTGTTCCATATCCACGGATTTGTGGCTGTCGATAAGACCGACGGTGAACGTTATCGTGTCGATGGTGCCGCCCGGTATGCCATGCCCGGTCACATCTCCGAAGCTCTGCAGGATCTCCTGCGGGTGATTTGCCCAGGGACTGGCAGGGTACTCATGGTAGGCAGTGGTGGTGCCTCCGTAGATGTATCGGAGCAGCCGGCTGTAAGGATAAGGAGAATAAGCACGATCGTCAGGAAAATATACTGCCGCATTGCCATAGAGAGACTACTCTTGTGATCTTGTAGTAGAAACCATGTGTCCGTGGACTAGAAAAACAATTGGGTCGTGGTAGCGGGATTATATTTTCACTATTAACAAATGAGTAAAATAAAATAATAGCGATTATGATTATACCCTTTGGGGAAAGAGTTCCCTTTCACTAAGCGGTATAAGTCTTAAGTATTTTTTTTGGACCGTTGATTTTTTTACACCCAGGGAATTTCCTGTTCTTTTGAGCGGGGTCTTTAACGCTGAACCGAACTATAAAATAGAGCAGAACAGATGAATAAGATACGTCCACAGGATGCGAAAAAAATGGAGATAATCACGGTTACAATACTGGTTCTGGCAGGATTATTGATCTTTGCCATTGCAGGATATATATGGATTAAGGGACAGGATGAAACGCCCTCATTGAAGGGAGAAGTCGTGTACCGAAGTCAGCCGCAGCCGATTATCATCAATCACACCAGCACAAATCTTTCCCTGGTTCCGGAACCAGCTATTGAACGTGCTAAAAAAACTCTGCATATAGCCTACGGACATACGTCGCACGGGAGCCAGATTACGGATGGGATGACCGGACTTTCCCAATTCTCTGGCGCTCCCCTCACCATCTCGTTATATATATGGAATAGTGGTGGTAGTGGGGGAGCCCTGGACCTGCGTGACAGTGTGATTTCCGGTGACTTGGGTAATCCTGACCGCAGGTCATGGGCGGACAGGACCCGGACATACCTGAATGCACACCGGGATGTCAATGTCGTCATGTGGTCATGGTGCGGACAGGTTTCAACGGCGAAAGAATCCCAAATCAATACTTATCTGTCGCTGATGAACCGGCTCGAATCGGAGTATCCGGGTGTGAAGTTTGTCTATATGACCGGGCATCTGGATGGGACCGGTGTTTCCGGGAACCTCAATATCAGGAATGAACAGATACGGAAATATTGTCGTGAAAATAACAAAATTCTCTATGATTTTGCTGATATTGAGAGTTATGATCCTGACGCTCATTATTATCTCGATAAAGGAGCAGATGACGGGTGTAATTACAACGGGGGTTTGAATAACTGGGCACTTGACTGGCAGAACAGTCACCGCAAAGGCGTTGACTGGTACGAGTGCAGTTCTGCTCATTCAGAGCCCCTGAATGCAAACCAGAAAGCGTATGCGGCGTGGTGGCTCTGGGCAAGGCTTATAGGCTGGGAGGGAACCGACGATTCGTTCTCATCACCTGAAAAACCGCAAATGTAGGTGAACACAGTCCTGA
>CAWDZO010000035.1:0-19009 GCA_963806845.1 uncultured Methanoregulaceae archaeon
CCCATGGCGCGCGCCCAATGGCAATCGACTCACCCGTACTTTAGAATTAGTCCAATATTGTATGAATACCCCCCTGCAGGCTCTAACCCTTTTAACCATTTATCATTTATCGTTTTGCAGCTGGCGCAAAGAAACCAACAAGTCACATCCCTTACGACGGCGACCGTTAACCAAGAACTTGCTCAAGGGTTTAAATGGGGTCTCCTTACCGATGCCCAAGAGCAACAAGCAAAGACGAAATGTAAAAAACCGAGCTTTTGAGCCAAAAAATATGGTAAAAAAAAGCGTGACAAGTTGGTTAAGAGTTATCATATTCACCTTTGTTAACCATACACGTTCCTAAGCGTATGGCTAGTTTGAAGCTCCCGACAACAGTTAACAGCGACACGAGGACACCCGATGTCAAACCATGTCAAATCCCTTCTTCGATGCGGACTTTTCGAAGCTTATGGATATGTCAAGACTTATGGATCCCACAAAAATGATGGATGTCGAAGATGATGGACATGTCCAAGTTTATGGACCCATCCAAAATGATGGATATGTCAAAAATTACCGACATGACCAAGATGATGGACGATTGCAAGATGCCCAACGTTGACGTCGAATCGATGATGGCCATCCTGCGCAAGGGCATTGAGGCGATTACGACCAAGAATCAGAAGGCATGGAAAGCATGCAGGCTTACATGCGCCGTCAGTCCAATCTGCCCGTCAGATCGAAGCGACGACGAGCCTTGTTCAGGCTGTGATGGCAGCGCCGACGCCTGAAGAAAAGGTCGCCAAGCAAGTCGAGGCCACCAAATCGACGATCGAGGGCTGCGTTTCGAGCCTTAATTCTTAAAAAAATCCAAAGACAGAATCAATGCCACTATGAGCATCCCAATGATGATTGGAATGCTGTAGGGGGAATGAAAAATAAAAAAAAACGTGATTGACATAGCTACGAGAAGGATAATGATATTGAGCTCAATTGTAAGATGATAAAATTTCCACTTGAACCGGGTTTTTACATCCTCTTCCATCACTCGTACATCAACTCTGAAATAAAAGTACTTGACGTTTTACTGCACACATCATAATAGATGGATTCCCTTTCAAAAGCGATCAGAAAGAGTGGTGCTGATGCCTATGTGATCTACGCTTCATCGCGTGATACTGATATGAAATATCTGACACATTTTACTACAAGTGATCCCTTCGTTTTTTTTAAAAAACCAGGAGAACCCGGCGTGATTATCGTTTCACAGATGGAGCCCGGGCGCGCATCACGTGAAGCAACTGCGACTGTTATGACAAGAACGCAGGCCGGGCTTCCGGAAATAATGAAAACAGAAAAGGATCCGTACCGGGCAACAGCGAAGATGATTGCCGGTCAGGTTGGCAAAAAAATTCTCGTTCCCCCTAATTTCCCGATAGCACTCGCAAATGCGCTGAGTGAATATTGTACCGTTGTGGTGGACAGTGGAACAGTCCAGTCGATGCGGGCAAAGAAAAAGTAAACATGAACTCCTGTTTATGAAGAATGTGCAGAAAGTAACGGAAAAGGCGATGGAGCGTGCGATCTCACTGATCAGGAGCGTCTTCAGTAAAAAAAGGCATTCTCCATATCGACAAAAAACCCCTGACATCTGAACACGTAAAATTCTCGATGCACAGCCTGCTGCTGGAACATGGGTGCAGTGCGGTGGATACTATTGTTTCATGCGGTGAGGATACCGCAATACCCCATATGAGCGGGAGCGGGCCGCTTAAATCAGACGAGCCGATCGTAATTGATCTCTTTCCCGTTGAAGAGAAATATCCGGATATTATGCAGATATGACCCGCACGGTTGTCAAAGGAGAACCTTCCAACAGATATCAGGGAAATGTATGATGCACTCCGCGAGGCAAAACAACTGGGTATCAGCCGTGTGAAGGCAGGAGTATCGGGAGTCTGATATTCATCTGGCAGTTGTTGACTTTTTTAAAGAACGGGGTTACGAGACCGATACCCGCGGTTTTGTTCACAATCTTGGTCATGGAGTGGGGCTCCAGGTGCATGAGTTGCCCACGGTCGGACCTGCAGGAAAAGCTCTTGAAGCGGGAATGTGATCACCATTGAGCCGGGACTTTACTATCCTGGAATCGGAGGTGTCCGTCTTGAAGATATTGGAGCAGTCACCGCCAAAGGGTTTAACAACTTCACGACATTTCCTGAGGAACTGATTGTATGAAAGATGAAATTTTCGAAAAATACCGGGATGCAGGAATTCTTGCCGCAAAAATTCTTCGTAGTAGTTCACGGGAAATCCGCGTTGGTGCATCATACCTTGACCTCGTTGAATCAATTGAGAAGCAGGTAAAAGAAGAGGGGGCAGAACTTGCGTTTCCTCTCAATCTTTCCTTAAATGAAGATGCTGCACACGATACAGCATCACCCGGGGATGCACGGGTATTTACCAAAGGTGATGTAGCAAAACTGGATCTTGGTGTCCAGATGGATGGGTATATTGCCGATACTGCGACTACGATCGATCTCGGGAGCAACTCACTTCTCCTTGAGGCATCTGAACAGGCACTCGAATCCGCAATAAAAGCGGTTCGGCCCGGAGCAACTGCAGGAGATCTCGGGTGCAGCGATCCAGAAGGAGATAGAGAGCCGTGGATATCGTCCAATATCAAATCTTACCGGACATGGACTTGATCGAGTATATTCTCCACCGATCTCCCACCATTCCCAATGTCGGGATTAACGGGGGTGTTGTTCTCGAGGAGGGTATGGTCTTTGCCATCGAACCGTTCGCAACAACCGGCAGCGGACATGTCGGTGAAAAAACCCGTAAGGAGATTTATTCGCAGATTTCACAAAAACCGGTCCGGATTCCTGCAGCACGCGCTATCCTGAATAAGGTAAAGGATCGCCACGGGCTGCCATTTGCACGCCGATGGCTCAATGAAAAAAAACTGGATATCACTCTCCCCTCACTCGTCAGATCGCAGATACTTCATGTTTATCCGGTACTTTCCGATATCCCGGGATCTCTTGTTTCCCAGCATGAGCATACAGTCATCGTGACCGGTGACGGCTGTATCGTAACAACACGATGAGATAGCCTTATTCATTCAGGAAATGAATAATTAAGGTTACTGCCATGTCTGGAGATTCTGAAATCCTGCGAATAATGGAAGTTGTTCTGACCGCTGAAATATTCAACCAGAACCCCCAGCTTGATATCAATGATCTGACCCCTGCCTGCCGCGAGATATTTTCCATCACCACATCGTCGGATATCAAACGACCGGTCTATGTCAGCGACGGGCTGATCAAGCGCTCTCTGGCTATTGCTGACGCCCACCTGAAACTATGCCGCCAATCCCGTTTGTTGCCTACGAAGAATTCGGGCAGCGCCTCCGTATAACCGCGCTTGAACCCGCAGCACAATGGTTCCTCAAACAGGGGGCGAAATCTATCATTGAGAAAAATCCCGCTCTTGCATTCTACTTTGAGAATATTGATTCGACGGGAATATACCTACAAGAGCCGTTCGTGAAGCAAATCCACCCTATGAAGATACCAAAGCATATCTCGATGCCCGTATTTCGAAACTTGATAGGCGAGGATGAAAAACTCCGGAGCGCACTTGACCTTGTCATCATGCTTGCACCCGAAGAAGTGGAGCAGCAGATGGACGATCTTGTCTGCACGCCGGAACAGACTCGCCATTATCGAAAAAATACAACTTGCGATCAACCACCGGGAATTCCTGCACCGGCACCGGATCTATGAAGTGGGAAAACTCCTCTTTGTGGGTCCACCGGTACAGGCAAGACCTCGCTTGCACTTGCAATGTCCCGGACCATGCACATGCCGGTTCTTGAAGTCAGGCTTTCGATGATCACTTCCCAGTATCTCGGGGAGACTTCAAAGAATATCGACCGCATTTTTGAATTGGCAAAAAAACTTTCACCTTCCATTCTTTTTATCGATGAATTCGATTTTGTTGCAAAGAGCCGTGTCGCCGATGATCACGGGGCAATGAAACGCGCAGTAAATTCCCTGTTAAAAAATATCGACAAGATCAACCTCGTAAGGAACAACTGTACTCCTGATCGGTGCGACAAATCATCCGCAGCTGCTCGATGAGGCAGCATGGCGAAGGTTTGATGAAGTCGTTGAGTTCTCACTTCCGGATGAAGAGATGCGGAAGAATATCTTGATGAAGGTGACTTCCTCCTTCCATTGTACTCATTGATTACCAGCAGCTGGCTTCCCAGACAGATGGATTCTCAGGTTCGGATCTTCGCATGATGGTCAAAGAAGCCATTCTTTCTTCGCTCATGGACAAACCGGAAGACTATCAGCCCAGAAGATATCGAAAAAGGTATTCAGATGGTGAAAAACGGGATGCAATCCGACACCTGAACTGGATATAATATGAAAATCACCCTCCTTGGAACGGGCGATGCAATAGGTACACCAAAGGTCGGGTGCAATTGCCCCCAGTGTTCCCACGCCAAGAAAACAGGGACGATGCGGCTGCGAACCTCACTTCTTGTCGAAAATGAGGGAAGACACATCCTCATCGATTCATCACCGGATCTCCGGCAGCAGCTTCTCCTGAATGGTTCACCTCATATCGATGCTGTGATCTGGACTCACGGTCATTATGATCATTTTATCGGATTTGGCGAATTTTACCGGGTTCAGGAGATCCCACCGGTATTTGCAGCACCCCAGGTTCTCAATTACTGTGCCGAAATCTTCCGGTTTCTTACGTTTGAGAAAGGTGCAGATTCAGCCTTACGAGCCCTTCGACACTTTTCGGGATAACCATTACGCTGTTTATGGTCAAACATCCCCCGGCATATACCTGCGGGATGCTCTTTGAAACCGAGACTTCAGGATCGGATTTACATCAGATACCAATATCGATATCCCGCAGGAAAGCCTTGACCTTCTCACCGATCTGGATCTTCTGCTCCTGGATGCACTTGTACCATCACGATTATCAGGATTCACAAGCACATGAATTACCTTGACGCCTGCACACTTGCCGGAATCTCTAACCGGACGAGTATCGGTGCGTCCATCTGAGCCACCTTATTCCCTGGGATCTCCCCCACACTCGGAAATGATGGAGACGTATTCGAGTTCCGTGTAATTCGATCTTTAGTAAAAAAATTATCCGGGAATCAGAAAATAGATTCTTGAACATCACCACCCATACTTTAATAGTTTTCAGGTGCCCAAACATAGGTGCATGATTGTAAAAGTTCTCGATCTCGAAAAGGACAAAGTACGACTCATCATCAAGGGGGAGGGGCATACGTTCATGAACGCCCTTGTTGAAGAGATTTTAAACGATCCGGATGTCGATGTCGCCAGGTATATGATTGAGTTCCAGTTTTCTGACCCGGAACTTCTCGTCACCACAAAAGGCAAGAAAAATCCCCTGCCGATCATTAAAAAGGCATGCAAACGGATATCGGGTCACTGCGATGAGCTCATTAAAGAGCCTGAAGAAACAGTGATACCCGATATTTGTGCAAATAGTATAGACTTTTTATACTGATTACAACCAAATCCAGGTTAATCCTGCTTATGATTTCAATAATACAGGATGGATTTGATAACAGTTATCAGGTTGAAGCCAAAATGTCTTGATCATATGATAGACAACAAAACGCCAATCTGGATAGGTATCTGCCTGATTGTGACACTGGTCATTGCGGGATGTGTTTCCCCCTCCACTCCTGCTCCTGTTCAGACTCCGGCACCAACTACGGCAATCCAGACCGTACTTCCGACCACTCCTGAAGCGACCGTGGTCACGGTTGTATCGACGAGAGTGACACCCAAACCTTCAGGAACCGTCATCGAAAAAGAAATTCTGCACGATACGGGTATCCTCACTACAAAAACCTATAAAACGTATGATTTCAAGGATATGGGTTTTAAATTCATTTATCCAGGAGATAAATTCCGGATTACCATCAAAGCTGAAAAGCCCGTGCTGGGATATGCACTCAATACAGACCAGGCAACTGGATTGCAGGCAGCGCAGTTAATCCCCCACTATGAATCCTATTCGAAGAACGTCCAGTGGGGTCTCATAGACCCATCTTTTATCCTCGAGAAAGCAACGAATTCCACTGGCGAATTCATTTACGGGGATTATATCGAATATCGTTATGACGATGGCAAGTATATTGCGATGAACAGGACAAAAGGAGAAGTCCATCCATTAACGTATGTTGTTGACGGACGGTGGATGAGTTATGACACCACCTTTGACAATGTTCAGAACTTCAACTACGAAATTACTATCACAAAAACCGGGGGACCGACCGAGCAATCCTTCAATTTCTGAAGCAGAACACCGAATGAATAAAATTTCTTTTTTTTGATAATTTTTTTGTCCATGAAAATCATACTGTCCAAGGGTAAAAGTAAAAAGGAAGGATAATACAAGGGAATCCTCCAGCGGGATTCTGGTATACTTCTGACTGGATGTTGCTGCTCGCTTGTGGAAAATAGATTATGAATATTATTATTCTTCCGTTGCCCTTTCGGTAAAAACGATCGATCCCGAAATCCTTGATATCTTAATCTTTACCTTCTGCCCGGGTTTTGCATTTGCAACATACATGATGTAGCGACCCATCTTAACCACACCGTCACCCCGCTTGGAGATCGACTGGATTTCCACATCCATGATAGTACCTTCCTCAAGGTTCTCTGAGACAGGTTCGGTGCGGGCTTTTCTCTTTCTTACCGGGCGGTGACTCCCGCAGGCATCACAGCGGAGCTGCATTACCCGATCGTCTTTGACAAGCCGGTATCCGGTTTACCGCATTCAGAGCAGATAACGTAATCCTCAACATAACTCTTTATTATCATTTTGATGAGGGAGATCTCAAATTTTCCGTTAAAAATTGCACGGTTTCCGTCTATTTTTCCGGGAAGTACCAAGTTCCCCGAGGAGAAATTTCATAACGTGATCCGGGTCACGGCGGACCTTGCTCACAATTTCGGAAAAATTTTCAAGGACGGTTGTTTTGCCTTCAACATATGCCTTGGCTTCAGGAACTACAAAACGCTCCGAAGATTCTGTTTTTTCGGTGATATTGGAGTATGCCTGTTTGAGGAGATTTTCATATTCGTCCGTCATAGTTGTATAGTATAAAGGTGCCACCCGCCAAAAGGCTTTCTCCCGGTACATGCTGGTTAATCAAATCCTGCTTTTGTGCAGGGAACATCTCATAATAATCGACAGGATGCTTAAGGCTCATACACCGATACCTGATGCCGTCAGAGAACGGCGGTCAGCACCGAATCAGAAGACCCGGTATGTCACCACAATACGGAGAGAAGACAGGGTGCCCCTCCCCACAATCATGCGAAAAACAAAGAAATAAGATCGTTCGCCATTGCAGTTACACTTACGTAAATGCGGGTAAAATTCCATTTTCATTCAGTAAAATTATCCATTCATTAAAGCAGAGACAAGCGCGACGAGTTCATTTGTCTCCTTCTCGTGTTATCAATATTCTGGGGATGTTGGTGACAGCAACCGTAATCATTCCACGGGCTTCGATCCATTTTTTGAACGTTTCGTCAGTCTGGCCTGGCCTGCCACCGTGAGTTGAAAAGGCAACAGCAGGTTTACCCATACACCCATCAATACTATCAATTGCTGCATGTATCGCCGGGGGGTTTGAACGCCCAGACCGGTGATCCGAATACAACCAGATCATATTCCGAAACATCGGTCGATGATGGCTCGATCGTGGTTTTCTCTTCACCTCTCGCCATTTTACACCATACAAGAAAGCGCGTAAGCCGGGTAATAGGATGCCGTGCCACAGACTTCGATCAGGCTGCATCAAATACCGAAGCAATATGCCGGGCTACATGGCGGGTGTTACCGGTCTCGCTATGGTAAATAATACAAATTTTTATCCTGAGTATATTGGAATAAGAAAAGAAAAGATACCAGAAAAAAATTATTTCTTAAATTGGGGCATCATACCGCGGACTTCTTTGCCCACTTCTTCGATGAGATGCTCTTCATCTGCCTTGGTGAGCGCATTGAATACAGGGCGGTTGACCATGTTTTCAAGCATCCATTCCCGGGCAAACTTGCCACTCTGGATCTCTTCAAGAATCTCCTGCATTGCTTCGTAGGCTTCAGGACCAATAACTCGTGGGCCACGGGTGAGATCACCATACTGCGCCTGTGTTGCTGATATACTTGCGCATGTTGGTAAGCCCACCCTCGTAGATCAGATCAACAATCAGCTTCAGCTCATGGAGAATTTCGAGATATGCCATCTCCGGGCGTAACCGGTATCGACAAGCGTTTCAAAACCTGCCTTGACAAGAGATGTGCAACCCCCGCAGAGAACAGCCTGCTCTCCGAAAAGATCTGTTTCGGTTTCTTCGCGGAACGATGTTTCCAGCACAACCGCACGGGTTGCACCAATCCCCTTTGCATAGGCAAGCGCAATCTGGTGGGCTTTTCCGGTACGGTCCTGGTGAATGGCGATAAGTGCGGGAACGCCTTTCCCTTCTTCATATTGCCTGCGTACCATGAACCCTGGCCCTTTGGGCGCCACCATGATCACGTCAACGGTGGGTGGAGGAACAATCTGTCCGAAGTGGATATTGAACCCATGGGAGAACATGAGGCACTTCTTGTCCGAGAGATGGGGCATTATCTCGCTCTTATAAACTGCAGCCTGGTGTTCATCAGGCAGGAGGATCTGAATAATATCTGCCTTTTTCACGGCCTCGGCAACCGTCATCACCTTCATGCCATCTTTGCTTGCCGCATCCCAGCTCTTTCCCGGGCGAAGCCCGATCACCACATCAAGCCCGCTGTCTTTGAGGTTGAGAGATTGCCCCCGTCCCTGTGAGCCATAACCAATCACAGCAATGCGCTTTCCCTTCAGGACCGAGAGATCCGCATCTGCTTCATAGTATTTTTTTAACATAGTAGATCCCTTTGATATCTGCAACAAAGCACATAAATATTATATAAAAAAACTAAAGAAGCAAACCTGAAAGAATTACCGGGATGCGATGACTTATTAAAAAAATGACCCCAAATGAGAAAGCCTGACCAGACATTTTCCCGCGATCTGCCTGACATCCAGGCAACAAGTCCCGACGTCCGGATAAACCTCACCCGCGTCGGTGTGAAGAACGTAAAAAAACTGGTCGAAGTACACCGCCACGGAAAGCGCCCGGTCATATTTATTTCCAATTTTGATGTTTATGTTGACCTGCCCGGAGCCTGAAAGGTGCCAATCTCTCGCGTAACTTTGAGGTAATTGATGAAGTCCTCCAGCAGGCAATCGATGGTGATGTGAACAAGATCGAAAAACTGTGCAGCGTGGTGGCGCGAAAACTATTAGACCATCATGAGTATGCTGACCGCACAGAAGTCTTCATGCGCAGTGAGTACATGATGAAGCGCGAAACACCGGTCAGTCACACAACCTGTGATGAAGTGGTGAAGGTGCATGCACGTGCTATCGCAAAGCGCACCTTCCGGAATCCTATTGTGCGTAAGAGCATCGGGGCGGAAGTTACCGGGATGACTGCATGCCCCTGTGCCCAGAACATCATGAAGGAACGGGCAGATCATGTCCTCCAGAATCTTGGGGTCGACAGCGATCAGATAGAGGCATTTTTTAACGAAATCCCCATGGCTACCCACAACCAGCGGGGCCGTGGATTTCTTTGCATTGAAACTGACGATGACCAGGACGTGGACCTTGAAAAGATTATCTGGATATTGAAAGAATCGATGAGTGCTGGTATCTACGAATTACTCAAGCGGGGCGATGAAGGGTCGGTGGTCCTCGCCGCGCACAAGAACCCGCGTTTTGTTGAAGACTGTGTCCGCGAGATGGCAAAGAAAGTGCTCGCTGAATTTGAGTGACCTTGCCGGTGATTCGGTAGTCACGATTAAACAGACGAATGAAGAGAGCATTCACCAGCACGATGCGTATGCCGAACGGCGGGCAACCATCGCAGAATTGTTCGATGAATTAAACGGTGAAAAGCAAAGTGTTGATTGAAAATATTCAATATTTGTTACCATATATTAATGATACAGAAATTCCTTTTTTATTTTTTTCTTGAAAAATATAGTAGTGAAATAAAAATTAATTGGCTGTTTTTTTGATAGGGAAACCCTATTGGACAGATTTCACCCTTATTTAATGATATGTATCGTCATAACAAGGGTTATAAAACCAGTTGTGCAAGATCAATAGAACGTACTTTGTACGGTCAATTATCTCTAGAGATGAGAGAAAGTATAGAGCAAATTTTGTACAGCGGTATGAACAACTCAACATAAAATGAGGCGATAATATTGTCGAAAGTTGTAGAGATTTCCCCGACCACAAGACATGAGGGACACTCCAAGCTCGTCCTGAAGGTTAACGACGCAGGCATCATCGAGACGGGTAACTGGTGTTCCATTACCCCGGTGAGGGGAGTTGAAAAACTCGCCGTCGGAAAGACCCCGGAGCAGGTGCCCAAGATTGCATCCCGTGTCTGTGGTATCTGTCCGATTGCCCACAACCTTGCGGCTACTGAGGCAATGGAAGCATCCATCAAGTGCGAAATTCCCAAGGATGCACTGATGCTCCGTCACATCCTTCAGTGGCGAACCGGTTGCACAGCATTGCACTGCATGACATCCTGATCCTGCCCGATCTTTATCTTCCGGGCACTGAAATCAAGATCAACCCGTTCACGGCAGAAGAGCCGGTGCGCACCGTTGCAAAGCGCATCCAGCGGCTCCGTGAAATCGGCCAGACCATCGGCCAGATCGCTGGTGGCGACTGCATCCACCCGAGCAACACCCGTGTTGGCGGTATGTACCGCAACTGCTCTGAGCAGGCAAAGACCAAGATGTACGACCTTGCAAAGGAAGGACTTACCCTTGCAAAGCCCCAGATGGAGTTCATGATCGCGGTTATCCGCAACTACCAGGCACGCGAGACTTCGTGGATGTTGGCGGCATGAAAGTCGCGCTGCCCAAGACTCTCGGTTACCACAACCAGGGCTACCTTGCAACCCATGCATTCTATGGCAGCTCAAGCCTTGACGAATGCCCCAGCTGGGACATCAACCGGTTCAAGGAAGTCCGTCCATGGGACTGGTATATGGGTGAGATGACAGTTGATCTCGAAGAGCCCAGCTACCCGATTGGCGGAACCACCAAGGTCGGAACCAAGGTCAACCCACAGATGGAAGCCTGCACCGGTATCCCGATGTATGACGGCCAGCCCGTTGAAGTCGGTCCGCGTGCACGTCTCGTCACGTCTACAAGAACTATGATGAGAAAGGCACCGTCGGCCAGAACATTGCCCGTGAGATGGAATACACGGACTGCTTCTACGAGATGATGGACTGCATTGACGCACTCAACACGAACGGAAAGGTCGTTGCAGACTACATCCCTGACGGTGACGGTTCACTCGGCTGGGCATCCAACGAAGCCCCCCGTGGAACCGATGTCCACATTGCACGTGTCAAGGACTGGAAGGTCCAGTACTTCTCGATGCTCGTCCCGACCACCTGGAACTTTGCAACCTGCAGCGCTGCACTCAAGGGTGCACCCTGGCAGCTTGCCGAAGTTATCATGCGTGGGTATGACCCCTGTGTATCATGTGCTACCCACATGATCGTACGTGGATGAGGACAACAAGGTAGTGGCTCAGAAGCTCATCCAGTGAGTGTAACCCCGATGCTGTATCCAGGAGATCGTGATAGCAGGGTGTGGAAATCCCCTGTTTGCCGATGACGGCTTTGGACCTGCAGTAATCGAAGAGATGCAGAAACTCTCGCTTCCCGACAATGTAATGATAGTGGATGCAGGTCTTGGCGGCCCGCATTTTATTTTTACCCTGCTCGACCCGGAAGTGACGAAAAAACTGATTATCGTCGATATTGCTGATTTTGGTGCAGAACCGGGATCGATCACAAAACTCCGTGTTGAAGATCTGCCACCGGGCGCGTACCGCGATGCCCATTCATGGGATCTCGCCGAACCGCTCCAGCGCATCAAAGACAGATTGATATTACGATCATCGGATGTCAGCCAGCAAGGGTTACATCCCCGAGTTCGAACTCGGGCTTTCTGAAGAAGTTCAGAAAGCAATTCCGAAGACAATTCAGGTAATACTGGAAATTATTGGAGTTGATTATGGGACTACTATCAAGTGTCTTCAAGAAGAGCGCCAGCGAGGAACCGCCAAAAGCTGCGGCTCCACCGAAACCCGCTGACGTGGGAACAAAAACGGAAACAACAAAAAAGGAGGTTAAGCCTGTGGCAGACAAGATTACAGTAGGCTACACGCACCTGAGTGGGTGTACCGGTTGTACTGTGGCATTAGCAGACAACTACGCCGGATTATTAACACTCCTCGACAAGTATGTCGACCTTAAGTACATGCCAACACTTGCAGACGCAAGGCACATCCAGAAGGTCGATGTTTCATTCGTCGAGGGTTCAGTTTGTATTAACGACAAACTCGCAGTAGAAGAGATTAAAGAAACCCGTGAAAAATCAACAGTAGTCGTAGCACTCGGTGGCTGCGCCTGTTACGGCAATATCACCCGGTTCTGCCGCGGTGGCCAGCAGAACCAGCCGGCACACGAGGCATACCTGCCAATTGGTGACCTTATCAAGGTCGATGTGTACATCCCCGGATGCGCACCGACACCCCAGATGATCAGGAACGTTGCCGTGATGGCATACCTGCTCTTAAAGGGAACAAAGGAACAGAAGGATCTCGCAACTGCATTCCTCAAGCCATTGATGATGGCGGCGGACAAGGGAACCACCGCATGCTTCTGCGACCTGATGACCAATGTCATCAACCAGGGTCTCTGCATGGGATGCGGCAGCTGTGCAGCAGCCTGCCCGGTCAGTGCCATCACCCACGAGTATGGGAAACCCCAGGGAGAGCGCGACCTGTGCATCAAGTGCGGTGCCTGCTACAACCAGTGCCCGCGGAGTGGTTCAGCTTTGATGTGGTATCGAATTACGAGGCGATCAACGAGGCCATAATGGCGGCACTCCAGTGAGGTGACTTAAAATGGGAGCAGAACTCGGAAATTACAAATCATGCGTCTCAGCACGAAGCACCGATAAGGAGATTCTCAAGCACGCACAGGATGGCGGTATCGTCACCCGCTGTTTGCATTTGCACTTGACGAGGGTATCATTGATGGCGCGATTGTCGCGGCAACCAAGGAATTTGCAGCAAAGCACCCGTCAAAAGTCATGATGGACAACTCGAACTGGAGATATGATCGAGCCCTGGAGACCGATTCCGGCGATCGTAAACACCAAGGCTGAAATGCTTGCAGCAGCCGGCACCAAGTATAACATCAGCCCGAACGTTTCCATGATCAAGGAAGCAACCCGCAGCTTCGGCCTGGACAAGGTCGGTATCGTCGGCACTCCCTGCCAGATGCAGGCAATCCGGAAAGTCCAGCTCTACCCGATCGGTGCCCGTGATGTCGGAGCCAGTATCGCACTCGCAGTCGGTATCTTCTGCATGGAGAACTTCCCGTACCAGAGCATTCTCCAGCTCGTGGAAGACCATGCAGCCATGAAGATGGAATCCGTCAAGAAGATGGAGATCGGCAAGGGCAAGTTCTGGGTCTACGGCAAGCGCGGACAGGTCGTCCAGCTGCCGCTCAAGGTGACCCACAAGTACGAGCAGCCCGGCTGCCACGTCTGTCTTGACTATGTTGCAAACCTCGCTGACATCTCAACCGGATCTGTCGGCAGCCCCGATGGATGGAGCACCGTCTTTGTCAGGTCCAAGATCGGAGACTCGGTCTGGGGCAAGGCAATGGCAGCAGGATGCTTTGAGACCCAGCCAATCGAGAAGGTCAAGCCCGGTCTTGAACTCGTTACCAAACTGGCAAACGAGAAGATCTCAAAGAACAAAAAGACGCTCGAAGAGCGTGCAACCTTCGGTGTGGGCAAGGCTCTCCGCAACCCCTACATCTAAATTTTTTTCACTTATTTGACAGTTCTTATTTTTGGTTATGCCAGAGTGCCTCTCAAACACTTGAAGGGATTTTTCCAGCCGCTACCCCACCCGTCAGCCTTCCGTTATCAGTACACACCCGAATCGAATTATCATGGTTTTGTGCTCCAGCTGGGTAATTTTTATCATCTCACGTAGGGAAGTGTAGATCTATTATGACCACAAAAGAGGTATTTCATGGTGTCCCGGGAATCCTGCGCCCGTTTAAAGAGTATATCGAGAAGAAAGGATTAAAAAAAGGCGACCAGATCGTCTATTACGGTGTGCCGGGGACGTGCACACCGTTTGTCGAGTTGCTCGGGTTTGCCGTCCGCTCGCTGGAACTCGAACAGGTCTTTGTTCCCATGGTCGACGAGAGCAAGGCGCACAAGATCCATCATGTTCCCGATATCGGGATGCAGGCCGGTGCTGCCATAGGGAGTGTTAAGCCAAAGGCAATTGTCATCATGGGCGGGCTCTCCATGCCCAACGTGCCAGTAAAAGCAGAGCAGGTAAAAGCAGTAATTGACCGGCACCCCGGTGCACTGGTTATCGGGGTCTGCTTCATGCATATGTTTGAAAAAGCCGGATGGCTTTCAACCGTTTCATTCGATTGTCTGATAGATGCGAATATCGATCCGGTTGAAGTAACAAAAAATACTTGATGCTCACGTACCGGAGTTGGGATCCTTCACGGAAATTGTTAAAAGACCAGCCGATTGGATCAGATGATTTGTCGTTTCAACAGAAATTTTTTTTTAGATACGGACCAAAATCCACGGTATACTTCCTTTCTGATCCTCAAAACCGTATCCCAAAAAACCCTTTTTCATCTTTCCCATACACCAGGCTATAAAAAGGGATTTGTTCCCAATAGGGTCTGTTAGGGACATTTTTCAGTCTGGATTCGAGCCATTTTTTCCTGTAAACTCTAAAAATCCAAGATCGCAAAAAAAGTGACCTGTAATTCACGATTTCCTGCGATCTGCTGTAATCATGATCCGATTTATTGTCAAAAAAGCCTGAATTGAGGGTATTTCATCACGAGCCGAATGTATCTCCTTATGTCCCGATCAGAATCCAGATCCTCCAAACCCCCGTTTTTCTCCCTTTTCCCCTTCCCTATACTCCCGGCAATAAAAACGGAGATTCTCCTCCCAAATAGGAATAAACAGGCCGGTTTTTCTCCCACTATTATCGGTTATTCCTGATTCTACGCCCGTAAACCCGTTATCGGAAAATAGGTGATCAAAAACACCCCATTCAGGCCGGTTGGTTCTGAACGGCTAAAAAGAGAATATGCCAGAATTGAGATCGTATTGCCATTTTAAGCCATATTTAGTGCATGAGAGGAGATTATGTCCAAAAAGTGGGTTGCAGGTAGAGGTCATCAGTTTTGGTCGGTGAGATCCGTTCGGGTTCCTGTCTCCTGGAGCGGGATCCTGTGGCATACTGGACAACTTGCAGTCAGCGGGAAAAAAGAAAAAACTGCAGAATCTATCTGAAAAATAAAGGGGTATCTGATCATGGATCTCTCAATGGATTCCATGGACCAAAGAGTTCTTTTTTTATCCAGTGACTTTATTTATATTTTTTCTTTAAGAGGGGTAAATAAATAATATTTGCTAAAATTTTATGAAATATAAATAAAAATGAGCTTTTTTTAAAATAAATATGTTTATTAACTATTAAGAAATAATGAACATTTATCGGAATAGTGTGATAGCAATGATCATGAGTATTTTTGTGGTTCGAAAAAACCGGGGGTCCATGTATGTGTGGTGACGGCAAAGAGGCGTACCGCATTTCAGCAGGTACCTGTACAGTGAGGAATTACTGAACTCTGTTGCATCGGTATGCAATGCGTGCTCTTCGTATTGCACATGCACAATTGCAAAAAGCGTTTCCGCACCGGATCTGTGTGAGGTATTCAGAACAAAAGGATTGCCATCATAAAACACCGAGCACCGATTGCCGCGGAGATGGATGAACCGGATAGTTCGATCGATGCATTCTGAAGGAATAAAAAATAACTTTATGCATCCTCGTAATATTTACCACGATATCCATCAGTAAAATCAGAGAACCATCTACAAGAAATTGTGTGTTTTGCCGGAGGGCACAGCTCGTGAACAGTTCGGAAATTCTCTGGAAGGGGTTGATTCTTCTTTTCCTAAGTGTACTTTTTGTTCCGATGGTCGGGGCAGTAACCGAAAGCACAGGCCAGTCCAGCAGCCAGAATTATCTCAACCAGGACAGCGCTGAACTCCTGTCGCCCCTCAAGATGCATGTTGCCTATGTTGGAAAGACCCAGCAGGCTCGGATGGACGGTGTGATTACCTACATTGACAAGATAAGCGGAGACACCGGAACGGCTGGCCTGCGACAGATTCAGGAAGATTACCTGACGGCTGCCTTCGCCGTTCCCGTGATGCGCACTGTTGAGGAGGTCACTGAAGCCCGCGAGGAGATGCGGTACCAGAGCATATTGTTTGTGGATGAGACCAATGTTCAGATGGCGATGTTTAATGGTAGTACCAGTGAGATGCGATCGAGCGCTGAAGCTTCACTGCATCCGGTTGAGAATTCATTCAATTCCTTAAAGTACTCATCGTGGCTCGCCAGTCAGAACACACGGTTCATGGTTTTCAACCAGAGTTCTGAACGGCGCACTGCGATTCTCGATGACCTCAGCCTTCATGGTATGGATGTCACCTATCCTAAAACTCTTTCATCGCAGATTGATGCGCAACATGCTGAGCTGGAAAATGCCCTTCTCCAGAACAAGGACGGGAGGTTATTATCAATAAACAGCGGGTTGAGACTGCTTAAACAGCAATTCCGAACCACAGTTGTGGGATACCAGATGGACCTGCAGGCACAGCTGAAAGCGGCAGACAGTACAATTTGACACGATAAAATCCTTTTTTTCAGATTTCGCTAATGTCATGCCGGGCAAATAAGGGTATAACACTAATAAAAAGAGTTTTTCGCTTGTTTACCAGATCCTGCAACGAAAAGTTCAATTACCTTAAGAAAACTCTATGATTTTTTTGATCCCTGAACCGGGATCATTCCAACGGCCTGCTTTTTCTTTCAAGCGTAATGCTTTAGCAAAGAATAACGAAGCTGTACACAAAGGTGCAGCGTGGAAAAAGGCTTCTTTTTTGATAACGGGCAGACCCGTATTATCAATGACGATATTTTCACGACAAAAAAGATTGCAAAGGGAAGTATTGACTTACTTATCACATCCCCCCCATACAACGTAGACATCCAGTACACCACCCATGATGACCGCCTTACCTACAAGGAGTACAGTGATTTTTCCCGGCGCTGGATGAAACGCTGCTTCACGTGGCTTAAAGACGATGGGCGGTTCTGCCTTAACATACCGCTGGACAAGAACAAGGGAGGGCAGCAGAGTGTCGGTGCGGATCTCACCACCATTGCAAAAAAGATTGGATTTTCGTATCATTCGACA
Source organism: uncultured Methanoregulaceae archaeon (assembly GCA_963806845.1). Taxonomy (GTDB): domain Archaea; phylum Halobacteriota; class Methanomicrobia; order Methanomicrobiales; family Methanospirillaceae; genus Methanoregula. The sequence goes on from CAWDZO010000035.1 coordinate 17,538, forward strand.
ATTGTTTGGAACGAGGGAAATATCTCGCGCCGGACGGCATGGGGATCCTGGGCGAGTGCCTCGGCACCGTACGTAATTGCACCGGTGGAACTCATTGTAATACTCTACAAAAAATCGTGGAAGAAAACAAGCGGGTCAAAAGAGTCCGACATTTCCCGGAATGAGTTTATGGAGTGGACGAACGGGTTGTGGACATTTAACGGAGAAAGGAAGAAGAAGACCGGTCATCCCGCACCATTCCCCGTTGAACTGCCGCTGCGTTGCATAAAACTTTTCTCATTTATCGGAGATACCGTGCTTGACCCGTTTATGGGGAGCGGTTCAACACTTGTTGCTGCATCGCAGTGCAACCGGAAAGGCATCGGCATCGAGATCGATCCCGGTTACTGTGACACTGCGGTTTCCAGGATTGAAAAAGAAGGGAAACAGGAATAGTGACAGAGCCGATTTCAATATCACAGTTCTCTCCATCAGCAAGAGATTGTGTTGTTTTTTTGAGGTAAGTATCGTAGAGTGCAAGATTTCATATCCTGAGGAAGGTTACCGATACTCAAGGGATACCTATGGGAGGGAATGCGGAGATATTCATTGCCGGTGCATCGGATCGCATCTATTGGCGTGCAGCGTGTTCTGAAGGACGTAGACCTGTCGGTTTTTTCGGATTCTGAGATCGCTCTCAAGGCAAATTACAACAGTGCAGATCCTCCACCTGCATCCACTCATATCGACACACTGGATGCACTCTGTACGGCAATCCTTGCAGAAAAACCCAAAAAGCTCACCCTTGCCGAACGCAGCGGGATGGGGAATACCCGCGGCGTGCTGGAAACGCGGGGAGTCATTGCACTGGCACAGGATCGGGGATTTTCAACAGTGGTCCTCGACGAACTCGAGCGCACCGGCTGGAGAGAGATCCAGGCTCCCGGGCTGCACTGGTCCCGGGGTTTTTTTATTGCGAGCATTGTAGCGAGGGCTGACAGGGTTGTTCAAACCTGCTGCCTCAAGACGCACCGATTCGGCGGGCATTTCACACTGTCACTGAAAAATTCTGTTGGTCTTGTCGCAAAACGGGTTCATGGGGTCAACTATGATTTCATGGGTGAACTGCACAGCTCACCCCACCAGCGGCTGATGATCGCAGAAATCAACAAATTTTACCGCACAGACCTCGTCGTATTGGATGCAACGGAGGGTTTTGTAACCGGAGGGCCGGATAAGGGTAAGCTCATTCACCCGGAAGTGATCATTGCCGGTACTGACCGGGTCGCTATCGACGCGGTGGGAGTTGCCCTGCTCCGTTCGTACGGGACCATGCGTGATGTGACGGAAGGCAGGATCTTTGAGCAGGAGCAGATTGCCAGGGCTGCCCAACTTGGGGTGGGTGTTGCCTCTGCAGCAGATATCCGGCTTTTCCCGCTCGATAAGACCGCTGAGTCTGTCGCAGGCAGGATCCAGGTGCAGCTGGACGCAGA
>CAWDZO010000036.1:0-9641 GCA_963806845.1 uncultured Methanoregulaceae archaeon
CTGACATACGGTGTAATCATGAAACGGCCGATGAAGAGAGAGATGATTACCATCGCAATACCCATGGACAACATCTGGCCGACAAGCCGCATTGTTCCCAGGGTTCCGGAAGCCACACCGTAATACGGTTTTGCCACCGAGCTCATGATCGCGTTGGTGTTTGGCGACGAGAAGAAAGCAAAGCCCAGCCCGAGCAGGATAAGCGTGCCGATCAGGTACGTGAGCGGTGTGTCAGCAGAAAGGAGCGAGAGAAGAAACAAACCGCACGGCCGTCATCGCCATTCCAGCTGATGCGATCCTGCCCGGTTCGATACGGTCCGAGAGCCTGCCCGGCGTAGGAGGAGAACACGGCCTGCACAACCGGCTGGGTCACAAGAATAGTGCCGGCAACTGCGGGTGAAAATCCCCGGATGTACTGCAGGTAAAAGGAGAGAAAAAATGTGACGGAAAACGTGGCGCTGTAATTGATGAGGGCTGCAAGATTGGAAAACGCAAATACCCGGTTTTTCAAAAACAGTGACAGGTTTATGAGCGGACTTGGGGTGCGGTGCTCCCACCAGAGAAACGCTGCGAGGACCAGAGTGCCTGCAGTGACAAGGACCATACCAGAAACATCAGGCAGGAGGGAAAACCCGAACATCACGCAGACCAGCGCTAACCCGTACAGCAGTGCACCCGAAATGTCAAAGGATTCGCCGCGTGCATCTGCCCATTCGCCCTCAAGTTTTGTCCTGACGATGGCAAGTATCAGGATCCCTACCGGCACGTTCACTAAAAAGATACTGCGCCAGCCGAAACTGGTGGTAAGAAAACCGCCGAGGAACGGTCCCATCGACAGACCGAGATAGACCGCAGTCGTGTAGATCCCCAGTGCCTTTCCCCGCTCCCCGGGAGGTGTTACGGAGGTCAGGATTGCAACAGAAGTACCAAAGATGAGTGCTGCTCCAATGCCCTGCACGACCCGGAGGAGGATGATCATGGAAGGTGACACAGAAAATACCATGGCAAACGAGGCGAAGGTAAATACCATAAGCCCGGCAGAAAAGATTTTTTTCCTGCCGTGGATATCGGCTATCCTCCCGAACGGCACTAAAAAGACGGCGGATGCCAGCAGGTAGGCAGTTGCCACCCAGCTCAGCGTGACAGCGTCCATGGAAAATTCGCTTGCCAGCGTGGGCAGGGCGATGTTGACCGCGGAAAGATCAAACGGGGTTAAAAAACCGGCAAGCACCGCGATCAAAAGGGCAATCTTTTTTGGTTCCATTATCGCCATGAAAAATCCTTACGGGCAGGTAGGAGCCTGCAGCGCAATTAAGGTAACGAAGATAACCAGGGTTATTCGCCCCGTTGTGCTTTCATATCAGCGAGTTTGATCGCCGGGTGGCGGTAGCGCCCGCGTTTTGCTGTTTTTGGCCCGTACTGGATCGCTTCAACCGGGCAGAAATGCAGGCAGGCGCAGCACATCTCGCAGTGATGCCTCCAGACCGGTTTTCCCTCAACCATATCGATATTTTTCACCGGGCAGACTGCTGCACAGGTCCCGCAGGCAGTGCATTTCCCGTCAGCAATAAACTTCCTGTCGGCATCATGGATCTGCCGGATGAACCCGTCATAGGTAAAACGTTTCAGAAACCCTGAAAGGAGGGCAATATCGGGTCGCACGATAAGCCCTTTGTCGATACTATTGGCAATCTCACCCAGACGCGTATCCGCATCGGCAAGAAGTTTTTCCCTCTTTGCTCCCTTTGCAGGATCATAGAGCGGAACAAAGTTGCCTACCATCCTGACCACAAACGCAGCATCGAGATGCCGGTTGTTGTGTGCAAAGACCAGCTCGTCGATCTGGTGCAGTGCAGAAACACCTATTCCTCCCATGGTGAGAATCGCAAAACAATAGCCTGTCTGAGTGAGATCGAGACGCTGAACAAATTCTGCGACAAGGGAAGGCAGGCCAAAATCATAGACCGGGCAGACAATGCCCACACGATCTGCACCGGGTTGTATCTCACCGCTGGTTCCTGCAAGCGATGCAATGGACACCAGTTCACAGTCACCGAGATGCGTACAGATACTCTTTGCCGCTGCAAGCGAGTTTCCGGTTCCGGTAAAATAATAGATGATGGTCTTCATGGGGGATTCTCCAGAGAATTTTTTGTATTTCTGACCACAGTGTAGGTGTATATGAGTATAAAAGTACGTTTTTTTGCCGGAAACATTCGATTGGTCGAGAATTATGACAGGATCCGGGTATTTTTTTAAAGATAGCCAAACCCGTGGGTAGCTCCTATCCTGATGAGTCAGGGTATAACATAACCGGAATCCGCAATGGGAAAAACGGGCTCAAAGAATTCCTTTTACTATGATATGAAATTCAAAGCATGGGTAAGATGACTGGGGACGTGCCTGTCCCCCCATACCGCCCCAGCACTCGGAGAAGCGATGATGACGTATTTCCTGTTCAGAGGGTATCACATGCGGGGGAGCCATAGCGGCTGGGGTGAAATCCCTGTTGAGCGTTTAGCCTGATGTTGAAATCTCCTTGAAATCGTAGTATTCAGAGAGGATGTGGAGATGGTACCTTTTTTATTATTCAGGTACGATGACTGCCGCCGCCCCCGAAGGGACGCCCCCGCGGCGATTGATGACAAAGAAGAATAAAAAATAAAAAAAAACTTCCTTGCCCCGCCGTGCCTCGCAGAGGCCCTGAGGCGGGGTCCTTCGAATTCTGGAACCGATTTTATGGATTCCGGGTGTGAACTGTAACGGAATCATACCGGTTTCCGCTGAAAAACGTAGTATTCAGAGAGAATGCGGAGATTGTTACCCCTACTATCCAACAGGTACGATGACTGCCGCCGCCCCCGACGGGGCGCCCCCGCGGCGGATTGATGACTAAAGAATAAAAAATAAAAAAACTTCCTTGCCCGCTGTGCCTCTCAAGAGGCCCTGAGGCGGGTGTCCATCGTATTCTGGCGATTTTTATGGTTCCCGTGTGAACGTTACAGATTCATGTCCGTTTCTCAAGAGCCACTGTAATACTACGATTTTTTTAAGGAAATCAAGGAAGCAGTGTCATTTCGAGTAGACTGCGACATCCACCAGATTTTTCCAGTAATTTTCGCACATGTCCGTGCAGTATCCCCCGGCACTGACCTGATCCGGATCAAGACAGGAAAGTGCACGTGCAATGGATGCCTGATCAGGATCAAGAATAATGATCCTCCGGAGATCGTACTCGCTGGAAAGATCGAGGACGGTGTCGAGATGATCCCTGCCGATTGCGATCTGCCGCTGGTGTTCCAGCAGGCATGCAAGGCTTTCTCTGTCTGGCTTTGGCTGGAAAAAGAAAACGTCTGGCCGGACGAGCGACGCGATCTCAGGCTCTGATATACTATCACAGATCAGCACATGCCCGTTGATGCCAACATCCCTCATCGAGCGCATCAGGGTCCGGTACGTGCCGGTGATGGCATCATTCCACTCATATTCATCATCATAGTACGTATCAGTGATGCCAAGTACATGAGGGGCAGGCAGGGCACACCAGGCACCTTTTTTCTGCACAACAATGCCCGCAGCATCTTCAATTATTGCATAAGAATCGAGATCAATTTCACCGGTTGCCTTCCTGCCATCAACACCAAGCAGGCACTGCATAATCCGGTTTTTATAGAACCTGCCTCCTGCACAGGGTGCCATAATTCCCGCTGATACCTGCGGTTCAAGTGACTGGTCGAGCAGGTAGGTGATGATATCTGCGGTGCTGCCGCGGTGCTCGGCAATCCATGCTGCAAGAACGGTCAACTCCGGTATTCCGGGCTCTGCCCCAAACGCCCGCGTTGCCAGTTTCAGCCGTTTAACCATATACAGATCTTATTACTCATAAGCATCTAAAAAGTACTGATGAACCCACCACCGCTGCTGGTCACCTGCGGGTTGCCCTACACCAACGGCCCCTGCCATCTCGGACATCTGCGAACGTACGTACCTGCTGACGCTTACGTCCGCTACATGCGGCGGGCAGGAGAGGAAGTCGTCTTTGTCTGCGGTTCGGACAATCACGGGACACCCATTGTCGTCTCGGCTGAAGAAGCAGGAGTCTCTCCCCGTGCACTCTCAGAACGGTATCACCAGCATTTCGATGAAACCTTCAAACGGATGGATGTGCTATTCGACCGCTTCGGCATGACCGATGACCCTGCAACCCATCACCGGACGACATCGATTGTGTCCGAACTCATCAAAAACGGTTATATCTATAAACAGGTCGTTCACCAGGCATATTGCACGAAGTGCAGGAGATTTCTCCCGGACAGGTACGTGGAAGGCGTCTGTCCTCACTGCGGGACACAGGCACGGGGCGATGAATGTGACCAGGGATGCGGCAAGCACCTGGAGCCCGGTGAGATCAAAGATCCGATCTGCAAGGTCTGCGGGACGAAAGCGGAGTTCCGGGACCAGGAACATTATTTTTTTAAACTTTCAGAGTTCAAGGAGTTCCTGCTTCCCTATCTTGACACGCTGCGGGGAACGAGCAACGCGAAGAACTATGCAATCGGCTGGATAAAAGACGAACTCCACGACTGGTGCATCACCCGCACACTCGAATGGGGAGTGAAGTTCCCTGGCCGCGACGATCTCGTGGTCTATGTCTGGGTCGACGCCCCGATTGGATATATTGCATTCACCGAGGAATGGGCAAAGAAGGCAGGCAAAGACTGGAAGCGGTACTGGTGCGGCGAAAACCGGGTCACGCATTTCATCGGGGGCGACATCATCTACCACCACAGCATTTTCTGGCCTGCCCTCTTAAAAGCGGCAGGGTATGGTGTACCGCATGCGATCGTTGCCAGCGGGATGGTCAAGGTCGATGATCACAAGTTCTCGAAATCCCGGGGGTATGTTGTCTGGACGAACGATGACTACCTCGATAAGGGATTACCTGCAGACTACCTCCGCTACTACCTGCTTGCGTACACAAGCCACACCAAAGAACTGAATTTTTCCTGGAAGGTCTTCTCAGAGAGGATCAATAACGAGGTTGTCAACATCTTTGGAAACTTTGTGTACCGTACGCTGTTCTTCGCCCACAAAGAATTCAACGGTGTTCCTGCCTGCCCGGTCGATCCTGCCATTATTGCAGAGATCGAAAAGAGCCTGATTGAACGTTGACCGGTTTATGCGGGAGTATGAGTTTAAGGGAGCGGTGGACGCGATGATGGCGCTTGCTGCGTTTGGCAATACGTACATCCAGACAAACGCACCCTGGAAGCTGATCAAGACAGACCGTGAAGCGGCGTCACAGGTGATCAAGAACTGCATTCAGATAGTGAAAGCCGTCACCCTTCTCATCGAACCGGTCATCCCGGCAAAAGCGCAGGAGTGCTGGTCAATGCTGGGGTATAACGACAATGTCTCAGACCACCCCATCAGCGAGGCAGTCCGGCAGATTCCTGAAACATGCATCCGGGTTCCGCTACCCCTCTTTGCAAAGATGGAAGAGGATCAGGTTAAGGAACTCGATGCACTGCTCCAGAAGCGTGTGGCAGAAGCCAATAAAAAGAGGGAGAAGACACCCATGGTTACTATCGAGGAATTCCAGAAACTTGATATCAGGACGGGAAAAGTGCTGTCCGCAGAACCTGTTCCGAAATCGAACAAACTCCTGAAATTACAGGTCGATATCGGGGGTGAAACCCGCCAGATCGTGGCAGGTATGCAGCAGTTCTACAAACCTGATGAACTGACGGGCAGGGATGTGGTTGTTGTCACCAACCTTGCACCGGTAAAAATATTCGGTGTAGAGAGCAATGGCATGATCCTTGCCGCCGGGGATTCGGCATCACTGCTCACACCCTTAAAACCTGTAGAACCCGGATCGAAAATCCGGTAAAATGCCGGATTTCTCCTTCCTTTTTAAATCCATTCTTTGAGAGTAGTATCCAGTAATGGCATAGGTAGCGTTCAGTACAATTGCCTTTAGCACATATGTCGGCTCTGCAGAAACTGATATGAATCGATTTGGTTCACACCCGATCCATGAAAATCATTCCCAATACGAAGGACCCCTGACTCATGACCTCTCTGAGGCACGGCGGGCAGGAAGTTTTTTTAACATTTCAGTCAACGATTCGCCGCGGGGGCGCCCCGTCGGGGGCGGCGGCATACATCGTAACTAATGGACAGAGGGGTAACAATCCCCGCATCATATCCGAATACTACGATTTTCAGAGGGAAATGCTCAATGAAAAAGCAGAACGCTTAACAGAGGTTTCATGCCCGCCGCTTTGGCTTCCCCGAATGCTCTAACTCCTGAACAGGTAATACGTCATCATCGCTTCTTGAGCGCTGGGGCGGTAAAGGTGGACAGGCACTGCGCCCTCCTTCCTATATCGTTTGAAAAAAGAAATACCACAAACTAAAAAAAAATTACTTTTTCATATGCGTCACAAACCGGGCATTCACTTCGTTCCAGTTCACAAGACTCCAGAATGCATCGATAAACTTCGCCCGGTCATTCTTGTAATCAAGATAGTAAGCGTGCTCCCAGACATCGAGTGCCATAAGGATCCGGTATCCCGGTATCACGTTGACATTGTGCTTCTCAAGCTGCATGATGATGAGCCGCCCGGTATTCATGCAATAGGTTAATACTGCCCAACCCGATCCTTCGGTACTTGACGCAGCCTGGGTAAACTCCTTTTTGAACCGGTCGAATTTCCCGAACTCTGCATCGATGGCTTGTGCAAGTTCATCCTTCGGGTACTCCTCCGCCACCGGCACCGGCCGGTGCGAGATTTTCCCAGAATAGTTTATGCAGCCGGTAACCCCCGATATGAAAGGAAAGTTCTTTCAAAGTTGCTTTCATGTCCAGATCGGTATTGTCCTTTCGTGCCTTGTCGAGTTTTTCCAGAATTGCATTTGCACCCGTTACGTATGCCTGGTGATGTTTCTGGTGGTGCAATGTGAGTTGTTCTTCCGAGATATAAGGAGCCAGAGCCTTATACCCATAGGGAAGTTTTGGTAGAGTAAATACCTTGCCTGCTTCCATGCTTCCTAACCTCCTTTGGTAATAAGGGTGTATTAGTTCGTTTCCGGTATTTCTTTTATTGCATTGTTCAGAGTAAGACCCCGCTTCTGTCACGCTGTTCGATAATACCGGACAGCACACAATGTCGCAGAGTTTAAAGGCATATCCTGCATATCGGATACGTGCCCATGACTGAAACCCGATTCGAGCCAGCGCTTATTGCAACCCTCCTTGCCATGCAGCGGGGCGAGATCACCGAACATCATATCTATACAAAAATCGCTGCCGCGCAAAAAGACCCCCACAACCGCGAGGTGCTGACCCGGATTGCACAGGATGAGCTCGGGCACTATGGCATATGGAAACGATATACACACCAGGACGTAGAACCCAACACCGCCCGTATCTGGTTCTATTACCTGATCGCACGGGTCTTTGGCATTACGTTTGCGATTAAACTCATGGAAGGGGTGGAAAAACGTGCCCAGTCGTATGATAAAGCCCTCATTGATAAGATTCCCGAAATCCAGACGATCCTGACAAATGAAGAAACCCACGAGCGTGAACTCATTGCTCTCATCGATGAAGAGCGATTAAAATACGTTGGCTCGGTTGTGCTCGGACTCAATGATGCTCTTGTTGAATTTACCGGAACGCTTGCAGGTCTCACGTTTGCTATCCAGAACACGCAGATCATCGCGGTTGTCGGCCTGATCATGGGAGTTGCAGCCTCGCTTTCGATGGGTGCATCTGATTACCTTTCGCAGAGATCGGACGGGGGACCAACAGACCCGCTCAAGGCATCAGTCTATACCGGTGTTGCCTATTTCTGACCGTTGCCCTGCTTATCCTGCCATTTCTTGTCTTTACCAGCCCGTATTATGCGCTCATGCTCACCCTGCTGGGTGCTGTGATGGTAATATTCCTGTTCACGTTCTATATTTCCGTGGCCAAGGATCTTCCCTTCTGGAAACGCTTTGGGGAGATGCTCCTCATCAGTCTCGGGATTGCCGCAATATCCTTTGTTATCGGTATATTCATCCGCACGGGGCTGAACATCAACGTCTAAGGACAGAGAGAAGGATCCAATGTTTTTTAGCTCTGGAAAAACGGTATGAATCATTAATGTTCACACCGGAATCATAAAATCACCAGAATTCGATGTACACTTGGCGAATAACCCTGATTATATTCGTTACCTTAATTGCGCTGCAGGCTCCTACCTGCCCGTAAGGATTTTTCATGGCGATAATGGAACCAAAAAAGATTGCCCTTTTGATCGCGGTGCTTGCCGGTTTTTTAACCCCGTTTGATCTCTCCGCGGTCAACATCGCCCTGCCCACCCTGGCCAGCGAATTTTCCATGGATGCTGTAACGCTGGACTGGGTGGCAACTGCCTACCTGCTTGCATCCGCCGTCTTTTTAGTGCCGTTCGGGAGGATAGCCGATATCCACGGCAGAAAAAAATCTTTTCTATCGGGCTTATGGTATTTACCTTCGCCTCGTTTGCCATGGTATTTTCTGTGTCACCTTCAATGATCATCCTCCTCAGGGTCGTGCAGGGCATTGGAGCAGCACTCATCTTTGGTACTTCTGTTGCAATCCTGACCTCCGTAACACCTCCCCAGGAGCGGGGAAGGGCACTGGGGATCTATACGACCGCGGTCTATCTTGGTCTGTCGATGGGACCGTTTCTCGGCGGTTTTCTTACCACCAGTTTCGGCTGGCGCAGTATCTTTTTAGTGAATGTGCCGGTAGGGATCCTGATACTTGCCATCGTCAGGACAAAACTTGAGGGCGAATGGGCAGATGCACGCGGCGAATCCTTTGACATTTCGGGTGCACTGCTGTACGGGTTAGCGCTGGTCTGCGTGATGTTCGGGTTTTCCCTCCTGCCTGATGTATCTGGTATTGTCCTTGTCGCTGCAGGCACTCTGGTCCTCGTAACGTTTCTCTGGTGGGAGCACCACACCCCAAGTCCGCTCATAAACCTGTCCCTGTTTTTGAAAAACCGGGTATTTGCATTTTCCAATCTTGCAGCCCTCATCAATTACAGCGCCACGTTTTCCGTCACATTTTTTCTCTCCTTTTACCTGCAGTACATCCGGGGATTTTCACCCGCAGTTGCCGGCACTATTCTTGTGACCCAGCCGGTTGTGCAGGCCGTGTTCTCCTCCTACGCCGGGCAGGCTCTCGGACCGTATAGAGCCGGGCAGGATCGCATCAGCTGGAATGGCGATGACGGCCTGGGGTTTGTTTCTTCTCTCGCTCCTTTCTGCTGACACACCCCTCACGTTACCTGATCGGCACGCTTATCCTGCTCGGGCTGGGCTTTGCTTTCTTCTCGTCGCCAAACACCAACGCGGTCATGAGCTCGGTGGCAAAACCGTATTATGGTGTGGCTTCCGGAACCCGGCACAATGCGGCTTGTCGGCCAGATGTTGTCCATGGGTATTGCGATGGTAATCATCTCTCTCTTCATCGGCCGTTTCATGATTACACCGTATGTCAGTACCCAGTTTCTCCTGAGTATCAGGGCAGGTTTCACCCTCTTTGCCCTGCTCTGCTGCTGCGGGGTCTTCTTCTCCCTGGTGCGGGGGAAATTGAGGGA